>NZ_DATGEX010000040.1:0-95182 GCF_035309685.1 Phenylobacterium sp.
CGAACTTGTTGGGCGCGGTCACGAAGGGCAGGCGGGTGATGGCCGCGATCTTCTCGGCCACCTTCTCCGCGAAACCCACCGGCGCGTTCAGGCCGGTGCCGACGGCGGTGCCGCCCTGGGCCAGCTCGTAGAGGCCCCAGAGGCTGTCCTTGATCCGCCGGGTCGCCGCCGCGACCTGGGCGGAATAGCCGCCGAACTCCTGGCCCAGGGTCAGGGGCGTGGCGTCCTGGGTGTGGGTTCGCCCGATCTTGATGATGTGGGCGAAATCCTTCTCCTTGCGATGCAGGGCCGTGTGCAGGTGGGCCAGCGCCGGCATCAGGTCGTGCGCCACCTGCTCGGCGCAGGCGATGTGCATGGCCGTCGGATAGGTGTCGTTGGACGACTGGCTCATGTTGACGTGGTCGTTGGGGTGGACCGGGCTCTTAGAGCCCATCACCCCGCCCATCATCTCGATGGCCCGGTTCGAGATCACCTCGTTGGCGTTCATGTTCGACTGGGTGCCCGACCCAGTCTGCCAGACCACCAGCGGGAAGTGGTCGTCGAGCTTGCCGTCGATCACCTCCTGGGCGGCGGCGACGATCACCTCGCCGATCTTCGGGTCGAGCTTGCCGAGCGCCATGTTGGCCTCGGCGGCGGCGCGCTTGACGACGCCGAGCGCGCGGACCACCGGAATCGGCTGCTTCTCCCAGCCGATCTTGAAGTTCTGCAGCGACCGCTGTGTCTGGGCGCCCCAATAGCGGTCGGCGGCGACCTCGATGGGGCCGAAGGTGTCGGTCTCGGTGCGGGTGGCGGTCATCGCTTGGTCCCCCCAAGGGCGCTGGCTGCGGCGGCGAGCTCGCCGCTCCGGCGGGTCTAGCTCCGCAGAGGCGCCGCCGCAACGGCCCGTGGCGTGCGCCGGGCCGCGCCTATATATGGGTGAGGTCCAGCTTGGAGCCGCGAAAGACCATGCTCGTCGCCACCACCAATGAGATCCCGGGATACAAGACGACCAGCCATATCGGCCTGGTGCGCGGCGTCACGGTCCGCTCGCGCAGCGTCGTGGGCAATTTCGCCGGCGGCATCCAGTCGATCTTCGGTGGCAATCTGACGATCTACACCGAGCTGGCCGAGCATGCCCGTCAGGAGGCGCTGGACCTGATGGTCGACCATGCGCGCCGGGCCGGCGCTGACGCGGTGATCGGCATGCGCTACGACGCCAACGAGATCATGGAAGGCATCACCGAGGTCTTGGCCTATGGCACGGCGGTGAAGGTCGAGCGGGTCTAGAGGCGCCGTGGACGCCGACTGGACCCAGCACGGCAAGGTCCGCGTCCGCGAGGCGGACGGCGTCATGGAGCTGGTGGTCGACGGCCTGACCAGTCAGGCCAAGTACTACAAGCCACTGATCTACGAATTCTTCCGCAAGGCCTGGCGCGGCTCGCGCCCCGCCTGGGGAGAGTTCTCGGTTGAGATCCAGCTGGAATATGTCGGCGATCCGCCCTGGCTCGACCTCGACAACGTCGCCAAGGCGATCCTGGACGCCATCAAGGGCTACGCTTTCCACGACGACGCCCAGGTGGCGCGCCTCTTAGTCGAGCGGGCGGCGGGCGACCGGGAGAGGATCGCGGTCACAGTACGCAAGCTGCCGGGCGCGGCCATGGGCGCGCCGCTGACGCGGGTGGGCGAGGTCCGCTGATGATCGAGATCCTGAAGACCACCAATCCGGTGCGGCTGCACTTCCTCAAGGCCATGCTGGAGGAGGCCGACCTGCATCCGCTGTTGGTGGAGGCCTCGGCCTATCCCGGCGTACTGGCCAGCCGCCTTTTGGTGCCGGACGACGAGGAGGTCCTGGCCCGCCGCGTCATCGACGAGGCTGAGAAGGCCGCCGGCGGGGGATAGGCCAAAACGGCAACGGCCGCGCCCCTGTGGCGGGGGCGCGGCCGCGTCGTCGTTGAACCCAACCGGGGAAAGCTGCCGGGTTCAGCGGTACTGCTGAATACGCGTGGTCCGAAGACCCGCGAGGCCGTGGCGATCGATGGACCGTTGCCACGCGAGGAACTCTTCCGAGGTCAGCCGGTAACGCTCCAGCGCATCCTCGAGCGAGAGCAAGCCCCCGCGCACCGCGGCCACAACTTCGGCCTTGCGGCGAATCACCCACCGGCCGGTATCGGCCGGCGGCAAGTCCCTCAGCGTCAACGGCGCGCCCGTGGGGCCGATAACATACGACTCCCCGCGGCTATTCGTGCGCGTCTGCTGTTGCTGCAACATGGCTTTACGCCTTTCCCACCATCACTGTTGATGAGAACAATACGACACGGCTCCTAACAGCCGCTGAATCGTATTAGTGAATGAAGCTCTAACCATTGCTTTCCCCGTGTATTAATTCGGCACAGTGCGATTTTACACTCAGTTAATCTGAGTTAAGACTACCACTACCGAATGATGTTGATGAGTTCGTCGAGCATCGTGTCCGCCGTGGTGATGATCTTCGACGAGGCGGAGTAGGCCTTCTGGGTGGTGATCAGGCCGGTGAACTCCGTCGAGAGGTCGACCGTGGAGGCTTCCAGGCTGGAGGGCGAGATCTTGCCGGCTCCGCCGGTCCCTGGCGTTTTCAGGGTCATGGTGCCGGCCTTGATCGAGCCGCCGTAGGCGTTGCCGCTGAGGGGCGTCAGTCCATCGACGTTCGGGAAGGTGGCGATGGCCACCTGGGCGATCTTGCGGACCTGGCTGTTGTCGAACAGCGCGGAGACCACGCCGTCGGCCCCCACCGAGACGCCGACGATGTTGCCGGCGCTGGCGCCGTCGGCGCTCACCGAGTTCACTGTCGAGGCCGCGGCCAGCTGGGTCACCTTGCTGAGGTCGATGTTCAGGCTCTGGCCGGCGATGCCGAGGTTGGTGGCCCAGGCCGGGGCCGCGCCGCCGGATGCGGCCAGGGTCAGCGTCGGCGGCGCGCCGGCCGCCCCGAACAGCGTCGAGGTCGCCAGGTTGATCGAGCCATCGGTGTTGAAGTTCACCAGGCCGGCGGCGAGTTGGCCGCTGGGGCCGGCCGAGCTCACGTCCGTGGCCGGGACCGCGTAGATTTCCGCGTTCCACTGGTTGGGCGTCGCGGTCTTCTCGAAGGCCAGGGCGAACTTATGGGTGCCGCCGACGGAATCGATGACGCTGAACTCGATCGGGGCGGCGTCCGGCGCGGTGCCCGAGGCGCCGTTGCTGGACGCGTAGAGCGCCATCGACTTGGTGGCCGCGTTGTAGGTCGCCGCGCCGGCGCTGACCGCGGTGGTCTCGTCGAGGTTGGCGCTGACGCCGAGGCTCGTCGACGCCTGGACGGCGGCGCCCAGGTTCTTGACGTTGATCGAGCTGATCTTCGTAAGGTCCGACGGGTCGTAGTTGATGGTGCCGTTGGCCTGCACCGGCCAGCCCTGCAGGTAGAGACCCGCGTCGTTGACCAGGAAGCCGTTGGCGTCCGGCGTGAAGGTGCCCGCACGGGTGAACTCCGAGGCGGTTGCACCGGACGAGGTGCTGGCGACGAAGAAGCCGTCGCCGCTGATCGCCAGATCGGTGGGCGACGAGGCGTTCTGAATCAGGCCCTGAGTGCTGACCAGCTGCATGTTGCTGCCCTGCACGCCGCCGGCCGAGTAGTCGCCGGTCACCGCCTGCGAGGTGACCATGGTGGAGAAGTCCACCTGGTTGCGCTTGTAGGCGGTGGTGTTGACGTTGGCGATGTTGTCGGAAATCGCCGCCAGGGCGGAGGAGTTGGCCGCCAGGCCGGAGACCCCGGCCAGCAGTGCCGAATTGATGCTCATGGTTCTTGTCCGTTCTTTCCTAGGTTACCGCCTGCTGCGGGGTCGTTCGGCGCCTTGGTTAGGCCGGAGCGGGAGACGGCGTTTTGCCGTCCGGGTTCAAAGGGGTGGCGCGACTGGCTCATGAGCCGGTCGTCGCGCCTGTGGGTGTGGAAGCGGTCGTGGTGGGCTTGTTGACGCTGATCACGCTTGAGACCGGCACCGTGGAGCCGTTGACGATGATCGAGGCCGCGCCGTTGTTCTGGACGACGCCGGTGACCAGGCCCTCGACATAGCTCGTCGTGGCCAGCGAGGCGCCGGTGGAGTCGGTGGCCGTGACCTGCAGGGTGTAGGTCCCGCCGTTGGCCAGCTGGCTGCCGGCCAGGTTCTTGCCGTTCCAACTGAAGCTGTGGTCGCCGGCGCTCATGTCGGTAGGCGCCTGGGCGGCGACGACGTTGCCGGCGCTGTCCAGCACCTGGACCTTCAGATCCGCGGCGCCGGCCGGCAGGTTGTAGACCCACTGCGCCTGGCCGTTGGTCAGGTTGGCCGTGGTGCTGGTCGCCTTGACGTCGGTGCCGATCATCGCGACCGCGCCCGAGACGCCGCCGGAGGTGTTGCTGACCACCTGCTGCAGCAGGCTGTTGGTGTTGAGCTGCTGCTCGACGCCGGTCATCTGCACCAGCTGCTGGGTGAACTGGTTGGAATCCAGCGGCGCGGTGGGGTCCTGGTTCTTCAGCTGCGTGGTGAGCAGGGTCAGGAAGGTGTTGAAGTTGTCGGCCAGGCTGCCGAGGCCCTGCAGGGTCGCGCCGGGCGTGCCGGCGGTCGGCGTTCCCGTGGTCGGCGGGGTGGTCGTGGGGGCAGTGACGGTCATGACGTCCTCAGATTCGGATATCGACGCCCGACGCAGACGTGCGCCTGAGCGAGAGTTGCGAGACGGGCGGGGTGTCGGCCGTGGTGTCGAGCGCCGCCTGGAAGGCCCGGCCGCGGAACGCCGCGCCGGAGTCCTGTTGCTGGTTCTGCGCCTGACCGTTCTGGCCGCGGTCGGTGGACACGTCGAAGGACATGCCGCCGCTGACATCGAAGCCGGATTGGGCGAGCGCCTGTTGCAGCTCGACCGAGCGTGAGCGCAGCTCGGCGGCGGCCTGCGGGGTGTCGAAGGACATCGCCGCGCTCATCTTGCCGTCGGCGCCGATCTCCACGCGCACGTCGACCTTGCCGAGGCCCGCGGGATCGAGCTGCACGTCGAACTGGGTCGAGCGCGCGTCGAGCTTCTTGACGATCTGGGCGGCGAGGTTGGCCACGGTCTGCGGCGAGCCGCGCACCGCCGCGGCCGCGGCGGCGATGACGGTGGCCGGCGTCGTGGTGGAGGCGGTGGCCGGATCGCCCGGCGCTTGGCTGGGGGCGGGCTGATCGGCGCCGGCTTCGGCGTCGAGAGCGGCTTGGCCGTCCTTGTCCGCCGCGCCGGCCTTGCCGCCACCGCTCACGATGGGCGCAAGCGCATCGGCGTTCTTGCCGGCGGTGTTGGCGGAGAGCGCGGTGGTGTCGGCGGGACCGGCGGGGGCCTTGGGAGCGTCGGCGCGGGCGGCCTTGGGGGTCGACGCCTTACCGTCCACGGGCGTCGGGGTGGTCGCGGTCTTGGCGTTGGAAGCAAGCGTTGTGGCGGCGTTGGCGGCGAGCAACGCTGGCGCGACCGGGACGCCGGCTGCGGCCGGAGCGGCCGCCGCGGGGTCGGTTGGAGCCGGGATCGCCGGCGCAGTCTGCGTTTGCGCCTGCGTCTGGGTCTGCGTCTGCGCCGGCGTGGCGTCGGGTTTCTCGTTGGCGTTCACCGCCGCGCCGCTCGGGGCCAGGGCGGCGGCGGCCACCGCGGTCTTGGCTGTGGCGGTCTTGGCGGCGTCGCCGGCGTCGGCGGTCTGAACGAGCGGCGTAGCGACGGGCAGGGCGCGGACCTTGCCGCTGAGGACGCCGGTCGGGACCGTCGCCTGGTCAGTCGCCTCTTCGCCGCCCTCGGCGGTCTTGGGCGTGACCTGCGCGGGCGCCGTCGTGACGGCGGGGACCAGCAGGGCGACGGTGGCGTCGGGCGCGGTCGCAGCTCCGGTCGTCGCAGTCCCCGTCGTCGCGGCGGCGGCCTGACTGTCCGCGGCGCCGGCGGTCTTGGCCTTGGTCTTGCCGTCGTCGGGCGTCGCCGTCTTGATGGTCCCGGCCTTGATGGTTCCGGTCAGCAGCTTGCCGCCGGCGGTCACCTGGGCCGAGGCCGCGCCGCCGGTGGCGGCGTCTTCCGCCTGCGCCAGGGTGGCCAGCATGGCTTGAAAGATCGCGGGCAGGCCGCTCGCCTGAGCGCCATGCGCCGCGCCCGTACCCAAGCCCGCCGTCGGGCCCGCCGCGCCGGTGGCGCCGGGGACTGGGGTCGTGGCGGTGTTGATCGCGGCGGCGGACATGCGCTTGTGACGCTTTCGGATGGGGGATGAAGCGGACGCCTGCTGCGCCGGGTACATTCGGACAAGCTGGAGCAACCTTTGCGCCAACTCGTCAGGTCGTTGTTTTTGCACATTTAATCACCCCATCACCCCCGGCGCCTGGGGAGGGGTGAGAGCGGAAATTGCCGAGCCATTCGGCGCCGCATGGGGCGTTTCCTGCCGCCCGCCGGGTGGCCCGGTCAGGCCGTCCGGCGCGGGCCGTTCGCCGCCCATCTGCGAACTGGCGCCGGTCTTGCGGTTAACCACACGATCTCACCGGCTCCCAGAAGGGACCATGTTGAAAACAAATAAGATTTCCCGGCGCCTCATGTGGGCGTTCGTTGCAGCCTCGGCAGAATTCGCCGGGCGGCACGTCAGCCTTTGCCGGGCGGAGACCTAAACCCGATGTCCCTCAACGGCATCCTGCAGACCGCGACTTCAGGGCTGAGCGCTGCGCAAGCGGCCCTGAACGCGATCTCCGACAACATCGCCAACGTCAACACGCCTGGCTACACGCGCAAGACCGTCACCCAGCAGCAGCAGGTGGTCAACGGCGCCGGCGTGGGCGTCGATATCACCGGCGTCCAGCGGGTCACCAACCAGTACCTGCAGTCGGCCAGCATGACCGCCGGCTCCGACTCCAGCCGCTACTCGATCTATTCGCAGTTCCTCGACAACGTGCAGTCGCTGTTCGGCGACCCCACGACCAGCGACTACTTCTTCAACATGCCGGATAACATCTCGGCCAATTTCGCCAGCGCCGCCGACGACCCTTCGTCGAGCCTGCTACGCGGCCAGGCCCTGACCACGGTCGGCAACTTCCTGAGCGACGCCAACAGCATCAACACCCAGGTCAACGCGCTCTCGGGCGCCGTCGACAGCCAGGTGACCAATGACGTTTCCCAGATCAACACCCTGCTGCAGCAGATCGACAGCCTGAACAGCGACATCGCCCGCGCCAAGGTGAGCGGCGGCGATTCCACGGGCTCGGAGAACATCCAACAGCAGGATCTGAACACCCTCTCCGGCCTGATCAACATCAACGTCGCGCCGCGCGCGCAGGGTGGCGTCACGATCCGCTCCACCGAGGGCATCCAGCTGGTCGGCGACGGCGGCGCCTCGCAGATCGCCTACAATTCCTCGGCCACCACGCCGGGCTACCTGACGGCGACCACGCCGGGCGGCGTGCCCACGCCGCAGCCGATCACCATCAATTCCGGCGAGATCCGCGGCCTGCTCGACCTGCGCAACACCAAGCTGCCGGGCGTGTCGGATCAGTTGGGCGAGTTCGTCTCGCGCACCGCCCAGCAGCTGAACGCCGCCAGCAACGCGGCCACCGCCTCGCCGCCGCCGGCCTCGCTCACCGGCCGCAACACCGGCCTCGACTCGACCACCGCGGCCAGCAACTTCACCGGCGCCTCGACGGTGGCGATCACCGACGCCAACGGGGTGGTGCAGAAGACCGTCGCCATCGACTTCACCGCCGGCACCATGAGCGTCAACGGCGGGCCGGGCGTCGCCTTCACGCCGGCCAACTTCGTCACCAGCCTGAACACCGCGCTCGGCGCCTCCGGCACGGCGAGCTTCGCCAATGGCGCGCTGTCGATCTCGGCCGCCGGCGGCAACGGCGTCGCCATCGACGAGGGCACATCGCAGAAGGCCGGCCAGGGCTTCTCGCAGTTCTTCGGCCTCAACGACGTGGTCAGCGCCACCGGGCTTTCGACCTACGACACCGGGCTCACCCTGGGCGACGCCAACGGGTTCGCGCCCGGCTCGACCATCACCCTGCAGCTCTCGACGCCGGCGGGAAATCCGCTGCGCACCGTCACCGTGGCCGTGCCGCCAGCCGGCAACCCGACCGTCGGCGACCTGGTCAACGCGCTCAACAACAACGCCACCGGCGTCGGCCTCTACGGGGCTTTCAGCCTCGACGCCCAGGGGAACCTCACCTTCACCGGGACCGCGCCGCAGAACGCCCAGCTGAGCGTCGCGCAGGACACCACCGCGCGCGGCGTCGGCGGGCCCTCGATCAGCCAGCTGTTCGGGCTGGGCACCAGCGTGCGCTCGGCGCGCGCGGGGAACTACGAGGTCAACCCGACGCTTTCGGCTAATCCGACCCTGGTCCCGTTCGCGACGCTCAACCTTGGCGCGGCGGCGGGCACGCCCGCGGTCGCGCCGGGCGACGGGTCCGGGGCGCTGGCGCTCTCGCAGGCGACCCAGACGGCGACGCTACTCAAGGCGGCCGGCGACCTGGGCAACGTCAACATGTCGCTGAACGCCTACGCCGCCCAGTTCGGCGGCTCGCTTGGCCGCGACGCCGCGACGGCGTCGAGCCAGTCCGGGAGCGCCACCGCCGTCCAGACCGAGGCGAACGCCAAGCTGCAGTCCGTCCAGGGGGTCAATATCGACGAAGAGCTCGTCAATCTGACCACCTTCCAGCAGGCCTATTCGGCCAACGCCCGCATGATCCAAGCCACCAAGGACGTCTTCGACGCCCTGCTCGCCGTTGTGAACTAGCCGGGCGCCAAGCCCAGCCCGATCTTAAGAGGACCACACCATGGTCGACCGCGTATCCACCGCCGGACAATACTCCGCCATCCTGGCCAACCTGATGGCGGCCGAGAATGCGCAGACCAACGCCGAAAACCGCGTCTCATCGACCAAGAACGGCAACGACCTGAAGGCCTTCGCCCAGCAGGCCGAGACCCTGACGGCGATGAAGTCGGTCGACGCGCGGATCACCAACTATCAGGCCCAGAACAGCCAGATCGCCGCCAAGCTGACCCAGCAGGATCAGGGGCTGACGGCGGTCGCCGACTCCGCCACGGCGGTGCGCCAGGCGATCGCCGATGCGCTCGCCTCCAACAACGCCGACACCTTCATGCAGGAGGTGCAGAACCAGTTCCAGACCGCGGTCAGCGGGCTGAACACCCAGTTCGACGGCAAGTACCTGTTCGCCGGCGGCCAGATCAACACCCAGCCGGTCACCGCCCAGCAGATGACCGACCTCACCGCCGGCCCGCCGATCGCCAGCTTCTTCAAGAACGACAGCTACGCGGTGCAGGCCAAGCTGGACGATTCCACCACCGTCACCACCGGCCAGCTGGCCAGCAACCTGGGTACGCCGATGCTCACCGCCTTTCAGGCGATCCAGGCCTACAACGACGGCCCCAACGGCCCGCTCAACGGTCCGCTGACGGCCGCCCAGGCGACCTTCCTGACCACCGCCATGCAGAACTGGACCACCATCGGCACCAACCTGACCTCGTCCGCCGCCCAGAACGGCCTGGTGCAGCAGCAGGTGGAGACCGTGGGCAAGAACCTGGTCACCCAGCAGAACACGCTCACCAGCATGATCGGCAACATCACCGACGCCGACATGGCCAAGGCCGCCACCGACCTCGCCAACGCCCAGCTCTCGGTCCAGGCCTCGGCCAAGGTGCTGCAGTCCCTGCAGAGCGACAGCCTGCTGACCCTGCTGCCGGCCGGCTAGCCCTCCCTCCTCTTTAGGGGAGGGTGGCCGAGGCGAAGCCGAGGTCGGGTGGGGCAGTCGCGTTCAAGCGCCGATTCAGCGATCCGGCCCACACTTCCCCACCCGTCTCGCAATCGCTCGCCACCCTCCCCAAAACGGGGAGGGATGGCTATATGGGCCCCATGAACGCGCCCGTTCTCACCACCGCGAGCCTCAGCGACGGCCTCATCGCCGCCGCGCGCGAGGCCGTGCGCCTGCCCGCGGGAACACGGATCGTGGCGGCCATGTCCGGCGGGGTGGACTCGACGGTGACCGCGGCCCTGCTGGCCAAGGCGGGCTACGACGTGATCGGCGTGACGCTGCAGCTCTACGACCATGGCGCGGCGATCCAGAAGAAGGGCGCCTGCTGCGCCGGCCAGGATATCCACGACGCGCGCACCGCCGCCGAGGGCCTGGGCATCCCGCACTACGTCCTCGACTACGAGAGCCGCTTCCGCGACCAAGTGATGGAGGATTTCGCCGACGCCTATCTGCGCGGCGAGACCCCGATCCCCTGCGTGCGCTGCAATCAGACGGTGAAGTTCCGCGACCTCTTGGACGTCGCCCGCGACCTGGGCGCGGACGCCATGGCGACCGGCCACTACGTCCGCCGCGACGTGGGCGCCGCAGGGCCAGAGCTCCACAGAGCCGCGGATTCCAACCGCGATCAGAGCTACTTCCTGTTCGCCACCACGGCCGAACAGCTCGACTACCTGCGCTTTCCGCTGGGCGGCCTGCCCAAGCCCGCCGTGCGCGCCGCCGCAGCCGAGCTGGGTCTGGCCGTGGCCGACAAGCCCGACAGCCAGGACATCTGCTTCGTCCCCGAAGGCCGCTACACCACGGTCATCGACCGCCTGCGTCCGCAAGGCGCGCTGCCGGGCGACATCGTCCACATGGACGGCCGGGTGCTCGGCCAGCACGAGGGCGTCACCCGCTACACCATCGGCCAGCGCCGGGGCCTGAACGTCGCGGTGGGCGACCCGCTGTTCGTGGTCCGCATTGACGCCGACACCCGCCAGGTGATCGTCGGCCCCCGCGAGGCCCTGCTGACCCACAGCCTGACGCTCAAGGAAGTAAACTGGATCGGCGACGGTCCGGCCTTCGCGGCCGCCTGCGAAACTGGCCGCCCGGTGCTGGCCCGCGTCCGCTCCACCCGCGAGCCGGCGTTGGGCCGCCTGGCGCTGATCGACGGCGCGCCGGCCGTGGTCTTCGACACCCCGGAGGAAGGCGTCGCGCCGGGCCAGGCCTGCGCGCTCTACGCCCCGGAAGCCGAAACCAGGGTTCTGGGCGGCGGCTTCATTGCGTCGACCGTGCGGGCGAACCTCTAGGCTGCCTCGCGGGTTTGGCTCCGCAAAGGAGACCTCCCATGGCCAGCACGAAGAAGTGGATCGCCGGCGCGACCAGGAAGAAGGGCAAGCTGCACGAGGCCCTGCACGTGCCGAAGGACGAGAAGATCCCCGCCGCCAAGCTGCACGCCGCGGCCAAGAAGGGCGGCAAGGTCGGCAAGGAGGCGCGGCTGGCCGAGACGCTCAAGGGGCTCAACCACAAACACCACTAGCGCTGGAGAAGGGGCGGGCGGATCGCTATATCCCGCCCCATGACCAGCACCTCCGCCTCCGACCCCGTCGTCATCGCCTCCTACGCCCGCACCCCCATGGGCGGCTTCCAGGGCGTGTTCGCGCCGGTGAAAGCCACCGAGCTTGGCTCAGCCGCCGTGCGCGCCGCCGTCGAGCGCTCGGGCGCGTCGGGGGACGCGGTGGAGCAGATCGTCATGGGCTGTGTGCTGCCGGCGGGCCTGGGCCAGGCGCCGGCGCGGCAGGCCGCCATCGGGGCCGGCCTGCCGAAATCGGTCGAGGCCACCACGGTCAACAAGATGTGCGGCTCGGGCATGCAGGCCGCGATCATGGCGCACGACGCGCTCGCCGCCGGAACCGCCGAGATCATCGTCGCGGGCGGCATGGAGAGCATGACCAACGCCCCCTACCTGCTGAAGAACCACCGCGCCGGCGCCCGCATCGGCCACGACACCGCCTACGACAGCATGTACCTGGACGGGCTGGAGGACGCCTATGAGCCCGGCCGGCTGATGGGCTCCTTCGCCGAGGAGACCGCCAAGCAGTACCAGTTCACCCGCGAGGCCATGGACGAGTTCGCCATCCGCTCGCTCAACAACGCCAAGGCGGCCACGCAGAGCGGCGCCTTCACCCGCGAGATCGTCCCCTTCGAGGTGGTCACCCGCAAGGGCGCGGTGCTGATCGTCGACGACGAGCAGCCGGCCAAGGCCGATCCGGCCAAGATCCCGACGCTGAAGCCCGCCTTCGCCAAGGACGGCGCGATCACCGCGGCCAACGCCAGCTCGATCAGCGACGGCGCCGCAGCCCTGGTGATGACCCGCGAGAGCGTCGCCAAACGGTTGGGCATGACCATCGTCGCCCGCGTCGCCGCCCATGCCGCCCACGCCCATGAGCCGGGCCTCTTCACCACCGCGCCGGTTCCGGCCATCCAGAAGTGCCTGAAGCGCGCCGGCTGGAGCGTCGCCGACGTCGACCTGTTCGAGGTCAACGAGGCCTTCGCCGTGGTCGCCATGATCGCCGAGCGCGACCTCGGCATCGACCGCGCCAAGCTGAACGTCAACGGCGGCGCCTGCGCGCTCGGCCACCCGATCGGCGCCTCAGGCGCGCGCATCCTGGCCACCCTGCTCTCCGCCCTCGAAGCCCGCGGCGGCAAAAAGGGCGTCGCCAGCCTCTGCATCGGCGGCGGCGAAGCCACCGCCATGGCGGTTGAGCTGGTCTAGGCGCCGGGGTGGCCTGACCTCAGCTATTCGGCCACGGAAAGAGCATAGGCAAAGCAGAACCACGGCCGGACACAGACGCACACGGACGCGTCCTGCCGCTTGAAAGGCCGAAGGCTATCTGCCGATGAGCTCTGCCTAGGATCAGAAGGCGAGCCGAGCTCGCTAGGGCAAGGCGCGTCCGTGTGCGTCTGTGTGCGTCCGTGGTTGAATCCTCTTTCCGGGCTCTCTCCGAACCTACTGCCCGCTCTGCTTCCGCATCGCTTCCGCCTGGGCGCGGAGTTTGGCGATGTCGGCCTTGTCCACGTGGCCGCTCATGGCTTCGGCGCGGATCTTGGCCATGTCGGCGCCGCCGGGGCCGCCGACCATGGTGGGCGTCCCGCCGGCCATGTTGATGGTCATGCCGTTCCCCATCCGCATGTCGCCGGGCTTCATGTCGGCCGGGCAGGGGCCTTTCCAGGTCCCCTCGATGCTCATCTTGTGCACGCCGTTCGCCTGGGCCATCGGCGAGCCCGCCGTCGTCGAGGTGACGTTGACCGTGTAGTGCGAGCCGAAATCGCCGGTCGCCTGGCCGTCGGAGGTGACCGTGCCGCTCTCGCCCATGGCGCAGACCGCGTGGAAGTCCCAGCCGCCGCCCAGATGCTGGGTGATCCGTTCCTCGCTGCAGTTCGGCTTGCCTTCCGCCGACCGGCCGGCCTGGCTGCCCCAGAGCTTCATCTTCTGGTCGAAGGCGGCGTCCAGGCACATGCTGATCGTCTGGCGGATACCCTTGTCGCCGCCCGCCTTGTCGCTTCGGTCGGAGATGAGCGTCTGCTCCCACAGCCCCGCCTTGCGCGACGGCAGGCCCATCGGCCCGGAGGACGCAGGCGCCGTGGCGTTGGCCGGGGCCGCGGTCCCGGTCGCGGCGGTGTCGGTCTTTTTGCTGCAGGCGGCGAGCGCCAGCACCGCCATGCCCGAGACCAGAACCATGCGCTTCATCTTGAACCCTCCCATCCCATGCCCAGTTGTTCTACGAGGCTAGGCGCGATCCGGCCGCAGGAGAACAGGTTATGTCAGAGCCCAAGATGGAGCTACGCGACACCGGCCGCCGCTACGAGCTGGACGAGCAGGGCCAGACCTCCTGGGCCGACTACCGCAAGGCCGGCGACCGCATCTTCATCGACCACGTCGAGGCGCCGGAGGCGCTCCGCGGCGCCGGCGCGGCCGGCCGCCTGATGGCGGCGCTCAGCGCCGACATCCGCGCGAAGGGCCTGAAGGTCACCCCGATCTGCGGCTACGCGGCGGCCTGGCTGCGGCGGAGCAAGGAGTTCGGCGACCTGGCGCGGTAGGCGCCCGTCACAAAAACGCCGGGAGCTGACGGCGCGTCGCCCCTTCGGGCGGCGAGATAGCGCAATGGCATGGGGTAGCGAATGTCCCCACCTGCGCGTTCACCGTGTCAAAGACCAGAGTTCTCGTTCTGTTCACGGTAGCCTGCGTGGAGCCGGAAGTCGAGGAATTTCGCAGGTCCGGCTGTGAGGGCGGCCGCCTGGACGGATGGATGGCGGGACGCGTCGCGATGAGAGCACGCGCCTATTGCGCTCATCCCGGCGAAAGCCGGGACCCAAGCCGACTCTGTGCTTGTCAGCTCCGCGTCGCGAAATCACCCACTCCGCTTGGGTCCCGGCTTTCACCGGGATGAGCGGTAGGTGATTGGGCTCAGGCCCGCGCGGTGATCGCTTCCAGGGTCTGCACCCGGGCCTCGGCGTCTTCGGCGAAGCGGCGGGCGAGGTCGCGCACCCCGGCCGGGTAGGCGTCGCCGCCCTCGGCGATCTCGACCGCCATGCGCTCGGCGTCGGCGATCGCGGCGGTCAGGGCGTGGATGTGGTCCTTGGCCAGCTGCTTGGCCTCGGCCTGCAGCCGGCGCACGCGTTCGGCGACGGTTTCGGGCTTGGCGGTTTCGAGTTTGCCAATTTCAAGTTTGGGAGCGGCCACGGCCTGCAGGTCGTTGTCGGCCACTACGCTCAGAGACGGGCTCATACGGTAGCACCTCAAAAGAACATCCCAGGTTCCTCGAGGTCCCGCGGATCCCCATGACCCGCGAAGGGCCTCGGCCCTGTGATGTCTCGGTTACGTACAGATTACGTCACAGGTTCCCTGACCGCTGCATGAACGGCGCCGCTTGTGGGCGCGGTGGGGTGTGGGGGACACAGTGGGCGGTTAACGCGGGCGAGGGTCGGGCGTAGGGTTCCTGTCCGATGGAATTTGCAAACCGCTCCGTCATCCCGGCCGGAGGCCCGCGTTTGCGGGCTGTAGAGCCGGGACCCAGGGGCGACCGCACAGCCTGAACCCCTGGGTCCCGGCTCTCCGCTGGCGCTGCGGCCGGGATGACGGGTTTTATGGGCTTGAATTCGCCAGCAAGACTGGCGGCGCCAACCGAGTTTGGCGCCTAGGCGAAGGAGGGACCGATGCTGGCCGCAATGCTCGCGGGCGCGATCCTGGCGGCGGCCGAGCCGGCCGCGACGCCGCCCAGCGCCGCGCCGCCCGCCACGGCCAAGGCCCCGACCGCCAAGGTCTCCGACCCCAACGCGCTGGTGTGCCATTCCGAGCAACTGCCCGGCAGCCGGCTGTCTACCCGCGTCTGCATGACCCAGGCCGAAGCCGAACGCCGCCGCCAGATGGACCGCCAGGGCCTGAACGCCGCCCAGGCCCAGTCCGGCAAACCCGCCGACGCGATGATGATGACGCCGCACTAGGGGAGAGGCAGCCGTGAGAATCAAGGAATCAGAGCGCTTCCAGATCAACTCATTCAACATCCCGAAATCTGAACTCTAGCGCGTTATTCTTCGAGCCTTGAGAACCGGAGGTTGAATTCTTCCCTTCTCCGCTTGGAGTTCCATTGCATTCAAATCAGCCAAAAATGCTTGATGAGTAGCGTAGAGATACCGCCAGCAACTAAATGGCCTACCCGAGGATTCCATCGCGTCTCTCGCAGCTTGAATAAATTCAAATCCCTTTTCGGTGTTTCCAGAAACGAAATTCGCCATGGCGAGGCATTGATTGTAGTTGGGATCGTTCACTCGGCTCGGCGAGGCGGCCCGCGCGATCAAATCAAAAATTTCTACGGGTGGTTCTCCGTTGTCACCCCACGAGGCCATCGCAAAATTGAACTGATCAACAACATCTACCCCACCTCTGACGATGTCCTTAAAGCTTACTCCGATTACGCTGAGAGCTTTCTTGAATTCGCCGTAAGAAATCAAAGCCAGAGATAAGCTTACTCTCGCCGAAGTTCTAACGAAACGAGTAGTGGTTTTATCTACAATTATCTCTTCTGCGAGATCTATAGCTCTGGACAAGCCCTTCTTGCTAGATAGAAGCAGGTCGATAATCGAGTTTTTGGATGCGCTGTCGAGATTCCGCACCGCCGGCGAGTCCTCCACCGCCGACACCCAGTCTTTGCTAACCGAACGAAGGGTCTCCGCAGCATGAAGCACGTCGATTGAACTTGCGCCGCTTCGACTGATCACTTCTTGAAGATCGCGGACGCCTTCTTCGCGACGCCCTATCTGCAGGAGTATCGCGCCCCTCCGGCGGAGGCACTCCTCGACCATGACTCCGCCTTCGATCGCAATCGAAAGCGCATCTAGCTCCCCCTCCATATCGCCCAAGATCGAGAAAATACGAGAGAGCTCATATGCGATCTCGGCATCCTTCAGGTGGAATTGACGAACCGCAGACGTGACGCTCGCGAATTCGCCAAGGCGCCACGGCGTGGCTCGAAAATCTGGATTTCGCAGTTCCTTGAGCACGCGCCTAATGTTGATGAGTGCGCCATCTCGGTCATCGAGATTTGATGCCAGTACCGCGGATCCTAGCTCCCTATATTCATGAGATAATTTTGCGTTTGGCCGGTAACTGACGAAAGGCTTTTGGACGAGCAAATCCAAACTCGGATAGTGATGGATTATTGTAGCTGGTGCGTTGAATTTTAAGCGGCGACTCGCGTCCTCTAGAAGCAGTTTGAGAATGCCTTTCTCGTCATCCAGATCGGGCACGTTCGATGGACAAAACAGAAGAGAAATGTCTTTGCCGCCTGTTCGGCTCCGCTCTGAGCGTATCCCCTCCACGACCTCTTCCAGGCCGGAAATATTTTGTTCATTGGGAACAAACATAACAACGACAAGATCGGGAAGCTGCCTCGTGCAGATTCCGCCTACGTCAGTGTGGCCGGTTCGGCTGTCAATCAAAACATAATCGAAATCTAGAGCGCGCCATTGCTCTTTGAGATCTTCCATCAAAAGGAAGCCGTTGTGATTTTGGTATAGATCAGCCCAATCGATGGCCTGGAGGCGCATTCCATAAGACTCTGTTGCGCTGCCCGCTGGCATGACCCAGAGCGCTGCTTCATCCAGGTCACATTGGGCGATGTATTCTGAGACGTCTGGGGCCGAATTTGTGTCTTTAAATTTCGCGATGAAATCTACGACGCCCGGGGTTCCTTGTGCACATCCCAACGACGCGTATGTGGGTAAGCTCGGCGCTTCAAGATCAAAGTCGACGACCAGAACCCGGCGGCCTTTTGAGGCCAAAAAGACGGCGGTGTTGAGCAGCGCCATCGTCCGACCGACGCCACCTTTGAAAGAATAAAATGACGTGATGAACATCGTCTTCTATTTTTCGTGCTCAAGCCTGAGTTCGAATAGCCTGGCCCTTTGACGTACTCCCTCGGTGAGAGGCGTCCTAAATTGCGGGGTTGCTTGCGACGGCGAGACGCTATGCCCGAGCAATATTTTGTAGGCCTCAGGGTTTTGCAAAAGCCTAATATATTGGTCGAGCGCGGGGTTTTGAATTTGTCCGCCGGTCTCCCATCTCTTGATTGAGGCGACACCGATCTTCGTAAAATTCGCCCAAGCGTCTTGGCTGTAGCCCAAATATTCGCGGATTGTACGAAGCTCGGCGGGATTCAATCTGCCGAGGTGCGCGCAAACCGCATCATGCCGCGCGATTTCGGCGTCACCCTCGGTGAACTGTTCGCCGCACTCGTCGCAAGACCACATGACTACCCGCGCCTTAAGGATCGCGGCGTCTTCTCCCTCGCCGTACTGGAATTCTTGGTCCACAAGCGAGGCTGACGCCGTCCCTTCGCCGCAAATATCGCAACGCTTGCTGCTGATTGGCTGGTTGTTAGGCGGCGAATTTAGCATTCTGTTTTCTGTGTAGGTTCCGTCCATACGGTGTATTCGCTGTAATGGAAGCTTCGCCCAAGCACTCGACCACTTAACAATTGTAGCTTGACGTAGATGGGCGTTGTGTTGGCGCTTGCAAGCAACATCACGTAGCCGATCTTCCCCGGGGGGTTGTCGAGCGCAATGGTCGCGATCTCGCAGCCGGCGTCGATGGCGTCGGCGACGTAGGTCCAGGCGGAATCGTCAGTGAATGGGAAGCTAGTGCCGGGCTGAGTGATGCCCAGCGGCGACCACTTGCACGGCATTTTTTGGGTAGAGATAGAACCGCGCGTTCCCCTAGAGCGCGCCAGCAGAGCGAGCTGCTGGCGGATATCTTTTGATACGGCCAAGCCCGCCGCC
Source organism: Phenylobacterium sp. (assembly GCF_035309685.1). Taxonomy (GTDB): domain Bacteria; phylum Pseudomonadota; class Alphaproteobacteria; order Caulobacterales; family Caulobacteraceae; genus Phenylobacterium. Next base: position 18,078 of record NZ_DATGEX010000040.1, read on the forward strand.
CCTATGCCAGGAGGTTATCATTGTGCCTCTCCAAAATCCGTGATGGCATCATATGATACCAGACATCATAAAGGCAATAGAGAAAAGTCGGTTCCCGTCTATCTGCGGTATCAAATGAGCCGTTGTCCGCTACCCCGCCATCTTCCCGATCCACGTCGCCACCGCCTCCCACGCCGCTGAGTGCCCCACCTGCACCACGGTCACCTGCTGGATCAGCAGGATGGCGCCGCCGATCAGGTAGACGGGGTGCGGGCGGCCGCGGGTGCGCCAGTCGTAGGTCATGGCGATCAGGAGGATGATGTCGCCGACCAGGGCGGGCGCGATGGCGACCTGCACCGGCGGGGCCGGGACCACGCCGGCCGGGAGCGGCGGGGCGTTGGGGTCGGGCGGCGGGGCCAGGAAGGTCAGGAACCAGCGGGCGATGGGCGCGGCCAGCATGGCGACGGTGATCAGCAGGATCAGCCGCTTGTGGATCTCCGGCCGCTTGATGTTGGCGATGGCGGCGACGAACGCCGGCACGACCAGGAAGAGCGTGCCCATGGTCACCCAGGAGAAGGCCTTGGTCCCCTCTGTGATGGCGGCCGGCACGCCCGGCTGCGACACCTGGCGCACCCGCATGCTGACCACCGCGGTGACGATGAACACCATGGCGGTGATGATCGAGACCCCGACCACGCCCCAGGCGCGGTGCGCGAGCAGGTTGCCGCGCGAGACCAGGGAGGCCTGGACGACGAAGAAGGCGACCCAGGAGAACATCACCAGGCCGTGGATGTGGACGATCGGCGGCGCGTCGAACTTGCTCTGCGCCAGCGGCAGGAAATAGGTCGGCATGAAGCCCAGCACCGCTACGGCCAGGCAGGTCCAGGCGATCATCATGTAGAATTTGCGCGGGCTGATCCCTGCGCGGGCGCCCATGGTCGCTTCGGCCATCCTGCGTTCCCCCCGGTTGCAAACAGCGTGCGGGGAGGATGACTCAGATTGCGCGGGCTGAATACCCGCGTTCGCCAGCGCGGCGGCGAGAATCCTGGACATTCGTCCAGCCGCACCTTACCCTGAACAAAACGCGAACTCAAGATCTTTGACAGGTTGAATTGTAGGGGACTGGGACCCCGAGACTCCGCGCCAGCGGAGGCTCAGTCAGTTCGAACCACCAAGATCGCCAAGAACACCAAGGGGACACGAAGGCCTCAAAGACCACGAAGATCACGAAGAGGTCGGCGAAGGTTACGGCGCCGGGACAGGCTGGGCGTCTTCGTGGTCTTCGCGCCCTTGGTGGTCTTGGTGTTCAAAAGACTGAGCCTCCGCTGCCGCGGAGCCTCGGGGAAGAGTTCGTTCTTGCGGTTCGTGGAACGGCCTACACGCGCGCGCGGAACACTGCGACGGACCCAACTTTGGCCGTCCTGAGTTGTGGTGGGCTTAGCGCCGCTTCCCCAGCCGGGCCTTGCGGAAGCGCTCGTCGGCTTCCGCCTTGGCTTCGGCCTTGAGGCGCTTGACCGCGCCCCGGTCCACGTCCTCGCCCTGGGCGGTGAGGATGTCGTTGGCGAACTCCAGGTCGAGCATCTTCAGCCGCTTGATCTCGTCGCGCAGGCGGGCGGCCTCCTCGAACTCCAGGTTGGACGCGGCGGCGCGCATGCGGCCCTCCAGGTCGCGCAGGGTGGCCTTGAAGTTGTCGCCCAGGAACGGCTTGGAGCCGTCCTCGGCGACGCCCACCGGCACGGTGACGCGGTCCTTCTCGTAGGGGCTCGCCAGGATGTCCTTGATGCTGCTCTTGATGCTGGCCGGCGTGATGCCGTGGGCGGCGTTGTACTCTTCCTGCTTCTCGCGGCGGCGCTTGGTCTCGGCCATGGCGCGTTCCATCGAGCCGGTGATGCTGTCGGCGTAGAGGATCACCCGGCCGTCGACGTTGCGCGCCGCGCGGCCGATGGTCTGGATCAGGCTGGTCTCCGAGCGCAGGAAGCCTTCCTTGTCGGCGTCCAGGATGGCGACCAGGCCGCACTCGGGGATGTCGAGGCCCTCGCGCAGCAGGTTGATGCCGACCAATGCGTCGAAGGCGCCGAGCCTAAGGTCCCGGATGATCTCGATGCGCTCCAGGGTGTCGACGTCGGAGTGCATGTAGCGGACCCGCAGGCCCTGCTCGTGCATGTACTCGGTGAGGTCCTCGGCCATCTTCTTGGTGAGCACGGTGATCAGCGAGCGGTAGCCCTGGGCGGCGACCTGGCGGACCTGGTCGATGACGTCGTCGACCTGGGAAAAGCCGTCCTTGGAGACCGGCTTGATCTCCACCGGCGGGTCGATGAGGCCGGTCGGGCGGATCACCTGCTCGGTGAAGACGCCTCCGGTGCGGTCCATCTCCCAGGGGCCGGGCGTCGCCGAGACGTGCACCGTGTCCGGCCGCATGGCGTCCCACTCCTCGAACTTGAGCGGGCGGTTGTCGATCGCCGACGGCAGGCGGAAGCCGTATTCGGCGAGGGTGAACTTGCGGCGGTAGTCGCCCCGGTACATGCCGCCGATCTGCGGCACCGTCTGGTGGCTCTCGTCGACGAACAAGAGCGCGTTTTCCGGGATGTATTCGAAGAAGGTCGGCGGCGGCTCGCCCGGCCGGCGGCCGGTGAGGTAGCGGCTGTAGTTCTCGATGCCGGCGCAGGACCCGGTGGCCTGGATCATCTCCATGTCGAAGGTGGTGCGCTGTTCCAGCCGCTGGGCTTCCAGCAGCTTGCCCTCGGCGACCATCCAGTCGAGGCGCTCCTTGAGCTCCTCCTTGATCCGGCCGATGGCCTGGTTGAGCGTCGGCCTGGGCGTCACATAGTGGGAGTTGGCGTAGATCTTCACGCCCTTGAGGTCGGCGGTCTTCTTGCCGGTGAGCGGGTCGAACTCGGTGATCGTCTCGATCTCGTCGCCGAACAGGCTGATGCGCCAGGCGCGGTCGTCGTAGTGGGCCGGGAAGATCTCGATGGTGTCGCCGCGGCGGCGGAAGGTGCCGCGCTCGAAGGCCTGGTCGTTGCGCTTGTACTGCTGGGCGACCAGGTCGCTCATCAGCTGCTTCTCGTCGAGCTTCTGGCCGGGCTCCAGCGTGAAGGTCATGGCCGTGTAGGTCTCGACCGAGCCGATGCCGTAGATGCAGGAGACGGACGCCACCACGATCACGTCGTCGCGCTCCAGGATCGCCCGGGTCGCCGAGTGGCGCATGCGGTCGATCTGCTCGTTCCGCGAGGAGTCCTTCTCGATGAACGTGTCGGTCCGCGGCACATAGGCCTCGGGCTGGTAGTAGTCGTAGTAGGAGACGAAGAACTCGACCGCGTTCTCCGGGAAGAAGCTCTTGAATTCGCTGTAGAGCTGGGCGGCCAGGGTCTTGTTGGGGGCCAGGATCAGGGCCGGACGCTGGGTCTGCTCGATGATCTTGGCCATGGTGAAGGTCTTGCCCGAGCCGGTGACGCCCAGCAGCACCTGGTCGTGCTCGCGCGCGTTGACGCCCGCCACGAGTTCCGGGATCGCGCTCAGCTGGTCGCCGGCCGGCTCATAGTCGCTGACCAGCTTGAAGAGCTTGCCGCCTTCCGACTTGGCGGGCCGCGACGGCCGGTGCGGCTTCCACAGCATCGGCATGGTCTGCTCGTCGTAGTCGAACGAGCCCGACATGTCGGCGACGCCGGGAGTCGTGGGGGCCTGGGACATGGTCCCAAGGTAGGTTTTCTACCCGCGCGACGCCACCCTCCGCGACGCTCTGGCGCGCGGTTGCTGACATGAGGTTGGCAGCAGTCAGAGGGCGCGGGCGGCCTTGCGGATCGCCGCTTCCAGCTCGCCGGGCGCGGTGGCCAACGCCTTGGGCGCGAACGGGCCGCCGTCGGTGTTCATGACCGTGGCGATGGTGATCTGCTCGTCGGTCAGGGTCTCCAGGTGCGAGGCGAAGCCCTGGATGCCGCCGTTGTGGGAGACGCTGGGCTTGCCGTCGCGCGGATCGAGGCCGATCCCGAAGCCGTAGTAGACGGGCGCGCGCTTGCCGGGCGGCCCGCCCATCGGCAGGTTTCCGTCGTTGAGCCGCACCGGCGTCAGCATGGCCTTCAGGCTGTCGGCCTGCAGCACCTTGCCGCCCAGCAGCGCCCCATGCCAGGCGCAGAGGTCCTCGCACGTCGAGCGCAGGTTGCCCGCGGCGCCCGGCCAGCTCATGCCGATGAACGAGGCGTTGTCGAAACCGCTCGCGCCCACCCGCGCGCTGGAATAGCCGGACGCGCGGTTCGGCACGACGCGGGCGGCGTTGTCGACGGCGGTGTGGGTGAGGCCGTTGGGCGTGAGCAGCCGTTGCTGGAAGACGTCGGCGTAGCTCTGGCTGCTGACCGCCTCGATCACCGCGCCCAGCAGGACGAAGGCGGTGTTGGAGTAGCGCCAGTCGGTGCCGGGCTCATAGGCCAGCGTCGGGCTGGCCTCTGCCATCGCCTTGACCAGCTCCGAGGCTGACCGGTCGGTGCGGGTCATCTGCAGGAACTGCAGGGGATTGATCTGGGTGTAGTTGCCCAGGCCTGAGGTGTGGCTGAGCATCCGCCGGATGCGCAGCTTCGAGGCGTTGGGGAAGTCGGGCAGGTAGACGCCCAGGCTGTCGTCCAGGCTGAGCTTGCCGTCCTGGGCCAGCAGCAGGATCGCGCTGGCGGTGAACTGCTTGGTGATCGAGCCGATGCGGCAGACGCTGGCCGGCGTCATCGGCGTGGCGGTTTCCAGATTGGCCGCGCCGAAGCCCTTGGAGAACACCACCGCGCCCTTCCTGCGCACGCAGACCTGCAGGCCCGGCGTCAGCTTGCCGGCGATCATCGCCTGGGCCTTGGCGTCCACGTCCGCCCAGGGGGAGGCCGCCCTGGCGACCTTCGCCGGCTTGGCGAGGGCGGGCGCGGCGGCCAGCGCCAGCATTCCGGCCAGCGAGGCCCGTCGGTTCAGGTCCATGTCGCGCCCCTGTGATTTACGGATGTGATTTTCACCACAGCCCGCGGCGCCGCGCAATGGCTCAGCGCCGCGCGTCCAGCCAGTCCTTCACGGTCCGGTTCACCAAGGCCTCGGCGTCGTGCTGCACGAAATGGCCGGCGGTGGGGATCATCAGGATGGTGGTGTCGGCGGTGACGTGGTCCCAGGTGCCGTTGTGGCCGGCGGCGTTGAGCGCGGTGTCCTTCATGCCGTGGATCACCAGCACCGGCACGGTCACCGGCGGGGTCGCGGGCGGCGGGGCGGCGGTCTCGCCGACGCCCTTGGGATAGTTGGCGCGGTAATAGTTCATCATCGCCCCGAAGTCCGAGCGCTTGAACGCCTCGATGTAGCCGGGCTTCTCCTTGGGGTCCTGCACCCAGCGGGCCAGGCCCTCGGCGGTCAGGTTCTTCTCCGAGCCTTCCTTCTGGAAGTTGCGGGCGTAGTTGGAGCCGGCCTGCTGGGCCTTGTTGACAGCCATCTCGCGGGCCAGCCCGGCCGGGTGCGGCACGGCCATGATCACCAGCTTGCTGACCAGCTCGGGCTTGGCGAAGGTGGTGTTCCAGGCGATCGACGCGCCCCAGTCGTGGCCGATCAGGATGGTCGACGTCTGGCCCTCGGCGCCGATCACGGCGGCCACGTCGCCGACCAGGTTCGGCATGGCGTAGGCGGCCTCGCCCTGCGGCTTGTCGGAGAGGTTGTAGCCGCGGTTGTCCATGGCCACGGCGCGATAGCCGTCGGCCGCCAGCGTCGCCATCAAGGGCTTCCAGGTCGCCCAGTAGTCGGGGTAGCCGTGGACCATCACCACCAGCGGCCCATGACCCTCGGCGACGTAGTGGATCTTGACCCCGTTGTTGGTCGCGTAGTGGTCCTCGAGCTTCAGGGCCGCGGCATGCACGGGCTTCTTGGCCGGAGCCGCCTGCGCCGCGAGCGGCGCGAGCGCCGCGGCGGCCGTCACGGCGGCGGCGATAAGCAATCCACGCATCTTAGAAATCCCTCCCGTTTCGGCGACCGTAGCACCGCTTACGACGTAAACCAAAGCCGTCGTTGGCGGCGACGCCATGCTATGTGCTGGACAGTATGTGTCACACAGTATATGACGCACAGCATGCCGACGGAAACCGAGCTGTTCGAAGCCCTGCGACTGGAGCTGCGCCGCGGATCGCTGATCCTGGCGGTGCTGGGCCACCTGCGCCGCGAGCACTACGGCTACACGCTGCGCAAGGCGCTGGCCGAGGCCGGCGTCGAGATCGACGAAGGCGCGCTCTATCCGATGCTGCGGCGTCTGGAGACCCAGGGGCTGCTGACCAGCGAATGGCGCGAGGAGGAGAAGCGCAACAAGCGCTTCTACCGCCTGTCGCCCGAGGGGCGCGCCGTGCTCGCCCGCCTGGTCGAGGAGTGGGCGCAGCTCAACGCCTCGATCTCCGACATTCTCAAGGGGGGATCGTGATGGATCTCATCGAACGCTACCTGGCCGCGGTCGGCCGCAACCTGCCGTCCAAACAGGCCCCGGACATCAAGGCCGAGCTGCGCGACCTGCTGCTGTCGCGTGTCGAGGAGCAGGAGGCCGAGCGCGGCCGCCCGCTGGACCGCGCCGAGTTCGAGGCCCTGCTGATCGGGTTCGGCCATCCGCTGGAAGTCGCCGCCCGCTACCGCAAGGCGCAGCACCTGATCGGGCCGGAGGTCTATCCGTTCTGGTGGGCGGCGGTGAAGGTCATGCTGTCGATCGTCGCCGGCGTCTATCTGGTGCTGGTCGCCATCGGGGCGCTGACCGGCAAGACGCCGGCCGAGTTCAACCGCAGCGTCCCCTCGATCTGGTATGTGGGCGTCTATCTGTTCGGGATGATCACGCTCGCCTTCATGGGCTTCGAGCGGTTCGGCAAGACCGCCTTCCTGCAGAAGTGGAAGCCCCGCAACCTGCCGCCGGCGATCAAGCAGCGTTCGCGCTTCGAGGTCGCCGCCGAGATCGCCGCGGACGTGGTGTTCGTCCTGTGGTGGAGCGGCTTCATCCACTTCCGCGACTGGGTTCCGTCCTATCCCGGTGGGCTGAGCATCCAGATGGCGCCGGTCTGGACGGCCTGGCACTGGCCGATCCTGGGCTACTATGTGCTGGAGGCGGCGGCGAACCTGATCGTGCTGGCCCGGCCCGGCTGGATCACCGCCAACGCCGCGCTCCTGGCCGGCCGCTACCTGATCGGCATCGGCATCCTGGCCGGGATCCTGCGCGCCGGCCATTGGCTGGTGGTCAGCTCCCAGACCATTCCGCCGCACGCCATGGCGATCCTGCAGGCCAACTGCGACCTGGGGATGCGCGTCGGCATCGGGCTGACGATCGTCGGAATGGCCGTGCGGGTCTTGATCGAGGGCCGTCGCTGGCGGCAGTGGCATGACGCCGGGCTGCAGGCGGCCTAGGAGCCGGGCCCTAAAGTCCGCGCCCTAGAGCCCGTGAGGGGCATTGGCCAGCACCAGCACACTGACCGCCAGCGCGGCGAGCGCGATCAGAATATGGCGCACGTGAGTACGCGCTCCCGTTCCCGTCAGGAGTCCATACGTATGTGGCCAAGCTTCGGACGCCAGTCCTTGGCTGAGCAAAACGCGCGGCGTCGGCTGTCGAAGCGTCAGCTGTGCGGCTTGTCGGCGTCTTCCTGCACGTGGCCGGCCACCGCGCCCGCCGCGCCGCCGACCGCCGCGCCCACCGGACCGCCGACGACCGCGCCGGCGACCGCGCCGGCCCCAGCCTTCTCTTCGGTGGTGCTGCTGCAGGCGCCGAGGCCGACGAGGGCGCCGGCGAGAACGAGCAGGCTGAGCGTCTTGCGCATGGTTGTCTCTCCAATCGAGCGTTGATCGGCGAAGCAAACGGGACGGCGGCGCCTGTGGTTCCGGCCGCGATTCGCGGCGCGGCCGCAAAGCCTGAGATGGCCCGTGTTTTGCGGCTTTGAACTTCGCCGGCTCAGAAGGGAACAACTCAAGGTTAAGGCGCTCGGCGTCTTCGATTTCATGTTGCGGCGCAATATAGACTTGCCAACCGGACGGAATTTGTTCATACCTCCTTCACCATTTGCCGTCGCCTGCCCCCACCGAGTCCCGGGCAGGCCCAGCCAGCGGTCACTGCCAGCACGAGCAGGGGCGATCGCGGCGACAATGTCGGGGGGCAGTTCGCCCTCGTCGTTCAGGACACGTTTGTTTTGACAGTAGGAACGCAGGCCAACGGCGTGAGCCGTGGGCTGTTGAGCGCCGCTTTGATGGGTTCCGGCTTCGGCCTGGCTCTGGGCGTCATCTATCTTACCGGCGGTATGGCCCAGGCCATTTCCGACCACCATCGGGCCGTTCGGATCGCGCAAGCGGCCGACGGCGGCCTGTCGGAAACCATGTTGCAGCGCGAAATGGATCGCCTCGATCCGGCGGCGCTGAAGCTGGCCCGCGCGCACGACCAGTTCGCCGCCGACGATCCCCGCGCCAACGACAGCGTCTCCGGCCAGGGCTGGCCCCTGGCGATGGGCGAGCGCCAGGCCGCCGGTCACCGCGTCTCGGCGCTGGAGGGCGCGCGCCAGCTCGATTGCCTGACCCAGGCGGTCTATTTCGAGGCCCGCGGCGAGACCGCGCGCGGCCAGGCGGCCGTGGCCCAGGTGGTGATGAACCGGGTCGCGAGCCCCTCGTTCCCGAAGACCGTCTGCGGCGTGGTCTTCCAAGGCGCGGCCAGCCACGGCTGCCAGTTCAGCTTCGCCTGCGACGGTTCCATGCGTCACGGCCTTGAGACCGACGCCTGGGACCGCGCCCGCCAGGTGGCCGAACGCGCGCTCTCCGGGCGTGTCCTGGCCGACATCGGCGGGGCGACCCACTTCCACACCACCAGCGTCCGGCCCGACTGGGGGCCGCAGATGCTGCGCGTCGCCCAGGTCGGCCTGCACGTCTTCTACCGGCTGAACCCGCACGCGCCGCTGAACCCCATCCCCGAGCGCGCCACCTATGTGAGCCTGCCGGTCCCGGCGCCGCGCGTGGCGCCGCCGGTCCTGGAGAAGGCCTCGGCCGTGGCGCTCGCCCCGACCGGCCAGGCCACGGACACGGCCGCCAAGGCGGCCTCCAAGCCGGCCGACGCCCCCAAGCTCGCCGAACCGGCCGGCCAGCCGGCGGAAGCCGCCGCCTCCTAGGCTCTGGCGGCCCTGCGGAGCGCCTGCGGCGGCTGGCCGAACGCGCGCAGGAAGGCGCGGCGCATTCGCTCCGGATCGCGGAAGCCGGCGCTCAGCGCCACCCGGTCGATGGGCTCGTGCCCCGCCTCGACCCGCACGCGCGCCGCCTCCAGGCGCAGCCGCTCGACGGCCTTGGCGGGCGTGACCCCGGTCTCGGCGGTGAAGGCGCGGGCGAAGTGGCGCGGGCTCATCGCCGCGCGGTCGGCCAGGCGTTCGACGTTCAGCGGCTCTGACAGCCGCTCGCGCATCCAGTCCATCAGCTCGGCGAACCGCCCGCTGGGTCCGCCCATCTCCAGGAGCGCCGAGAACTGCGACTGCCCGCCGGGCCGACGCAGCGGCACCACCAGCTGCTGGGCCGTATGCCGCGCCACGTCGCGCCCCAGGTCGTCCTCGATCAGCGCGAGCGCGAGATCGATCCCGGCGGTGATCCCGGCCGATGTCCAGACCTCGCCCTCGCGCACGAAGATGCGGTCCGCGTCCATGCGGATCTTCGGATAGCGCCGCGCGAAATCGTCGGAGCGGCTCCAGTGGGTCGTGGCGCGCTTGCCGTCCAGCAGGCCGGCCTCGGCCAGCACATAGGCGCCGGAGCAGACGCTGGCGACGCGGCGCACGTCGCCCGCGCGGCGGCGTATCCAGGCCGCGTCCGGCGCGCGGTCGGCGAAGTGGCGGGTGCCGACACCGCCCGAGACCAGGATGGTGTCGTAGGCGCGGTCGTTGAACGGCTCGGTGACCATCTTCACCCCGGCCGAGCTCGCCACCTCGCCGCCGGACGCCGACAGCAGGTCGAGCTCATAGGCGCCGGGCGAGACGCGGTTGGCGACCTCCAGGGCCCCGATCGGACCGGTGGCGTCGATGATCTGGAACTCGGGGAAGACGACGACGGCGACGCGGCGGGTCATGGATCGGGCCTATGGCGTATTTCGAGGGATCAATGTCATTTCGGCCAGAAGCTAGGCCTGGGAAGATGCCGGCGTCAATTGCTCACCGGAGGCCGCCATGGCCGAACTCGCCCCCAAACTGACCATCGTCATCGCGCTCTATCCGAACGTCACCCAGCTCGACTTCACCGGCCCGCACCAGGTCCTGAGCCGCGCGCCGGGGGTGAAGGTGACCGTGGCCTCGCTGGGCGGCCGCGACATCACCGCCGAAGGCCTGACCTTCACCGGCCTTGCCGACCTGACGCAGGTCGAAGCCTGCGACCTCCTGCTGGTGCCCGGCGGCCTTGGGGCGACCGAGGCCATGTTGGACACGGCCTTCCTGCGCCAGATCCGCCGTCTCGGCGGCCCGGCGAGATACCTCACCTCGGTCTGCACCGGCTCGCTGATCCTGGCGGCGGCCGGGTTTCTGACCGGACGCCGGGCGGCGACCCATTGGGCCTGGCGCGAGCTGCTGCAGCCGTTTGGGGTCATCGTCGATGAGGGCCGCGTGGTGCGCGACGGCCGGATCATCACCGGCGGCGGCGTGACCGCGGGCCTCGACTTCGCCTTCACGGTCCTGGCCGAAATCGCCGGCGAGACGGTCGCCAAGACCTTGGTGCTCGGCCTGGAATACGCGCCCGCGCCGCCGTTCGAGGGCGGCCGCCCGGAGTTGGCGGAGCCGGCGGTGCTGGAAGCCCACAACCGGCGCATGGCCCCGCTGGTCGCCGGGCGGATGGCGGCGGCGCGGGAGGCGGCCCGGCGCTTGCAGCCGGCCTGACCCCCTGACGCCGGAGGTCCGGCGGCTGTCACGATCGACCCCCTTGATTGTCGCGATCACCGCCTTCCGGTCGGGACGCCCGGGCCGCAAGCTCGATCCACAGTCAAAGGAGACCGCCATGAAGAAGTATGTGATCGAGCGCGCCATTCCGGGCGTCGGCCAGTTGAACGGCGAGCAGCTGAAGGGCGCGGCGGCCACCTCCAACGGCGCGCTGGCCCAGCTCGCGCCCAAGGTCCAGTGGGTGCAGTCCTATGTCGCCGCCGACAAGACCTTCTGCATCTACCTGGCCGAGGACGAGGCCGCGATCCACGAGCACGCGCGCCTCAGCGGCTTTCCGGCCAGCACGATCACCGAGGTGACCGGCATGATCGACCCGACCACCGCGCGAGCCTGAGCCCTGCCTCGCCAGCCCGCGCGGTCCGTGGGAATATCCCCGTTCGCCGAGCGGAGCGGTGGTCCCATGTTCGACGTGACGGTGGTGCTGCTGGACGACGGGCTGTCGTCGACGGCGATCATGCCGGTGGAGATCTTCCACTGCGCGGGCGCGCTGTGGAACGCCTTGCACGGCCGCCCGGCGGAGCCGGCGTTCCGGGTGACCACCGCCTCGCTGGACGGCGGGCCGGTGCGCAGCCCCTACGGCCTGGACCTGCAGCCGGCCAAGGCCATGGCCGACGTCGAGCACAGCGACATCGTCATCGTGCCGACCTCGGGCCTGCAGTGGAACGCCAAGCTGTTGGAAAACAGCGTCCTGCCGCCATGGCTCAAGGCGCAGTACGAGGCCGGGGCCTATGTGGCGGGAACCTGCATGGGCGCGGCCTATCTGGCGGAAGCCGGCCTGCTCGATGGGCGGACCGGCACCACCCACTGGGCGATCAGCGGACAGTTCGCGGCCCGCTATCCGCGGGTCAACTGGCGCCCGGACCTGTTCGTCACCGAGGACTCCCGGGTGCTGTGCAGCGGCGGCGTCTACGCCGCCATCGACGTCAGCCTCTACCTGGTGGAGAAGCTCTGCGGCCATGAGGTCGCGGTGCAGTGCGCCAAGGCGCTGCTCTTGCCCATGCCGCGCACGCATCAGTCGGGCTACGCCATGCTGCCGCTCTCGCCGCCGCATGGGGACGAGAAGATCCGCGCGGCCGAGGCCTATCTGCAGGTCGCCTACCGTGACGACGTCTCCACCGAGACCCTGGCCGGGCAGGCGAACCTGGGCGCGCGCACCTTCGCGCGGCGTTTCAAGGCCGCGACCGGTCGCCACCCCGCCGCCTATCTGCAGGCCGTGCGCATCGAGACCGCCAAGGCGATGATCGAGCGCGACAGCGACCCGATCCAGGCCGTGAGTTCGGCGGTGGGCTACGACGACGTGGCCTTCTTCCGCGGCCTTTTCAAACGTTCCACCGGCATGACGCCCGCTGAATACCGCGCCCACTTCGGCCCGATGAGCGTGCGCCGCGCCCATGAGGCCGAGCGGCCCTGACCCAGGCGGTCGCCGGGACGCTCCGGTTTGATCGAATCGTCATATACCGATGATATGCGTGGTCGGATCGTCATCGTCTCGGGTCCGCCAGGCGCCGGCAAGAGCACGATCGCCGAGCGCTTGGCCGTCGACACCCCGGCGAATTTGACCGCTCATCTCCATAGCGACGACTTCTACAACTACGTCTGCAAGGGCTCTGTCGCGCCCTGGCTGGCCGAGGCCCGGCCGCAGAACATCGTGATCATGGAAGCGCTGATCGCCGCGGCGGCGAGCTTTGCCTGCGGCGGCTATGAGGTGATCGTCGACGGTATCGTGGGCCCCTGGTTCATCGATCCCTGGCTGGCGGTGGCGCGCAAGCACAGGCTCGATCTGCGCTATGTGGTGCTGATGCCCAGCGAGGCGGCGACGATCGCGCGTGCGACGCTGCGGACCGCGCCCGGCTCACTGACCGATCCGGTGGTCGTGCAGGGGCTGTGGAGACGCTTTCACACCTTTGCGCCGTTGGCCGAAAACCTCGTCGATACGACCCGGCAACGGATCGAGGAGACCGCGACGGCCGTTCGCGACGGCCTGACCCACGGGCGCTTCGTCCTGGCCTGGGATCGCGCGGCCTAGCTTGCGTTCATAGCCCCCGATGGGCTTGATGCCGCCGCCCACCGTCGGCCAACCCCGGGATATTCCACATGAAGTACCGCAAGCTCGGCGCCAGCGACCTCGAGGTGTCGGAAATCTCCCTGGGCTCGTGGCTGACTTACGGGGTGGGCGTGAAGGAGGACGCGGCGCGGGCCTGCGTCGACCGGGCGTTCGACCTGGGCATCAACTTCATCGACACGGCAAACGTCTATGGCCGCGGCGCCGCCGAGAGCGTGCTAGGCGAAACGCTCGCCGGGCGCAAACGCGACAGCTACATCCTGGCCACCAAGGTGTTCGGCCAGATGAGCGACACCGACCAGGGCCTGTCGCGCGCCCAGATCGAAAAGCAGATCGACGCCTCGCTGAAGCGCCTGCGGACCGACTACGTCGACCTCTACCAGTGCCACCGCTACGACGTGAACACGCCGCTGGAAGAGACCATGGCCGCGCTGACCCAGGTGGTGAAGTCCGGCAAGGCGCGCTGGCTGGGCTTTTCCGAATGGTCGCCGGAGCAGATCGAGGCGGCGTTCGCGCTCCCGGGCGTCGAGCGGTTCGTCTCCAGTCAGCCGCAGTACTCGCTGCTGTGGCGGCGGCCGGAGAAGAAGGTGATCCCGATCTCGGCGGCCAACGGCGTCTCGCAGATCGTCTGGTCGCCGCTGGCCCAGGGCGTCCTGTCCGGCAAGTACCGGCCGGGCGCGGCCCTGCCGGGCGACAGCCGCGGCGCCAGCGACTCCATGGGGAACGCCATGAAGACCTGGCTGGAACCCTCGATCCTGGAGGCGGTGCAGAAGCTCAAACCCCTGGCCGAGGAGGCCGGCTGTTCGCTGTCGCAGTTCTCGCTGGCCTGGGTGCTGCGCGAGCCCAACGTCGCCTCGGCCATCGTCGGCGCGAGCCGGCCCGATCAGCTCGACGAGAACGCCGCCGCCTCCGGCCTCGCGATCGATCCGGCGCTCTTCGCCAAGGCCGAGGCCATCGTCGCCGACGTGCGGCGCGCGGCCTAGGACGGCGGGACTTTCAGGACGGCCGGCGAATCGATAGGTAGGTAGTCTGCATAACGAAGGGATGAGAGGCGCCGATGAACGCTAGACTGAAGACCGCTGCGGTGGCGAGCGTTGCAACGGCGCTGCTGCTCGCGGGCGCCGCGGCGCTCTCGGTGCAGGCGCAACCCAAGGCTCCGGCCGGCAAGAGCGGCGCCTGCGTCAACGCCGACATCGGCATCACCCTGCCGCCCGGCTTCTGCGCCACGATCTTCGCCGACAACCTCGGCAACACCCGCCATATCGCCGTCGCCGCCGATGGCACGGTCTACGCCAACACCTGGAACGGCTCGTCCTACTTCCGCGGGACCAAGGGCGACCCGGGCGGCTTCTCCGAGGACAACAGGGGCCGGATCTGGAAGGTGACCTATCAGGGCCAGCCCGGCGCCGGCGCGCCTGCGCCGACCTCCGCCGAACAGGCGCCGCCGGCCGAGGCCCCCGGCGCGCTCCCGACGCCGCCCGGCGCCACCGCCGCCCAGGTCACCGCCGGCATGGCGCTCTTCCAGGGCAAGACCTGCGCGGCCTGCCACGGCGCCGACGCCGCCGGCGGCTCGATCGGTCCGCCGCTCAACACCGGCAGCCCGATCTGGACCGACGGGTCGCTCGCCCAGATCACCGACCTGATCAGCAAGGGCGTGCCGGCGCCCAAGCAGTACCGCAGCCCGATGCCGCCGCTCGGCGGCGCGGGCCTGTCGCCGGACGAGTTGAACGCCGTCGCCGCTTACGTCTGGGCCATCGGCCACAGGCCGAAATAGAAAAGAAGGCGGCCACCGGAAGAAATAACAACAGGACCAGGGAGAGAGACCGATGAACATGCCGATCCGAGCGGCGATGCTCGCCGCCGTGCTGGGCCTTGCCGCGGCGCCCGCCGCGCTGGCCCAGGCGCACCGCTCCAACCCCGGCGACGCCGAGGCGCGCACGGCCATGGACCTGATGCCGGCCAAGGCCAAGCTCACCGTCACCACCCCGGCCTTCAAGAGCGGCGAGCAGATCCCCTTCGAAAATACCCAGTACCGGACCAACACCTTCCCGGGCCTGCAGTGGAGCAAGGGGCCGGCGGGAACCAAGTCCTATGCGCTGATCATGCAGGACAACACGCTCATCCTGCGCGGTGCGCCGATCCTGCACTCCACCCTGCTCAACATCCCGGCCAGCGTCACCAAGCTGGACGCCGGCATGGCGCCCACCGCCAACCCACCCGGCTCGTTCTACGGCCCCAACTACATGGGCGCGTCCAAGCCCTACACGGGCCCGCGCACGCCGCCCGGCCCCGGCGACGACTATCACTTCGAGATCTTCGCGCTCGACACCACGATCCCCGACGAGGGCAGAAGCGACTACGCGGCGATCACCAAGGCGATGGAGGGCCACGTCCTGGCCAGCGGCGAGGTCGTCGGCCACGGCATCGCCGACCCCAACGCCCCGCCGCCCGCGCCCAGGCCCGCGGCGGCCGCGCCGAAGCCGTAAATTCTTCCCGGGCCCTCCTCCCCTTGTGGGAGGAGGTGTCAGGCGGACGCCTGACGGAGGTGGGGTCACGCTCCGCCCTCCGCGCGAAACGAGGCTTTGGATAGCTCCTAGACTTCTGAGAAACCCCACCTCCGACCTGCTTCGCAGGCCACCTCCTCCCACAAGGGGAGGAGGACGCGAGGACTTAGCGCTGAGTGGTCCGCGGAGCCGCGCCCGCCACGGCGCAGAAGGCGGTCAACTGCCGCACCATCCAATTCGGCATTGGCGTCGGACCGGCCCCGAGGCCACTCGCCATCTCTACCAGATGCGCGCCATTCATCTGCGTCGCATGCACCAGCGGGCGCGCGTAGGCGATCGTTTCCAAGAGGCCGCGCGCCTGATCCGGCGTCAGGCTCTCCTGCGCCTGGTAGGACGAGATCTTCTGGCCGTCGTCGCGCTGATGCTGGGCGATGCCGTTTTCGTTTTGCAGCTGGAAATAGAATTGGGCGTAGGCGAGTTGGTCCTTGAGGGGCATGTGTGACACGGCCCCGGTCTTGACGACATCCCAGACGGTGGTCGGGTAGATCGCGAGCATGGTGGTCGTACCCTTCAGGTCCGGCCGCGAGCCCCCCTTCGCCCAAGCCGTCAGTTTCCCGAACCAGGCGTCGATGCAGCGATTTTCCTCCACGGCCTCCTCAGCGAAGGTGGCGTCGCGGCTGATCTCGTCACGCAGCGCCTCGCGCGCCTCGCGCACCTGGGTCTGGACGTGGATGAACTCGACGGTCTGCTCCGCCGCCAGCGCGGTCAGCACGCCCACGACGATGATCGCATATTCCTTCAGGAACTCGCGCAGGCCATGCCAGGGCTTGGGTTTGTGGATGTCCATGGCTCAGCGCTCCGTGCTGAGGGCGCCGTCGACGCCGACGGTGCCGTTGTAGCGGGCCTCACCCGGCCGCTTGACCGGTGAGAACAGCCACAGCTCGTGGAAGAGGCCGCTCGAATGCGCCGGCGGCGGCCTGCGGGGCTGGCACATGGACAGGGCCTTCGAGGCCTCGATTCCTTCGTCGAACGACGCGTCGAGCTGCTGGCGGCTGAGGTAGCCGCTGCGCGCCACCAGGGTGGACATCTGATGGCTGGTCTTGGCGGCCAGCGCATCGCTGTAGGCCCGGTTGAGCGCGGTCCGCAGCGCGGCGATCTCGGCGTCGGAGATCGGGCGGCCGGGCCCGACCGTCGACTGCAGCACCGCCCATTGCTGCAGTTCGTCGAGGCTTCTCGCGCGCAGCGTCTCGGCGTAACCCTCGATGCCGGTCAGCATGAGCTGTTCGCGGTTTGGCATGTGCGCCAGCGTCTGGCTGGACGTCAGCGCCGTCCAGCTGCGCAGGCTCCAGGCGGGCGTCGCCGGCGTACCGCCGAAGCCGAGCGGCGGCAGGCGGTGGGTCACCTGCGCCTGATCCAGGATGTCCGCCAGTTCCACCAGCCGGGTCCCGACGCAGGCCGATTGCGCGTCGGCCGTCGCCGCGGCGCCGATCAGCCTGCGCAGGTCGAACACGATGGCCTCGCGCGCCACCGCCGCCTGATGGCGCCAGTGCAGCCACTCGACGCCCTGCTCGGCGCCCAGCGCGGTCAGCACGCCGACGACGATGATGACGTATTCCTTCAGGAACTCGCGAAGGCCGTGCCAGGGCTTGGGTTTGTGGATGTCCATGGCCGCCCCCCGACGGATCACGCGTATCGGAAGGCAGCTAAGCGGACTCGCCGAACCGCGGCAATGGCCCCTGCGACACCCTGCCTTGTAATACCGTACACCGTACCTAGTTTATGAAGCCTGGGGATTCGGGGATCGGGGGCTTGGGTGGCGGAATTCACTGAGACGGAAAAACGCGTCACCTTGTGGGGCGTCGCCATCGTCTTCCTGCTGTCGGCGCTCGATCAGACGATCGTCGCCACGGCCATGCCGCGGATCATCTCCGAGTTGAACGGCCTGGCGCTCTACAGCTGGGTGACCACGGCCTATCTGCTGTCGTCGACGGTGATGGTGCCGATCTGGGGCAAGCTCGGGGACCTCTTCGGGCGCAAGCCGGTGCTGCTGGCCGGCATTCTGATCTTTCTGGCGGGCTCGTGGCTGTCGGGCCTCTCGGGCGAGTTCGGGCCGATGCCGTTGATCGGCGGCGGGATGGTGCAGCTGATCGTCTTCCGCGCCATCCAGGGGATCGGCGGCGGGGCGCTGTTCACCACCGCCTTCGCCATCATCGGCGACCTCTACCCGCCGCGCGAGCGGGGCAAGATCGGCGGCATGTTCGGGGCGGTGTTCGGGCTCTCCAGCACCATCGGCCCCTTGATCGGCGGCTATTTCACCGACCACGGCACGGTCAGCCTGTTCGGCAGCGTGATCGCCGGCTGGCGCTGGGTCTTCTATCTGAACCTGCCGCTCTCGATCCTGTCGCTGTTCATGATCATCGTGAAGATGCCCAAGATGAGCCACCAGGCGAAGGGCAAGATCGACTTCATCGGCGCGGCCCTGATCATCGCGACCGTGGTGCCGCTGCTGCTGGCGCTCACCTTCGGCGGCCACCAGTATCCCTGGACCTCGCTCACCGAGATCGGCCTGTTCGGCGGCTCGGCGCTGGGGCTTTTGCTCTACATCTTCAACGAGCGCTTCGCGTCCGATCCGATCCTGCCGCTGGAGCTGTTCAAGAACCGCACCTTCACCACCGCCAACCTGGCGGGCTTCCTGGTCTCCATGTCGTTCATGTCGACGGTCGCCTTCCTGCCGCTGTTTCAGCAGCTGGGGCAGGGCGTGGCGGCGACCACCAGCGGCCTGGCGCAATTGCCGCTGATGGTCGGCCTCTTCGGCTCCTCGATCCTCTCCGGCCAGCTGGTCAGCAAGACCGGCAAGTACCGGGCGATGATGATCGGCGGCCTGATCGTCACCTTCGCCGGCATCTGGCTCTTGAGCCGCATGCACGCCGACACCTCGCGGATCGACCTCGCCTGGCGGATGCTGGTGCTGGGGATCGGGCTGGGACCCGGCCAGAGCATGTTCGGCCTGGTCATCCAGAACGCCATGCCGCCGGAGAAGCTGGGCGTGGTGACCAGCTCCAGCCAGTTCTTCCGCCAGATCGGTTCGACCATGGGGGTGGCGATCTTCGGCACCTTCCTGACCGCCAACCTCAATTCGGGCCTCGGCAAGATCATGCCGGGCGTGGACGTGGGCAAGCTTAGGGCCATGGGCGGGGCGGCGCACGCGGGCGCGGCGCCGGTGCTGCCGACCTTCATCAAGGTGATCATCTCCGACGCGATCACCAACGTCTTCGCGCTGGGACTCTATGTGGTGGCCGTCGCCTTCCTGGTGACCCTGCTGATCCCGGTGCTGCCGATGCGCGACCGCAGCATGATGGGCGCCCAGGCCTCTGAGAAGGACGACGAGACCGTCATCCCCGCCGAGGCGCACCTCTAGGCATCGCCTTCGACTAAGTAGTTTTCCCGAGGCAAAACAGCTCTTTGCGGAGGGCTGGCGTTAAACCTATCCGTCTAGTCTGCGGGCCTACGCAACGAGGGTGGGCATGCGCACGACGAGCAGAAAGGTGTTCCGGGAGCTGGTGACGGGACTGGGCGCCCTGGTCGCGGCCGTCGTGATCCAGGCGGCGATCGTCTGGACGACCATCGACCACCTTCACGCCTTGGACGACGCCGACGACGAGGCGCGCGCCGAACTCCTGCATGACGCCGTGATGGTCGAGGCGATGCAGGACCAGGAGGTCGGCCTCAGCGGCTATCTGGCCAGCCACGATCCGCAAGACCTCAAGACCTACGAGTCCGGGCGCGCGGCGTTTGAGGCCGGGACGCCGCGCCTGATCGCCCTGGCGGCCGATGATCCGCCGTACATGCGCCTGCGCGTCGCCGACCTTCTGCGGCAAGCCAAGAGCTGGACCCAGACCGTGGCCCAGCCGGAAATCGACGCCGCCCGTGCGGGACCGTCGGCCTTGCGCCATCCGCCAACCGGTCGGGATCAGGTCAACGCCATCCGCGTCGACTTCGCGGTTCTGCGCGATGGTGAGATGCGACTGCTCGAACAGCGGGACGGCTTGTGGGGCGTGGCCTTCTGGCAGAGCCGGATCACGCTCTTGCTGGGGTCCGGCCTGGCGCTCGGCCTCGCCCTGCTGCTGGCGGCGCGGTCATTCCGCCGCCTGGTGGCGCAGCAGTTGGCGGCGCAGGAGTCGGCGACACGGCTTGAGGAGGCCCTGGACCTCGCCCACGCCGCAGAACGGGCCAAGGCGGCGTTCCTCACCAACATGAGCCACGAGATGCGCACGCCATTGAACGGCGTCCTGGGCATGACCCAGGTGCTCGCGGTCACGCCGCTCGATCCGGGCCAGCGCGAGCTGGTGACCGTAATCGGGTCTTCGGCGGCGACCCTGGACGGCCTCATCGGGGACCTCCTGGCGCTGTCGCGCGCCGGTGAGGCGGAGGACCAGCCGACGACGGTGAGGGCTGTCCACCTGGGCGGCGCCGCACGCCGGATCGCGCTCGAATACCGGCGCGCGGCGGAGGCGAAGGGCCTTGAACTTCGGATCGAAGTCGCGACCGGAGCCGAAACAACCGTCATGTGCGACGTCGCGCGGCTGAGGCGGCTGGCCGAAGCGCTCATCTCCAATGCGCTCAAGTTCACCGAGCGGGGACACATCACCCTGCGCGTCCTGAGCGCCGGCGCCGGGCGCTATCGCTTCGAGATCGCCGACACCGGGATCGGCTTTGACGAGCATCAGAAGGCGCGGCTCTTCGAGGCCTTCACCCAATCGGACGACAGTCTCACGCGGCGCTACGGCGGCGCGGGTCTTGGGCTCGCCTTGGCCTATCGCCTCGCGACGGACCTGGGCGGCAAGCTCGACTGTCATTCTATCCCGGGCGAAGGCTCGACCTTCACCTTCGAGGTCGACCTGCCCGCGGCGGCGGCGGATGTCGCCGAGCAACGCGTCGCGGCCTAGGCCCAGACTTAGGGCTAGGGCTTGAGCTGCCCGGCCAGGAAGGCCTTCACGCCGGCGCCATAGGGCGGACGCAGCGCCTTCATCGGGCCCAGGTCTTTCTTGATCTGGCGGTAGACGGACTTCCTGTGGCTGAATTCGCGGAAGCCATCGACGCCGTGATAGCTGCCCATGCCGGACGGCCCGACGCCGCCGAACGGCAGGTCCTCCATGGCCACGTGGAAGATCACGTCATTGACCGTGACGCCGCCAGAGGTCGTGCCGGTCAGCACCTTGGCCTCCTCGGCCGCGTCGTCGCCGAAGTAGTAGAGGCCGAGCGGCCGGTCGTGAGCGTTCACATAGGCGATCGCCTCGTCGACGTTCCTGTAGGTCAGCACCGGCAGGACGGGCCCGAAGATCTCCTCCTGCATCACCTTCATCTCGTCGGTGGGATTGAGGATCAGTGTCGGCGGGATCTTGCGGTGTTCCTGCTGGCTGAAATCCTCGCCGGCCGGATTGATCTCGACGATCTCGGCCCCCTTGGCGCGGGCGTCGTCGACATAGCCCTTGATCCGCTCGTAGTGCCGCTCTGCGATCACCGCGGTGTAGTCGGGGTTGTCCTTGATGGTCGGGAACATGGCGGTGACCGCCGCGGTGGCTTCCCTGACGAAGGCCCCGACCTGATCGGCGGGCGCCATGACGTAGTCCGGCGCCAGGCAGATCTGGCCGGCGTTCATGGTCTTGCCGGCCATGATCCGCCCGGCGCTGGTCGCGTAGTCCGCCGACTTGCCCAGGATCACCGGGCTCTTGCCGCCGAGTTCCAGGGTCACCGGCACGAGGTTGGCCGCGGCGGCCTTCATGACGTGCCGCGCGATCGCGGTCGCGCCGGTGAACACCAAGTGGTCGAAGGCGAGCTCCGCGAACGCCTGGCCGACATCCGGCCCGCCCGGGAAGACCGCGATCTCCTCCTCGTCGAAGGCTTGCGCGAACATCTGCACCATCAGTTGCGAGGTCGCCGGCGTGTATTCCGACGGCTTGATCATCGCCCGGTTGCCCGCCGCCAGCACGCCGGCCAGCGGCGCGAAGGTCAGGTTCATCGGGAAGTTCCACGGGCTGATGATGCCGATGGTCCCCTTGGGCTGAAAGCGCACCTCGGCCTTGGCGCCGAGGAAACCCAGGATGGCCGGCGTCGTCTTGCGCTTCTCCGTCTTCATCCAGGTCTTCAGGTGCGCCTTGGCGTGCTTCATGGGTCCAAGCGAAGCGCCCACGTCGGTGATGCCGCTGACCGCCTCGGCGCGAGCGCCGAAGTCCTGGGTGAGCGCCGCGACGATGGCCCGTTCGTGCTGGATCAAGGTTCCAATGGCGCGGTCGATGCGCTCGATCCGCTGTTCGGCGGTGGGCGCGCCATCGCGGATATGCGCGGCCTTCTGACGGCGCAGCACCTGCGCCATCCGCTGGGCTTCGGTCCCCGGCTCGATCTTCGCAGCCGCGTTCATGCTGGTGTCTCCCTGATCGGCGTCACGGTGGACCGGCGCCGCGCAGGGAGCAAGCACGCCCCGACGTCAACCGGACCCGTCAGGCGGCGTCGAGGCCGATATCCAGCACGCTGGCGGAATGGGTGAGCGCGCCGACGCTGATCACGTCCACGCCGCTCTCGGCGATGCCGCGGACGGTCTCCAGGCTGACGCCGCCGGACGCCTCCAGGACCGCGCGGCCCTTGGCGCGGCCGACCGCCTCGGCCAGGTCGGCCAGGCTGAAGTTGTCCAGCATGACCACGTCGGGGCCGTATTTCAGCGCTTCTTCCAGCTGCGCCAGGCTGTCGATCTCCACCTCGACCTTCATCAGGTGGCCGGCCGCCGCCTTGGCGCGGCGCACGGCCTCGCCGACCGAGCCGCAGGCGGCGATGTGGTTGTCCTTGATCAGGATGGCGTCATCCAGGCCGAAGCGGTGGTTCACGCCGCCGCCGCAACGCACCGCGTACTTCTCCATCGCGCGCAGGCCCGGCGTGGTCTTGCGGGTGTCGACGATGACGGCGCCCGTGCCCTCCACCGCATCCACATAGGCCCGCGTCAGGGTGGCGACGCCGGAGAGGTGGCCCAGCAGGTTCAGGCCCACCCGCTCGGCGCCGAGCAGGGCGCGCGCATTGGCGTCCACCCAGATCAGCTGCTGGCCGGCGCTGACGCGCGCGCCGTCCTCGACGATGGCCTTGAAGTCGGCGCCCGGATCGAGCGCCGCGATGGCCAGCCGCGCGCAGGCGAGGCCGGCGACTACGCCGGGCTTGCGGGCCACAAACACCGCCCGCAGCCGCGCCTCGGCCGGCACGCAGGCCTGCGAGGTGACGTCGCCCGCCCGCCCGAGGTCCTCAGCCAGGGCGGCCTGGACCACGGGCGAGATCAGCAAATCCGGCAAGGGTTCCGTCATTGGGGCTCCGTCATTCGGCGGCGTACTTCCAACTGTGGGCGGCGGGCAGCAGCTCGGCCCAGCGGACGAAGGTCCGGTGGGGCTCGGCGTCGGTGCGGGTGGCGTCGGCGCGGTAGTGGCCGCCGCGGCTCTCGGTGCGGGCCAGCGCGCCGGCGGCGATCAGGCGCGCGGCGGCGAGCGCGGCGGTGCGGCCATGACGCGCCTCCAGGCCCTCGATGGTCTCCAGCAGGCGCAGCAGGCCGTCGGCGCTGCGGATCACGCCTGCGTCGCGGCTCATGGCCTGGCGCAGGACCTGGACCGAGGCGTCCGGCAGGGCAGGGGTGAGCAGGCGCACGAGCCGCGCAGGCGCGGGCTCGGCCTCCCGGGCGGCGGCGCGGCCGGCGCGCGCGCCGAACACGGCGGCCTCCAGCAGGGAGTTGGAGGCCAGCCGATTGGCGCCATGCACGCCGGTCGAGGCGCACTCGCCGGCGGCGTAGAGGCCGGCCAGCGACGTGCGCCCGTCGGCGTCGGTGGCGATCCCGCCCATGTGGTAATGGCAGGCCGGCGCCACGGGGATCGGCTGGATGCGCGGATCGAGGCCGGCGGACATGCAGGCCGCGAAAACCGCCGGGAACTCCTCGGGGAAGCGCTCGCCGACCGCGGCGCCCGCGTCGAGGAAGGCGCCGCGGCCCGCCGCGCGCTCGGCGTGGATGGCGCGGGCCACGACGTCGCGCGGCGCAAGCTCGGCCTGCGGGTGATAGCCGGCCATGAACCGCTCGCCGTCGGCGTTCGCCAGCACCGCGCCCTCGCCGCGCAGGGCTTCGGTGGCCAGCGGCGCCGGGTCGCGGCCGATGTTGATGGCGGTGGGGTGGAACTGCACGAACTCCGGGTCGGCGATCAGCGCGCCGGCCAGCGCCGCCAGGCCCAGGCCCTCGCCCTTCAGCTCGGCGGGCGTGGTGGTGACCGCGTAGAGGCCGCCGACTCCGCCGGTCGCCAGGATCGTGGCCGCCGCCGTGATCTCGACCAATTCGCCCGCCGCCTCGGCGATCACGCCCCGCACGCGCCCCTCGGCGTCCTGCAGCAGGCCGCGCAGGCGTGAGCCCTCCCGCACCTCGATGTGCGGCGCGGCGCGGATCGCGGCGATGACGGCGGCCATGATGGCCCCGCCCGCCTGGTCGCCCTTCACCCGCGCCACGCGGGGCCGCGAGTGGGCCGCTTCCAGGCCCTGGGCGAAACCGCCGTCGGCGGTGCGGTCGAAGGGCGCGCCGAGCGCCGCCAGCGCGCGGACCGCCGCGGGGCCTTCCTCGGTCAGCAACCGCGCCATGGCCGCGTCCACCAGGCCGGCGCCGGCCGCAACGGTGTCGTCCGCGTGCCGCCCGGCGCTGTCGCCGTCCGAGAGCGCCGCGGCCATGCCGCCCTGGGCCCAGGCGGACGAGCAGCCTTCGCTTAAGGGCGCGTCGGTCAGCACCAGCACCCTGCGCGGCGCGGCGGCCAGGGCGGCGGAAAGCCCCGCGAGGCCCGCGCCGACCACCAACACCCCGTCATGGACGAGGCGGGACATTCAGATCAGCTCCACGTCGACGTGGTGGCGCGCCTTGACCAGGTCGTAGCGGGCCGGGACGGCCGGCGGCGGCAGGTCGATCATCCGCTGCACCGCCAGCCGCGCGCGCTCGGCGACGGCCGCGTCGACCGTGACCTCGTGGGCGCCGTGCAGGAGAGCCTCGTAGATATTCTCCAGCGTGATCCGCTTCATGTGCGGGCAGAGGTTGCAGGGCCGCAGGAACTCGGTGTCGACCGCGTCGGTGGCCACGTTGTCGGCCATGGAGCATTCGGTGATCAGCACCACGCGCTTGGGCTTCCGCGTCAGCACATAGTCGTTCATCGCCTGGGTCGAGCCCGCGAAGTCGGAGACCTCCAGCACCTCGGCGGGGCATTCCGGGTGGGCCAGCACCTGCGCGTCCGGATAGGCCGCCTTCAGTTCCAGGATGTCGGCGGCGGTGAAGCGCTCGTGCACCTCGCAGCGACCCTGCCAGGCGATGATCCTGATGTCGGTCTGCCGCGCCACGTTGCGGGCGAGGAACTCGTCGGGGATCAGGATCACCCGGTCGGTCCCCCACATCCGCGCGGCCTCCTCGACCACCTGGACGGCGTTGGCGGATGTGCAGCAGATGTCGGTCTCGGCCTTCACCTCGGCGGTGGTGTTGACGTAGGTGACCACCGGCACGCCGGGGTAGCGCTGCCTGATCAGCCGCACGTCGGCGCCGGTGATCGAGGCGGCCAGGCTGCAGCCGGCGCGCAGGTCGGGGATCAGCACGGTCTTGTCGGGCGACAGGATCTTGGAGGTCTCGGCCATGAAGTGAACGCCGGCCTGCACGATCACCCGGGCCTTGGATCTGGCGGCTTCCTTGGCCAGGCCCAGGCTGTCGCCGACATAGTCGCCGACCCCGTGGAAGATCTCCGGCGTCATGTAGTTGTGCGCCAGGATGACCGCGTCCTTCTCCGCCTTCAGCCGGTTGATCGCGGCGATCAGCGGCGCCTGGGCGCGCCATTCCATCGGCGTGACATGGCGGCGGACCTTTTCCCAGATCGGGGCGGTCTGAACCTCGACGTCAGGGGTGAACGCGAACTGGAACCCGTCGGCGGCCATCGGAGCCTCCTTATGCTCAAAATGAGCATTTCTTCGGCTTAAGAAAACGCCAGACAAGGCTCTGTCTCGCTGGCGTTCCATGCTGCGGCTTATGCTCAATGAGAGCAAAAGCGTCCGGTCACATATAGACCGATCTTCGGCGGGCGCAAGTCACGAACGGTGACAGGCGGTTTTGGGATTCAGGCGGCGGCGGTCGTCTTGCCCATCACCGCATCGATGATCGCGGCGAGCGCCTCGGCGGGGTAGGGCTTGGCGAGCAGGGGCCAGGGGGCTTCGGCCGCCGCGCCCAGGGCCTCGCCCGTATAGCCGGACGTCAGGATCACCGGCAGCCCGGGCCGCAGCGCCACGGCGGCATGCGCCAGCTCAACGCCGTTCATGCCGCCCGGCATGATCAGATCGGTCAGCATCAGGTCGATGCGGCCGGGCGCTTCCAGGATGCTCAGCGCCGGCGCAGCGGCCTCGGCGCGCAGCACCTCGTGGCCGAGGTCGGCGAGCATGGCCTCGACCATTTCGCCGACGCTGGCGTCGTCCTCGACCAGCAGGATGCGGCGCGCCGGCCCGTGGTCCGAAGTCGCCGTCTCGTCAGACGCAGCCGCGCGCTGGGCGCTGGCCTGCGCCAGCGGCAGGTAGATGCGCACCGTGGCGCCCTTGCCGGGCGCGGAGTCGACGGTCACCGCCCCGCCGCTCTGGCGCGCGAAGCCGTAGACCTGGCTCAGCCCCAGGCCTGTGCCGCGCCCCGGCTCCTTGGTGGTGAAGAACGGCTCGAAGACCCGGGCCACGGTCGCCGCGTCCATGCCCTCGCCGGTGTCGTGCACCGCGACGCAGAGGTAGTCGCCGGCCGGCGCGTCCTCGGCCTCGCCGGCCGCGAGCGCGCAGGTGTGGGTCTCGACCCGGATGCCGCCGCCCTGCGGGGTGGCGTCGCGGGCGTTGACCACCAGGTTCATCACCGCCGCCTCGAACTGGCTGGCGTCGATGTTGGCGATGGCCCCGGACGAGCCGGCGGTGACGGTCAGGCTGACCGCCTCGCCCACCGCGCGGCGCAGCAGGGGTTCGCTCTCGATGAGCAGGTCGTCGATGTTGACCAGCTCCGGCTTCAGGGCCTGGCGGCGCGAGAAGGCCAGCAATTGCTGGGTGAGCTTTTCGCCGCGCTTGGCCGCGCCCTGCGCCGCCTCGATCATCCGCTCGCGCCGCGCCGCGTCGCCCGGGTGGCGCTGCATCAGGTCGAGCGCGCCGATGATCACGGTCAAGAGGTTGTTGAAGTCGTGCGCCACCCCGCCGGTGAGCTGGCCCACCGCCTCCATCTTCTGCGCCCGGCGCAGCGCGGCTTCGGCCTCGTCGCGTTCGCTGAGCGCGGCCTGCACCCGCTCGGCCAGCAGGTCGTTGATCCGCGTGAGGTCCGCCTGGGCGCGCTTGGAATCGGAGATGTCGTAGCCCACGCCGATATAGCCGGTGAGTTCGCCGTCCGGCGCGAACCGCCGCTGCGAAATCGAGCGGATCCAGGGGTACTCGCCGTTCGCCCGGCGATAGCGGGCCTCCCAGATGAAGTCGCCGCCGTTGGCGACGCTGGCGGCCTCCTCGGCGGCCATCCGCTCCAGATCGTCGGGATGGATCAGCGCGCGCCAGTCGAAGCGCATGGCGCTGTCGTAGTCGAGGCCGAGGAATTCGAGATAGGCGCGGTTCACGAACTCGCGGCTGCCGTCCAGCTTGGAGACCCACATCAGCACCGGGGCGCTGTCGGCCAGGACGCGGAACCGCTGCTCGGTGGCGATCAGGCTGGCTTGGACCTGCGCCTCGGCGGCCTTGGCCTCGTCGAGCCGCAGCAGGGCCTCGCGCAGGCCCGCGGCGACCAGCACGGTGGCGGCGCCGGAGACGCCGAACTGCGCGAGCACGGCCTCGCGGGAAATCGTCGAGATGACCGCGTTCGGGCCGAACCAGCCCAGCCCCATGACCGCGATCAGCGATCCCCAGCCAAACCGCGGGCCGGCGTAGAGCGTGGCGATGATGAAGGCCGGGAAATAGGTGGCCGAGATTCCGGCGGCCTGATCCCAGCCCAGCAGCAGGCCGCGGATCGCCATCGCGCCCGCGAAGGCCGCCAGAGTGATCAGGGCGGCCCGCCAAAGCGGTGGCGACCGGCGCGGCACGAACCGCAGCGGCCACTCGGATGGCGTCATTCGAAGGCGTCTCCGGCCAAAGTGAGCAAGCCCGACCTGCGAAAACGAGCATGGGAGCGCTGGCCGCGAGGCGCAACCGGGGATATGACCCTTGGCCGCGCGGCGCACTGTCGCTTGGGCGCCTTCGCCGCGCACCTTTTGGCCCGGATGCGGCCCAATCCGCGCCTTGCCAGGGCTGTAGAGGCGCGGCTGGCTCGGGATTTCGGGCTGAGGCAGGCCAGGTTGCTGGTCGAAGCAGGCCAGATTGCTGGCTGAAGCAGGGAAGACGACCCGATCGCCGATCTGTTGGACAGACGCAGCCGCGCCGGACTGGCGATGGTCTTCGCGCTCGCCGCGCTCACCGCCTGCGCGCCGGCGGCGACGCACGCCCCGGCGAGCGCTCAGGCGATGGCCGCGCACGGCCTGTCGGACACCGCGCTCTTCGCCGCCACGACCGGCTTCCAGCCGGCGGTCCTCGATCTCGCCCAGCGTCACGATCCCGGCCTGCGCCGCGCCGACCTCTGGGGCCGGCCGCTGGGCTGGAGCAGCCTCGACCTGCGCCAGGTCCCGGACCTGGGCATTCCGGCCGAGCAGGGTGATGACGCCGTCGCGCTCAACAACCTGCGCCCGTTCGCCGGCCTGCCGATCCGGCCGATGCGGCCCTTCGTGCTGCGGGCCGACGCCGACGACAGCACGCGCGCGCTGCATTGCATGACCCAGGCGATCTACTACGAGGCGGCCCGCGAACCCGTGCGCGGCCAGCAGGCCGTCGCCCAGGTGGTGCTGAACCGGGTGCGCCATCCGGCCTACCCGAAGTCGATCTGCGGCGTGGTCTATCAGGGCTCGGCGCGGCCCACCGGCTGCCAGTTCACCTTCACCTGCGACGGCGCGCTGCGCTGGACGCCGCAGGCGGTGCTGTGGCGCCAGGCGCAGGACGTGGCCAAGCGCGCCCTGGCCGGTTTCGTCGACAAGGACGTGGGTTCGGCGACGCACTATCACGCGGCCTATGTGATCCCCTACTGGGCCCCGACGCTGGTGAAGATGACCCAGGTCGGCCAGCACATCTTCTACCGCTGGACCGGGCCGTGGGGCGAGCCGCCGGCCTTTACCGGCCGTTACGAGGGCCGGGAGTCCGAGCTCTCGCCGGCGCTGCTGGCCAGCCTCGACCCGCGCACCCAGGGCTATCTGGCGCCGCAGGCCCAGGGCATCCCGCCTGACCGCAAGATCACGCTGGCGGTGGCCGGCGAGGTGCGCACCTACAGCGTCGCCGATCCGACGACGGCGACCGGCGAGCGCACCCGCGTGGCCGGCACGCTCTACGCCGCGCGCCGCCAGCCGACGCCGGACGAGGTCAAGCAGATCAACGAACGCCTGACGGCGCTGGAGAAGGGCGGCGAGGCCGTCGCGCCCGATCCGGCCAAGCCCGCCGCGCCGACCAAGGACGAATTCTAGACGCCGCCCGCGAAGGCGTCGGGATAGGTCACTTCCAACGGTCCGGCAAAGGCCCCGTCCTCCAGCGCCAGAGCCTGGAAGGCGGGCAGGCCGGCATAGTGGGGCGTGCTCACCTCGCGCGCCGCCGCGGCGGTGAAGCCGAAGCGGCCGTAGTAGGCCGGATCGCCCAGCACCAGCAGGCCGTGACAGCCGAACTCGCGCGCGTAGTCCAGGCCGCTCTTCACCAGCTGACCGCCGACGCCCTGGCCCTGCCGCGCCGGCAGCACCGCCAGCGGCGCCAGCGCGCCGTAGAGCCCGGTCCGGTCCGCCCACAGGCGGCTGAAGAAGATATGGCCGACGACCGCGCCGTCTTCCTCGGCGACCAGCTCGAACACCGTGTCGCCGTCGGCGCGCAGCCTGGCCACCAAGTCGGCCTCGTCGGCCTGGCCGAAGGCGGCGGTGATCACCTGGGCGATGGCGGCGTGGTCGGCGGGGCGGGCAGGGCGGATCATCCGCCGACCCTAAAGGTTCAGTCGTCGAACCTGGAGTCGAAGCTGCGCGGCTCCGGCGGGCGGGTCGGCTGGCGCTCGTTGCGCGCGGCCTCGGCGGCGAGCTTGCGCCAGCCTTCGGCGATGCTCAGGTAGACCTGCTTCTCCGCCGGGCTCGCCGCCCGCGCCGCCATCCGGAAGACCGAATCCGCCTGGGCGTCATATCGTTCGCTGTCGCGCATCGCGTCCTAGCTCTCCCGCCTCCCCAACAGGCGGGCAGGCGGCAAAGTTTCCGTGGCCGGGAACTAAGGCGCGATTGTGAACTAGGCCGTTGGCCGGCTTACCAAACGCCGATCTTCTCGGCCTCGTGATGGCTGATCGGGTGGTGCGCCTTGCGGTGGTCCTCCTCGGCCAGGAAGCGCACGGCCTCCAGCGCGGCCATGCAGCCCATGCCGGCCGCCGTCACCGCCTGGCGGTAGATGTCGTCGGTGACGTCGCCGGCGGCGTAGACGCCCTCGATCGCCGTCGAGGCCGAGCCCGCCTTCACCTTCAGATAGCCGGCGGCGTCCATCTCCAGCTGGCCCTTGAACAGCTGCGAGGCCGGCGCGTGGCCGATGGCGATGAACACGCCGTCGCAGGCCACATCCTGGGTCGCCCCGGTTTTGACGTTCTTCAGCCGCACGCCGGTGACACCCATCGGATCGGTCGCGCCGGTCACCTCGTCGATGGAACTGTCCCAGATGACCTCGATCTTCGGGTGCGCGAACAGGCGCTCCTGCAGGATCTTCTCCGCCCGGAACTCGTCCTTGCGGTGCACGACGATGACCTTGGAGGCGAAGTTGGTGAGGAACAGGGCCTCCTCGACCGCGGTGTTGCCGCCGCCGACCACCACCACCTGCTTGCCGCGGTAGAAGAAGCCGTCGCAGGTGGCGCAGGCCGAGACGCCGAAGCCCTGGAACTTCTGCTCCGATGGCAGGCCCAGCCACTTGGCCTGGGCGCCGGTGGCGATGATCAGAGTCTCGGCGAGCCATTCCTGGCCGCTGTCGGTGGTCAGGCGGAAGGGCCGCTGCGACAGGTCGGCGGAGAGCACCGTGTCGCTGACGATCTCCGTGCCGACATGCTCGGCCTGGGCCTGCATCTGGTCCATCAGCCAGGGGCCTTGGATCACCTCGGCGAAGCCCGGGTAGTTCTCCACGTCAGTGGTGATGGTGAGCTGGCCGCCCGCTGGGATACCCTGGATCAGCACGGGGTTCAGCAGGGCGCGCGCGGCGTAGATCGCAGCGGTGTAGCCGGCGGGGCCCGATCCAATGATCAGGCAGCGGACGGAGCGCGGTTCGGAGCGGGGGGAGGAACGATCTTCGGACATGGCCCTTATGTAGGTGCGATTCTGGAGCGCCACATGCAAGACGAATTGAAGACCGCCGGTGTCATCGGCCTGGTCGGGGCCGCCGTGGGCGCGGGCGTCGCGCTGGGGCTGGGCCTGCGGCTGTTCTCGGGCGTCGCCATGGTAGGGCTTGGAACCGGCGTCGCCTTGGGCCTGACGCTTGGCGCGCGCAAGGCCGCCGACGCCCTGCCGCCGCCGTCGAAGCTCTAGGAGCCTCGATCCCCAGGACTGTCTCGGCAGCCAAGGATGCGGTATGCTCCGAGAATGAGCGAGCTG
Organism: Phenylobacterium sp.; assembly: GCF_035309685.1. Lineage (GTDB taxonomy): Bacteria > Pseudomonadota > Alphaproteobacteria > Caulobacterales > Caulobacteraceae > Phenylobacterium. The sequence continues at coordinate 49,225 of NZ_DATGEX010000040.1, forward strand.
ATGGCGCGGATCACCCTTGATGCGGGAAAGATGCATGGAAAGCCTTGCATCAGGGGCCTTCGTATTCGCGTGCAGGATGTTCTTGAGATGCTCGGATCCGGGATGACCGCCGAGGAAATCCTCGACGAGTTCCCTGACTTGGAGGTCGACGACATCCGCGCGTCGCTCGTCTACGCGGCCAACCAAGTCGCTGGGACCGCGATCATCGCGGCGTGAGGTTCCTCGTCGACGAGCAACTGCCTGAGGCCATCGCGCACTGGCTGGCCGGCATGGGTCACGAGGCGGAACATGTCCGCACGATTCGGATGGGCGCGGCGTCCGACCAAGCGATTTGGGATCACGCGCTGGCGACGCAATCGGTGATCGTCACGAAGGACCGCGACTTCATCGAATGGTCAGTCGCGCGACGGCCGTCGGCAACCGTGCTCTGGTTGCGTTTCGGCAATCTGCAGCGATCTATTCTGCTTGCCCGTCTTGAACGAGCTTGGCCGCAAATTGTCGCGAGCCTTGAGATCGGCGCGACGGTGGTGGAGGCAGGCCCATGACTCCGTTCGTCGAGATCGCTGGCCGCCGCATCGGCGCGGACCATCCGCCCTATGTGATCTGCGAGCTGTCGGGGAACCACAACGGCAGCCTGGAGCGGGCGCTGGAGCTGATCGACGCGGCGGCGGCCACGGGCTGCGACGCGATCAAGATCCAGACCTACACCGCCGACACCATCACCCTCGATGTCGACCGGCCCGAGTTCAAGATCACCGGCGGTCTCTGGGACGGGCGCAGCCTGCACGAGCTCTACCGCGAGGCCCAGACGCCCTACGAATGGCACGCCGCGCTGTTCGCGCGCGCGGCCGAGCGGGGCGTGACCCTGTTCTCGAGCCCGTTCGACGAGACGGCGGTCGACCTGCTCGCCGGCCTGGACGCGCCGGCCTACAAGATCGCCTCCTTCGAGGCCGTCGACCTGCCGCTGATCCGCTACGCGGCGCGGCAGGGGAAGCCCCTGATCATTTCCACCGGCATGGCCAACCTGGCTGAGATCGAGGCGGCGCGGACCGCGGCGCTGGAGGCCGGCGCGGCGGGCGTGGTGCTGCTGCACTGCGTCTCCAGCTATCCGGCCGAGCTCTGCGACGCCAATGTCCGCACGGTCGCCGACATGGCGGCGCGGTTCGAAAGCCCCATCGGCCTTTCCGACCACACGCACGGCGCGGCGGCCTCGGTGGCGGCGGTGGCGCTGGGGGCCAGCGTCATCGAAAAGCACTTCACGCTGGCGCGGTCCGACGGCGGGCCGGACGCGGCCTTCAGCCTGGAGCCGGCGGAGTTCGCCGGCCTGGTGCGCGACTGCAAGGACGCCTGGACCGCGCTCGGCCGCGCCCACTACGACCTGCTGGGGTCGGAGCGCGCCAATCGCCAGTTCCGCCGTTCGCTGTACGTCGTCGCCGACGTGAAGGCGGGCGAACCGCTGACGAAGGCCAACGTCCGCTCCGTGCGCCCCGGCAACGGCCTGGCGCCAGCCCACTACGACGAGGTGCTGGGCCGCAGCGCCGCCCGCGACCTGACCCGCGGCGAGGCGCTCGCCTGGGACATGCTGGCCTAGGCCGATGGACGCCGCGGCCGATATCCTCCGCGACCTCGACAACCTGCCCCGGCGCGACACGCCGTCGATGCGCGCCGTTCGCAAGCATTGGTCGAAGACCCTCCGCGCGGCGTCGGCGGAGGAGGTTCTGGCCACGGCCGCGGCTCTGGAAACCCGTTCCGGCCAGACCGGCAAGTGGCTCGCCTATGAACTGATCCGTTTCCATCCCGGCGCCTTCGCCGCCGTCACCGAAGTCCAGATTGAGCCTTTCGCGGCCCGCGCCCAGAGCTGGTATGCGGTCGACGCGCTCGGCACGATCCTGACCGGGCCGCTGTGGGCGCAGGGGCGGCTCGCCGATGGGCGCGTCGAGGCCTGGTCCCGGTCGCCGGACCTTTGGCTGCGCCGCTCAGCCCTGGTGGCGACGGTGGGGCTGAACGCGCGGGCGTCCGGCGGACCGGGCGACGCGGCGCGCACGCTTCCCGTCTGCCGCCGCCTGGCCCCAGACCGCGAGGACATGGTGGTCAAGGCGCTCTCCTGGGCGCTGCGCGCGCTCTCCCAGCGCGACCGGCCGGCGGTCGAGCGCTTCATGGCCGAGATGGACGCGGTCCTGGCGCCCCGGGTGAAGCGCGAGGTGCGCCACAAGCTTCAAACCGGCCTGAAGACCCCGCGAAAGGCGCGAAACGCAACCGCGGATTAACCCAAATCGCGGCCTCATCCGTACCGTTTCCGGGAGACCGTCGATGAACGCCCTGCGCCAAGCCCGTGACCTGTCGTCGTCGGCCGCCTCGCCGCCGCTGGCCGAGACCGTGGTCGACGACTTCATCCGCGATGGCGCGCACCTGTTCGACCAGCCGATCGACCAGCACGCCTGCGCCGACCTGCTGGGCCGCATCCGCGCCACCCGCGACTTCGGCGCGAGCCTGTTCCTGAGCGAGGAGGAGTTCGACGCCGACCCGCAGTACACCGGCGTCAATCCGCGTCCGGGCCGCAACCTCCTGGAGCGCTTCGAGGACCGCCTGGGCTTCGTGGAGCACGATCCGCAGCTGGTCGGCGGCATCACCGCCCTGCTGGGCCCCGACTACGAGATCCTCAACAAGAAGGTGGTCTGCGGGGTGCCGGCCGGCGCCGTGCCCGGTTGGCTGAAAGAGCGCATCCTCGGCAATCCGGTGAACAACCTGGGCGCCTATGTGCGCCCGCAATACCGCGATGTGACCTATTTCTACGGCATCGATTTCCACCAGGACCTGATCGACTACAAGGCCCGCGAAGCCGACTTCATCACCCTCTACATCTACCTGCATCCGGTCAGCCGCGCCGACGCGCCGCTCTATCTGCTGGAGGGCAGCCACGTCCTGGGCGGCGCGGTCTTCCCGCACAACCTGACCCGCATCGGCGACACCGACTGGCTCTACCGCAACGGCGAGCACGGCGACGTGGTGGCCCGCCAGAAGGTGCTGACCGGCGACACCGGCTTTGCCGCCATCTGGCACGCCTGCACCCTGCACGGCACCCAGCCGGGCGCCGCCGACCACGAGCGCATTTCCCTGCGCTATCTGATCGCCAAAAAGCACGCCGGCCCGACCGGCATGGACGCGGTCAACGCGACGCTGAAAGGCCCCCTCAGCATGACGTCCACGCGCGCCGATCTGGCCGCGGACGGCTCCGCGGCGATCAAGAGCAACACGGTCCTGAAGGCCTGAATTCTCGGCTGTCCTTCAACAGCCGTTAACCATGATCGCCGACGCTCCACTGCACTCCTGGAGGCCGCGCGCCATCGCCCCTCCCTGACGCCGTCACGCGCCGCGCGACATCTGAGGGACGAAAAATGTCTGAAGCATCGGTCAAGGTCTGGTTGGCGATGGACGCCGAGCAGGGCCTGCTCCGCATCCTCTTGAACGGCCAGTCGATCGGCCGGCTCGCCAACGCCGGCGGCCAGGTCAGCATCCAGTTGGATCCCGAGTACGCGGCGCTGCAAAAGGACCTGGTGCCCTACTGCAACTCGCTGTTCGCCAACATGCCCGAGACCCTGCGCGCGGCGACCTACGAAGCCACCGGCTTCGTCACCAACTTCGCCGGCCGCGAAGCCGCCCTCGACATCCCGGCCGAGCTGCGCAGCAAAGTCCACCTGGGCTGCGGTCCGGACCTGCGTCCCGGCTGGCTCAACATCGACTATCAGCCGGGCGCCCCGGTTGGCTACAACCCCGCCACCTGCTTCCTCAACTACGACCTGCGCCAGGGGCTGCCGGGTCTGGAGGACAAGTCGGTCGACGTGGTCTTCTCCAGCCACTTCTTCGAGCATCTGCGCCACGAGGAAGGGGTCAATCTCATGCGCGAGTGCCGCCGCGTGCTGCGCGACGATGGCCTGGCGCGGTTCCAGATGCCCGACTTCCACGGGACCTTTAAGGCCTATGTGGCCAATGACACCGGCTTCCTGGACACCTGCCTCAACACCCACAGGCTGCTCGACGCAAATCCGGAATATGCGCGGAATTTCGCCGACGTGGTCAGCCGCTCGGTCTACGAATCCTACACCCACAAATACATCTGGGATCCGGAGAACCTCTCCAAGGCCCTGCTCGCCAACGGCTTCAGCCAGGTGACCGAGGAGCCCTATGACCCGGCGCTCGACCACCCCTCGGCGATCCGCCGCGACTACTCCTTCTACCTCACCGCCAGGCCCTGAGGCCGCGCCGGCGAGCGGGCGCAAATGCGACCGTGTCGTCCTATTTCTTACGGCAAACGAAGATCGAATATTCCAGGGGCAGGCCGTAGCAGTCGTCCCGGATCGTGCAGCGGCGGAAATCCTCGAAGCCCTCGCCGAACGTTGACTCGATGTCCTCGAAGTCGCGGAAGCGGCGATAGATGGTGCCGTTCAGCATGTTCCATTTCGAGTCCGTCTGGATCTGGATCAGGTCGTTCCCAAGCTCCTGCGCGCCTCTCAGGGAGAAGCAGCCGGGGCCTGGCACCGAGCAGACCAGATAGCCGCCGGGCTTGAGGATGCGGGCGTGCTCGCGGACGTGGTCGCGAAAATCGCTCTGCGCATCGGCCATGTAGTAGATGGCGTTCCAGGACAGCATGTAGTCGAAGAAATTGCCTTCGAACGGCAGGTCGTAGTTGACGCCCGGGCGGATATCGACGGCGATGCGGTCGCTGTGCTGCGCCAGCTTCTGGCGCGTCACCTCGCAGATCGAGGGGCTGACCTCGGTGGCGAACAGCTCGAGCCCCAGCTTGTTCAGCAGCACCAGGTTGCGGCCGTCGCCGCAGCTGACGTCGCAGACCTTCGCGCCCTGGTAGTTGTGCGGCATGTCGAGGTTCGGGTAGTGCGCCAGGAAGGTCCGCACCACGAACTCGTTGGGGAACAGGTACGACTCTTTTAGGTTGGCGTAGTACGCCTCCCAATTCTGCATCGAGCTCTGTTGCGCGGCTGCGCTCACGGTCTGGTCTCCTTGCGGGCCGCGGCCAGGCGCCGGGCCCCTTTTCATCTCAGGCGGTCTTGTCCAGCCAGCGCTGGAACATGCGGCGGTAGTCGGCCTCCAGCCGGCGGGTGAAGCCGACCTCGTCGCGATAGGGCGAGTTGTCGAAGGCCGGGCGGATGCGGGCGCGCAGCGCGTCGAGCGCGGCGACGTCGCCGGTCAGCGCCAGCGCCTTTTCGACGTAGGCCTCCCAGCTGTCGGCCACCAGCTCGCCAAGCCCGCAGGGCAGCAGCAGGGCGAGCGGCGAGCGCGCATAGTAGTCGTCGCCCTTCAGCGCCAGCACCGGCACGCCGTTGGCGATGGCGTCCACCGTGGTGGTGCCCCCGGGCGTGGGCGAGGGGTCGAGCGCCAGGTCGATGTCCTGGAACTCGCGGGTGTAGTCGGCGCCGGTGCTGTGGCCGCGGAACTCCAGCTGGCCCGGGCGCGCGCCATAGGCGGCGAACCGAGCCTGGGTCACCCGCTGCAGGACGGGATCGACGAACATGCCGTACTTCAGCACCAGCCGGTCGTTGGGCCGCGCCTTGAGGATGGTCGCCCAGGCCGCCACGGTGGCGTCGTTCAGCTTAGCCGGATTGTTGAACGAGCCGAAGGTCACATAGCCGTTCTTCAGCGCCGGCGTCGGGACCGGCGGCAGCCGCTCGGCGCTCGGCCGGTAGGGCGCCATGATCTCGCCGGTGCGCCAAATCTCCTCGGTGAAATAGGCCTCGTCGCCGGGGACCTCGAGGGAGTCGGCGTGCATCACATAGTCCATGCAGTTGAGGCCCGTGGACTGCATGAAGTTGATCCAGCCGAACTGCACCGGGGCCGGTTTCTGGGCGAAGATCCGCAGGCAGCTGCCGGCCGTGTGGCCCCAGACGTCCACCAGGATATCGATCTTGTCGCGGCGGATCATCTCGACGGCGTCGTGATCGGAAAGGCCGGCAAGCGCTCGCACCGTGCAGGTGGCCGGCAGCGGCCCCTCGGCGCTGGGATCGGGGGTGTAGAGGAAGACCTCCACGGCCTCGGGGTCATGGGCTTCGAACACCGGCACCGTCGAGGGCGCGACCTGGTTCTTGGTGAAGCTTGGGCCGACATAGCCGATCCGCAGGCGCCGGTCGGCGGTCCGCGCGTTCTCGAACGGCCGGGGCGTGGCGCTCGGCGGCGGGGCGTAGAGCTCACCCCAGCGCCGGCTCTCCTCGAACACCCGCGCCGCGCGGTTCTCCACCAGCAGCAGCGGGTAGAGCAGGAACTGGTGCACCGAGGGGATGGCGAACACCTCGGACGCTGCGGTGAACACGTCCACCGCTTCCTGGGCGCGGCCCTGGTGCTGCAGCGACAGGCCGTAGCTCAGCATCAGCGTCGGATCGAGGTTGTCGAAGTCGAGGGCTCGGCCATAGCACTCGGTGGCTGCGGCCATGTACTTGTTGGCGTAGAGCGTGCCGCCGATCTGGGCGGCGTAGGCCTTGTCGGTGGTCAGGCGCGCGACATCGACCCCGGCGCCGGACATCACGGCATAGGCGTGCAGGGTGCGCGCGTCGGCCAGCAGGCCGGCCGCCTGATCGCCGGCCCCGGCGGCGGCCGCCGCGGTCGCCAGCCAGTAGCGCGCCTCATAGTCCGACGGCGCCTCCATGATGCGCGCCTGCAGGTGTCCGATGGCGACGGCGAGGTCGCCGGCCTCGAAGGCGGCGACGCCCTGCGCCAGCCGATCGGGGGTCTCTAAGCCCTCAAGGGCCGCCAGCGCGCTCATCGTCGTCTCCAAGTCTGGCGGCGACTATCGACGGGCCCGATTGAGGAGGCGTTAACCATGTTGAACTTGCTGGGCGAGCGCCGCCGGGTCGTCGTCGGCGAGGCGCTGCAGGATCGAGCCGCCGGCCCCGGCCCAGGGCTCGAGGAACGACAGTTCGATGCCGGCGTCGGCGAAGGCCCGCGCCTCATAGAGGTCGCGGCCGCCCGGCGCGTTGACATAGCGGGTCGCGCCCAGCCGGCGCGCGATCTCCAGGATGCGGTCCTGGCCCCGCAGGCTTTGCGGCACGTCCAGCGAAGAGGAGCGGATCACATTCCACGGCAGTCCCAGCTGCCGCGACGCCGCTTCCAGCAGGCCGGCGATGTAGCCGGCCGGCCGGCCCTCGACGCGGCGCACCTGGGCCAGCAGCGCGGCGTGCGGCCCGTCGCGCGAGGCCACCGGGAACGGCCGCAGCCGCTCGGCCAGGGCGTCGGCGGCGTTGTCGGCGAATTCCAGATCGGCGATCAGCACCTCCTGCGGCGCGGGCTTCAGCGGCAGGGTCAGCCACTGCTCGGCGCCCTGGGCGTCGGTGAGCTTGTTGCGGTGCAGCCAGCCGCGGCGCGGGAACTGCACGCAGTCGTAGATCACGAAGAGATCGGTCTGGGCGATCAGCCGGAAATAGCCCGCGTAGGGCAGGAAGTAGGGCTGCATGATCGCGATGGCCGTCATGGCCGGATGTCAGTCCTCGCCGGAAGCGTCGGGAAAGATCCGCGCGATGTCGCAAGCCCTGGGGAAGTCGGGGACGATCAGATCGGTCCGGTAGGAGTATTTGTAGGGCGTCGGGTAGCCGTGCTCGACGTAGGTCGGCTCCTCGGCGTTGTTGTAGCGGGTGCTGAAGGCGATCCGCACCTGGCCGTCGCCGGTCTCGCCGGTGCGGTGCACCAGGAACGAGGAGAAGGCCACCACGTCGCCGGGTTGCATGGGGAGCGAGACGTAGCTCTCCTCGGTGATGCGCGGGTCGCTGACCATCGGCGTCATGATGTGGTCGACGGTGTCGAGCAGGCCCAGCAGGTGCGAGCCGGGCGCCACCTGCAGCGGGTGCGAGCGCTCGGTGACCGGGGTGGTCGGCGCCCATAGGACGACGGCGTCCAGGCTGCCCTGCATGCTGCGCCAGTCCTGGTGCGGCGGCGACTTGTGGTAGCCGCCGGGGATGCGCAGGACGTCGGACATGATGTGGTTGGAGAGCCGCGTCGAGATGACCGGAAAGCTCAGGCCCAGCGCGCGGACGATGTCGACGATGGCGTCCGACGCCATCAGCTGGTGCGCCGACGCCAGCATCTGGGTCATGCGGGCGGTGTTGATATAGGCCTCGACGTCGATGGCCAGCAGCCGCGCGGCGTTGGCCTGGACCGCCTCGCGCGAGCCGCCGCGATCGACCGGCAGGCCCAGGCGCCGCAGCTGCACCGCGAAGAGGTCGCTGATCTCGCTGTTGATCGCCGCCAGCGCGGCGGTGTCCAGGGCGCCCCGGACGATGACGTAGCCCTGCTTGAGGTAGCTCTCGCGATCCACGAACGGACGGGCCTTAGGCGTCGCCAGGCGGGCGGCTTGGGTCATGCGGGGTCTCCGGCGCCGCTCGGGGCGCAGATGGCGTAGATGCTTGCGCAGAGGTCGGGGTAGAGGGCGCCCAGCTTGAAGCAGCCTTCGAGGTAGTCCTCGGCGATGGCGCCGCTGGCGATCAGCTTGTCGAACTGGAAGTTGGCGAAGGGTTTGAAGAACACCCCGCCGGTCTCCACCTGGCGAAGTCCGGCCTCGGCTACGTGAGCGCTCAGGCCTGCAAGGTCGTAGGTGCGCCTATGGCCGTGCTCATATTCGCCCGGCGTCACCGCGGTCGGGTGCGAGATCAGCCCCATGGCGACGGCGATCTGCCGCGAGGCGGCATGCGCGTTGGGCACGACCACGAAGAGCCGGCCGGTCGGCGTCAGCCAGGTCCCGATGCGGCGCAGCATCTCCACCGGCTCGTCCAGGTGCTCCAGCGTGTGGGTCAGGAACACCGCGTCGAACCGCTCCGCCGGCGCGAAGTCCTCGAAGCGGCTCAGCACGAAGTTCACGCCGGCCGGGGCGGCCTTGCGCGCCACCGCGATCAGCTCGCTTGAGCCTTCGAGCGTCGTGAGGTCCGGATAGATCGCCGCCAGGCGCTTGGTGAACTCGCCCTCGAAACAGCCCATCTCCAGCGCGCGGCCGGCCGGCAGCTTGCCCTCGAAGGCGCGCAGCATGTAGCCGTGCATGCGGTAGTCGAAGTCGTAGGCGTACTTGCGCGTCTCGGTATCGGCGAACTCGCGGTTCAGGTCGCGGCTGGCGTCTGCGGCGGCGGTCATCCCTGGTCGCCCCGATACATGCGGTGCTCCGGCGGCTGGTACCATTCGTCGAGATTGGCCGGGATGCGGGCGTTGAAGCCGATCACCTGACGCGCATAGGGCTTCAGCGACGCGCCGGCGTCGTAGCCGAGCACCCTCGGATAGTCGAACTGCGGCTTGATGAACGGCCGCGCGTACATCGGCGTCACCGAGCGGCGGGTGTGGTCGGTCGTGTTGTCGCCGCCGGCGTGCCAGACGTTGGAGTTGAACACCAGCACGCTGCCGGCCGGCCCCACGGCCCGCTCGGCGCGGGCGTAGAAGTCCTCTTCCGAGGGCTTTTCGGCCGCCAGGTGCGACCCGCTCAGCATGAAGGTCGCGCCGTTCTCGGGCGTGAAGGCGTCCAGCATGACCAGGGTGTTGAGCAGCAACGGCATGTCGCCGGAGTAGCTGCGGATGTCGCGATGGATCCGCTGGGCGTAGGAGGTCCGCCCGCGCGTGTTGATCGCGCCGCCGAAGGAGTTGAGGACGTATTTGCCGCCGAAATAAGCCTCCAGATAGGGGTCCAGCGCCTCGCTCTCGTCGACATAGTCCAGGAAGCTCGGCTTGATGCCGATCAGGTGGTGGACGGTGCGATCGGCGTCATTGGCGACCCCATTGCGCACCTGGATGGCGCGGCAGACGTCCCAGGCGGCTTCCAGATCCGCGGTCATCCGCGCCAGCAGCTTGGGCCCCACGGCGGCCTCGAACACCACCCAGCCGCGGGTGGCCATCTGACTGCGGAAGTCGTCGAGGCTGAGGTTCAGTTTCACAGCAGGGTGACCAGCGACTTGGACGGATAGAACTGGCACTTCTCGATGGAATAGCGGACGTCCTTGAACACCTCCTTGAAGGCGATCGCCTCGCCGGGCGCGCCGGCCCAGGTCAGTTCGTCGAACAGGATCACGCTGCCCGGCATCAGGTGCGGGCGAATGGCCTTCAGCGCCGCGATGGTCGGCTCATAGGGGCCCATGTCGAAGAAGGCGAAGGCCACCAGGGTCTCGGGATGGTCGGCGAAGAACTTCGGCGCGGTCTCCACGACGTCGCCGGCGATCAGCCGGTGGGCGCCGCGAATATGGCCAAAGGCGTTCATCGCCTCATGCACCTGCAGGAGCTCGCCCAGATAGTCCGGATAGGCGCCGCCGGTGTCATAGCCACCGTGGGTCTCGGTGGACTTGGCCGCCATGCCGGCCTCTTCCGGATAGCCGGTGAAGGTGTCGAAGCCGATGATCTGGCGCTGCTTGTTGAACGGCTCGTGGATCGCCCGCAGGTTCTCCAGCAGCACCAGGTTCTGGCCGCGCCAGGTGCCGAACTCGATCAGCGCGCCGGGCAGCGCCTGGATGCGCCGATAGACGTCATGCAGCACCAGGAACTTCACCAGCAGCGAGCTTCGGACGTAGAGGCCCAGGTTGAACATCAGCTCGTCGGGCGCGAGCGGCGATGCCTGCATCATCTCGCGCAGGCGGGTGCGCGAGGTCAGCGCCTCGCCCTGGGCCGTGGTGGCCTCGACCGGCGCCTCATCGCTCATCTAGGTTTCCTCCAGGACGGCGTAGCCGAAGCCGGTCCGGCCAAATCCGTTGCCGTTGAAGAACATGACGATCCTGCCGTCGATCTGGGTCACGAAGGGGTAGCAGGTCATGGTCGACGCCCAGGGCGCGCCGCCGACGTCCAGTCCGCAGACGTCGTCCATGCGCCGCCAGTCCAGGCCATCCGCGGATTCCGCGTAGCCGATGCGGTAGGCGCCCTTGCCATCGCGATAGTCCGCCGAGTCCCGGAAACAGTACCACATCCGATAGAGCGACCCGTCGCGGATCACCGTGGGGTGGGAGAAGGCCTCGCGGTCATGGGTCGGCGGGATGCAGAGGTGGTTGGGGCGGTCCCAGCTCACCCCGTCGCGCGAGGAGGCGTACTTGATGACGTAGACCGGCTCGAACTTGCCCTCGACCTCCACCCAGCGGACGCCGGAGATGTACCACATGCGCCAAAGCTCGCCCTCCTTCAGCAGGCTGGGCGTGACCGCGATGTAGGGCTCGAGCGGATTGCGTTCGAGCACCGGGCCCTCGTAGAGCCGCCGGAAGCTCGCCCCGTCGTCGTCGCTGACCGCGATGCCGACCGAGTTGCGGTAGGGCACGGTCACGCCGCGGTTCCAGCCGCTGTAGTAGAGCAGCACGCGCCCGTCCGGCTCGCGCACCGCGAAGCTAGGCATGGCGCCGTCGTCGTCGAAGGTCCCCGGCGCGCCGAAGCCCAGGATCGGTTCCTTGTGGAAATAGGTCACCCGGCTCAGGTCGCCGCGGTCGAGGTCGAGGTAGGTCGTGTAGCTGCGCCCGTCCGCGTACCGGTCGGCGTAGAACACCCGCACCTTGTCCTCATAGACGAGCGCGGTCGGCACCTGGGCGTGGGTGCCGGCCCAGTCGTGCTCGGCGGGGTCGAAGATCCGCCCCATGATGCGCCAACCCATCGCGCGCGCCTCAGATCGACCGGAGCCGGTCGCTGGTGACCCGGGCGGGCTCGGTGGCGGGCCCGATGAAGACGGCGTTGTCGGTCGAGGATTTCAGGATCAGCGCGGCCGCGCCGATGACGTTGCGCGCCCCGATGGTGATGTTGTCGCGCAGCGTGGCGTTGACGCCGATGAAGGTCCCGGCCCCGATCTCGCAGTTGCCCGAGATCACCGCCTGGGAGGCGATGAAGCAGTTGTCGCCGATCCGCGTGTGGTGGCCGATGTGGTTGCCCGACCACATGATGACGTTGCGCCCGATCGTCACGAAGGGCTGGATGACGTTGTTTTCCATGATGATGGTGTTGGGGTTCACCACCAGCTTGGACCAGACGCTGGCGCGCGGGCTGACGTGGCTGGTGAGCGGGTAGCCCTTGGCCTCGGCCTCGGCGACCTTCGCCTCGCGAAGCTTGTTCACGCCCTTGAAGCTGATGGCCACGAACATGTCGTGGGTCGCCGGCGGGAAGCGCTGCTCGACGTTCTCGAAATCGACCACCGGGACGCCGAACACCTGATCGGCGGTGCGGTAGGCGGCGTCGACCGTGAAGGCCACGACGTTCCGCCCACCCTCCTCGGTGAGATAGTGGTGGATGACCTCCGCCACTTGCCCCATTCCGAAGATGACGACGTCCCGCATTGCGCCTGCCTACCGACCGGGCGCCTGCCGTGGCGCCCGCGTCCATTGAGTCTCGGGCGGCGCGGCTACGGAATGGTTAATGGCCGGCAAGATTTCGCCGCCGGCGGCAGCGTCAGCCGCGGCTGAGCGCCAGCTCCAGGGCCTGGGCGACCCGGGCGATCTCGTCGGCGTCCATGTCGATCGAGAAGGGCAGGCCCAGCGTCGAGCCGGCCAGCGCATCGGTGACGGCCAGCGGCTCCCGCCGGCAGTCGGCGAAGGCGCGGCTCGCGTGGCAGCCCGCGCCCCACCACTGGCGGGTGTCGACGCCGTGGTCGCGCAGCGCCGCGGCCACCTGGTCGGACGAGCCTTCCGGCAGGCCGACGGTGCACACGCTGGTGACCCAGTCGCTGCCCCAGCCGTCCTGGAACCTGACCTCCGGCCGCCCGATCAGGGCGATCCGCAGCATCTGGGCGGTGCGCATCCAGCGCAGGCGGTCGCCTGGCCAGCTGTCCAGCGCCGCCAGGCCCACGGCCGCAGCGTATTCGGAGAGCTTGGCGTTAGTGGCCGGCGCCAGGCTTTCGCGGCTGCCGTGAAAGCCGAAGGTGGTGAGCTGGCGGACCCGTTGCACGAGGGCCGCGTCCTCCGCCGCCAGGAAACCGCCTTCGCCCAGGCCCAGCACCTTGGTGGCGTGCAGGCTGACCACCACCGGCAGGCGGGCGTCGGAGATCGTGTCGAAGGCCGCGGCCGCGTCGATCAGCACCGGCAGGCCGGTCTGGTCGCGGAAGGCGCGCCAGGCGGCCAGGTCCGGCAGGGCGCCGAAGGCGCAGACCGGGATCACCGCGACCGCCTCGGGGTTCAGCTGCGGCAAGGCCGCGACCCGCGCCGGGTCGAGCATCCAGGTCTGCGGATCGACGTCGACGAACCAGGGCTTCAAGCCGGCCTGCACGACCGCGTGCGCGGTGGCGACGAAGGTCCAGGCCGGCACGATCACATGGCCGCCGGGCGGCAGGCCCATGGCCATCAGGGCCAGGGTCAGCGCCTGGGTGGCGTTGGCGACGGTGGTCACCGCGGTTCCCGGCGAAAAACGGTCTGCCAGCCGCTGCTCCATCTCGGTCAGCAGCGGGCCGAAGTTGGAATACCAGCGGGCCTCGTCGATCCGCTGCAGATAGGGGAGCACGGCCTGCGCGTTGGGCATGCGCGGACGCGCCACCGCGACCGTCGCGCGCGGCTCGGCCTGCGGTTGCGGGTGCGGCCGTAGCTGAGGCGACGCCAAGCCCATAGTCCTTCCGGCAAAAGTCCAGCCGGCAGGGTGGGACGTTTGCGGTTAACGGCGGATTAGGACCGCCGCGGTTCGCCGCCGCGGGTGGCGGGCCGCCGGGCTAGTTCGAGCGCGCGCCGATCATCTTCAGGAAGGCCTCGGCGACGCGCGGCGCGCCCTGGCCGTCGCAGAGCTCGGCGCTGGCGCTGGCCAAGCTCCGGCGCAGGTCCGCATCGGTGGTGAGGCGGCGCAGCGCCCTGTCGAAGGCGGCGTCGAAGTCCGAGTCATCGGCGTCGACTGCCAGGGCGGCCTCGCGCTCGGCCAGCGTCTGCGCCGCCGCCCGCTGATTGTCGGCCAGCACCACCATCAGGGTCGGCAGGCCGAGCGTGCAGCGCTCCCAGGTCGACGAGCCCGCGGCGCCGATGCCGATGTCGGCCTCGGCGGTCAGCCGCGCCATGTGCGGGCTGTCGATGTGCAGCACGATGCGGGTGTCGCGCCGGGCGATCTTGCTGAGCGACGCCAGGCTCGGCGCCTCGGCCCCGAGCACGATGTCGATGCCGACCTCGCTGACCTTGGGCCGCAGGCGCTCGACCACCCGGCCGGTTATGCCGTCGACGTCGGTCAGGCCCAGCGACACCAGCACCCGGCCCACCGGCTCGCCGCGCCAGGCGAGCGCCTGCTCGCGGAGCGCGGCGAACTCCGGTCGCACCGGGGCGTACTGCGGCCCCAGCAGCAGCCGAACCCCGTCCGGCGTCAGGCCGAGGTAGTCCTCCGCCCGCCGCGCCGGGCCGGAGTCCAGCAAGAGGTCCGCGCCCAGCGGCCGGTCGGCCAGGTCGTCGATCACCAGGGTCGGGCGGCCCTGGGCCATGGGCCGGTGGTCGCCCTCGGCCAGGCCGTAGTGGTCGAAGACCGCGGCGTCGAACATCTCGCCGGCCATGGCCAGCGCCAGATCGGCGGGCGCCGTTGACCCCGCGAGCGTGCGGGCCGTCTCCGGCGCGAAGGCGTCGAGGATCGCTTCGACCGCCGGCGGCGCCACGAAACGGCAGCTGGCGCCCTGCGCCTCCAGCGCCTGGGCGAGCGTCAGGCAGCGCATGACGTGGCCGCCGCCGACCGCCGGGCCGGCGTCGACGGCGAAGAGGATGCGGGGGCCGCTCATGACCGGTCGCCTCCCAAGGGTGAATCAGGGCGAATCAACGGCTGACACCCTAGGCCCAAACGCAAAGGGCCGCTCCGAAGAGCGGCCCCGCGGGAAACGGATTTTCTTGCCGATCCGCTAGATGAAGTTGGCGAGCGTGATGTCCGCCAGGGCCTTGCCGGTCAGGATGATCGCATCGTCGGCCGTGGTGATGTGACCGTCGGCGTTGCTGTCGATGTAGACCACCACATCGCTGCCCACCTGGAGGGCGACGTAGATGTGGGCGCCCAGGTCGGTGTTCGCTTGCGCGATGCCGGCGTTCAGGCTGGGCGCCGTCACGGTGTCGCCGCCGAAGAAGGCCCCGGCCGCGTGGCCGAGCGCGCCGAACTGAATGTGATCGGTGTTGTTCCAGTCGGTGATCACCTCGGCGGTGTTGATATTGGCGCCCGACTGGCCGGCCGCGAAGATGAAGGTGTCGGCTCCGCCGCCGCCGGAGATCACGTCGTGGTTGCCCATGCCGCCGCCGCCGGCGGTGATGATGTCGTTGCCGGTTCCGCCGGTGATGGTGTCGGCGCCCGATCCCATGGTGATCTGGTCGTTGCCGGCCCCGGCGTCGATGATCGAGGCGGTGTTGGAGCCGGTGATGGTGTCGTCGCCGTCGCCGCCCTGGACCGCGCCCTGGCCGGTGAAGGTGATCTGGTCGTTGCCGGCGCCGGCGCTGATGATGTCCGTGCCGCCGCCCGAGCTGATGGTGTCGGCGCCGTTGCCGGTGGCGATGCTGTCGCTGCCGTTTCCGGTGGTGGTGATCTGGTTGCCGCCGCTGCCGCCGGTGATGGTGTCGCTGCCGCCGGCGTCCGTGGCGGTGTTCGAGCCTTCACCCAGGCTGACGACGTTGTGGCCCGCGCCCCCGGTGAGGGTCACAGAGTCATTGCCGGCGCCGACGCTGATCGAGTCGTCGCCGCCAACGGACATGATCGTATTGTCGCCGGCGGCATCGGTGATGGTGTCGTGGGCGGCGGTTGCGGTGATCTGGTCGTTGCCGGCGCCGCCGTCGACGCTGCTGAACCCGCCGGTGCTGACGACGTCATTGCCGGCGCCGGCGGAGATCACGGCCGATCCCGTGGCGGTGATCATGTCGTTGCCCGCGCCGGCGGTGATGGTGTCGTCGCCGCCGCCCGTGGACACGGTGCTGTTCACGGTGCTGGCGCCGAAGGAGACGATGTCGTTGCCGTTGCCGGTCAGGGTGATGGTGGCCAGGCCCGACCCGCTGGTGATCGTGTCGCCCGCCGCGTCGGTGGCGTCGACGATCGTGTTGGAGCCGTCGCCCGCGGTGATGGAGTTGCCGCCGCTGGTCACCGTGATCGCGTCGTTGCCCGCGCCCGTGACGATGACGTTGCCGCCCAGGTCGTGGATCGTGGTGTTGCCGGCGGTGTTGGTGATGGTGTCGTGGCCGCCCAGACCGGTGATCTGGTCGTTGCCGGTGCCGCCGTCGATCACATAGTGGCCGCCGAGGCCCGAGGCGTTGATGGTGTCGTCACCCGTGCCGCCGCTGATCGTGTCGCCGCCTATGCCGGCCCCGCCGGTCGAGGTCAGCAGGTCGTCGCCGTCTTCGCCGAGGATATTGTTGTGCGCCGTGGCGGAAGCGGCCGCGGTGATGGTGTCGTCGCCCAGGTTGCCGTCCAGGAAGTCGCCGCCGCCGCCGCCGGAAATGGTGTCGTTGCCCTTGCCGCCGAGGATGGTGTCGGCGTTGGCCGAGCCGGTGATGCTGTCGTTGCCGAGGTTGCCCTGGGCGAAGTTCGTCGCGGTCGCCGACTTGCCGGAACCGGTCAGGATGATGCTGTCGTCGCCCTGGCCGCCGAAGATGGTGTTGAGGCTGGAGTTTCCGGCCCCGACGCCGCCGGTGAGCGTGTCGTCGCCCTGGTTGCCCTGCAGCAGGTCGCTGCCGCCCGAGCCGCCGTTCATGACGTCGTCGCCAGCGCCCCCGAACAGGCCGTCGGAGCCGGCCGTGCCGGTGATTTGCGCGCCAAGCGTGCCGTCGGCGCCCGCGCTGCCGATGAACAGCTTCGAGGCGTCGGGGAAGATGAAGGCAGGCGTCGCCGGGAAGCGCACCGCCGCGCCGTCGTTGGCGAAGGTCACCGAATTGCCCGCGTAGCTCAGCGTCACGCTCGGCGCGCTGCTCAGCGTCAGCGGGTTGAAGATCACCGTGGCCTGGCTTGCCGAGCCGGTGCGGAAGACGATGGCGTCGCTCGCAGGGTTGAACGCGTCGGCGTTCGCTTGCGTCATCGAATCGAAAAAGAAGGTGGCCACGTGGATTCCCCGACTCAAAAATGTCCCCGGGAACCATGCCGCGAGGATGTTGCCAAAGTCTTGCTAAATTGCGGCCCCGTTTACCATGTGGCAAGGCGCCGTCACTGCCGAGCCGACGTCTTTCGTGCGTCAAAGCGCGCCAACAACTCGGCGGCGGCCCGGTTCGTCTCATCCAGAGGCGGATAGCTCCAATGGCTAAGCTTGCCGTCGAAGCGGCGGGTCACGCCGCGGCGCGCCAGATCTTCATGGAACCGCTCGAACTTGCGCCCGCCGCCATCCATAGCCAGCACGTGCACGGGCTTGCCGGTCGTGGCCGCGTCGGTGGCCAGGTTCGTGGAGTCCTCGGTCACCAGGATGATGTCGGCCGCCGCCAGGAAGGCGAAGTAGGGATTGTCGCCCTCGCCATCCCAGATCCAGCCTGGAACGCCGGCCAGGCCCTTGGTCAGCGCCGCCTGGGCCGCCGCCGGCGTGCGGCGCGTGAAGCTGACCAGCAGCGAGCCGCCGGTGGCCTGGACCGCCTGGGCCACCTCGGCGGCCATGCGCCGCGCGCGGTCGGGGGACAGGTCGTGCGAGTTGGACTTGCCGCCGACGATCATCGCCACCCGCGGGTGGGGCAGGGGATCGATCGCCGCGCCGAACCGCGCTAGGTCGCGGGCGAAGCCTTCGGCGTTCATGCGGTTGGGGGCGCCGACGATGGCGAGCACATTGTCGCCCGCGAGTTCGTCGTGGGTCGGCGGGATCACCAGGTCGAGCAGCGGCGTGGCCCCGCCGGGATCCTGGGTCTGGACGACGAAGGTTTTGCCGCCGGAGAAGGCGCCCACCCGGGTGGAGAGCGGCAGGCTGGCGCGGCCGGCGCCGATCCAGATGTCCGGCCAGGGCGCGGCGATGGGCGTATCGGCGGCGAGCGCAAAGCGTGGGATCAGCCGCCAGGGCAGGCGCCCCAGGCCCCATTTCCAGCCGATCCGCTTGACGACGATGCTCGCCGGCCGCCGGCGCGCCACGGCCTCCGCCAGGCCCAGGACCTGGGCCTCGATGCCGACGCGGCCGTCCGAGACGGCCCAGATGGTCAGTTCAGGGACGGCGCTCAATCGCCTCTCCCCCGCGCAGCGAGAGGGAGAGGGTAGGGAGAGGGCGGCTCCTGCGCGGCCCACAGCGCTCGCGGTTCAGCCATAGCCCCCGGGTCCTCGCGACGGTTTCGGGGGAGCGGACAGGTCGAGCCGCCCTCTCCCTACCCTCTCCCTCTCGGCTTCGCCGTGGGGAGAGGCGGTCTGTCAGACCCACTCCACCTTGGTGATCTCGTAGGCCTTGACGCCGCCGGGCGTGGTCACCTCGACCACGTCGCCGCTTTCCTTGCCGATCATCGCGCGCGCGATCGGCGAGGTGATCGAGACCCGGCCCTGGCGGACGTCCGCCTCGTGCTCGCCGACGATCTGGTAGCGGGCCTTTTCCTCGGTGTCCTCGTCGATCACCGAGACGGTGGCGCCGAATTTCACCTGCTTGCCCGACAATTTGGACACGTCGATCACCTGGGCGCGCGCCATCTTGTCCTCGATCTCGGCGATCTGGCCTTCGATCCAGCCCTGGCGGTCCTTGGCGGCGTGATATTCGGCGTTCTCGGAGAGGTCGCCGTGCAGACGCGCTTCTCCGATCGCGGCGATGACAGCAGGCCGCTCGATCGTCTTCAAACGCTTCAGGTCTTCGTCGAGGGCGTGGTAGCCCTCGGCGGTCATCGGGACTTTATCCATCAAGGTGGTGACTCGAGTTCGCCCTAGTTGGAAGTTCGCAGTTGCCGGCCGCGGGCGCAGGCGTCCGGGGGGAAAGAAGATAGAATTGTGCGCCGCAAAACGCAAGGTGACGCAGATATGCGACAATTCCAAATACGCGTTGCCGACGCTCGCCGAAGGTTTGCAGCCTTTGGCCTTCTCGCGGTCCTGTCAACGCTACTCGCCGCATGCGGGTCTTTTGAACCGAAAGCGCTTGTGCTCCAGCAACACGGGAAGCTGGACCGTGCCGCTCAGGCGGATCGAGCTCAGGAAGCAAAGGACCTGGCGGCCGTGCAGGGTCTTTCCGGGCAGGACACGCTCGCCAAGGGCGGAGCTTGGCGACGCGGCGATGTTCTTACGGTCGACACGGAAGAAGGCATCCAGCTGCGGTTTATCGACGCCGGCGTCTGCGAGGGCTTCTACACATGCCGCCGCTGGACGTTTCACGGCGCGGTTCAGGTTCCTGCGCAGCGAGGAACCGCGGACTATTGGTTGATCCAGTTTGAGCAGGGCGAAGGCGGCTATTGGCTCGCAATCGGCCGCGGTAGCGGCGCAGTCGTCACGCTCGACGCCGAACCCCACATCTCGGCGGACAGGCGCCATTGGGCGATGGGCGAGTGCGACTTCGAGTCATCGTTCAGTTTGACGATCCTCGAGGCCGACGAGTTTGGCCGCCTCATTCCGGTGGCGGCGGCGCCTGAAGATTCGCCCTGCTGCGATGTCGAGGGCTGGGATGGCGCGGCGCTCAAAGTGAAGCTCTGTGACCTTGACCCGGCCAAAGCCTATCCGGACCGGTTGTCGCGCGGTGCGAATGGCGTCTGGGCGGGGAAGCGAATCCGCCTGCAGAAACCAAAGCCTCAATAGAGGCGACGTCCGTTCAGGCGGTCGCGGGCCGCGTCTGGCGCGGGTCGTAGAAGAAGCGCTCTTGCGCGATGCGGTCGCCCTCCCAGCGTTGCAGGGTCACTTCCTCCATCACCATCGGCGGCCCTTCGGCCGGCGTGAAGGTGAACTTCCAGCGGATCGCGACCTTGTCGCCGTCAATGAGCAGGTCGGTGACGGGGTCGGTCTTCATCTGGGCGAAGCGCGCCATGGTCGCCCGTTCGTCGGCGATCAGCCGTTCGAGCCCCAGCCGTGGCGGCTGCTGGTTGTCCTGCATCGAGGCGTCTGCGTGGTAGAACTGCTCGAGCGCGGTCACGTAGTCGGCGGCCTCCACCAGACGCACAAAGGCTTCGACGCGGTCTCTGGCGGGCATTGGGGCTCCATGAAGCATCGGACGGGGCTGGCGAGGCGCGCGCGCGCGCCCTAGTTAAGTGGCGCTTCGGGAGAGAATTGCCATGGCCGCGCCGCGCGGAATTACCCTCTACCACTCGCCGGCCAGCCGGGCGTTCACCGCCTATTGGATGCTGGAGGAGCTGGGCGTCCCGTTCGGCGTCAAGACCATCGACATCAAGAAGGGCGAGCAGAAGGCGCCGGCCTATCTGAAGCTCAATCCGGCCGGCAAGGTGCCGACGCTGACCGACGGCGAGGTGGTGGTGAGCGAGAACCCGGCCATCGCCATCTATCTGGCCGACCGCTACGGCTACGGGACGCTGGCGCCCAGGATCGAGGACGCCGCGCGCGGGCCGTACCTCAAATGGATGGTGTTCTCGACGGCCGTGGTCGACCCCGTCGCCAGCCTGCACGAGCAGAAGATCGACCTGCCGGGCTTCAACTTCAGCTTCGGCGCCTTCGAGGACATGGTGCAGGTGCTGAGCGGCGTTCTGAAGGACCGCGAGTTCCTGCTCGGCGAGCGCTTCACCGCCGCCGACGTGGTGCTGGGCGGCACGCTCTCGCGGCTGCTCTATCAGAAGATCCTGCCCGAAGAGCCGGTGCTGATGGACTACAACGACCGCCTCACCCAGCGCGAAGCCTTCCACCGCGCCGCCGACGCCACCTGGCCCTCCCAGTTCTACGGGGCGCTGGCGTAGCGAAGGAAGGAAGGGAACAACGGAAAACACGAAAAGAGCACGGAAGGTGCTGTCCTGACGGCTCGTGATCAAGATCGACACGAAGACCACGAAGGACACGAAGACCACAAAGGGCGCGTAGCGCCTGGAAATCCTCGCGAAGGCGGATGGGACTACTCAGCCTCTTCGTGACCTTCGTGTCCTTTGTGGTCTTCGTGTTCCACTCAGGGCCTTCGCCCTGCCCGGGCCTGTCGCGCTTCGCGCCTCTTTCCGTGCTCTTTCCGTGTTTTCCGTGGTTCAAAAGGGCGGCGTCACCGCCGCCGCGGAGTCTCAGTGCTTCAGGACGATTTTGCCGAAGTGCTGGTTCCTCGCCATTTTGCCCATGGCCTGCTCGACCTGGGCGAAGGGGAAGATCTCGTCGATCGGCATCTTCAGCTTGCCCTCCGCCAAGGGCCCCGCGAGGTCGGCGTCGGCGCGGCGGTTGATCTCGGCGATCTCGTCCAGGGTGCGGGTGCGGAAGGTGACGCCCAGGTAGTGGATGCGGCGAAGCGCATGCAGGTCGGCGTTGAACTCGCTGCGCGTGCCGCCGAGCCGGCCGACGTTGACGATCCGCCCCTCCAGCTTGGTCGCGCGCATGTTGCCGTTCACGACATGGCCGGAGACCTGGTCGACGATCAGGTCGACGCCGACGCTGTTGGTGTGCTCCAGCACCTTGTCCGGCCAGGCGTCGTCGTTGGAATCGACGGCGAAGTCGCAGCCGTAGTCGGCCAGCTTGGCGCGGCGCTCGGTGTTCATCGACGAGCCGATCACCGACTTGGCGCCCAGCACCTTGGCGATCTGCAGGCCCAGGATGCCGACCCCGGACGAGGCGCCCTGGATCATCACCGTCTGGCCGGGCTGGAACCTGCCCACCGTGACGATGGCGTCGTGCATGGTGCGCAGGCCCACGGGGAAGCAGGCGGCGTCCTCGAAGCTCATGCCGTCCGGTATCGCCAGCACGTGGGCGGCATGCACGGTGACATATTCGGCGAAAGAACTGGCCGAGGCGCCCATCACCCGGTCGCCTTCCTTGAAGCCGGTGACGCCGGGACCGACCGCCTCGACGGTCCCCGACCATTCCGACCCCAGGACCGTCCCGAGGCCGCCGCGCGCGCCGTGCAGGGCGCCGGTCGACATGGCCAGGTCGATGCGGTTCAGCCCGTTGGCGGCGACCTTGACCAGCACCTGCCCATGTTTTGGGGGCGCCTTGGCCGCGTCGCGCATCGCCGGCCCCTGCTCGGTGAGAATATACGCTCTCATCGCTTCGCCCCTCTGCTCGGCGGCGGCAACCGGGGGCCATCTTCGGGGGCCGCCACCTGCGCCGTATTCAAGGTCATGGAGACCAGGTCGTAGTAGCCGCTCAGCGCCACCAGATCGACGATCCCCTGGTCGCCCAGCACCTTCTTGGCCGCGGCGTAGGTGGGGTCGCTGACCCGGTGGGTGCGGCGAAGCTCTGTGACGAAATCGTAGACCGCCGTTTCATCCGGCAACATAGCCTTAGGTCGCCTACCTGACGCAAGGTCAGCTGCGACGGACGGTTCGAGCCCCGCCTTCATGGCCAGAGGATAGTGCGCCGACCACTCGTAGTCCGCGTCCCAGGCGCGGGCGGTGATCAGGATGGCGAATTCATTGAGCTTGGGCGGCACGCTGGAGTGGAACCGCAGCTGCTCGCCCACCTGCTGCAGCTTGTCGGCGAGTTCGGGGCTGCGCAGCCAGGCGTTGAACGGCCCGCCGAGGCCCTTGCGCGGCCCGGCGACGATGGCGTCGGCGACCTTGCGCTGAGCGGGCGTCATCTGATCGGGCGTCAGGGTGGGAAAACGCTCCGCCGTCCGCGCGGCGCCGGCCGCGGCGATCGTCAGGCCCATGGTCGCGGCGAAGACGGGTCCAGTCGTCTTGCCCATGGTCGGCGCTCCTACTCGCTGAGGCTAAGGACGGCTCCAGTCAGTTCGGCAGGCTCGGGCGGCTCGTAGACACCCTCGATAAATTCGAAAAGGTCCGGCGTCACCTCAATAGCGAAGCTTTCGCCGCGGACCACGTTGCGGCTGGAGACCCGGGCCCGGCGCACCGCCTGCGGCGCGTCCACGAAGTGGAACTGCAGCGGCAGGCCCGTCGCCTCGGCGATCTCGCGCACCCGGGCGCGGTCGGCGATCCGCATCAGGCCGATGTCGAGGATCACCGAAGTCCCCGCCGCGATCGTCCCCGCGGCCACCGACCAGATCTGCGCCTCGCAGCGCGCCACCCGCTCCAGCATCCAGTCGTATTGCAGGGGCTCGGGCATGTCCGGGCCGAACATCCGCGCCATCCAGTCGTCGAGGATGAAGGCCACGGCCTTCTCCCGGCGCGCGAAGGCGTGGGCGTAGGTCGTCTTGCCCGCGCCGCACGGCCCGAAGATCACATTCAGCGTCGCCGTCATGCAGGCTTGCTACCGGACGGAGAGGCCGCCGTCGATCACCAGTTCGGCGCCCGTGACGTAGCGGCTCTCGTCGCTGGCCAGCCACAGGACGCCGTTGGCGATGTCCTCGGGATAGCCCTTCACGCCGAGCGGCACGGCCATGGTCGACATGGCGTCCAGGTCCGGCGGCGCATTGGCGCCGGGATTGGCCGGATTGAAGATCGAGAGCCAGATCGGGGTCTCGATGATGCCCGGGTGCACCGAGTTGACCCGGATGCCGTCCTTGGCGTTGGCGCATTCCATGGCGATGGACTTGGTGAAGAGCCGCACGCCGCCCTTGGTCGCGCAATAGCCCCCGAGCGTCGCCGAGCCCTTCAGCCCGGCCACCGACGACATGTTGATGATCGAGCCGCCGTCGCCCGAGGCGCGCATCAGCGGAATCGAATGCTTCACGCCCAGGAAGACGCCGTCGAGGTTGACCGCCGTCTGCTTGCGCCAGTCGGCCAGGCTCATGTCGAGGATCGAGCCGGAGATGGCGATGCCGGCGTTGTTGACCAAGATGTCCAGCCGGCCGTGGCGGGCTTTGATCTGGCCGATGACGCTTTCCCAGGCGGTCTCGTCGGTGACGTCGTGGCGCAGGTACTCGGCCCTGCCGCCGGCGGCCTCGATGGCGGCGACCGCCTCGGCGCTCTTGGCGTCCTGCACATCGGTGATGATCGCCACGGCGCCCTCGGCGGCCAGCTTCTCGGCGCAGCCGCGGCCGATGCCGCTCGCCCCGCCGGTGATCAGCGCCACCTTGCCCGCAACCCGACCCGCCATGACCATCTCCGTTCCCTGTTCTTGGACGGAGGCCTAGGGCGGATCGACATCCATCGCAATTGCGAGCGGCGCCCACGGAGCGAAGAATATCCACGAACCACATGAACGGGTCTGGTCCTGAGAGGCCCGCGCAGCGGGCACTCCTTTTTCAAACCGCGGAGAACGCCAAGATCGCAGAGACTAAGATGATGATCGCGCCGCGGTACGGCTCGCGCGGCCTCTTTGCGATCTTTGCGTTCTCCGCGGTTGAATCGACAGAGCCTCGGCTGCCGCGGAGCCTCAAGGCCCGAACCCGTTCGCGTGGTTCGCGGCCAGAATCCTGGGGGCCGCTCTTGATCCTGCGGGCCGCTTGGCGCACAGCGCCGCCTGCCGCCAGGGGCTCGCGGCGTCGGCCCAGTGTTGGGGCGGGTTTCAGTGGGCGCCGGCGGGCCCTTCTGGACCGCCGGGACCCGGCTTGGTCGTCAGTGCATCCAGCTGGGCGTGGCGCTGCCGGTGGTCACGATGCCGTAGATCATGCCGACGGCGAGCACGGCGACGGCGACCAGCATCAGCTTGCCCAGAAGGCTTTGGATTCGCTCGGCCGTATGTTTGGGCCGATGCGATCTGACTTCCGTTTGATCAGAGTGCATAGAACGTCCTTCCCAATCTGCTTGGGGGTTCTTCGCCCCCGCCAGACTGCGTCAGACGCCAAGCGGCGTCGTCCCGGCCGGTCTATCTATGGGGCCGCCGGAGCGCGCCCTTGGAGCCTGCAACAGTCAGGCTTCTGCGTCGGAATCTGCGCTCAGGCGGAACATTGGTCAACCAAAGCTTGTTGTTGCGCCCCTCAAGGCTTCGGCGGGCTGGTCGGCGGGAGGGCGGGGCGCGGCTGGTCGTCCGGCACGCCCATCCGCCGGCGCAGGGCGTCGATCGTCGCCTTGCCGGCGGCGAAACTGGTGTCGGGCGGCGGCGGCGCAAGCACGTGGGCGGTGAGGAACCTGAAGCCGTCGCGCAGGCGCGGCCCCAGCGACTTGCCCAGATGGTCGGCGCCGTGGACCAGGCGGTATTCGTGCGGGATGCCGTGGTCCCACATCACCCGGTGCAGGTACTCGGTCCCCTCGTCCAGGTGGAACATGTCGAGGTCGCCCACCTCCAGATAGATCTGCAGATGCTGGCCCAGGATCTTCTCGCGGTTGTCGAGCGCCATGTTGGCCGGATTGGCCTTCTTCCAGAAGTTGCGGTCGACCGGGTCTCCGAAGATCGACTTGAAGAAGGCGTCGTCGCGCTGGAAGCGGTTGCGCATCTTCACATCGTCGAAGCTGAGCGCCGGCTCGATCCCCGGCTCCAGGGCGGCCAGACCGCCGAACACCTCCGGATGGTCGAAGCCGAGCCTGAGCGACCCCAGCCCGCCCATGGAAATGCCGGTGACCACCGTCTGCGAACGGTCGGACGAGGCGTGGTAGCGCGCGCGCACCGCCGGGATCAGCTCGCCGACGATGTAGCTCTCCCATTTCTGGGAGCCGTCGCGGTAGTCCATGTAGAGCGAGCGCTTGGCGTCCGGCGTCAGGATGATGGCCGGCGGAAGGTCGCCCGCCGCCCAGGCCGCCTCGATAACCGGACGCTCCGCGGCCAGGAAACCGTTGTCGCCGTTGCCGCCATGCAGCAGCAGGACGAGCGGCCAGGTCTTGGCCGGATCGTAGCCGGGCGGCAGCAGCACCGTATATTTGCCGGGCGAGGGGACCAGCTTGGTCGCCAGCTCCCCGGTCTCCAGCCGCGCCCCCTGGGCCAGCGCCGAGGCGCCGCCCGTCAGGGCCAGCCAGAACGCCGCCGCCACGATCATCCACCGCGCCATCGCCACCTCCCGTTTTGCCGGAGGTTAGCAGCCTGGCGTCGTCAGGCGTAGCTCTGCAGCGGCCGCACTTCGAGGCTGTCCTCCACCGTGGCCACAATGGCTTGGGCCGCGGCCAGCGCGCCGGCGGCGGTGGTGTAGTAGGGCGTCTTCATCATCAGCGCGGTGCGGCGCAGCTCGAACGAGTCGGCGAGCGACTGGCGCCCCTCGGTGGTGTTGAAGACCAGCTGAACCTCGCCGTTCTTCATGGCGTCGACGATGTGCGGCCGGCCTTCCAGCACCTTCTTCACATGCTCGACCTTGAGCCCTTCGCCCTGGAGGTAGGTCGCGGTGCCGCCGGTGGCGAGGACCTTGAAGCCCAGGCCCTGCAGCAGGCGCACCGGCTCCAGCATCCAGGGCTTGTCGGCGTCCTTCACCGAGACGAACACCGCGCCGGACTTGGGGAGCACCGTCCCGCCGCCGAGCTGGCTTTTCGCGAAGGCGCGCGCGAAGGCCGGCGCCAGGCTCTCGCCCGGCCGCACCCAGTCCAGGCCCATGACCTCGCCGGTGGAGCGCATCTCGGGGCCGAGCACCGTGTCGACGCCGGGGAACCGCGCGAACGGGAACACCGCCTCCTTCACCGCGATGTGGTCGTAGGGCTTCTCCACCAGATCGAACTCGGAAAGCTTCTTGCCGGCCATGACCTTGGCGGCGATGGCGGCCAGCGGCCGGCCGATGGTCTTGGCGACGAAGGGCACCGTGCGGCTGGCGCGCGGGTTGACCTCGAGGACGAAGATCCGCGGGCTTTCGGAGTGGGGCTCCTCGATGGCGAACTGCACGTTCATCAGGCCGCGGACTTCCAGGGCGCGGGCCATGGCGGTGGTCTGGACCTTCAGCTCGGCGATGGTCTCGGGCTTCAGCGAAAAGGGCGGGAGCGAGCAGGCGCTGTCGCCGGAGTGCACGCCGGCCTCCTCGATGTGCTCCATGACGCCGGCGACGAAGACCTCGCCGTCGGCGTCGCAGAGCGCGTCCACGTCCACCTCGGTGGCGCGGGAGAGGTACTGGTCGATCAGGACGGGGCTGTCGCCGCTGACCTTCACCGCGTGCGTGATGTAGCGCTCGAGCTGCTCGTCATCGCGCACGATCTCCATGGCCCGGCCGCCGAGCACGTAGGAGGGCCGGATCACCACCGGATAGCCGACCTGATGGGCGCCGGCGAAGGCCTCGTCGCGGCTGCGGGCGATGGCGTTGATCGGCTGGGCGATGTTGAGCTTGTGCAGCAGCTGCTGGAAACGCTCGCGGTCCTCGGCCAGGTCGATGGCGTCGGGCGAGGTGCCGAGGATCGGGATGCCGGCGTCTTCGAGCGGTTGCGCGAGCTTCAGCGGCGTCTGGCCGCCGAACTGGACGATCACGCCCAGGAGGGTGCCGTTCGACTGCTCCACGTGGATGAGCTCGAGCACATCCTCCGCCGTAAGTGGTTCAAAATACAGGCGATCTGACGTGTCGTAGTCCGTCGACACCGTCTCCGGATTACAATTCACCATGATCGACTCGACGCCGATCTCGTCGAGCGCGAAGGCCGCGTGACAGCAGCAGTAGTCGAACTCGATCCCCTGGCCGATGCGGTTGGGCCCGCCGCCCAGGATGATCGCCTTCTTGCGGTCGCTGGGGTCGCTCTCGCAGTCCGGCGCCTGGCCGAGCGCGCCGGTCTCGTAGGTCGAGTACATATACGGCGTCTCGGCCCGGAACTCGCCGGCGCAGGTGTCGATGCGCTTATAGACCGGGCGCACGCCCAGCACGCGCCGGTCGGCCCGCACCAGCGCCTCGGTCGAGTTGGTCAACTGCGCCAGGCGAGCGTCGGAGAAGCCCTGGGCCTTCAGCGCGCGGAAGCCGTCAGCGGTGGCCGGCAGACCTTCGGCGCGGACCCGCGCCTCCTGCGCCACCAGGGTCTGGATCTGGCGCAGGAACCAGGGCTCGTAGGAACAGGCCGCGTGGATGTCCTCGACCGACAGGCCGTGGCGGAAGGCCTGGGCGATGACCAGCAGGCGGTCCGGCGTCGGCTGGCCCAGCGCGCGCAACACCGCGGCGTGGCCCATCTCCGGGTCGGCGGCGTTCTCGATCTCGATCTCGTCGAGGCCGGAGAGGCCGGTTTCCAGCCCGCGCAAGGCCTTCTGCAGGCTCTCGGCGAAGGTGCGCCCGATCGCCATGACCTCGCCCACCGACTTCATCGAGGTGGTCAGGTAGGGCTCCGACCCTGGATACTTCTCGAAGGCGAAGCGCGGGATCTTGGTGACCACATAGTCGATGGAGGGCTCGAACGAGGCCGGCGTCGCGCCGGTGATGTCGTTCATCAGTTCGTCCAGCGTGTAGCCGACGGCCAGGCGCGCGGCGACCTTGGCGATCGGGAAACCCGTGGCCTTCGACGCCAGGGCCGAGGAGCGCGAGACCCGCGGGTTCATCTCGATGACCACCATCCGCCCGTCGGCCGGATTGACCGCGAACTGCACGTTGGAGCCGCCGGTCTCCACCCCGATCTCGCGCAGCACGGCGATCGAGGCCGCCCGCATGCGCTGGTATTCCTTATCGGTCAGGGTCAGGGCCGGGGCGACGGTGATGCTGTCGCCGGTGTGCACGCCCATCGGGTCGATGTTCTCGATGGAGCAGACGATGATGCAGTTGTCCGCCTTGTCGCGGACGACCTCCATTTCGTACTCCTTCCAGCCCAGCACGCTCTCCTCGATGAGGACCTCGGTGGTGGGGGAAAGGTCGAGGCCGCGCTCGACGATCTCGCGGAACTCCTTGGCGTTGTAGGCGATGCCGCCGCCGGTGCCGGCCAGTGTGAAGCTGGGCCTGACGATCGCCGGCAGGCCCACGAACTCCAGGCCTTCCAGCGCCTCGTCCATGGAATGCGCCGCCTTGGACTTGGGGCTTTCGAGGCCCAGGTGGTCCATGGCGTCGCGGAATTTCTGGCGGTCCTCGGCCTTGTCGATCACCTCGGCCCGCGCCCCGATCATCTCGACGCCGTATTTCGCCAGCACCCCGGACGCGTCGAGCGCCAGCGCGGTGTTCAGCGCCGTCTGGCCGCCCATGGTCGGGAGCAGGGCGTCCGGCCGCTCCTTGGCGATGATCTTTTCGACCATCTCCGGCGTGATGGGCTCGATGTAGGTGGCGTCGGCGACGTCCGGATCGGTCATGATCGTCGCCGGGTTGGAGTTCACCAGCACGATCCGGTAGCCCTCGGCGCGCAACGCCTTGCACGCCTGCACGCCGGAATAGTCGAATTCGCACGCCTGACCGATGACGATCGGCCCCGCGCCGATGATCAGGATCGAGGAGATATCGGTACGCTTGGGCAATCTCGTCTCGCGCGCGAGGGCATGCGCGCTGTCCACGCGAGGCCCGGCCAAATCTGCAGGTTAAGCCGCCCGTTTAGAGACGGAGTCGTGGCCGCGCAACCCCGGTCGCGGTGCGGTCGTCGAGGACAAGAAAAGGAACCACGGAAAACACGGAAAGAGCACGGAGAGAAAGAAGATATGTTCCTATATTGTTCTTGTCGATGCGATGTCGTATGGTCGGGCTATGGACGATGGCGGGCGCATCGACGGCCTCCTCTATGAGAATGAGGCCTTTCAAATCCGCGGGGCGGCGTTTGAAGTCTATCGCGCCATGGGCGCGGGGTTCCTGGAGGCCGTCTATCAGGAGTGCCTCGAAGTCGAATTCGCCAATCGTGGCGTGCCCTTCGAGGCGCGCCGCCCACTGGCCCTGGCCTACAAGGGCCAGTTGCTTCAGCAGACCTATGTGGCGGACTTCTTCTGCTACGACCGGATTATCGTCGAATTGAAGTCAGTCCGAACAATCGCGCCCGAGCATCGGGCGCAAACCGTCAACTACCTCCGCGTTACGAACATGAAGCTGGGATTGCTCATCAATTTCGGCGCTTCGCCAAAGATCGAGATGGAGCGGTTCGTTCTCTGACCTCTTTCCGTGCTCTTTCCGTGTTTTCCGTGGTTCCTTCTTCCTTCCTTGGCGCGCGCCCAAACAAAATGGGCCGGCGCTGGAGCGCCGGCCCATCGGTTGTGACTTGGCGGGGGTTCAGCCCCGCAAATCTGTAGTCCTAGGCTTGCAGTTGGCCCGCGGCGGACTTGCCGCTGCGCGGATCCTTCTCGAGCTCGTAAGTGATCTTCTGGCCTTCGTTCAGGGAACGCAGGCCCGCACGCTCGACGGCGGAAATGTGCACGAACACGTCAGGACCGCCTTCATCCGGTTGGATGAAGCCGAAGCCCTTGGCGCCATTGAACCATTTGACGGTGCCGGTAGCCATGTAAATTCAAGTCCTTCGATAGGTGATCGCCGCCGGCCCAAAGCATTTGCGCCGACGATCAAAGTTCGAAAGGGGTCGGGAGGCAGGTCCGGCGCCCAGGTTAGCAGGCGGGGAAAGTCGGCCGAACCGCAACGAATTCGATGACGATCACCGTGGAGGATTTCCAAACGCGAGGCAAGACGGGCGAAAATTTTGCCGAAAGCTCGAAACCAATTGGCGGCTTAGCCATATAACATCAGGTGCGGCCCCGTTGCTCGCGGCCGCCGCGGAGACGCTTGCCATGACCCTCATCGAGAAGATTCCCACCCTGACCGATGTGGAAGTCGTCAATCTGCTCGCCAACGCGCAACGCCTGGCGCAGGGCGGGGACGAGCGTCAGCAGGCGGCCGCGGCGGAGCTTTTGCCGGCCCTGGAAGCCGCCGCCGCCGAGCGCCGCGACGCCCGTCTGGCCGCCGCCCAGGAGAAGCGCGCCGCCGCCCGCAAGCCGAAAAAGGCCGCCGCCTGACAGGGGCGCGAACGGGGGCGGATCGGTCCCCGCGGCGTCTCGTGGTTGTAAGAGGGTTGCCCCCGCGGCCCTGAGCGGGCAACGTTTGCGCCCAAGCTTGCGTGAGATCTGAGCCCTACCTTGGCCGTCGCGACCACTCCAGAAGACCTCGCCGCCCTGATGTCCCGCGTCGCCGCGGGGGAGCGCGCCGCCCTGCGACAACTTTACGAGGCCACCTCCGCGAAGCTTTTCGCCGTTTGCCTACGTATCTTGTCCGACCGCGAAGAATCCGAGGACGTATTGCAAGAGGTCTATGTCACAGTTTGGCGTCGCGCTGATCGCTTCGATGCGGCCCGTGCGAGCGTCATGACGTGGGTCTCCACGATTGCCCGTAACAGGGCGATTGACCGTCTGCGGGCTCGCGGTCCGATGGCCTACGCCGACCAGGTCGAGGATTTAGAGATCCCCGATGGCGGCGTGAGTGCTGAGGCGTTGCTGGTCACGGCCGGCGAGGAGGGGAGGCTGCACCAATGCCTGTCCGAACTCGACGACCGCACTGAAAAAGTGATCCGCACGGCCTTCTTCGAGGGTGTGACTTATGAGGCGTTGGCCCGCCGAATGGACACACCGTTAGGAACAGTAAAAAGCTGGGTGCGTCGGGGCCTGGCTAAGCTTAAGGGGTGCCTGTCGCAATGAGCGAAGCGCCTGAACTGACCGAAACCGAAGCCTTCGCCGCCGAGCATGCCCTGGGCATCCTCGGTTCGGACGAACGGAGGCAGGCGGAAACGCGGATGGCGAGCGAGCCGGTGTTCGCAGCCCAGGTGGAAGCCTGGCGCGAGCGGCTGGCTCCGATGGCCGAGGCCATGACCGAGGTCCCGGCGCCTCACGCCCTGTGGCTCAGGATCGAACGATCCCTGGGCGCCAACGACAATACGGTGATCGAGCGGGGTCTGCGCTTCTGGCGCGGCGCCACAGCGGGTTCGCTGACGTTGGCCGCGGCCAGCATCGCGGCGGCCGTCATGCTGGGCAACCGCCCGCCGGTGACGCTCACCCCGCCGCCGCCCGGGCAATTGCTCGACGCCAGCCTGGTCAGCCAGTCCGGCGCGCCGGTGCCGCTGTTCGTCGCCGCCTACGACCCGTCGCGCAAGGCGCTGATCGTCACCTCGCTGGTGACGCCGAACAACGATCCGGCGCACGTGCACGAACTGTGGGTGATCCCGGCCGACGGCAAGCCCCGGCCGCTGGGCATCCTGCAGCCCGGCAAGACGGTCGCCATGCCGATGTCGGACAAGCTCCTGCCCTCGCTGGCCGCCGGCTCGGCGCTCGCCGTCTCCATCGAACCGCCCGGCGGCTCGCCGAAGGTCGACGTGCCGACCGGCCCGATCACCGCCGTCGGCAAACTCGCCAAGATCTAGCGGGCTGAGGGCTCGCCGACCGCGGCGTGGCGGCGGTGGTGATGACGCGCGTGCGCGATCGAGGCGCTTGAACCAGAGGCGTGGTTGACCGGCGACATGCCGGGGTAGCCCTCGGGATGGGTCCCGTTCTGGTCGGTGACGATGGTCGATGAGCCGTTGGAGGCCGTCGTGCCGGTGTGCATCGAGTTCTGCTCGCCGGGCGTCGGGCCCACGGTCGACGACTTGAAGGGCGGCTGCGCCAGGGCCGGCGCCGCGCTCAGCAGCGCGACGGCCGCGGCAGGAACCAAAAATCGCAACATGATCAATCTCCGAACAATGTTCGGAACCTAACGGCGCATCGTCAAACAGGTTGCGATGTTCATGTATTGTTCCCATTGGCATCCTGGTGTAGCTTGGCCCCATGACCGATGTCCGGCCCGATCCCCCGCTCCTTTTCGCCTCTGAAACCTATCGGATTCACGGCGCGGTCTTCGAGGTCAACCGTGTGATGGGCCGCGGCTTCCTGGAGGCCGTCTATCAGGAATGCTTGGCGCTCGAATTCGCGGCCCGGGAGATTCCATTTCGGCAGATGCCGAGCGTCGCGCTATCCTACAAGGGGACGGCCCTTGCGCAGACCTACGTGCCGGACTTCGTTTGCTTCGACAGGATCATCGTGGAGCTGAAGGCGGCTCGGGAGATTGCACCGGCCCACCGGGCGCAGGTTCTCAACTACCTGCGCGCCACGGGAATGGCGGTAGGCCTGCTGGTGAATTTCGGGGGCGCCTCTCGCGCCACGGTCGAGCGGCTGGTCCTCTAGGAGTCAACCACGGACGGACACAGACGCACACGGACGCGCCCTGCCGCTTGAAGGGCCGAAGGCCATCTACCGATAGGCTCTGCTTGAGATCAGAAAGCGAGCTGCGCTCGCGACAGCCAAGGCGCGTCCGTGTGCGTCTGTGTCCGTCTGTGGTTGAAAAAACCTTTAGCGCGCCGCCAGCTACTTCGCCGCGTCCATCAGGCCGGCGAAGCGCTGGAACAGGTAGAGGCTGTCCGTCGGGCCGGGCGAGGCTTCGGGGTGGTGCTGCACGGAGAACACCGGACGGTCCTTCAATGCGATGCCGGCGTTGGTGCCGTCGAAGAGCGAGACGTGGGTCTCCACCACCGGCTCGGGCAGGGTGGCGCGGTCGACGGTGAAGCCGTGGTTCATGGAGACGATCTCCACCTTGCCGGTGGTCAGGTCCTTCACCGGATGGTTCGCGCCGTGATGGCCCTGTTCCATCTTGATGGTCTGGGCGCCCACCGCGATCGACAGCATCTGGTGGCCCAGGCAGATGCCGAACACCGGCGTGCCGGAGTCGATCAGCTTCCGGATCTCCGGCACGGCGTATTCGCCGGTCGCCGCCGGGTCGCCCGGGCCGTTGGAGAGCAGGACGCCATCGGGCTTGCGGGCCAGGATGTCTTCGGCGCTGGTCGAGGCGGGCACCACGGTGGCGCGTGCGCCCACGCTGGTCAGCGCCCGCAGGATGTTGCGCTTGACGCCATAGTCGACGACCACGACCTCGTATTTCGGTTCGGGTGCAGGCTTGGCGTAGCCCTCCGGCCAGGACCACAGCCCCTCGTCGAACACGAACGGCTGCAGGCAGGAGGCGTCCTTGGCCAGGTCCAGGCCCTCCAGCCCGCTCCAGGCCTTGGCCTGCGCGGTCAGGGCCTCCAGGTCGAAGACGCCGTCCGGCGAGTGGGCGATGACCGCGTGCGGCATGCCGTGTTCGCGGATCGACCGCGTGAGCGCGCGGGTGTCGACGCCGGCCAGGCCGACCACGCCGCGCCGCGCCATCCAGGTCGCAAGGTCCGCGTCGGCGCGCCAGTTGGCGGGCGGCGTCGGCAGGTCGCGGAAGATCGCGCCCCGGGCCGCCGTGGTCGCCGAGCCGCTCATCTGCTCCAGGTCCTCGGCGGTGGTCCCGGTGTTGCCCACGTGCGGGAAGGTGAAGGCGACGATCTGGGCCATGTAGGAGGGGTCGGTCAGGATCTCCTGGTAGCCGGTCATGGCGGTGTTGAAGCAGACCTCGCCGACCGCGGCGCCGACCGCGCCGACGCCGTAGCCTTGCAGGATCGTCCCGTCGGCCAGGGCGAGCACGCCGGTGCATCCGGGCAGCAGATCGCGGCTCATGAGGTTAGGGTCCTTCTGGCGGGCAAACGGGCGCGTTGGTAGTGAGTCCCGCAAGGCGGGTCAATGCGCGCTCATATGGCATGCGCGGGCCGGCCACATAACCCCAGGGAGGACTTCCTTTGAGCCAGGGCTACATCGATCCCGACCGCGCCGCCTGGGACATCTTCAAGGGCCTGCCGCGCGACCAGCCGATCCACATGCTGAACCTGATCCGCCTGCGCGAGACCGCGGCCTATCCGGAAGGCCATCCCAGCCACGGCAAGGCCATCAGCGGGCTGGACGCCTACCGCGAATATGGCCGCACCATCGCCCCGCACCTGGCCCGGCTTAAGAGCCGGCAGGTCTGGGCGGGGGAGCCGCAGGTGATGGTCACCGGGCCGGCCGCCGAGGCGTGGGACCTGGCCTTCATCGTCGAATATCCCGGCTCGCAGGCCTTCATCGACATGGTCCGTGACCCGGACTATCGCGAGAACGTCGTGCCGCACCGCACGGCGGCGGTGGCGGACTCGCGCCTGCTGCGCCTCAAGCCGCTCGATCCGGACGCCAAGCTGGGACATTGAGGGCCCAAAACGAGGGAAGCTCGTCCTTTCGGCGAGGCCGCCGGGCGATCAGGATGACGCCATGCTGATCCTCAAGCCCAACTGCGAATGCTGCGACCGCGATCTGGCCCCCGACAGCGCCGACGCGCGCATCTGCACCTTCGAATGCACCTTCTGCGCGGATTGCGCCGAGACGCGGCTTGGCGGCGCCTGCCCCAACTGCGGCGGGAATTTCACGCCGCGCCCCATCCGCCCGGCGGCGCTCCTCGCCAGGCACCCGCCCTCCACGGAGCGCGTGGTCGGCCAGCACGCGGCCTGCGCGGCGGCCTAAGCGGCGCGGGCGCTGCCGAGGGCGGCCACCAGGGCGTCGGCCTGGATCGGCTTGCCGATATGGTCGTCGGCCCCGGCCGCGGCGCTTTCCCGCAGGTCCTGAGGCGAGGTGTTGGCCGAGAGCACGATCACCGGCGTTCGCGGCCGCCCGGAGCCGGCCTCGGCTTCGCGGATCGCCCGGATGGCGGAAAGGCCGTCCATCACCGGCATCCGCAGGTCCATCAGCACCACGTCGTAGGCGCCCGACCGCCACGCCTCCAGCGCCTGGGCGCCGTCCTCGACGCAGGTTGGCCGTGCGCCGGCGGCGGTCAGCATCAGTTCGATCACCTTGCGGTTGGTCGGGTTGTCATCGGCCACCAGCACCCGCAACTGCGCCGTGCCGCTCCCGCTGTTCAGGGCAGGGGCCTCCTTCGCCTGGCTGGCCTCGCCATAGTCGAGCAGGCCGTGCACCAGCCGCTCCAGTTCCGCCGCTGAGGCGCGGATGTCGCCGACCAGCGCCTGCTGGGCCGCATCCAGCGTTGTGCCCTCCAGCGCCTGCGCCAGCCCCGAGACCCCGTTCAGCGGCGTGCGCAGCGCGTGGCTCATGTCGGACAGGAACTCACTCTTGGCGCGGTTGGCGGCCTCCGCGCGCGCCAAGGCCTGGGCCAAGGCCTCGGCCTGCCCCTTCATATCGGTGATATCGACGCGCAGGCCGATGGAACCGCCCTCGGAGGTTCTGCGGTCCTCGATCATCAGCCAGCGGCCGTCGGCCAGCTTCTGCTCATGGCGCTCGCCGGCGCCGGCCAGGAGCATGGCTTCCCGCTCGGCGAGCCACGCCTCCTCGCGGCCGATCGCGGCGGGATAATCGCCCCGCCTGACGCCCTCGCGCAGGGTGTCGATCAGCCGCGCGCCCGGCCGGAACAGGTCGGCGGAGCGGTGATAGATCTCCGCATAGCGCCGGTTCCACAGGATGTAGCGGCCCTCCGCGTCCAGGAAGACCACGCCCTCGGGGATCGCCTCGATGGCGTCGTGCAGCCGGTCGCGGGCGATCTTGGCCTCGGCGTCGGCGGCGCTGACCGCGCCGCGCGCCAGCCGCTCCAGAACTCGACGCCAGAGACTCGCCACAGGCGCTCCCGCTATCCCACCCCGACTCACGGCTTCGCATTTTCCACGGGCCGGCGATTTCGCGGTTAAGGCGCAGGGGTCCGCTCGTGGCGCCTGCCCAGGCGCCGCCGGATTGGGCGCCGGGCCTCAGGAATGGGCAGGCTTCGAACGAACGCCGGGCGCTGCTATGAGCCCGCACATGCGTATCACCACGGTCGGCCTCGATGCCGACGACACCCTTTGGCACAACGAGACGATCTTCCGGCTGACCCAGGACCGTTTCCGGGCCTTGATGGCGGAGGTCGCCGAGCCCGCGGTGCTCGATGAGCGGCTGGCGGCGGTGGAGCGGCGCAACCTCGCCCTCTACGGCTACGGCGTGAAGGGCTTCACCCTCTCGCTGATCGAGACGGCCATGGAGCTGACCGGCGGCGATCCGCCCGGCCGGATCATCGCCGACATCCTGGCCGCCGGGCGCGAGATGCTGGCCCACCCGGTCGAGACCCTGCCGGGCGTCGACCAGGCCCTGGCCGAGCTGTCGCAAGCCTGGCGGCTGGTGCTGATCACCAAGGGCGACCTGCTGCACCAGGAGCAGAAGCTCGCCGCCTCGGGCCTGGGCGACCTCTTCGCCGCCGTCGAGATCGTCAGCGAGAAGGACGCCGCCACCTACGAGCGCGTCTTCGCCCGCCATGGCGCCGGCGCGGAGCAGGCGGCCATGTGCGGCAATTCCATCCGTTCCGACATCCTGCCGGCGCTGCAGGCCGGCGCCTTCGCCGCCCACATCCCCTATCCGCTCACCTGGGCCCACGAGATGGCCGATGCCCCCACCGGCCATCCGCGCTTCGCCGAACTCAAGTCGATTTCCGAGCTGCCGGGATGGGTCGCCGGACTGAGCTGACCTTCGCTAGCGCTTGGCGGGCCCCGCCAGCGCGCGCTTCAGCTGGCCGCCCCAGCGGCGCGCGGCGGCGAGTAGCGAGGTCGCCCAGACGACGAAGAAGATCGCCACCCAGAAGATTTCCTTGGCCGGCGCATAGCTCGACTGCGCGTCGTCAGGCGTGCGGCCGCCCAGAATCCGGCTGACACCGAAATATTCGAGCGCGCCGATGGCGCCGAGCGTCACCAGAACAGCGCCCGCGAGACGGAGCCACATGAGCAAGCGCTCATCCCCCAGATCACAACGCGACAGAAGGCCGTAACATCGGCCTTGAGGGGCCTTGGGTCAATTGCCGGACCAAGATTGCGACGGTTTCCCGACGTCGCCCACAGCCATCGGCGTTCGCTCCACAGGCGCGCCTTGCGCCCACGGCTCGCAGGTCCCTTATGATCGCGCCGTGCGCTTCGACGAAAGATTCCTCGACGAGATCAAGTCTCGCCTTCGCCCCTCCGACGTGATCGGCAAGACGGTGAAGCTGCGCCGGCAGGGGCGCGAATATGTTGGCCTCTCGCCCTTCACCAAGGAGAAGACGCCCTCCTTCTACGTCAACGACGACAAGGGCCAGTTCTTCGATTTCAGCTCCGGCAAGACCGGCGACATCATCTCCTTCCTGCAGGAGGCCGAGCGGCTGACCTTCGTGGAAGCGGTGGAGCGGCTGGCCGCCGAGGCCGGCGTGCCGCTGCCCGCCGTCGACCCGCGCGCCGTGGAGCAGGAAAAGGTCCGCCAGGGGCTCTCCGAATGGCTGGAGCTGGCCGCCCAGTGGTTCGAAGCGGAGCTCCGCCGCCCCGCCGGGCGCGAGGCCCGCGCCTATCTGGAGCGGCGCGGCCTGCCGGAGAAGGATTGGGCGCGCTTCCGCCTGGGCTTCTCGCCGCCGGGCCGCACCGCGCTCAAGGACTATCTGGTCGCCAAGGGCGCGCGCCCGGGCGAACTGGTCGAGACGGGCCTGCTGATCGCGCCGGAGGAGGGCGGCGCCCCCTACGACCGCTTCCGCGACCGGATCATCTTCCCGATCGGCGACGCGCGCGGCCGCATCGTCTCCTTCGGTGGCCGGGCCATGGACCCCCAGGCCCGCGCCAAATATCTGAACGGCCCGGAGACATCTGTCTTCCACAAGGGCCATCAGCTCTATGGCCTGGCGGAGGCGCGCAAGATCATCGCCGCGGCGCCGGCGGACGAGGTCACGCCGCTCGTGGTGGTCGAGGGCTACATGGACGTGATCGCCTGTCAGCGCGCGGGCGTGGCCGCGGTCGCCGCCATGGGCACCGCGCTCGGCGAAGACCAGATGGACGTGCTGTGGCGCCACCATCCCGAGCCGACCATCTGCCTGGACAGCGACCGGGCCGGCCGGCAGGCCGCGAACCGGCTGCTCGACCGCGCGCTGCCGCTGCTGAAGCCCGGGCGCAGTTTCCAGTTCGTGCTGATCGACAGCGGCAAGGACCCCGACGAGGTGCTGCGCGAGCAGGGGGCCGCAGCGCTGAAGACCCAGCTTTCCCAGACCACGCCCTTCGCCCAGGCCCTGTTCGCCCGCGAATTCGAGGACGCCCAGCCGCTGGACACGCCCGAGCGGCGCACCTCGCTGAAGGCCCGCCTGCGCAAGCTCGCCGCCACCATCGCCGACGCCGACCTGGCCCAGGCCTACAAGGAGGACCTGCTCAGCCGCTACGAGCAGCTCTGGCCGACCCATCAGCCAGTGTTCACCGTCGGCGCGGCGGCCCGCGAGATGTCGCGCCGCCGCTGGGACAAGGACCGGTCCGGCGTCTCGCAGGGGCCCTCGACGCCACAGGCCAAGGACGCCAGCCGCCGCCTGCGGGTCTCGCCCAAGCCGCTCGCCGCCGCGCTCGCGCTCGCCGCCGTGCGCGACCCCGGCGTGATCGACGAGAAGATCGAGCTGGTCGGCGCCCGCGGCTTCGGCGACGAGAAGCTGGACGGCCTCGCCCACGAACTGGTGCGCCTGCGCTACGAGGCCGACGGCCTGGAGTTCGACGCCGCCCTGCAGACCCGCGGCTTCGATCCGGCCATGCTGACCCTCCTGGAACAGGACGCCCGCCGCGCCGGCGTCAGCGCCCCCTTCCTGGCCGAAAGCGGCGAGCGCGCCCGCGACCTCTGGCGCCAGGCCTTCGACCTGCTGATGCAGCTGGAGAGCCTGGAGCGCGCCGTCGAGGCCGCCGCCCGCGACCTCGACCGCGACCGCGACTCCTCGACCCTCAACAGCCTGAAGACCGAGCGCGACCACCTGCGCAAGCTCTTGAACAGCGACTGGTCCCACCCCGAGGACGCCGAGGCCCCCGTTCTGCCGCATTGAGGCCCGCCGCACCGACTTCGCACCAGGCGCGAAGGTCTTAGGACTTTGGTCCAATACCGCGCCGCGGCCCCGCCTGATAAATGGACAGCGTATAGCGGCCGCCGTTGGGACGGCTGCGCCCATGCGCCAGCTCTTGGCCATGGCGGCTTAGGGGAAAGTCCGCGAATATGCCTCCCGGAAGGTTCGGCTTGGCCGTGGGGAGGCCGTCCATGGCGGACGCGGCGACATCGGTCGATCTGCAGGCGCTCCGCGAAAAGGGCGCGCTGCGCGACGCGGTGCGCGCCGAGCAGGTGCGCCTGATCTACGCCGACGGTGGCGTGTCGCTGGTCAACACTCTGGTGATCAGCGGGATGCTGGCGGCCCTGCTGGTCTACGAAAAGACCCTGAGCC
The DNA here is from genome assembly GCF_035309685.1 of Phenylobacterium sp. Classification (GTDB taxonomy): domain Bacteria; phylum Pseudomonadota; class Alphaproteobacteria; order Caulobacterales; family Caulobacteraceae; genus Phenylobacterium. Next base: position 88,874 of record NZ_DATGEX010000040.1, read on the forward strand.
TGACGGCGGCGGTCGTCTGGATGGCCTTCATGACGCTGCACACCGCCGCGCGGCTCTACGCCGTCATGGCGTACCGGCGGACGAAGCCCGCGGTCTCGGCGTGGCGGCCGTGGGCGCGCGCCTTTGTGGCCGGAACCGCCGCGGGCGGCGTGACCTGGGGCGTAGGTCTCTTCTGGCTGTTGGCGCCGGGGCGCCTCGACCTCCAGGCCCTGGTGCTGGCGATGTTCGTGGTCGGGACCTACGGCCTGATCGGCTCGTCCGGCGCCTATCTGCCGGCCTTTTCCACCTTCTTCATCCCGATCGTGCCGGCGGTGCTGTGGTTCGTGCTGCAAGGCGACGCCCTGCACCTGACCTTCGCGCTGGTGATGGTGCTCTGGACGCCGAGCGTGGCCCTGCTCGGCCGCCGCTACAACGCCAACCTCACCGAGGCCTTGGAGCTCCGCTTCGAGAACGCCGCGCTCGCCGACAGCCTGCGCGCCCAGAAGCATGTGGCCGAGCAGAACAACCTCGCCAAGTCGCGGTTCCTGGCCGCGGCCAGCCACGACCTGCGCCAGCCGGTGCACGCGCTGGGGATGTTCGTGGGCGCGCTGCGCAGTCACGACCTCGCGCCCAAGTCCGCCGAGCTCGCCGAACACATGGACGCCTCCATCGCCAGCCTCGACGGCCTGTTCACCGCCCTCCTGGACGTCTCGCGCCTGGACGCCGGCGTGATCGAGAGCCGGCCGGTGACGCTGGAGCTCAGCCCGCTCTTCGCGCGCATCCGCCGCGACCTGACCGCCGAAGCCGAAGCCAAGGGCGTGCGGCTGATCTTTGCGCCCACCACGGTCTCGCTGCGCAGCGACCCGGTGCTGCTGGAGCGGGTGATGCGCAATCTGGTGGGCAACGCCGTGCGCTACACCGACGCCGGAACCGTGCTGGTCGGCTGCCGGCGCCTTGCGAAAGAGGGGGGCGGCAAGACGCTGAGCCTGGAGGTCTGGGACACCGGCCGCGGCATCGCGCCGGAACAGCGGGAGGTGATCTTCGAGGAGTTCTATCAGGTGGCCGGCAAGACCAGCGACGGCGGCGAGGGGCTGGGGCTCGGCCTGGCCATCGTGCGGCGCCTGACGGGCTTGTTGGAGCATCCGATGACGTTGTGGAGCGAGCCCGGCGTCGGCTCGGTGTTCCGCGTGCAGGTCCCGCGCGTCGCGACGCCGAGGCGCGTCGGCGCCGAGCTGGCGCCCGCCACGCCGCCGGCCGATCCCGCCTCGGCCCTGATCCTGGCCATCGACGACGAGGCGGTGGTGCGCACCGCCATGGCCGAGCTGCTCTCCAGCTGGGGCCACCGAGTGATCCCGGCGGCGGGCGCGGACGCGGCGCTGGCAGCGCTGAAGGGCGGGCCCCAAACCGGCATCATCGTGCCGGACCTCATCGTCTGCGACTTCCGCCTCGGCCAGGGCCAGACGGGCTTACAGGCCATCGCACGCCTGCAGGCGGCCTGCGGAGTGCGCATCCCGGCGATCCTGCTCACCGGCGAGACCGCGCCGGAGAAGCTGCGCGAGGCGCAGGGCGGCGGTTATCCCCTGCTGCACAAGCCGCTGGCGCCCGGCCGCCTGCGCGCGGCGGTGACCCTGCAGCTGCGCCGTCTGGGCGGCGCCTCGGCCGTGGCGGCCGAATGAGGTGTCCCGCCCGATGGTGATCCGGGCCGAAACCGCCGCCTCGCCGCAGATCGAGGCCGTCCGCGCCGAGCAGGTGCGGCTGCTCTACGCCACCGCGCTGGGCATGTACGCGACCTTCCTGGCCGGCGTCGCGATCGCCGCGCTGTTCGTCTACCAGGGGGTGATGCGGCCCTGGGTCGCCGCGGTCTGGCTGGGGGTCATGGTGGCCCACATCTCGATCCGGCTGATCATTCGCCGGTCCTTCCAGAGCTCACCGACGGCGGCGTCCAACTGGCGGGCCTGGGCCAACCGTTTCACCGCCGGCGCGGCCGTGGCGGGGATCACCTGGGGCATCGGCGGAATCCTGATCATGCCGCCGGCGCGCTTCGACCTGCAGATGCTGCTGATCCTGACGGTCACCTCGATCGTCTATGCGACGCTCTCGGCCTTCGCGAGCTGGTTCCCGGCGTTTTTCGCCTTCGAGGTGACCTCCATCGCGCCCATCGGCGTCTGGTGCGCCCTGCAGGGGGACGCGACCCACCTGGCGGTCGCCGCCTGCTGCGTCATCTGGTTGCCCGCCGTCTCGATCCTGGCGCGGCGGCACGAACGCACGCTGGCCCGATCGCTGACGCTGCAGCTGGAGAACGCCGCGCTGGCCGACGACCTGCGGGCCCAGAAGGTCATGGTCGAGCAGGCGAGCCTGGCCAAGTCGCGGTTCCTGGCCACCGCCAGCCACGACCTGCGCCAGCCGGTGCATGCGCTGGGCATGTTCATCGGCGCGCTGCGCAGCCACAGCCTGCCGCCGCGCTCGGTCACCCTGATCGACCATATCGACGCCTCGGTGGGCTCGCTGGACAGCCTGTTCACTTCGCTCTTGGACATCTCGAAGCTCGACGCCGGCGTGGTCGAGGGCCATCCGGTGCATGTGCCGGTCGAGCCGCTGCTCGCCCGCATCTGCCGCGACCTGGAAGGCGAGGCGGCGGCCAAGCACGTCGGCCTGACGCTCGTGCCGACGTCGCTCGCGGTGCGCAGCGACCCGATCCTGCTGGAGCGCATCCTGCGCAACCTGATCGGCAATGCGGTGCGCTACACCCAGACGGGCCGCGTGGTGATCGGCGTGCGCCGGCTGGGATCGCGGCGGGTCAGCCTGGAGGTCTGGGACACCGGGCCCGGCATCGCCGAGGATCAGCGCGAGGCGGTGTTCGAGGAGTTCTACCAACTCTCCAATCCGGACCGCGACCGGACCAAGGGTCTGGGGCTGGGCCTAGCCATCGTGCGGCGGCTGAGCGAGATCCTGGGGCACCGGCTGGCCTTCGACAGCCGGCCGGGGCACGGCTCGGTGTTCCGCCTGATCGCCGAGCGCGCCGATCCGGGGGAGGCCGCGCCGGCGCCGGCCGAACCGATCGCGCTCGCCGACCCCAGGCCCGGCCTGATCCTGGCCATCGACGACGAGGCCGCGATCCGCACCGCCATGGCCGAACTGCTGCGCAGCTGGGGCCACGAGGTGGTGGCCGCGGCCGGCGGCGAAGAAGCGCTCAGGGCGCTCAACGCCCTGAACCCTGAAGGTGGCGGGGCCCGACCAGACCTGATCATCTGCGACTACCGCCTGCAGGGCGGCGAGGACGGGGTGGCGGTGATCCGCCGGCTGGCGGCGGCGCTCGGCGCCGAGACCCCGGCGATCCTCTTGACCGGCGACACCGCCGCCGACCGCATCCGCGAGGCCCAGGCCAGCGGCTATCCCCTGCTGCACAAGCCGCTGGCGCACGCGCGGCTGCGCGCCACGGTCACCAGTCTTCTGCGTCAGTCCCACCCGCCTGCGGGGACGCCGGGACCGGTCGAGGCGTGATCCGCGCCTCCTGCGCCGCGGCGGCGGCCTGGGTGCGGCTGCTGACGCCCAAGGTGCGGAAGATCGCGCTGACGTGCGCCTTCACGGTCTTTTCGGAGAGGCCGAACATCTGGCCTATGTCGCGGTTGGAGCCGCCGCCGGCGATCGCCGCGAGGATTTCGGTCTGCCTGGGCGTCAGCGCCGACGCCTTGGCCGAGGCATGGTCCTCGCCCGCCTCCAGCATTAGCGGCGGCACATAGATCGCGCCGGACAGCACCAGCCGGATCGCCGAGAGCAGGGTGTCGGGGCTCGCCGACTTGGGCACATAGCCCAGCGCCCCCAGTTCCAGCGCCCGGCGCACATCGCCCGGCTCCTCGGAGGCGGAGACGATGATAATCGGCACGCTGGGGCTCTGCTGCCCAAAGGCGGTGATGGCGCCCAGGCCCTCGCTGTCCGGCAGCTTCAGGTCGAGCAGTACGGCGTCGAGGTCGGGATGGGCCGCCAGCAGGGCCAGGCCCTGCGCCTGGTCGGCGGCGTGCAGCACCTCGCGCGCCGCGCCGCTGTCGATCAACAGGGCGGCCAAACCCTGGCGGAGGACCGCGTGATCGTCGACCACCAGCATCTTCACCGCGACTCACTCCTCCCGATCCGCCCGGCGCATCCCGCGCGGAGAGTCATTCGCAACTTTCGGCCTGCGACAAATTGACCTTTAAGATTCAGACACTTAATCGTCGGTGTACTGGTGATGGATTTCCGCCGCTCTCGCCAGCCGCGCGCGTACCTTGACACAGACGGCCATCGACGCCATCTGGCCCCTTGCGGATTTAGCGCACTGTTGACAGGCATCGATCGGGCCGCCGCGATTTTTCGGGCGCGCCCCTCGCAAAGATCAGAGATGCCTCCCTCGATGTGCGGTGATCCCAGTGGTCGCGCCGTTTCGCCGGCAACCTGCCGGCGGCCCTGGACGACACCGCGCCAGCCGTGAAGGGGAACCTTCGCGGTCGATAGGCTATGGCGGCGGTGTTCAGAGCTTGGAAACGCAACGCGACGCACTGGAAGCACACGATTCAGAACGGGAACGATTTGGATGGCCGGCGGGTCCTAGGACCGCGGCCGCTCATCCGTCCGACCGCCGGTAACCATTTTCGGCCCAAGCCTTGCATGTGGTTTGTACGCCGATCTCGGAGATTTAGATGAGCACCACCACCGCCGAAGCCGAAACGCCAGAAACCACCAGTGGCGACGGTCCGCTGCTCGATCTGACGGACGCCGCGGTCAAGAAGTTCATCAAGCAGGCCAAGGCCCGCGGCTACGTCACCATGGACGAGCTGAACAAGGTCCTGCCCTCGGAGGAAGTCACCTCCGAAGCCATCGAAGACACCCTGGCGATGCTCAGCGAAATGGGCGTCAACGTCGTCGAGGCGGAAGAGGACGCCGAGGGCGGCGGCGAGGTCGCGGTCCGCGAGGAGTCCGCCGTCGTCGAGACCGCCAAGGAAGCCGCCTACGACCGCACCGACGACCCGGTGCGCATGTACCTGCGTGAAATGGGCTCGGTGGAGCTCTTGTCGCGCGAAGGCGAAATCGCCATCGCCAAGCGCATCGAGGCCGGCCGCGACACCATGATCCGCGGCCTCTGCGAAAGCGCGCTGACCTTCGAAGCGATCATGGTCTGGCGCGAGGAACTGGGTAGCGGCCGCATCCTGCTGCGCGAAGTCATCGACCTCGAACAGACCTACGGCGGCGTCAACGCCGCGGCCGCCGAAGAGCTGGCCGCCAGCGCCCCGCCGGCCGAGGCCGAGGCGGAGGAATCCGAACCCGAGCTCAACGCCGACGGCGAGGCGATCCCCAAGGGCGACGACGACGACGACTTCGACGACGGCGCCGGCCCGACCATCAGCGCCATGGAAGGCGAGCTGCGCGAAGGCGTGATGATCACGCTGGACGCCATCGCGTCCGAATTCGAGAGCTTCCGCCTGTTGCAGGAAAAGCTGGTCGGCCAACGGCTGAAGGGCGAGGACCTCTCGGAGAAGGACCGCGCGGCCTATGTCGCCGCCAGCGGCGCCATCGTCCTGCACCTCAAGACGCTGAAGCTGAACAACAACCGGATCGAGGCGCTGGTCGAACAGCTCTATGCGATCAACAAGCGCCTGATGGGCCTGGAGGGGCGCCTGCTGCGGCTGGCCGACAGCTATGGCATCAGCCGCGGCGAGTTCCTGAAGGCCTATTTCGGCTCCGAACTGCTCCCGTCCTGGACCGATCAGGTCAAGTCGCTGGGCGTCCGCTGGACCAAGTTCGCCGAGAACGACAACGGCCAGATCACCGACATCCGCAACGAGATCGCGGCGCTGGCCACCGAGACCGGCGTGCCGATCGACGACTACCGCCGGATCGTCCAGACTGTTCAGAAGGGCGAACGCGAGGCCCGCCAGGCCAAGAAGGAGATGGTCGAGGCCAACCTGCGCCTGGTGATCTCCATCGCCAAGAAATACACCAACCGCGGTCTGCAGTTCCTCGACCTGATCCAGGAGGGCAACATCGGCCTGATGAAGGCGGTGGACAAGTTCGAGTATCGGCGCGGCTACAAGTTCTCGACCTATGCCACCTGGTGGATCCGGCAGGCGATCACCCGCTCCATCGCCGACCAGGCGCGCACCATCCGCATCCCGGTCCACATGATCGAGACCTTGAACAAGGTCATGCAGGTGCAGAAACAACTCCTGCAGGAATACGGCCACGAGCCCACGCCCGATGAAGTCGCCGACGAGATGAACCTCCCGGTTGAGCGCGTGCAGCAGATCATGAAGATGGCGCAGCAGCCGATCTCGCTCCAGTCGCCCGTCGGCGACGGCG
>NZ_DATGEX010000041.1:0-49424 GCF_035309685.1 Phenylobacterium sp.
CGGGCCAGCCTGCCGGTGCTGCTGCGCACCCTGGAGGACGTCGTCGCCGACGCCGCGGCGCTCCCCGGTCCTGAGCCGGCGGCGCTCCCGACCCTGCGCGAACTTCTGGCGCACATGGCGCCGGGATCGCCCGCAAAGACATCCCCGACGCGACCCAAGACGGACCTGCGCGTCAAACTCGCCGGCTCCGGCGCCGCCGTGACGCTTCAGCTGGCCCGGAGGCCCGCAAAGGTTCCCGCCGGCCTTGCTGTGCGCCGCGCGACAGGGCCTCCACGGTCGCCTGACGGCTGAGAGGTGAGCGCCCCGCTCCCGAATCCGCTCAGCCAGTCTGGACACGAAGACCACGAAGACCACGAAGGGGCCGCGCCACCCGCGAGCGCAGCGAGCTCTCTCGCCATGCCGATTTCAAGATTCGCCTGCGGCGGCTCCGCGGGCAGGACGCCTTCGTGTTCTTCGTGACCTTTGTGGTCTTCGTGTTCAAAGGCCTGAGCCTCCGCTTTCGCGGAGTCTCAAAGCGCGAACACGTTCGTGTGGTTCGTGGACTAATAAATGACCACGCTACGGATGCTCTCGCCGGCGTGCATCAGGTCGAAGGCGTCGTTGATCTTCTCCAGCGGCATGGTGTGGGTGATCATCGGGTCGATCTGGATCTTGCCGTCCATGTACCAGTCGACGATCTCCGGCACGTCGGTGCGCCCCCGCGCGCCGCCGAACGCGGTGCCCTTCCAGACGCGCCCGGTGACCAGCTGGAAGGGCCGCGTGGCGATCTCCTTGCCGGCCTCGGCCACGCCGATGATGATGCTCTCGCCCCAGCCGCGGTGGCAGGCCTCCAGCGCCTGGCGCATGACCGTGGTGTTGCCGGTGCAGTCGAAGGTGTAGTCGGCGCCGCCGTCGGTCAGCTGGACCAGATGCGCGACCAGATCGCCCTCCATCTCCTTCGGATTGACGAAGTGGGTCATGCCGAACCGCCGGCCCCAGTCCTCGCGCGCGGGATTGATGTCGACGCCGACGATCATCGAGGCCCCGACCATCCTGGCGCCCTGGATGACGTTGAGCCCAATGCCGCCCAGGCCAAAGACCACGACGTTGGCGCCCGGCTCGACGCCGGCGGTGTTGACGACCGCGCCGACCCCGGTGGTCACCCCGCAGCCGATGTAGCAGGCCTTGTCGAACGGCGCGTCGGCGCGGATCTTCGCCACCGCGATCTCCGGCAGCACCGTGTAGTTCGAGAAGGTTGAGCAGCCCATGTAGTGGAAGACGGTCTCGCCCTTGTAGGAGAACCGGCTGGTCCCGTCGGGCATCAGCCCCTTGCCCTGGGTCGCGCGGATCGCCGTGCAGAGGTTGGTCTTGCGCGACAGGCAGCTTTTGCACTGCCGGCATTCCGGCGTGTAGAGCGGGATCACGTGGTCGCCCGGCTTCACGCTGGTGACGCCCGGCCCCACCTCGACCACCACGCCCGCGCCCTCGTGGCCCAGGATCGCGGGGAACAGGCCCTCCGAATCCAGGCCGTCCAGGGTGTAGGCGTCGGTGTGGCAGATCCCCGTCGCCTTGATCTCCACCAGCACCTCGCCGGCCTTGGGCCCCTCCAGGTCCAGTTCGACGATTTCCAGCGGCCGCTTGGCCTCGAACGCAACGGCGGCACGGGTCTTCATTTAGGATCCTCTCAGGCTTGATTTGGCGGCGCGACCCTTTCCCATTCGCACGCGGTTGTGAAGGCCCAGAACCGGCCGGCGGGGCGGCTTATGGCGCCGCTTGCGCAACAGAGACGCCCGATCGGCGTTACGCCAGCATGAGCGAGCCGCAAGACCTCAACCCGGACGAGCGCAACATCCTGTTGACCGCCCTGCGCGCGCCGCTGTTCGACAGCGATCCGGGGGTGATGGGCGTGTGCCTTCGGCTCTGCGGCCGCAAGCTGCTGCAGCGGGCCGGCGGCGTGGCCGTCGCCAACGGCTGGCGAGGTTCGCCGCACGCCTTCGTGCTCACCCGCGAGGGCTGGAGCCTGGTGAACGCGGAACGCCGCCGCGTCCCGGTCCTGCGGACCGGCTGACGTCCAGAGCAAACGGAGACTTCATGACCCTGCGACCCCTGCGACCGGCCCTGGCGGCCTCGATCGCCGCGATCTGCGCCGCCGGCCTGTTGAGCGCCGGCTGCTCGAAGAAGGACGATGTCGCCGCCACGACGACAACCACCTCCACGACGGTCACGGGGCCGGCGAACACCGGCGGCGACGTGGTCGCCGGCGCGCTCAGCCCGGCCACGGCGGGCGGCGCCACCCAGGTTCCCAGCGCCGGCGGCGCCAGCGACCTTGGCCAGACCGCGGCCGTCTCGCCGCCGGCCAATTCGAACGGCACGACCCCGGCCAGTCCGGGCGTGGGCCTGGCCGGCGGCCTGGCGCCCGGCGTCGCAGCCCGTCAGGGGCTGACCAGCTCGGGAACCGGCGTCGCGGCCGCCACGACGAGCGGGGCGGTCCCCGCCGCGGCCGGCGCGACCAACGCCAGCGCCCGCGGCGCCGTCACGCCGGTGGGCGGCGTGCTCGGCCCGAGCGGCGCCGGCGCGGTTGGCGGCGCGGCTGGCGGCTCTGGAGCCGGCGCGGCGGTCGCGCCCGGGGCCGTGGCGAGCGGCGCGCCGCCCCGCGAATAAGGTTCTTTCACTTTTTCGGGAACAAGCCGGCGCGGTAGCGGTTGAAGGGTCTCACCTGGTCTTTTTCCCGAGGGAGCCACTCCATGACATCCATCACCTGGCGTTCGAGCCTGATCGCAACCGCTGCGGTGCTCGCCGCCTCCAGCTTCGCCCTGGGCGCCTGCACCAAGAAGGCCGACTCGCCGGACGCTTCCACGACCACGAGCACGACGTCGACCTCGACGGACGCCTCGGCCGCCACCTCCACCCCGCCGGCGACCGATCCGTCCGCCGCCCCGGCGCCCGGCACGCCTGGCACCACGACCACGACCAATCCGGACGGCTCGCAGGGGACCGCCCCGACCACGCCGCCGACCACGACGACCAAGTCGACCACCACCACGACCACGCCGCCGAAGTAGGCCGCGCGGCGCCAGATCAGGGGCCGGTCCGTTCCGCGGACCGGCCCTTTTTCGTTCGGCTTGGGCGCAGGGCGCCGGCGTTGTATGCCGCGCCCATGGCCTCGCCGGACCATCCGCCTGAAATCCTCGTCGACGCCCGCGGGCATCGCTGCCCGGTGCCGACGCTGCGGCTGCGCAAGGCGCTGGAGGCCGCGCCGGCCGGGACCGTCGTGCGGCTGCTGGCGGACGATCCGATGGCGCGGATCGACGTGCCGCACTTCACCGCCGAGATCGGCGCCGAGATCCTGAACCGGCGCGATCTGGAGGTCGGTTTCAGCTTTCTGGTTGTGAAGCGATAGGCCGCTCGCCGCGCTGGTCCGCCAGCGCCGGGCGGCCGGCATGTTCGTCGATCGCCAGTTCGATCTCGGTCGCCAGCGCGCCGCCGAAGAAGATCGCGTTCACGTTCCAGGAAAGCCAGATCAGGAAGACCACCACGGTGGCGATCGAGCCATAGGTCGCGCCAAGGCTGGCGATCTGCTCGACGTAGAAGGCGATGGCCCAGGACGCGAACAGGCAGAGCACCGCGGCGCTGAACCCGCCGGCCAGCGAGGCCCGCCAGTCCACCGGCCGGCTGGACATGGCCCAGCGGTAGATTAGGCTCATGCCGAGCGTCATCAGGCCGGTCGCCCAGGTCCATTCGCTGTAGAGCCAGGAGACGCCGCGCAACGGCCGCAGGTCGAACGCCGCGCCCATCACCCGCAGGCCGAAGAACAGCGCCGAGACGAATCCCAGCAGGGCGAAGGTCGCCACCAGCACCACCAGGGCCATGACGTTGAAGCCGACGAAGCCGCGTGGCTCGTCCTCATCATGGATGAACGACAATCCCGCCAGCATGGCCTTGAACCCGCGGTGCGAGGCGTAAAGGCCGATCAGCACGGCAAACGCGCCCTGGGCGGTCATCGCCACGTGCGGGGCGTGGGCCAGGCGCACCAGCTCCTGCTGCACGATGCTGCGCGCGCCCTCGGGAATCACCAGGGCCAGCAGCTCGCCCTCGCGCTCGGCCTGCAAGGGGCTCGACAGCAGGCTGTAGAGGGTCACCAGGATCGCCAGCGCCGGGAAGATCGCCAGCAGGCTGAAGAACGAGACGCCGCCGGTGTAGAGCATCACGTCGCGGCCCCAGAGCCGCGCCAGCGCCCGCCAGAGCGTAAGCACCCACAGCCGTGGGTCCCAAGGAACGGCCCGCAGTCGCGACATGATCCGGATGGCCGTCATCGGGCGGAAGGTGCTGAGGAATGGCGCCGTTCGCAAGGCGCGGCGTGCAACAATTCCGTTCGATCTGTCGGGTGCGGGCGCCATGGTTCGTCGTTACAGGCAGAAGCCGGGCGAAGCGCCCACGCCAGCGAACGGATGGAGCGAGAGCAATGCGGGTCATGGTGATCGTGAAGGCCAACCAGGACTCGGAGGCCGGCGGCCTGCCGACGCCCGAGTACATCGCGCGAATGGGCGCCTATAACGACGAACTGATCGCCGCGGGCGTCATGCTCGACGCGGGCGGCCTCGCCCCAAGCGCCCGCGGCGCGCGCGTCAGCCTGCGCCGGGGCCAAGCCACCGTCACCGACGGCCCCTTCACCGAAACCAAGGAGCTGCTGGGCGGCTATTGGATCTGGCAGGTGGCGTCGCTGCAGGAGGCCATCGACTGGGCGCGGAAGGCGCCGACGGATGGCGACCGGGAATTCAATCTCGAGCTCCGGCCGTTCATGGAGCCGGAAGACTTCGCCGAGGTCGCCTCGCCGGAACTGATCGCCCAGGAACAAGGATGGCGCGACGAGCAGGCCAGCAAGGCGCCCAGGGCGCCGGCCTGAACCTTCCCTGGAAACGCAGGACGCCGCCATCTGCCGAAGATGGCGGCGCCTGACGTCTGATCGGTCGCCGAAGGTTAGGCGGCGACGAGCATCGAGCGGCGGCGGCGCAGCAGAGCGCCGGCGCTGCCGAAGCCGATGATCATCAGCGCCCAGGAAGCCGGTTCCGGCACCCCGCCCGCGATCGGCGCGAAGTTCACCGTGCCGCCGAACGACGCCGCGGGACCGCCCGAACCCTTCACGATCAGCTCTTGCTGATGGCCCGAGGTCACGAACTGCGCCGTGATGCCCGCACTCGGGAGACCCGCCGGCGTCGGCCCGATCATCCCGCTCACGCCGTTGAACGTGAAGCCAGTGAACACAAGGTTGTTCTTCGTGTCGCTCGACGTCACGGACGAACCCACGGTGCCGGTCGGCAGCGTAAAGTTGAAGGTGTCGGTGAAATCGGTCGTCGACGGATTGTAGGACTGGGTCGAAACGCCCTGGCTCGATGAGCTGCCCCCGGCGACGCCGAGGCCGGTGTCGCCGATTACAACGGAGATCGCCCCCGTCGTGGTGTTGGTTGTCCAGGTGTCGATAAAGGTCGCCGCGCTCGCGGCGCCGGCGAACGCCAAGGCCGCGGCAACCGTCGCCACGCCGAGTTTGCTTCGAATGTTCATAGGCCCAGCCCTTCTGAGGTCACATCATCTGCACCGAAGCCGTTAGTGGCGCGGGTCAGCTGACCTAGAAACTGAGATCGCCCGGCACAGTTCCGCCCTATTTGAAATTTTTTCAGTATCGGGGATCTGCCCTACTTTGTTATGGCCACGCTTTCTGCTGCAACGCGTGCGCTCGCCCTCCCCTTACTCATTCAATGTAAGTCGGATAGGCGACAAAAGCTTTGCGTTACAGTAGAGCTTCGGCGCCAGATGAGGCTCAAATGGAAACGGCCCGCCACCGGTGAGGGTGGCGGGCCGCCGATGGGCGTGTCGTTCCATCAGATCGTTCGCCGCTTCGAGGGACGGGAGAGCGCGACGAACAACCTCGCGCAAGATTGTGACCCGGCGGCTGAACCCAACCTGAACGGGACCTTCAGGAAACAGGCGCCGCGGCCGGAGCGCTCGCGCCGTTCAGCGCGTCGACCTCACCCTTTGAGAAGCCCCAATCCAGCAGGGCCTCGCTGTTGTGCGCCCCGATCGCCGGGGGCGGCCCCTGGATCGCGCCGGGCGTGGCGGAGAAGCGCGGCGCGGGCGCGGGCTGCACGACCCCGGCGATCTCGACGAAGGTCTGGCGCGCGGCGTTGTGCGGATGTTTGGGCGCCTCGCCAAGGTCCAGGACCGGCGCGAAACAGACGTCGGTGCCATCCATGATCTCGCACCACTGCGCCTGAGTCTTGCCGGCGATCTTAGCGGCGAGCTTCTCGCGCAGCTGCGGCCAAGCCGAGCGGTCCATCTGGCGGGCGAACGCCGGATCGGCGATCCCGGTCTTCTCCAGCAGGAGCGCATAGAACTGCGGCTCGATGGAGCCGATGGATATCCATTTGCCGTCTGCGCACTGGTAGGTGTCGTAGAAGTGAGCGCCGCCGTCGAGTAGGTTGGAGCGCCGGGTCTCCTGCCACATGCCTGACGCCTTGAAGCCGTAGAACATGGCCATCAACGAGGCCGCGCCGTCGCTCATGGCGCAGTCAATCACCTGACCCTTGCCGGTCTCGCGAGCCTGGATCACGCCGGCCAGCAGGCCGAACGCCAGATAGAGCGCCCCGCCGCCGAAATCGCCCACCAGGTTCAGCGGCGGCACAGGCTTGTCGTCCGTGCCGATGGCGTGCAGGGCGCCGGTGATGGCGATGTAGTTCATGTCGTGGCCGGCGGCGTTGGCGTAGGGGCCGGTCTGGCCCCAGCCGGTCATGCGGCCGAACACCAGCTTCGGATTGCGCTTCAGGGCGACGTCGGGGCCCAGGCCCAGCCGCTCCATGACGCCCGGCCGGAAGCCTTCCAGGATCGCGTCCGCCCTTTCCATCAGCTTCAGGCAGGCCTCGATAGCCTCGGGCTGCTTCAGGTCCAGGGCGACCGAGCGGCGGCCGCGGGACGTGATGTCGGTCGGCGCGCCGCCGCGGCCACCACCCTTGCGATCGATCCGCACCACGTCCGCGCCAAGATCCGAGAGCAGCATGCCGCAGAACGGACCAGGTCCGATCCCGGCGAACTCCACCACCTTCAGCCCGGTCAGCGGTCCCTGGCGCATCGTCGTCACTCCCTATGGCTTACGTGCAAGTAAAGCGCCCTGCCCCTCAGTAAGCCAAGTGGGGGTAAGCCAAGTGGCCTAGCCGCCGCCCGGCAGGGTCTGACCGTCGTCGATGATGAACAGGCTGCCGGTGATCGCCTTGCCCGCTGGCCCCGCCAGCATCAGCAGGGCCGCGTCCAGGTCGCTCTCCTGCATCAACCGCCGGCGCGGGAAACGCTTCAGTTGCGCCGCGCCGCCTTCGGTCTCGAACCACTCATCGTTGATGCCGCTCAGGATATAGCCCGGACCGATGGCGTTGACCGCGATCCCGCGCCGGGCCCACTCGCGGGCCATAACCCGGGTCATCATCGCCACCGCCGCCTTCGAGGCGCAGTAGGCCGACAGCCCCGGCAGGTTGGTCTGGCCCGCCACCGAGCCGATGTTGACGATCCGCGCATCCCCGCGCTCCGCGACGCCGGAGTCCAGCATCAACCTGGCCGCCGCCTGGGCGGCGAAATAGACGCCGCGCACATTGATGTCGAAGGTCTCGTCGAACTTCTCGATAGTCATGTCGAGCGCCATGCCGTCACCGCCGACGCCGGCGTTGTTGATCAGGATCGAGATCGGCCCCAGCGCCGCCTGGATCGCGTCGAAGGCCGGCGCGATGCTCTTCGCGTCCGCGACATCCAGCCGCAGGCCGATGGCGCGATGGCCCTGCGAGGTCAGTTCAGCGGCAAGGGCTTCGACCTTGTCCAGGCGGCGCGCGGTCAGGGCCACAGCGGCGCCTTCCGACGCCAGGACCCGGGCGAAATGGGCGCCTAGGCCGGCTGACGCACCGGTGACAACTGCAACCTGACCTTGCAGACTTGCGCCCATATTCAACCCCCTTAACCTTTCCTGACCTGTCGCATCCTACGGTGTCCGTCTATCTTGCGGCGCCGAGTCCTGGTTCGGGGCCTGTTTTCGGGCCAAGTCGGTTTCATAGGAAGGAATTAGATGTCGTCGAGCGTTCAGGCACGCATCCTGATCGTCGCCCGCGACGACACCTTGGCGGGTCCGCTCGCCGAGGGTTTGGACCGGCTTGGCTGGAAGACCATCACTGCGCGCGGCCGCTTCGCCGCCGTCACCGCCATCGCCGACCTGCAGATCGAGGGCGCGATCATCGACCTGCGCGGTGTCGGCGAAGAGGCGCTGGGTCTCGCACGGCGGCTGAAGGCTGCCTGCGCGCCACGCAAGCTGCCGGTCATCGCGATCGGCGACCCCGACCCGATTCTGGAGACCTACGGCTTCGACGTGACGCTCGCCGCCCCGCTGCATCCGGCCCAGGCGGCCATGCGGCTGGAGACCCTGGTGCGCACCGCGGTGGCCGAGGAGGAGTTCGAGCTGCGGAGCGAGACCTTCGCGGAGGTCGGCCGCAAGTTCGACCCGCCGGAAACCGACGTCAGCCCCTACCGCGTGCTGGCCATCGGCGAGCCCGCGCCGCAGTTCCTGGCGCTCAACAATGCGCTGCTGCGCAATGGCGCCGACGTGGTGGGCGCCTTCACCGCCTACACCGCCTTCGACTACCTGCATGAGCGGATCTTCGACGCCGTGGTGCTGTGGGCCGGCGACAATCCGCAGGAGGCGCTTTCCATCGCCGCGGGCCTGCGGCGCAACACCCGCCTCTATCACACGCCTGCCCTGCTCTACATGCGCAAGGAAACCTACGTCACGACATCGGAGGCCTTCCACCGCGGCCTGTCGGATGTGGCCTCGCCCGAGACTCCGGAAAGTGAAACCGCCCGGCGGATCGTCGAGCTGGCCCGCAGCTACCGCCGCCAGATGGGCGTGCGCGCGGCGCTGGAGCAGGCGCGCACGTCCGGCCTGATGGACGCGGCCACCGGCCTCTTCACCCGCGAGATGTTCGCCGCCCATCTTGGCCGCCTGGCCCAGGCCGCCAAGCTCCGCAACCGCGCGCTCAGCGTCTGCGTGCTGAAGGTCGCCGACAAACCGGAGCTGAAGGCCGCCCGGGCCGGCGGCTGGCTCGACCGCGCCATTCCGCAGATCGGCTCGATGATCGGCCGGCTGGTGCGCGTCGAGGACACCGCAGCCCGCCTGGGCCCCGAGGTCTTCGCGCTCGCGCTCCCCAACACGCCCGGCGCCAACGGGCGCCTTGCCGGCGAGCGGATCGCCGCGGTCATCGGCTGTACGGCCTTCGAGGCCGGCGAGGGCAACACACCGTTCGTGGTGGAGTTCGACCTGGGTGTGGCCCCGGTGACCTCCGCCGAAACCGCCGGACGCGCGCTGGAGGAAGCTGCGGCGCACGCTCATGGCCTGAAGGCGAGCTGAATGCCTCCCACGTCCGCGAATGGGTCGCCCTGGGCGACGCTGATCCCGATCGCCATCGCCATGGCGGTGGTGATCCTGCGCAATTCCCGCGCGCGGCGCCTGCGGATCGAGGCGATGTGGATCGCGCCGGTGATCATCGTGGCGATGATCGGCGTGGCGCTTTGGGCCGAAAGCCGGGCGTCTGTGGCGCGCGGCGGCGCTGGTTTTGCGCTGACGCCCCTCAACATCGGGCTCGACATCGCCGGCGTCATCGCGGGCGCCCTGCTGGGCTGGTGGCGCGCCCGCTTCACCAGCATCACCATCGACCCGGCCACCCATGAACTGACCAGCCGCGCCTCGCCGCTCGGCATGGTGGTGATCCTGGGCATTCTGGTGATCCGCACCGCGGTGCGCACCTACGCCACTGGCGGCGCGCTCGGCGAATGGGCCGCGCCGGTCGCCGACGCGCTCCTGGTGATGTCGGTTGGTCTGGTCTGCGCCCAGCGGCTGGAAATCTACATCCGCGCCAATCGCCTGCTCAACGAAGCCGGCGCCGGCGGATCGCCGTCTTAGATCAGGCGCTGCGGGCGGCCGCTGGCGCTTCGTCGCGCGACGTGAGGATCTCGATCAACGCATCCACCAGGGCGTCCGGCTTGATCGGCTTGGCGAGGTGGAAGTCCGCGCCCGCGGCGCGTGAGGCGACCACGTGCTCGGCGAGCGCATCGGCGGTCAGGGCGACGATCGGCGTCCGTCCCGCGCCACGCTCGGCTTCGGCGGCGCGGATCGTCTGCGTCGCGGTCAGGCCGTCGACGTTGGGCATGTGCAGGTCCATCAGGATCAGGTCATAGCGCCCGGCCGCCTCGGCCTCGATCGCCTCCTTGCCATCGCCGACGATGATCAGATCGACGCCCAGCGGCTCCAGGATCAGGGCCACGACCCGCTGGTTGACGGGATGGTCCTCGGCCAACAGCACGCGGCAGCCGGCGAGCGCCGCGCCGGCATCGTCCTCCGGCTCCTGCGCGTCCTCCGACAACAGGCAGACGGCCGGCAAGGCCAGTTGGGCGAAGAAGGCTGAGCCGACGCCCGGCTGGGATTCCGCCCAGACGCGGCCCTGCATCAACTGCGAAAGCGAGGCGCAGATCGCCAGGCCCAGCCCCGTCCCGCCGAACCGCCGGGTGATCGAGACGTCCGCCTGCTCGAAACGCTGGAACAGCCGCTGGCCGACGTCGGGCGAGAAGCCGATGCCACTGTCGCGCACCGCGAACAGCACGCCATCGGCGTTGCGGCTCACTTCAAGCGCGACCTCGCCGCTGTCGGTGAACTTCACCGCATTGGAGAGGAAGTTGGAGAGGATCTGGGTGATCCGCAGCTCGTCGCCATGGACCCCCCCGGCCGCGCTCTCGTCCACGCGCCAGCGCAGGGTCAGGCCCTTGGCCTCGGCGGCGGCGCGGTGCAGCTCGGCCACGCGGCGCACGCAGACCTGCAGGTCGAACGGCGCCTCGTCCAGCGACAGCTGGCCGGCCTCGATCTTCGAGAAGTCGAGAATGTCGGTCAGCACCTGCTCCAGCAGTCGCCCGGAGGAGATGATCAGCGCGGCCATCTCCTTGTCCTCAGGCGTGGTTTGCCGCTCGGCCAGCAGGTGCGACAGCGCCACGACACCGTTCAGCGGCGTGCGCAGCTCGTGGCTCATGGTGGCGAGGAACGAGGACTTGGCCTGATTGGCCTGATGCAGTTCGGCGGTCCGCTCGCGCACCCGGTCCTCGAGGCCCGTGGTCAGTTCGTGCGAGCGGTCGCGCTCGGCGGCCAGCGCCCGGGCCAGATCGCCGATCTCGTCGGCCCGGCTCTCCAGGGCCGCAGACGCGTCGTCGGGATCGCCGGTCCCGGCGGCATCGGCGGCCAGCCGCTCCAGAGGCCGCACGAAAAGACTGCGCACCCAGGCCAGGATCAGGGCCGCCTGCGCCAGCGCGCCCAGGAGCCCGATGGCCAGTAGCGGCAGCGCCGACTGAGTCGCCGCGCGGGTCACCTCGGCCTTGGGCAGGCTCATCAGGAAGTACCAGCGGGCGTCGATGTGGCCATAGGCCATCAGGTTCTGACCGTCGGGGCTGTCGACCACGCCGAATTCGCGATGCTGCGCGCGGATCTGCTTGGCCACCTCGCGCAGGCCCAGCTTCGTCTCATAGGTGTGGATCGCCGGCGCGGTGACGTATTTCGAGGTCACGAAGCCCGGATAGGCGATCAGCGAGCCCTGCTCGTCGATGATCAGGTTGGTGGCGCCCGGCAGGGTCTCGCGCATGGCCGATAGGAAGTGCGAGCCCATCTGCATAGTGTCGGCCCAGGCCCCGACATAGCGGCCATGCAGATAGACCGGTGTCACGCAGGCCGAGACCATCGACTTGTGCGTGCGGTCGGTGAGCAGCGGGGTCAGCTTGGTGCAGCCGGTGGCGCCCTCGGCGGCCGCGCCCGGCAGGCTCATGGTCAGGAATTCCTTGGTCGCCAGATCCAGGCTCGCCGGCGCATCGTGGTTGTAGAACGATATCTTGTCCGGCAGGTCCGGCGCGAACATCACCATGCGGTTCGACGGGGACACGAAATAGAAGTTGCCGAAGGTCGCGCGGTCCGCCTCGCCGGTGGAGCGCACCACGTAGGTCACCGCCATCATCAGGCGTTTGTCTTCGTCGCTGACCGCCGCGCCCTTGCCCATGAACGAGGTCAGGCCATAGAGCCGGTCGCCGCCTGACGCGAGGCCTGTCGACAGCTCCGGGATGCTTCGCCGCGTGCCGTCGGCCTGCAGCGGGAAGAGCCGGTCGAAGTCGCGCACCGCCTGCTTCGGATCGGTGTGGTCGTAGCGTTCGATCAGGGCTTGGGAGGCCGAGCGGTGCTCGCCGCGCAGCTGGTCGAACATCGCCTGCTCGGACTTGGTCCGTTGCTTCACATAGAGCGACAGGTCATCGACCCGCATCTGCTCGGCCCGGTCGCGGAACATCACATAGGCCGCCACAGCGCCGGTCGCGGTGAAGGCGAGCGAGATCGCCAGCAGCCCGCCCAGCAGCTTTTGAGACAGCGACAGTGACTTCAATCGCAGTTGCAAACGAAGGGCCCCCGAGGACTTCCCCGTAATGCCGGCTAAGCTTTGTAGATTGATTTAACGCCGTGATCCGAAACGCGATTGCGACAATCCGTCCACGGCCGATCTAGGCCGCGAGCCGGGCCAGTTCGCTCAGTACCCGCTCGGCGGCGTTGAGCCGCTGCTCGGGAGTCTCCCACTCGCCCTTGACCACGACCTTGTTGTCGGGCCGCACCCGCCAGGCGACCTGGTTTTTCGCGACGAACTCAATGAGCGCGCCCGGGTTCTTGAAGTCGTCGTTGCGGAAGCTGACGACAGCGCCCTTCGGCCCGACATCGATCTTGGCGACATTGGCCTCGCGGCAGAGACCCTTGATGGCCACGACCTTCAGCAGTTGGCCAGCCTCCGGCGGCAAGGGGCCGAAGCGGTCGATCAGCTCGGCGGCGAGCGCCTCGCGGTCCTGCGCCTTCTCGGCGTCCGACAGGCGGCGATAAAGCGACAGGCGCACGTTGAGGTCCGGCACATAGTCTTCCGGGATCAGCACGGCCGCGCCGGTGTTGATCTGCGGCGACCAGCCCCGGTCGTTGTCCAGGCCCTCCTGGCCGGCGCGGGTCTTCAGCTCGTTGACCGCGTCCTCCAGCATCTGCTGGTAGAGTTCGACGCCGATCTCGCGGATGTGGCCGGACTGTTCCTCGCCGAGCAGGTTGCCGCCGCCGCGGATATCCAGGTCGTGGCTGGCGAGCTGGAAGCCGGCGCCGAGGCTGTCCAGCGACTGCAGCACCTTCAGCCGCCGCTCGGCCGAGAGCGTGATCTGCTTCTCCGCGGGCGTGGTCATGTAGGCGTAGGCGCGGCTCTTGGCCCGCCCGACCCGGCCGCGTAGCTGATAAAGCTGGGAGAGGCCGAACATGTCGGCGCGGTGAATGATCAGGGTGTTGGCGGTCGGGATATCCAGGCCGCTCTCGACGATCGTCGTCGACAGCAGGACGTCGTACTGGCCGTCGTAGAAAGCGCTCATCACCTCCTCGAGCTGGGTCGGCGCCATCTGGCCGTGGCCGACCACGAACTTCACCTCCGGCACCTGCTCGCGCAGGAAACGGGTCAGTTCCGGCAGGTCGGAGATGCGCGGGGCCACGTAATAGGCCTGGCCGCCGCGGTACTTTTCGCGCAGCAGGGCCTCGCGGACCACGACCGGGTCCCAGGGCGTGATGTAGGTGCGCACCGCCAGGCGGTCGACCGGCGGGGTGGCGATGATCGACATTTCCCGGATGCCGGAGAGCGACATCTGCAGGGTGCGCGGGATCGGCGTGGCGGTCAGCGTCAGCATGTGCACGTCGGCGCGAAGCTCCTTGAGCTTCTCCTTGTGCTTGACCCCGAAGTGCTGCTCCTCGTCGACGATCACCAGGCCGAGATTGCGGAAGCCCACCTGCTTCGAAAGCACCGCGTGGGTGCCGACGATGATCTCCACCTCGCCGTTCTTCAGCGCCTCGCGGGTCTCGGCGGCCTCCCTGGCCGGCACCAAGCGCGAGAGGCGGCGCACCTTCACCGGCCAGCCCTCGAAGCGCTCGCTGAAGGTCTTGAAGTGCTGGCGGGCGAGCAGGGTCGTCGGCGCGACGATGGCTACTTGCTGGCCGCACATGGCGACCACGAAAGCGGCACGCAGCGCCACCTCGGTCTTGCCGAAGCCGACGTCGCCGCAGATCAGCCGGTCCATTGGCTTGCCGGCGGTCAGGTCCTCCAACACGTCGCCGATGGCGATTAGTTGGTCCTCGGTCTCCTCGTAGGGGAACCGCGCGCAGAACTCGTCGAACACCCCGTGCGGCGGGTCCATCGGGTCGGTCGTCTTGGTCGCCCGCTCGGCGGCGATGCGGATCAGGCCCTCGGCCATCTCGCGCAGCCGCTCCTTGGCGCGCGCCTTACGGCCCTGCCAGGCGGCGCCGCCCAGCCGGTCGAGGATCACGCCCTCCGACTCCGCGCCGTAGCGGGTGAGCAGGTCGATGTTCTCCACCGGCAGGTAGAGCTTGCTGTCGCCGCCGTACTGCAGCTCCAGGCAGTCGTGCGGCGCGCCCTGGACATCGAGCGTCTTCAGCCCGTCGTAGCGACCGATGCCGTGGTCGATGTGCACCACCAGATCGCCCGGCGTCAGCCCGGAAGCCTCGGCCAGGAAGTTGGACGCGCGGCGCCGGCGCCTCGGCCGCGCCAGCCGGTCGCCCAGGATGTCGGTCTCGGAGATGACCGCCAGAGCATCGGTCTCGAACCCGGCCTCCAGCGGCAGGACGACGCGCTGCGGCGTCTTCGGACTCGCCGCCTTGGCCGCGTCCCAATAGGGCGCGAAGGGAACGTCCTTCAGGCCGTGATCGGCCAGCATCGAGCCCAGGCGGTCGGACGACCCCTCCGACCAGGAGGCGAACAGCACCCGCTTACCGCCGGCCGCCAGCGCCTGGGCGTGATGGGCGGTGGCCTCGAACAGGTTGACGCTGTCCTTCTGGCGCTCCGGCGCGAAGCTGCGCCCTGCCCTGGCCCCCATGTCGATGACCGTGTCGCCCTCGGCCTCGTTGAAGGACGAGAACCGCCGCGTGGCCCGCCTGGCGAGCTGCGCCTGCCACTCGTCGGCGGTCAGGTAGAGCCGGTGCGGTTCCAGCGGGTGATAGTGCACGCGCCGTTCGACCTGCGAACGGGCGTCATAGGCGTCGGCGATCAGCGCCAGGCGTTCGTCCCGCGCCTCCCGCGACAGGTGGTCCAGCGCGATCGCGGCGCCCGGCGGCAGATAGTCGAACAGGGTCGCCATCTGCGGATAGAACAGTGGCAGCCAGTGCTCCATGCCGGCGCGGCGGCCGCCTTCGGAGACGGTGGCGTAGAGCGGGTCGTCGCCGGCCGCGCCGAAGGTCTCCAGATAGCCAGCCCGGAACCGCGAGACCGCATCCTTGTCGAGCAGCACCTCGCTGACCGGCAACAGGCTGACGTCTTTCAGTTGTTTCGTTGACCGCTGCGTCTCGGGGTCGAAGGCGCGGATGGATTCCAGGGTGTCGCCGAACAGGTCCAGGCGCACCGGCTCGTCGGCCGAGGGCGGGAAGACATCGATCACCCCGCCGCGGATGGCGAATTCGCCCTTCTCCGAGACCGTCGAGGCGCGCTGATAGCCGTTGATCGCGAAATAGGTTTCCAGGTCGGAGATCTCGACCAGATTGCCGGTGCGCGCCGCATAGCTGGCCCGCTTCACCGAGGCCTGCGGCGGGACGCGCTGAACGAGCGACGGCACGGTGGTGACGAGCAGCCTGGGTGTCTTTTCGTCCGGCGCCTCGCAAAGCCGCGAGAGCGTCGTCATCCGCTGGGCCGCGATCCCCGCCGAGGGCCCGATCCGGTCGTAGGGCAGGCAGTCCCAGGCCGGGAAGGTCAGGACCTCGACCTCAGGCGCGAAAAAGCGGAAAGCGTCGGCGAAGGCCGAAAGCCTCGTCCCGTCGCGGGCGACGAACACCGTCAGGCCTTTGCGGGACCGCACGATGTCGGCCATCACCAGGGCGTCGAAGCCCTCCGGCGCGCCGACCAGGTCCAGGCGGCCGGGATCGTCGGCGACGCGGCGCATCTCGGCCGCGCTCACCGGTCGGGAGCCATCAGCCGCCAATGTCGTCGCCTCGTGCGACATGAACTTCCAGCCGGAAGGCCTTGATCTGGTTCATGGTGTCGGTGTCGTAGGCCGTCGGTGTCGGAAGCGTGCCGATGATCCAGGCGTAGACGTCCTGGTCGGCCTCATCCAGCAGGGCCTCGAACCAGTCGAGCTCGGCGGCGGTGAAGCTCGGGACGTGCCTGTCCGCGAACGGCCCCAGAATGAGGTCCGCTTCCCTGAAGCCCCGGCGCCATGCCCGGAACCTCAGCTTTTTCAGCCGGGCGTCGTCCGTGTCAGTCATGAAGAGGTCGCGGATATAGAGCGCGCGGCGCCCCTTTACTAGCCAAGGATTGGGCGCCGGTCGGCTATGCTGCAATCATGCGGCCCGAGATTCTGTTCCCGCTGTTTGCGCCCGTGGACACGCTGAAAGGCGTGGGCCCGCGCGTGGCGCCGCTGCTGGCCAAGCTGGCGGGGCCGATCGTGCGCGACGTGGCCTTCCTGATCCCGCATTCCCTGGTCCGCCGCACGCCGGCCACCCTCGCCTCGGCGATGGACGGCGAGGTGATGACCTTCGAGGTCACCATCGACGAGATCCAGAAGCCGCGCACCTCGGCTCAACCGCTGAAGATCCGGGTCAGCGACGCAACCGGCTTCCTGACTCTGGTGTTCTTCGGCCGCTTCGGGGACCAGATCGCCACCCGCCATCCGCTCGGCGCGAAACGGATCATCTCGGGCAAGGTCGAGGACGACAAGTTCGGCCGCCAGATGGTCCACCCCGACTATATGGTCGCCCCCGACAAGCGCGACGAAATCCCCCAGCTGGAGGCGATCTATCCGGCGACCGAAGGCCTGCCGGCGCGGCGGGTGCGGACCTTCGCGCTGGAGGCCTTGGAGAAGGCGCCCGAGTTGCCGGAATGGCAGGACCCGGCCTGGCTGCGGCAGGAGCGGTTCCCGCCCTGGCGCGAGGCGCTGGCCCGGCTGCACAATCCGGAGACCGAGGCCGACCTCGCGCCCACCAGCCCGCATGTGCGCCGCCTCGCCTATGACGAACTGCTGGCGCAGCAACTGGCGATGGCCCAGCGCAAGGCCGAGCGCCGCCGCGAACCCGCCGCCAGGATCACCGCCAGCGAAACCGCCGCCAAGATCCGGGCCGACCTGCCCTTCGCCTTCACCGGCGCTCAGGAGCGCGCGCTCGGCGAAATCCGCGCCGACCTTGCCGCAGGCGAGCGGATGAGCCGGCTGATCCAGGGCGACGTCGGCTCCGGCAAGACGGTGGTAGCCATGTGCGCCATGGCCGACGTGGCGGCCGGCGGCGGCCAGAGCGCCCTGATGGCGCCGACCGAAATCCTCGCGCGCCAGCACTACGAGACCATCTCCGGCCCCCTCACCGACCATGGCGTCGGCGTGATCCTGCTGACCGGCCGCGACAAGGGCGCGGGCCGGGCGGAGAAGCTGCGGGCGCTGGCGTCCGGCGCGGCGAAGGTCGCCGTCGGCACTCACGCCCTCTTCCAGGACGACGTGGCGTTCGAGAAGCTCCAGCTGGCCGTGGTCGACGAGCAGCACCGCTTTGGCGTCAACGAGCGCCAGCGGCTGCAGACCAAGGGGCACGCCGTCCACCTGCTGGCGATGTCCGCCACGCCGATCCCGCGCACGCTTGAACTGACTATGTATGGCGACCTCGACGTCAGCCGCATCGACGAGAAGCCGCCTGGCCGCACGCCGGTCGCCACCCGCGCTGCGCCGATGACCCGGGTCGCCGAGGTGGAGGCGCGGCTGCGCGAGGCGGTGGCCGGCGGCGCCCAGGCCTTCTGGATCTGCCCGCTGGTCTCGGAATCCGAGCTCATCGACCTGAAGGCCGCCGAGACCCGCGCGACCGAGCTCAAGGAGACCATCGGTCCGAGCGTCGGCCTGATCCACGGCAAGATGCCGCCCGCCGCAAAGGACGCGGTGATGGCTGAGTTCGCCGACGGCAAACTCTCCGTCCTGGTCGCCACCACGGTGGTCGAGGTCGGCGTCAATGTGCCCAACGCCACCATCATGGTCATCGAGCAGGCCGAGCGCTTCGGCCTGGCGCAGCTGCACCAGCTCCGCGGCCGCGTCGGCCGGGGCCGCCAGGAGAGCTCCTGCGTCCTGCTCTACGATCCGCCGCTGTCGGAGACCGCCCAGAAGCGGCTGGATATCCTTAGGCGCACCGACGACGGCTTCCTGATCGCCGAGACCGACCTGGAACTGCGCGGCGGCGGCGATGCGCTGGGCCTCAAGCAGTCCGGCTTCCCCGACTACGTCTTCGCCGACGTGCTGGGCCCGCACCGCGACCTGATCGCCGCCGCCGGCGACGACGCGCGGCTGATCGTGGGACGTGACCCGGAGTTGAAGAGCGAGCGCGGGAGGGCGCTGCAGGTGCTGCAGGAACTGTTCGACTGGAAGGCGGGGCTGGGGCTTCGCGACGCCGGCTAGCGGACCTTCACCATCCGCTTGCCGCGGTTCTCGCCGGCCAGCAGGCCGATCAGGGCGGCAGGCGTGTTCTCAAGGCCCTCGACGATATCCTCCTGCACCTTGAGCTGGCCCGAGGCGACCCAGGCCTGCAGGTCCTTCAGCGCCGCCTCGCGCTGGTCGTCGAAGTCCATGACCACAAAGCCGCGGAGCGTCAGGCGCTTGGTGACGATCAGGCCCGGGATGCCGCGCGGCCCGTGCGGCGGCGGCGCGCCGTCGTATTGCGACAGCGCCCCGCAACAGGCGATGCGGCCGAAGTTCTTCATGGCGAACAGCACGGCTTCGAAGACCGCGCCGCCGGTGTTGTCGAAATAGACGTCGACACCGTCCGGGACCTCGGCGCGCAGCAGGCGCTTGAACTCCGGCGACTTGTAATCGACCGCCGCGTCGAACCCGAGTTCGTCCACCAGCCAGCGGCCCTTCTCCTCGCCGCCGGCGATGCCGACCACGCGGCAGCCCTTGATCTTGGCGATCTGGCCGACGATCGAGCCCACCGAGCCCGCCGCAGCCGAGACCACGACGGTCTCGCCGGGCTTGGGCTTGCCGCACTCCAAGAGCCCGAAATAGGCCGTGAGCCCGGCGATGCCGTAGACGCTCATCAGGTGGGTCACGGGTTCCATGACCGGCAGCTTCTCCAACCGCTTGCCGGGCAGCACCGCAAAGTCCTGCCAGCCGGTGTCGGCGAAGATGGTGTCGCCAGGCTTGAGGTGGGCGACGTTCGACCGGACGACCTCGGCGAGCGCGCCGCCGGCCATCACCTGCCCACCCTCCAGCGCCGAGCGGTAGGTCGCGCCCTGCATCCAGGCGCGGTTGGCGGCGTCGAGCGAGATATAGCGGGTGCGCAGCAGCACCTCGCCCTCGCCCGGCGTCGGCACGGCGGCCTGCGAGAGCCTGAAATGCCCCGTCGCCAGCTTGTCGCCCTGCGGCAGGCGGTCCAGGACGATCTGACGGTTGACCTCGGCCATGGCGCGTCTCCCTCGCGTGTCGGCTCTACGAGGACGTCAGGCTCAGCGCTTGGTCAAGGCCGCGACAGTTGGGCGACCCTGGCCCGCGCGTCGGCCTCCAGGTCGGCGTAGAAGAGGTTGAAGCCCGGCGCCATGCGCTGTTCGGTCCAGGATCCGGAAGGCTGCAGCGACGCCGACCTGGGCGCTGAGACGCGCAGGATGCCGCCCTCGCACTGGGCCGAGACCTCGCGCGCCATGAAGGCCGGGCGCGCGCCCCATTCCAGGCCGGTGGCGTTGGCCGCGCCCAGGTGCATCCGCGCCGGCGCCGGCTCGTCGGTGGTGGAGCCCAGGATCGGGTTGAAGCAGAGCGCGGGGCCCCGCAGGTTCACCAATTCATCGCTCGGCCCCCAGACCAGGGCCCTGGACAACAGGATCTTGCCGCGGTCGATGTCGCTGGCCGGAACGCTGGTCCAGGCTGCGAGGCAGCCCGCCTGATCGCGCCGCGCGCAGGGCTCCAGCGCCGGATGGGTGGCCGGGACCACGGTCTCGATCAGATAGGCGCCGGCCAGCCGCGCGCGGAGCCCGGGATTCGGCGCGATCTCCTCGGCCACCAGCCGCGCGGCGAGCGTGCCGCCCTGCTCCACGCCGACGATCAGGAAGGGCCGCTGGCCGCCGTCATGATCGCGCCACCAGCGGAAGGCCTGCGCCACGTCGCCATAGGCGAACGCCCGCGCGTCCTTGGCGTCGTCCCGAAGGGTGAGCAGGCTGTAGAGGCCGGCCTGGCGGTAACGCGGCGCGAAAATCCGCCCGACGCGCACGAAGGGCCCGGCGTAGTTCGGCGCCATCACGCGGCGGAACAGCCGGTCGGACTTGGCGTCATCGATCGGGTCGTTCCACTGCCGGCCGCCTTCGTAGGTGGTCGGCGAGACGAAGAAGACGTCTGCGGGCGGATCGCTCGCCGCCGGGGCTTCGGGATGGGTGGGCGCCAGGCGCCAGGCCGTGGGCTGCGCATAGTCCGGCGCGGGCGGCGGCCTGTAGGTCTGGTAGGGGGTCTTGGGGTCCAGCTGCTCGCGGATCAGGTCGCCGCGCAGGAGCACGAAGGCCACCGCCAACAGGACCAGCAAGCCACCCAGGCCGATCACCGGCCAACGCCACGACCGGGGCCGGGCGTCCGCCATGGTCAGCGGTAGGGGTCGGGCTGGCTGAGGTAGGCGCCAACGTAGTCGGCGATTCCTTCTTCCAGCGGCGTCATGGGCTTGGCGTAGCCGGCGGCCTGCAGCCGCTCCATCTTCGCCTGCGTGAAATACTGGTACTTGTCGCGGATCGCCGGCGGCATGGGCGTGAAGTCGATCTGGGCGTTCTTGCCGGCGGCGGCGAAGACGGCGCGGGCCATGTCCTCGAAGGTCCGCGCCTGGCCGGAGCCGAGGTTGAAGACCCCGTTCACCTGCTCGTTTTCCGTCAGCCACTGGGTGATGTCGGCCACGTCGCGGACATAGACGAAATCGCGCTTCTGGCCGCCGTCCGGCACGCCCTCGCGATAGCTTTTGAAGAGCTGCACGCCATGACCGTCGCGCACGTGCGGCCAGATCTGCGACGCCACCGACTTCATCGACTTCTTGTGCTCTTCGTTGGGCCCATAGACGTTGAAGAACTTCAGGCCGACCCATTGCGGCGGGGCGTAGTCGCGGGCCGCCTGGCGCACCGCGAAGAGGTCGAACAGCGCCTTGGACCAGCCGTAGGTGTTCAGCGGCCGCAGGGCCGCCAGCGCCTCATAGCTGTTGTCGTCATCGAAGCCCTGCGCCGCCTCGCCATAGGTCGCCGCCGAGGAGGCGTAGATGAACCGCCGCTGGCGGTCGGCGCACCAGCGGAACAGGTCGCGGCTGAGCGTGAAGTTGGAGTGGACGATTTTGTCGGCGTCCGGCTCGGTGGTCGAGGAGACCGCCGCCATGTGGACCACCACCTCCACGTCGCGCCAGCGCTTCTCCAGCCAGTCGAACATGTCCTCCGGCGCCACGAAGTCGCCGATCGGGTGCTTGGCGATGTTGCGCCACTTGCCAAGCTCCGCCTCGCGCAGGCGGTCGCAGACCACCACGTCCAGCGTGCGGTCCTCGGCCAGCCTGGCCACGATGTTCGAGCCGATGAAGCCGGCCCCGCCGGTCACGAAGGCGATGCGGCGCTGGGTCATCGGCCGCCGACCTTCATCCGGGCGATGGCCGCGGTGGTGGAATAGCCCTCGACGATCGCCGCCAGCTTCACCTCGCCGCCCCAGCCTTTGACCAGGTCTCCGCCGACCACCTCGCTCTCGGCATAGTCGGCGCCCTTGATCAGCACGTCGGGACGGGCGGCCTCGATCAGTTTCAGCGGCGTGTCCTCTTCGAACGGCACGACCAAGTCGACGGAGCCCAGGCCGGCCAGCACCAGGGCGCGGCTTTCCAGGTCGTTGACCGGCCGGCCCTCGCCCTTCAGGGCGCGCACGCTGTCGTCGGAATTCAGGCCGACGATCAGCCGGTCGCACCAGGCCCGCGCCTGGGACAAATAGGCCACGTGACCCTTGTGCAGAATGTCGAAGCAGCCGTTGGTAAAGCCCACCTTCAGGCCCTTGGCGCGCCAGCGGGCGACCTCGTCGGCCATGCGCTGGGCGGTGGCGACCTTGGCCTCGGCCGGGGCCATGTGGGCCGAGAGCGCGGCTTCGACCATCTCCTCGGGCGAAACGGTGGCCGTGCCCACCTTGCCGACCGCCACGCCCGACGCCAGCTGGGCGAAGGCGATGGCGTCCTCGACCGGGACCTCGGCGGCCAGCGCCAGACCCAGCGCCGCCAGTGTCGTGTCGCCGGCCCCGGAGGCGTCGAACACCTCGCGCGGCGCGGTCGGGAAATGGCGCACAGGCTCGCCGCGCGCGGCGAACGAGATGCCCTTTGACGCGCGGGTCACCAGGATCGCCTTGGCCTCCCAGAGCTCCAGCGCCCGGGTGAGCGCGGCGGCCACCTGGTCGTCGGTCTCGGTCGGGAGGTCCGTGGCGTGGGCCAGTTCGGCGGCGTTGGGCTTGATCAGGTCGACCGCGCCGTAGTGGGCGAAGGAACGGGCCTTGGAATCCACCACCAGCTTGCCGCCTGACGCCGCGGCGGCCTCGCGGCAGGCGGCGATCACTGCCTCGGTGACGACGCCCTTGCCGTAGTCGGAGAGCAGGATGGCGCCGGCGTCCTTGGCCGCGTCGCGGATGGTGCGAACCAGGCGCTGTTCCACCTCGCCGTCCACCGGCCGGTTGGTCTCCAGGTCGACCCGCAGCACCTGTTGCGCGCCGGCTACAAAGCGGGTCTTCAGCGTTGTCGGACGTCCGCCATCGGTGACCAGATAGCCCTCGACGCCCGCCTCCTCCGACACCAGCCGCAAGGCCTGTTTGCCCTCGGCGTCGTCGCCGATCACGCCGACCAGCGAGACCTCGCCGCCCAGGGCCGCGACATTGCGGGCCACATTGCCGGACGCGCCCAGCATCATCAGCTCACGCGAGCGCGCCAGCACCGGCACCGGCGCTTCGGGCGACACGCGGCTGACATCGCCGTAGACGAAACGGTCGACCATCAGGTCGCCGACGCAGGCGACGCGCCGGCCGGGCGCCAGGCCCAGGAGATGCTGGAGCGCGGAAAGATCCATCGAGGTCAGGGTGTGCGGCGCGTTGGGAGCCGGGTCAAGCGGGCTGCACGACCGCGTGGATCGCCTTCAGTGTCGCCAGGAGCTCCTTGGCCCCAGCCAGCGGCAGGCAACTCGGGCCGTCGCAGAGCGCCTTGTCGGGCTCCGGATGGAATTCGAGGAACACCCCGTTCGCGCCGGCCGCGATCGCCGACCTGGCCAGCAACGGCACGCCGAACCGCCGCCCGCCGGTGGACGCGCTATTGCTCCGCGGGTCCGCGCCCGGCAGCTGCACCGCGTGCGTCGCGTCGATGGTCACCGGCGCGCCCAGGTCCTTCATCTCCTGGATGCCCAGCATGTCGACCACCAGGTTGTTGTAGCCGAACGACACGCCCCGCTCGCACAGGATGATGAAGTCGCGGCCGGTCGCCTCACGGACCTTGTCGAGGATGTTCTTGCAGTCCCAGGGCGCCAGGAACTGGCCCTTCTTCACATGCAGCAGGCCGCCGGCGGCGAGCGTCGCCCTGGCGGCGGCGATCACCAGGTCGGTCTGACGGCAGAGGAAGGCCGGGATCTGCACGATGTCGGACACCGCCGCCACGGCCTGCGCCTGATCGATCTCGTGCAGGTCGGTGACGATCGGCACGTCGAACCGGGCCTTCACCTTGGCCAGGATCGCCAGCCCCTTCTCCAGGCCGGGGCCTCGATAGCTGTGGATCGAGGATCGATTGGCCTTGTCGAAGCTGGCCTTGAACACATAGGGCAGGCCCAATTCCGCGCAGACGCCCTTCAGATGGGCCGCGATCTCCAGCGCCAGACCCTCGTCCTCCAGCACGTTCATGCCGGCCATGACCATCAGCGGCTGGCCATCGCCGATGGCCATATTCCAGCGGTCCAGGGTCAAGACGGCCATGCGGGGTCCTTAAGCGTTCGAGCGTTCGCGGGTAAGTGGCGCGCGCGGCGGGCCTTCACAAGTCTGAAATCCCGGGCTACCCGCGTCCACGCCACATGTTACGTCGTATCGTTAGGGCATCCGCCGGCTGTCGCCCGCGAAACCAGTGGTGATATGTTTTGTCCGTTAGCGTTCGGGGGGATGCGAGGATGAGTTTGGCCCAGACCGAGTCGCTGGCGGCGGTCGCCGGGGATCGGCGAGCCTTCCGCAGCTTACCGGCCCTCAAGGGCGCGCCCGCGGTGTTCCGCGCCGCTGTGCGGCTGATCGCCCGCAACTGGGCGATCGGGTCGATGACCTTCATCATGCCGTCCGGCCAGGAGCTGCACATCGCCGGCAGCGAACCCGGCCCCGACGCCCGGCTGACCATCCACGACTTCCGCTTCATCCGCCGCGCGCTCGCGGCCGGGGATATCGGCTTTGCCGAAGCCTATATGGCCGGCGAGTTCGACACCCCGGACCTGCCGGACCTGCTCTACGTCTTCGCCGCCAACTGGGACCGCCAGCACCATGTCACCATGGGCAACCCGCTGGCCTGGACCATCAACCGCATCCGCCACGCGCTGCGGCCCAACAGCAAGCAGGGTTCGAAGAAGAACATCCACGCCCACTACGACCTGGGGAACGCCTTCTACGACAAGTGGCTGGACCGGACGATGACCTATTCGTCGGCCAGGTTCGACAACCCAGGCCAGCCCCTGAGCGAGGCCCAGACCGCCAAGTACAGGGCGCTCGCCCGGAACATGGGCCTGCAATCCGGCCAGACGGTCCTGGAGATCGGCTGCGGCTGGGGCGGGTTCGCCGAATTCGCCGCCCGGGAGGTGGGCGCGAAGGTCACCGGCATCACCATCTCCGAGGAGCAGTACGCCTTTGCCAAACAACGCATCTTCGCGGCGGGCCTGAGCGAACGCGCCGACATCAGGCTGATCGACTACCGCGACGTCGACGGCCGCTTCGATCGCGTCGCCTCGATCGAGATGTTCGAGGCGGTGGGAGAACGCTACTGGCCGGCCTACTTCGGCAAGATCCACGAGGCGCTGGCGCCCGGCGGCCGCGCCGGCCTGCAGATCATCACGATCAAGGACCAGTATTTCGACGAGTACCGCAGCCGCGCGGATTTCATCCAGAAGTACGTCTTCCCGGGCGGCATGCTGCCCTCGGAAGAGCGGCTGAAGAAGGTGACCGACAAGGCCGGGTTCATCTGGACCGGAATCGACCGCTTCGGCCACGACTACGCCGACACGCTCGCGCAGTGGCACAAGAGCTTCGACGCGGCCTGGAATGATATCCGCCCGCTCGGTTTCGACGAGCGGTTCCGCAAGCTGTGGAAGTTCTATCTCAGCTACTGCGAGGCCGGCTTCCGCACCGAGCGCACCAGCGTCGTGCAGCTTTCGCTCGCGAAAGCCTAGCTTCCGCCTCTTCTGCTGGGCGGCGCCTGCGCTTAAGTAGCGGCGATGAACATAGCCTCCGCCAACGTCGCGCCCGCCAAGGTGGCGTCCAACGTCCTCGACGCCATCGGCGCCACGCCGCTCATCCGGCTCAATCACGCGAGCGCGCTGACCGGTTGCGAGATCCTCGGCAAGGCCGAGTTCATGAACCCCGGGGCCTCGGTCAAGGACCGCGCGGCGCTGTTCATGGTCCGCGACGCCGAGGCCAGGGGCCTGATCCGGCCCGGCGGGCGGATCGTCGAGGGGACGGCCGGCAACACCGGCATCGGCCTGGCCATGGTCGCCAAGGCCTTGGGCTATCGCTGCACCATCGTCATCCCCAACAACCAGAGCCAGGAAAAGAAGGACGCCATCCGCCTCTATGGCGCCGAACTGGTGGAGGTCGATCCGGTCCCCTATGCCAACGAAATGAATTATGTGAAGGTCTCCCATCGCTTGGCGGAGAAACTTAACGCTGAGGAGCCGGCCGGCGCGCTCTGGGCCAACCAGTTCGACAACGTCGCCAACCGCGAGGCGCACGCGCAGACCACCGGACCCGAGATCTGGGAGCAGACCGGCGGCAAGGTCGACGGCTTCATCTGCGCCATCGGTTCGGGCGGCACCCTGGCCGGCGTCGCCCAGGCGCTGCGCGTCCGCAACCCCGCCGTCGCCATCGGCCTGGCCGACCCCGACGGCTCGGCGCTCTACAGCTACTACACGACCGGCGAACTGAAGGCGGAAGGAACGTCGCTCACCGAGGGCATCGGCCAGGGCCGCATCACCGCCAACTTCGCCGACCTCAAGCTCGACCACGCCTACCGAATCCCCGACAGCGAACTCTTGCCCGTGCTCTACGAACTCCTGGAGCACGAGGGGCTGCTGATGGGCGGCTCGACCGGGATCAATGTCGCCGGCGCCATCCGCATGGCGCGCGACCTCGGCCCCGGCAAGACCATCGTCACCATGCTCTGCGACGGCGGCCAGCGGTACCAGTCCAAGGTCTTCAACCCCGAGTTCCTGCGGGCCCGCGGCCTGCCGACGCCGCCGTGGATGTGATGAGCGATCCCCTCGTCTCCACCGGATGGCTGGCCGAGCGCCTCGGCTCCAACGAGATCGCCATCGTCGATGCGACCTGGTTCATGCCCGGCGACGGCAAGCTCGGCCGCGACGCCTATGCCGCCAGTCACATCCCGGGCGCGGTCTTCTTCGACATCGACAACATCGCCGACCACGCCACCGACCTGCCGCACATGCTGCCGGCGCCGGACGCCTTTGCTCAGGCCGCAGGCGCGCTTGGCCTGCGCCGCGACCTCATCACTGTCGTCTACGATGGCCAGGGGATCTTCTCCGCCCCGCGGGTCTGGTGGACGCTGCGGATCATGGGCTTTCCGGAGGTCTTCGTGCTGGACGGCGGCCTGCCGAAGTGGCGCGCCGAGGGCCGGCCGCTCGAAACCGCCCTGCCCCATCCCGCGCCGACCACCCTCGAACCGGCCTTCGACCCGAGTCTCGTCCGCGACCTTGAAGGCATGCGCGCCACGCTGGCCGCCCACGACGCCCAGGTGATCGACGCCCGCGCCGGTCCCCGGTTCCGTGGCGAGGTTCCCGAGCCCCGCGCGGGCCTCCGCAGCGGCCACATGCCTGGAGCCCTCAACCTCGCCTGGAACGGTCTGCTCAACCCCGACGGCACCATGAAGGCAGCCTCCCACCTCCGCGCCGCCTTCCAGGCCTCCGGGACCGATCTCGACGGCCCCATCGTCACGACCTGCGGGTCCGGCGTCAGCGCCTCGGTGCTGGCGCTGGCTCTGGCGCGGCTGGGGCGCGAGGACGTGGCGGTCTACGACGGCTCCTGGACCGAGTGGGCCGGGCGCGCCGATACGCCCATCGTCACCGGGCCTTAGCCCTATCTGAAAGGCGGCGCGTAGAGCAGGCCCGGCTTAGGCGCGTTCCACAGTGCGTTCAGCCCGCGGTCCAGCTTCAGTGACGAACTCGAACCCACGTCGCGCTGGAAGATCTCATCATAGGCGCCGACCTGACGGATCACCTGGTAGGCCCAATCCTTGTTGAGGTTGAGGAGCGCTCCATAGCTGCCCTCCGCGCCCAGCAGCCGGCGCACCTCCGGATTTTGCGAATTTCGCCGGGCCTCGTCGACGTTCCTGGAATTGAGCTTCAGCTCCTCGCCCAGTATCGCCGCATAGACCGTCCAGCGGACGATGTCGGCCCAGACCGGGTCGTTCTGCCGGACCACCGGGCCCAGCGGCTCCTTGGAGATCACGTCGGGCAGGATCACGTGCGAGCCCGGATTGGCGAGCACCGAGCGCGAGCCGGCCAGGGCCGAGATGTCGGCGGTGAAGGCGTCGCAGCCGCCGTTCTCATAGAGCTTGCGCGCCTCGGCCTCCGAGGCGACCACCACCGGCTTGTAGGCGATGCCCTTGCCGCGGAAGAAGTCGGCGAGATTGCCCTCGCTGGCGGTGCCCGCCTGGACGCAGATTCGTGCGCCCGACAGCTCCTGGGCGCTGGCCAGGCCGAGCGCCTTGGGCGCCAGGAACCCCTGCCCGTCGAAATAGGTGGTGGCGGCGAAGTCGAGGCCCAGCCCGGTGTCGCGCGAAAACGACCAGGAGGTGTTGCGGGACAGCAGGTCGATCTCGCCCTTCTGCAGGGCGCTGAAGCGGTCCTGGGCGCTGATCGCGCTGAAGCGCACCTTGTCGGCGTCGCCCAGCACCGCGGCCGCCACCGCCCGGCAGATGTCGACATCGAAGCCGCGCCACTGGCCGCGAAAATCCGGATAGGCGAAGCCCGGCAGGCCGGGGTTCACGCCGCAGGCGACGTAGCCGCGCTTGCGCACCGCGGTCAGCACCTTGCTGGGGGTGGCCTTGTAGTGGGTCGCGGGGCTCGTGGCGTCCTTGACGCTGGGGACAGGCGTGGGCACGGGCTTCGAGCCGCCGTCGCAGGCGCTCAGGCTCAGGATCGCGAGCATCGCTGCGGCCAGCCGCCGGATCATCCCTGCTCCTCGAACGAGCCCAACTTGAAAGAGCGCCACCCGCGGGCTCTAAGTGCGCCACTTTCCGTACTCCGGGCACTCTCGCCCCTTAAGCCCAGGCCCCGCAACCCGTATGCCCACCAAGTCCACGCGTACCGACACCCGCCTGATCCGCGCCGGCCATGGCGCCGGGCGCGCGGCCAAGACGGTCGGACCCGCCGTGCAGAAAGGCTCCACGGTCCTGTTGCCGGATGCGGCCAGCCTCTATCCGACCGACGACCGGCTGACCTATGGCCGCCAGGGCCTGTCCGCGCAGTTCGCCCTGCAGGCCGCCCTGGCGGAGTTGGAGAACGCCAAGGCGGTCACCCTCTATCCATCGGGCCTGGCGGCGCTCACCGGCGCCTTGCTCGCCATCCTCAAGGCCGGCGACGAGGTGCTGGTCACCGATGTGATCTACAAGCCTACGCGGCGTTTCTGCGACCACGTCCTGAAGCGCTTCGGGATCTCGGTCCGCTATTTCGATCCGCTGCAAAGCCCGGAGGACCTGGTCGGCGGCGCCTCCGACGCCGTGCGCCTGATCCTGATGGAGTCGCCGGGCTCGCTCAGCTTCGAGATGCAGGACATGACCCGGGTCGCCGAGCTGGCCCGGGCGCGGGGCATCCTGACCGTCGCCGACAACACCTGGGGCGCGGGCTATCTCTACCGGCCCCTGGACCACGGGATCGACATCTCGGTGCAGGCGCTCACCAAGTACGTCGCCGGCCATTCCGATGTCTTCATGGGTTCGGCCGCGGTGAACAGCGCCAAGCTCGCCCGTGAACTGGACGACGGCATCCACAACCTGGGCTGGGCGGTGGCGGGCGACGAGGCCTATCAGGTGCTGCGCGGCCTGCGCACGCTCCCGACGCGGCTGGCCCGGCACGGCGAGAGCGCCTTGGCGGTCGCCGCCTGGCTGCGCGAACGGCCTGAGGTCGTCGAGGTCTTCCACCCCGCGCTCCCTGGCGCGCGCGGTCACGAGCTTTGGGCGCGCGACTTCACCGGCGCCTGCGGCCTCTTCGGCTTTGCGCTGAAGCCCGCGCCGACGGCGGCGGTGGATGCGTTCCTGGACGAGCTTTCCCTGTTCGGCCTGGGCTTCTCCTGGGGCGGGTTCGAGAGCCTGGCGATCTCCTGCGACGCCCAGCTCAAGGTCCGCAAGTTCCACCCCGACTACGGCGGTCCCCTGATCCGCCTGCACATCGGGCTGGAAGACCCCGCCGACCTGATCGCGAACCTGCAAGCCGGCCTCGCGGCCTATGCGGCCAAGGCCGGGTGAGCCTGATGAACGCCGCCGACCTGGATCGCTTCATCGCGCAAGAGCAGCTGCCGGAAAGCTTCCGCCGCACCGCCGAGCTGGTTTGCGAGCCGCTGGCGGCGCGGGCGCAGCGCCGCCGGATCGACCGCAAGCGGTGCGCGGTCATCGGCCTTTGCGGCGCGCAGGGCTCGGGCAAGACGACCGTGGCCAGGTTCACCGCTCAGCTGCTCGCCGATCGCGGCCTAAAGGCCGTGGCGCTGTCGCTGGACGACTTCTACCTGACCCACGAAGCCCGCCAACGGCTGGCGAAGGAGGTGCATCCGCTGTTGGCCACCCGGGGTCCGCCGGGCACACATGACGTCGGCATGGCCGGCGCGGCGATGGATGCCCTGCGCACGCGCGGCAAGGCTGCGCTGCCCCGCTTCGACAAGGCGAGCGACACCCGCAGCCCCCGCAACACCTGGCAGACCGTCGCCTCGCCGGTGGACGTGATCCTCCTGGAGGGCTGGTGCGTCGGCGCGGTCAGCCAGGGTGAGGCGGCGCTGGCCACGCCGGTCAACGACCTGGAGCGCGACGAGGACCCCAAGGGGATCTGGCGCCACTACGTCAACGACCAGCTCGACGGGCCCTACAAGGCGCTGTTCGCCCGCCTGCACGACCTGGTGTTGCTGGAGGCTCCGAGCTTCGACGTGGTGGCCGGCTGGCGCGCCGAGCAGGAGGCCAAGCTTCGGGCCAAGGGCGGCGGCATGGACGACGCCCAGATCGCCCGTTTCGTGGCCTATTACGAACGCCTGACCCGCTGGATCCTGGCCGAAATGCCGGGCCGCGCCGACTGGGTTGTAACACTCGACACAGAGCGAAATCCCTATGCCTGATTGTCGAGCTATTTCCGGCGCAGGAGGAATGGGATGAAAGCAGCCTTGCTCGCCGCCGCGATCGCCCTACTGGCCGGCGCCGCCGCGGCCCAGACGCCGGCGCCCCCGCCGACGCAGATTCCCGGCGCCGAGGCGCCCTCGGCGCACGTCGCGGCCGCCAGACCGAAGGCCGGCGGCGAGACGGTGAGCGGCGTCACGGTCATGCCCTTGCCCACGAAAGCCTGCGCGGCGCGAGACAAGGACTGTATCGCCATGGTGGTGGCGGAGCTGAAGCAGCGCTTTCCGGAGGAACTGAAGCGGTTCTGCTTCGAGGAGCACACCAAGCAGGCCCGGACCCAGTTCGTGAACGACCAGCTGCTCGACTCCCTCAACAGCAACAATCCGCCGCCGCCGACGTCCTTCCAAGTCAGCCCGGTGATCAAGACCGCCTGCGCCACGGACAAGAAGTAGGCCGGGGATCCGGCCCCGTCATAGCCGCGGCCTGGGACCGGAATGGCGCGCCCTGCAGGACTCGAACCTGCAACCGCTCGCTTAGAAGGCGAGTGCTCTATCCGGTTGAGCTAAGGGCGCTGAGCTTCAGCGTCAGTGCGTCCACGGGACCTTGCGGCCGAACGCGAAGTTGTCGGCATAGGCCTTGATGATCCGTTTCGCGGGCTTGGGGTCGATCAGCTGGAAGGCGATGCCGTGCTGGTCGGCATAGCGGACCGCCTCTTCCTTGGTCTCGAAGGAAAGCCGCACCTGGCCCTCGGTGTCCGCCGTCTGGGTCCAGCCCATCAACGGATCCTGCCGTCTGGCGTCCTTCGGCTCGAACTCCAGCACCCAGGCGGCCGATTTGGCCTTGCCGGACTGCATGGCGGTCTTGGACGGACGGAAGATGCGCGCGAGCATGGACTTGGGACCTCAATATCTTTGGCCGACGCTGGTCGGGGCGAGAGGATTTGAACCTCCGACCCTCTGCTCCCAAAGCAGATGCGCTACCAGGCTGCGCTACACCCCGAGGGCGCCGGCGGGCATGCGATATAAGCGTTTTCCACTTTGGGCAACGAAAGCCGCCGACTTAGGTTGGCCATCATGGGAGGCTTTGGGCCATGCTGACGCTCTATTACGCGCCCGGCGCCAGCTCGATGGCGCCCCACATCGCCCTCTTCGAGGTCGGCGCGGCCTTCGAGGGCCGGCCCCTGTCCTTCAAGCGCAACGAGAACAAGACGCCTGCGTATCTGGCGATCAATCCGCTCGGCCAGGCGCCGACCCTGGTGATCGACGGCCGCCCGCTGACCGAGGTGGCCGGCATCCTGTTCTATCTCGCCAAGGCCTACCCGCAGGCCCGGCTGCTGCCCGACGACGCCGAGGGCCAGGCGCGCGTGGTCTCCTGGATGTCCTACATCGCCGCCACCGTGCATCCGGCCCGCCGCCAGGGGCTGGACCACGCCCGCAAGGTCTACGCCCAGGCCGACGCCCGGCTGGGGGCCAGGGACTGGGCCGTCGGAGATGCCTATTCCATCGCCGACATCCACCTGTTCCGGCTGTTCTGGCGATTCATGGGCTCGCTGAACCCGCCGGCCGAGGAGTTCCCCAACCTGATGCGCCTGCACGACGCGATGCTGCAGCGACCCGCCGTCCAGCGGACCCTGGAGGCCGAGGCCGCCGCCGGCTATGAACTGCCCTAGCGGACCGGCTCGCCCATCAGCTTGAAGATTCCCGAGCAGCGAACCACGTCGTGCCCGCCGACATAGGCGCGGCCCTCGGCGAAGGCGACGTCGCGGGTGGCGCGGGTCAGCCTGGCCTCGCCCATCACCCAGTCGCCGACCCGGGCCATGTGCAGGAAGTCTATGGAGAGGTGGATGGTGACGGCCCGCTGCTGGGTTCCGCGCCAGACCGCGCCGGCCAGCACGCCATCCATGAAGGCCGACAGCATGCCCCCGTGCACCAGGCCGACGCCGTTGGCATGGCGCTTCTGGGCATAGAAGCACTGCTCCATCAGCGGCCCGTCGCCCGCCCGATGCAGATAAGGCCCGTTCAGGGTCGAAAACCCGCCACGCCCGGTCGACGGCTCATAGCCTTCCGGCGGCGCGGGCGTGGGCGCGTCTTCCGCGCTCAACGGGCGATCCCCTTGGCCGGCAGCAGGCGAACCTCATAGAGGTGCGGCCAGTCCTTGCCGGTGACGAACAGCCGGTCGTGCTCGGCGTCATAGGCGATGCCATTGGGCACGGCGTCCGGATTGCCGGTCCCGTTGCTCTCCGGCAGGGCCGAGAGGTCGATCCAGGCCTTCACCTTGCCGGTCTTCGGATCGATCCGCGCGATCAGCCTGGTCTGCCAGATGTTGGCCAGGATCTCGCCCTTCACCCACTCCAGCTCGTTGAGATTGGCGACCGGGCGGCCGTCGGCGGTGACCTCAAGCTGGCGCACCTCCTTGAAGCTCACCGGATCGCGGAAGCGCAGCACCGGGGTGCCGTCGCTCATGATCAGGTGGGTCCCGTCCTGCGTCAGCGCCCAGCCCTCGCCCGTGTAATGGAAGGTCTTCCTGGGCTTCAGCGTCTTCAGGTCCCAGCGAAAGCCCGTCTTGTCCTGCCAGGTCAGGCTGACGATCTCCGAGCCCCAGTTGACGATGCCTTCGCCAAACAGGTTGGGCGCGATCGTCTGGGATTGCAGCACCGCGCCGTCCTGCAGCCGCACGCGGCGCACGTTCGACTGGCCCGGGATGCCGGTGCTCTCGTAGAGGTCGCCGTGCAGGTAGAAGAGGCCCTCAGTGAAGGCGCCCGGATCGTGCGGATAGACGTGTACGATCGCGACCCCGCCAACCGGGATCGCGGCAGCAACCGGCAAGGCCGCGCAGGCCAGCAACACGCCGAGGCCCAGTCTTCCAAGGATCGATAGCAAGCCGCACTCCCGAGGCTGGGCGATGGCTTTCCTTTAGGAGCAGCGGTTCGTGCGGCGCAAGGCCGTCAGTCGAGTTCGGGGATCTCAATCTCGGCGACCACCAGCCCCTTGGGGCCCTCGGCGAAGCGGACCATCACCACCTCGCCCGGCTGCAGGTCTTCCATCCCTGAGCGGCGCAGGGTCTCGATGTGGACGAAGATGTCGCCCGGCTCCCCGTCCCGCACCACGAAGCCGTAGCCCTTGGTGCGGTTGAACCACTTCACCGTCGCCCGCTCCAGCGGACCGGTCGCCGGCGGCGCGCGCCGGGGCGCCGGGCGGCCGGCGTATTCGCCGCGCAGGAAGGCTTCCCGGTCGCCGCGGAAGGCGGTGTCGCGCGGACGCCGCTCGGCCGGCGGCGGCGCGGCGCTCTCGTCCAGCTCCACGACCTCTGCCACCTGCCAGCCCTTCGGCCGGCGGACCACGTCGCAGGTAATGATCGAGCCTTCCAATGCGTGTTCGCGCCCGGAACTGCGCAAACTGGTCACATGCAGCAAGACGTCTTTGAGATCGGTCTGGCTCGGATCGTCCGGGACGATGAATCCATAGCCCTTGCCGGCGTCGAACCACTTGACCCGACCGCTAATGCGCACGGCCTCGCCCTGCGCATCCACTTGCTCCAATTCGTAACCAGCCATATGCCCCTCGGCCCGTTACTCCCCGATCCCGACAATCGGACTGAGCCAACTATAACACTGTTCTGGTAACTATGTGGCCGTCAACGCTGAAAATGCACGCGTGAGGGGAATTGAGGGGGCCTGGCCCGGCTCGGGGCGAATTCGCTGGCAGTCCCTAGGGGAGTCGAACCCCTCTCTCCAGGTTGAAAACCTGGCGTCCTAACCGATAGACGAAGGGACCGCGTAAGCGCGAAGGGCGGCTCTATATCCGCCTTCCCCCAGCGGTGCAAGAAGCCGTGGAGAGGGGTTTTGAGCGGCCCCTAAATCCTGCGGGGATCGGCGACGTCCTCGATCTCCAATTCCACCCCCTGGCGGCCCTGCCAATCGTCCGGCTTCAGCTTGCCGGCCACGTGGATCGCGCCGCCTTCAGTCATCAACCTGGCGCCGGTCTCCGAGCCTTCCACCCGCCAGGCCACCGCCTTCAGCCGCCCGCCCGAGCCGTCGGTGAGCGTCACGCGCACATGGCCGCCGCGCAGCGCCATCGGCCGCTCGACGCGCACGTCGGCCAGCGCGAAGCTGGGCTCGACATTGCCCGGTCCGAAGGGCGCCATGCGCTGGAAATCCTGCCACAGCGCCCGGTCGCACCCGCGCGTCGCGACGAGTGCGTCGATCTCCAGCGCGTCCTCCGCCGCGGCGATCTCCGTCTCCGCCGCCAGGCGTTCGCAGAGGAAGGCGCGCAGTTCGGGAATCGTGTCCGGCCGCACCGACAGGCCCGCCGCCATGGCGTGCCCGCCGCCCGCCAGCAGCAGGCCCTCGTCATAGGCCGCCTGGACGGCTCGTCCCAGGTTCACGCCGGGCTGCGACCGGCCGGAGCCCTTGCCGACGTTGGCCGCCCGGTCGACGCCGACGACGATCACCGGCTTGCGGTACTTCTCGCGCAGGCGCCCGGCGACGATGCCGATGACGCCGGCGTGCCAGTCGTCCTGCGCCACCAGCAGCATGGGGGCGTCCGGCGCGTTGCTCTCGCGCTCGATATGGGCGATGGCGGCCTCGGTGACCTCGCGCTCGACCTCCTTGCGGGACGCGTTCAGCCCGTCCAACTCCTCGGCCAGCGCGCCCGCCTCCTCGGCGTCATCGGTGGAGAGCAGCCGCGCGCCGAGGTCGGCGCGCCCGATCCTTCCGCCCGCGTTGATCCGCGGCCCCAGGATGAAGCCCACATGGAAGACCGACGACGGGCCCTGACTTTTCGCGACCTCCATCAGCGCCTTCAGGCCCGGATTGCGCCAGGCCGACATCACCTTCAGCCCCTGCGCCGCCAGTGCCCGGTTGAAGCCGCGCAGTTCGGTGACGTCGCAAATGGCCCCCATGGCGGCCAGATCGAGCCATTGGCGCAGGTCGGGCTCGGCCCGGCCGCCGAACAGCCCCCGCCTGCGCGCCTCGCGGTTCAGCGCGGCCAGCAGGACGAAGGTGACGCCGGCCGCCGCCAGATGCCCCTGCCCCGACGCGTCGTCCGGGCGGTTGGGGTTCACCAGGGCGGCTACGTGGGGGATTTCCTTGTCGCGCATCAGGTGGTGGTCGATGACCACGACCTCCAGGCCGATCTCGACGGCGCAGGCCAGCGCATCGTGCGC
Source organism: Phenylobacterium sp. (assembly GCF_035309685.1). Lineage (GTDB taxonomy): Bacteria > Pseudomonadota > Alphaproteobacteria > Caulobacterales > Caulobacteraceae > Phenylobacterium. The sequence continues at coordinate 35,795 of NZ_DATGEX010000041.1, forward strand.
CGCGGCCCCGCAGTCGACGGTGATCACCAGCTCCGCGCCCTCGTCCTTCAGCCGCCGAAACGCCGCCGGCGATGGGCCATAGCCCTCCAGGATACGGTCCGGCACATAGATCGGCAGATCGTGGCCCAACGCCCGGAACCAGCGCACCAGCTGGGCGGCGGACGAGGCGCCGTCGACATCGTAGTCGGCGAACACCACCAGTGGTCGCTTGCGCTCCAACGCGTCCACCAGGATCGCGGCGGCGCGGTCCATGTCGGTGAAGCTCGACGGATCGGGAAACAGCGCCTTCAGCGTCGGGTTCAGATAGGTCTCGGCGGCCTCGGCGGTGACGCCCCGCGCCGCCAGGGCGCGCGCCAGCGGCTCGGAGAGGCCGTGGCTCAGCTGATGGCGGCGCACCAGCTCCGCATCGGCCGCCCGCTCACGCCAGAGCCGCCCGGAGAGCGAGCGGGTGACGCCCAGATAGCCCAGAGGTGCGCTTCCGTCCGGCAATCGCCGCTCCCGTTTCCCCGCCAGCCCACTATCGGTCCGCGACCGACGAGTCGCCAGCGGCGAGGCGGACTTACGCACAGGCTTGCGTCAAAATCGGACGGAGCCATGGTGCGCGACCGAGCCGCGCCCATATAGCGGGTGTCCCGGGAGACTTCAGATGACCGATATCGCTGAGGCCGGCGCCTACGCGCTTGGCGACCGCACCGTCCGCCGCATGGGCTATGGCGCGATGCAGTTGGCCGGCCCGGGCGTGTTCGGCCCGCCCAAGGACCATGCCGAGGCGCTGGCGGTGCTGCGAGAGGCCGTCGCCCAGGGCGTCAATCACATCGACACCAGCGACTTCTATGGCCCCCGCGTCACCAACCAGATCATCCGCGAGGCGCTGCACCCCTATCCGAAGGAGCTGGTGATCGTCACCAAGCTCGGCGCGGTGCGCGGCGCCGACGCCTCGTGGAACCCGGCGCTTTCGCCGGCGGACCTGACCCAGGGCCTGCACGACAACCTGCGCAATCTGGGCGTCGAGGCCATGGAGGTCGTCAACCTGCGGGTCGGCGGCATCCATGGACCGGTGGAGGCTTCGCTGGAGCCGCAGTTCACCGCCCTGGCTGAACTGCAGCAAAAGGGCCTGATCCGCCACCTGGGCCTGAGCAACGTGACCTCGGCCCAGGTTGCGGAATGCCGCGCCATCGCCCCGGTGGTCTGCGTGCAGAACTTGTACAACGTGGCCCAGCGCGGCGACGACGCCCTGATCGACGAGCTCGCGGGCCTCGGCATCGCCTATGTGCCCTTCTTCCCCTTGGGCGGCTTCTTCCCGTTGCAGGCCGAGACCCTGTCGCAGGTGGCCACCGACCTGGGCGCCACGCCGCTGCAGGTCGCGCTCGCCTGGCTGTTGCAGCGGTCGCCGAACATACTGCTGATCCCCGGCACCTCCTCCCGCGCGCACCTGGCCGAGAACCTCGCCGCCGCGGCGCTCAAGCTGCCGGCGGACGCGCTCGCCAAGCTGGAAACCCTCGGAGCTTCCTAGGGACGGGCCGGCCAGCTTGACAGCAGCGCTGGCGTCCGTTGCGCTCAGCGCCGATGCCGCGGTACCGCACCACCATCGCCAAGGACGCTCAGGGCCGCGTCTACCTGCCCGTGCCCTTCGATCCGGACGCGCAGTGGGGCGCGAAACCGCGCCATCATGTGCGCGGCGTTATCGGACCCGCCAAGTTCCGCGGGCCGTTGGCTGAGTTCGACGGCGGCTGGGGCCTGCCGCTGGGCCCGGCCTGGCGACGCGACTGCGAGGTCCGCATCGGCGACGCGGTCGAGGTGCTGATGGACGCCGAGGGGCCACAGGCGGAGAGCCTGGCGCCGGACGTCGCCGCCGCTCTGGCCGCCGACCCCCAGGCCGCCGCCTTCTTCCACGGCCTCGCCACCTTCTACCGCAAGGGCTACCTGCGCTGGATCGACGCCACCAAGCGCCGCCCGGACGTCCGCACCGCGCGGATCGCCGAAATGATTGAGCTCCTGAAGGCCGGGCGGAAAACGCGCCCCGCGCCGAAGACCTAGGCCCGACGCCCGCGCCTACTTGCCGTGATAGGCGGCCAGTTCGTCGTGTGCGATCTGCTGCAGGGCGGTCGCCTGGGGCGGTGAGATGCCCAGTTCCTGCGCCGCGGTCTCGCGGGCGCCGAGCGACGCCGGATCCTTGCCGGTCAGCCGCCCGAAGACGATCAGCGCCTCGAGATAATAACCGTAGGCGCTGGCGTGATAGCTGTCCCACGCCCACAGATTGACCTTGCCGGCCGAGATCCCGTCATAGGGATTGGGGTCGGCGAAGCCCACCGCGATCGCCCGGTTCCAGGCGTCCCCCACCGGCGCCACGCCGCGCACGTAGGGCGAAGCCGCCGCGGCCGCGTCATAGGCCTTGCGGATGTCGCGCCCCATCGCCTCGATCGGCTGGCCATGCCAGTGGCCGGCCTCCGGATAGGTCTGGTCGGCGCGCGACCAGGTGGCCGTGATCAGGATGTCGACCTTCGGATTGCGCGCGTGCAGCACCTTGGCCATCTGGCCCACGGTGTCGACCAGCAGGGCCGGATCGCCCGGCTTGGCGGCGTCGAGGGTGCTGAGGCCGTGCATCACCACGTGGTCCCAGGCCTTGTCGAGCAATGGCAGCTTCTGCTTGAGGTGAAAATCGAGGCCCTGGCCGGGCGCGGTTTCCAGGCTGACCACGTAATCGAGACCCGCCTCGTTGGCGAACAGCTTGAACAGCGCCGGGACGCCGCCGACCCCGCCGCCGTTCAGGTCGGTGACGCTGCCGCTGCGGTACTTCCAGACCGGCGAATTGGCGCCGTAGGTGAAGCTGTTGCCGATGAAGAGCACTGTCTCGGCCGCCCGCGCCAGGCTGGCGCTCATCGTCAGGGCGAGCGCCGTCAGCGCCGCGAGCGCCCACCGCAATCCTGCTTTCACGCCAGTCATGCCTATTCCCCCGACTCTGGCCGCCTAGACCGGCCGTTTCATCCGCACTTCGCGCGCCGTCCGCGTCGCCGAGTTGAGAACCAGCGTGTGGGTGTGGACGAAGCCGCCCTCCAGCTTCACCCCGTCCAGCAGGGCGCCGTTGGTCACTCCGGTCGCCGCGAAGATGGCATCGGCGCGGACCATCTCGTGCAGGTCGTATTTGCGGTCGAGATCGGTGATGCCCACGCGGGCCGCCCGCGCGCGCTCGTCGGCGTTGCGGAACACCAGGCGGCCCTGGAACTGGCCGCCGACGCACTTCAGCGCCGCGCAGGCCAGCACGCCTTCCGGCGCGCCGCCCTGGCCGACATAGAGGTCGACGCCGGTGGAAGGATCGGCGGTGTTCATCACGCCCGCCACATCGCCATCGGTGATCAGATAAATGCGGCAGCCGACGGAACGCAGGCTGGCGATGATCTCGGCATGGCGCGGCCGGTCGAGCACGCAGACCGTCAGCTCCTCGGGTGGCACGCCCTTGGCCTTGGCCAGCGCCTTGACGTTATCGGCCGGCGACTTGTCCAGGTCGATCACGCCCGCCGGATAGCCCGGCCCGCAGGCGATCTTGTCCATATAGGTGTCGGGCGCGTTCAGCATGGTGCCCTTTGGCGCCCAGGCCATCACCGCCAGCGCATTGGCCATGGCCTTGGCGGTCAGCGTCGTGCCTTCCAGCGGATCGAGCGCGATGTCGATCTTGTGCTTGCCGGAGGGCTTGCCGACCTTTTCGCCGATGTAGAGCATCGGCGCCTCGTCGCGCTCGCCCTCGCCGATGACGATCTCGCCGTCGATCTCCAGGTCGTTCAGCGCCGTGCGCATGGCGTCGACGGCGGCCTGGTCGGCGGCCTTCTCGTCGCCGCGGCCAACCATCTGCCAGGCGGCGATGGCGGCGATCTCGGTGACGCGGACCGCGTCCAGCACCAGGCTGCGGTCGAGGACTTCGGAACTCATCTTCTCAGCGTCTCCGGATATTTCTTCTTAGATGGCGTCTTCTAGATTCTGGCGATGCGTAGCAGGCGCGGACGGTCCAGCACAGCCGGGAGACCCGCGATACGCTCGATCGCGGCCTTCAGCACGGATTCAGCCACCGCATGGGTGGTCAGAACGATGGGCACGCCGCCCTTGAGGGAGTCGGGGGCGTTTTCCACCGGCTTCTGCAGAAAGCTCTCGATGGAAACGCCGGCCTCGGCGAGGGTCTCGGAGACCGCGGCGATCACGCCGGGCTCGTCCTTCACCGACAGCCGCAGATAGGCGCGGCCGATGCTCTTCGACGGATCGACCGGCGTGAACGGTGAGAGCTTCTCCGCCGGGGCCTGGAAGACGGGCCTCACCGCGCCCGCCATCACGTCGGCGATGTCGGCGGCGACGGCGGCGGCCGTGGGGCCGGAGCCCGCGCCCGGTCCCTGAACGAAGATGCGTCCGGTCCGCACGCCCTCGATGAAGAGCGCGTTCAGCGCCCCGCCGGCCTGGGCCAGCGGATGGGCCAGCGGCGCCAGCGACGGATGCACCCGCACCAGCACGCCATCCGGCGAGCGGTCGGCGGACGCCACCAGCTTGATGCGGTAGCCGAGATCGCGGCAGAGCTGGATGTCCAGCAGTTCGACGCCGGCGATGCCCTCGATCTCGGCGGCGGCGTAGTTGGGGGCGCAGCCGAAGGCCAGCGCCGCCAGGATCGAGATCTTGTGAGCCGCGTCGAACCCGCCCACGTCCATGGTCGGATCGGCCTCGGCGTAGCCCAGCCGCTGGGCCTCGGCCAACACGTCGGCGAAGGAGCGGCCGGTCGCCTCCATCTCGGTCAGGATGTAGTTGCAGGTGCCGTTGAGGATGCCGGCGATCGAGCGGATCTCGTCGCCCACCAGCGCCTCGCGGACCATCTTCACCGCCGGGACGCCGCCCATCACCGCCGCCTCGAACAGCAGCGGCACGCCCTGCCTCTCGGCGAGCACGGCAAGCTCGGCCCCGTGTTCGGCGATCAGCGCCTTGTTGGCGGTCACGACCGGCTTGCCGGCCTTCAGCGCCGCCTCCACCGCAGCCTTGGCCGGGCCGTCGGAGCCGCCGATGAGTTCGACGAAGATGTCGGTCTCCGGCGAGGTCGCCAGCGCCACCGGATCGTCGAACCAGGGCAGTTTGGCGATATCGAAAGGCCGGGGCCGCGAGCGCGAACGGGCCGAAACGCCGGTGATGACCGCCTTGCCGCCCGCCGGCGCGAATCCCGGGTGCTCGGCCAGAAAGGTCAGCAGGCCCGCGCCGACAGTCCCCAGACCGGCGACCCCGACCCGCCAGGTTTTCGGCTGAGCCATCCTACTGCGCCGCCAGGGTGTTGTGGGCGCGCGCCAGGATCTCGTCGGACTGGCTGAGGAACTTCTTCACGTTGCGCGCCGCCTGACGGATGCGGTGCTCGTTTTCGACCAGGCCCACGCGCACGAAACCCTCGCCGTATTCGCCAAAGCCCACGCCTGGCGCCACGGCGACGCCCGCCTCCTCGATCAGGAGCTTGGAGAACAGCAGGCTGCCGGCCTCCTTGAACTGTTCCGGCACCGGCGCCCAGGCGAACATCGAGGCGGCCGGGGACGGGATTTCCCAGCCGGCCCGCTTCATGGTCTCCACCAGCACGTCGCGGCGGGACTTGTAGATCGCCCGGATCTCGTCGACGCAGTCCTGCGGCCCGTTCAGCGCGGTCGCCGCCGCCACCTGGATCGGGGTGTAGGCGCCGTAGTCGAGGTAGGACTTCACCCGCGCCAGCGCCGCGCAGATCCGTTCGTTCCCCACCACCATACCGACGCGCCAGCCGGCCATGGCGTAGGTCTTCGACAGCGAATTGACCTCGACGGCGATGTCCTTGGCGCCCTCGACCTGCAGCACCGAGGGCGGTGGGTTGTCGTCGAAATAGATCTCCGAATAGGCGATGTCGCTGATCACCAGCATGTCGTGCTTCTTGGCCAGCGCGATGACGTCCTTGTAGAAGTCCAGGTCGACGCACTGGGCCGTCGGGTTCGACGGATAGCTCAGGATCAGGACGGTCGGCGGCGGCGCGGAGTGCTTCACCGCCCGGCTGACGCCCGCCAGATAGTCCTCCGGCGACAGCGCCGGCACGTGACGGATCACCCCGCCGGCCATGATGAAGCCGTAGGCGTGGATCGGGTACGCCGGGTTCGGGCAGACGATCACGTCGCCCGGCGCGGTCAGGGCCTGGGCGAGGTTGGCGAACCCTTCCTTGGAGCCCAGCGTCGCGATCACCTCGGTGTCGGGGTTCAGCTTCACCCCGAAGCGGCGGTCGTAGTAGCCGGCCATGGCGCGCCTGAGGCCCACGATGCCCTTCGACGCGGAATAGCGGCCCGCCTTGGGGTCGCGGGCGGTCTCGATCAGCTTGTCGACGATGTGCTTGGGCGTCGGCATGTCGGGATTGCCCATGCCGAAGTCGATGATGTCGGTCCCCTGCGCGCGCAGGCGGGCCTTGATGCGGTTCACCTCCTCGAGGACGTAGGGCGGGAGGCGGCGGATGCGATGGAAATCGGGGGTCATTTGAAAGGTCTTGCGCCGCGAGGGCCCAAATGCGGCTTTTCGAAAAGGCGGAGGACGGGTCTTGGTAGTCTCCGGGCGGGAGCCAGCCAAGCCATGGTTCGATGAATTTTCAGCCTCCGCGGGGCGTTATCTCTTCACCGGCGGAGGCGGGGTAGCTCGCGCCTTCTGGTCCTTGGCGAAGGCCTCGGTGTCGCCGGGAACCACCGCCGGCAGCTCGGGGCCGGCGTCGATGCGCGCCTTGGCGACGAAATCGCCGGTGTCGTTGATCGTCCAGGTGCTGTCGGCGGTGGCCGCGATCAGGGTCTGGGCGTCCGCCTCGATCTTCGCCGCGGCCTGGCCGTACTGCTTGTGCGGGCGCACATCGTTGGGAACCTTAGGGAAGGCGGCGAAGGTCGGATAGGCCGCGCCCGGCCGCACGGTCTTGGCCACTTCCGGCGCGATCGGCGACCGCGGATCGACCTGGGCGTCACGGAACGGGTGCACGCAGGCGCTAACGAGGCCGCAAACACCTACGCTCAGCAGGACGCGCGCAGCGGTTCCGCAGCGGAAGGCGTTCACAAAAGGGCTCGACCGGGTCAGCATTTTCCGATCCGGTCTTATGCGATGATCGAGACAGGCGAAAGAGCGCGTGCGCTTTCGCCGCCCGGAGGACCACCCCATGAGCGAGCGAACCTCGCCGGCCAAGGCCGCTAAAGCCGCCAAGGACGGCAAGGCTGTCCCGGGCAAGACGAAGGACAAATCCAAGGCCAAGGCGGTCGCGAAAGCCAAGACCAAGGCGAAGACCGTCAGGGCCGCCGCGCCCTCGCCCGCGCCAGCCCCCGCGCCAGCGTCGGCCCCGGCCGCAGCGGCCTTCTCCGCCGGCGCCATGCCCGGCCTCGACATCCCCGCCATGACCGCCGAACAGCGGGCGGTGGTGGAAAAGCTCTCCATGAACCTCGCCCGCGCGGCGCTCACCGCCCAGGGCGCGATCGCCGAGATGGCGCTGCGGCAGGCCGACCGGCCGGCCGCGCTCTCGCCCGACCCGTTCCACGTGGCCCCGGCGCTGACCGAGGTGATGGGCCGGCTCGCCGCCCAGCCGGACCGGCTGATGCGCGCCCAGGCCGACCTGTTCTCGCGCTATCTCGACCTCTGGCAGAACACCGCGCGGCGGATGGGCGGCGAGACGCCCTTGCCCGTCGCCGAACCGGCCCGCGGCGACAAACGATTCGCCGACCCGGACTGGGCGGAAAACCCGGTCTTCGACGTGATCAAGCAATCCTATCTGCTGACCGCCAACTGGATGAACGGCCTGGTCGCCGAGGTGGACGACGTCGACCCGATGACCAAGCGGCGGGTCGAGTTCTTCATGAAGATGCTCACCGACGCCTTTTCGCCGTCGAACTTCCTGGCCTCCAATCCGGCGGCCTTGCGCGAGGTGATGGCCACCGGCGGCGAGAGCCTGGTGAAGGGCATGGAGAACTTCGCCGCCGACCTCGACCGCGGCGGCGGCCAGCTCTCCATCGCCCAGACCGACTACGAGATGTTCAAGATCGGCGAGAACGTCGCAACCGCGCCCGGCAAGGTCGTGTTCCGCAACGAAATCATTGAGCTGCTGCAATTTTCTCCCACGACGGAGAGCGTCTGCGAGATCCCGCTGGTGATCTTCCCGCCGTGGATCAACAAGTTCTACATCCTCGACCTGCGGCCCGAGAACTCGATGATCCGCTGGTTGTCGGCCCAGGGCATCACCGTCTTTGTGGCCTCGTGGGTGAACCCGACCGCCGAGCTCTCCGACCGCACCTTCGAGGACTACATGCGCGAGGGCATCTATGCCGGAACGCAGGCGGCGATGGACCAGTGCGGGGTCTCACAGGTCAACACCGTCGGCTATTGCATCGGCGGCACCCTGCTCTCCTCGACGCTCGCCCACATGGCGGCCAAGGGCGACGACCGGATCGCATCCGCCACCTTCTTCGCCGCCCAACAGGATTTCGCGGAAGCCGGCGACCTCCTGCTCTTCACCAACGATGACTGGCTCTCGACCCTCGAACAGAAAATGGACGAAGGCGGCGGCGTGCTGTCGGGCCAGACCATGGCCGACACGTTCAATTCGCTGCGCGCCAACGACCTGATCTGGTCGTTCTTCGTGAACAACTACCTGCTCGGCAAGGAGCCCAAGCCCTTCGACCTGCTGTTCTGGAACTCCGACCAGACGCGGATGCCCAAGACGCTCCACATGTACTACCTGCGCAAATTCTACGGCGAAAACGCGCTGGCGAAGGGCGATCTGGTGCTCGACAACGTCAAGCTCGACCTTGGGAAGGTGAAGACGCCGATCTATGTGCAGTCCTCCAAGGAGGACCACATCGCGCCCGCCCGTTCGGTCTACAAGGGCGCCAAGCTGTTTGGCGGGCCGGTGAACTTCACCCTGGCGGGATCGGGGCACATCGCCGGCGTGATCAACGCGCCCGCGGCCCACAAGTACCAGCACTGGACCAACCCCGCGCTCCCCGCCACGCTCGAGCAATGGCAGGCGGGCGCGGCCGAGACACCCGGCTCGTGGTGGCCGCATTGGATCGAGTGGCTGAAGGCCAGGTCCGGCAAGCAGGTCCCGGCCCGCGACCCCGCCAAGGGCAAGCTGAAGCCGCTGGGCGACGCGCCGGGGACCTATGTGAAGGTGCGGAGCTGACCTCCCCTTTGGAGGGAGGGATGTTACGTTACTAAGGTTTAATGCCAGCTACCTTGCACCGCCCAATACCTTGCCATAGGTTCTGGACTTGCAAGGAGGCGCCGACGTGCCGGAAGCCATCGACATTCAGCTGAAGAAAGGGGCGCTCGAGCTTTGCGTGCTCGCCCTCCTCTCGCAGCACGACAGCTACGCCTATGAGATCGCCAGCCAGCTCTCCGACTCGATCGGCATGGGCGAAGGCACGATCTATCCCCTGATGCGCCGCCTGCAGATGGACCGGCTGGTCGAGACCTATCTGGTCGAGAGCCCGACCGGCCCGTCGCGCAAGTATTACCGGCTGACCACGGCCGGAAAGGCGAGCTTCGCCTCGCAGAAATCCGCCTGGAGCGCGTTCTCCGGTGCGGTGGAAACCATTCTTGGAGGGGCGAAATGACCCGGCAGGCGTTCATGGCCCGGTTGATGGAAGGCCTTCGCGGCCTGCCGCCGATGGCCCAGGCCGACATCATCGCGGACTACAACAACCACTTCAACGAAGGCGCCGCCGCCGGCCGCAGCGAGGCCGACGTGGCCGCGGCGCTGGGCGACCCCAGCCGGCTGGCCCGCGAGCTGCGCGCCGAAGCGGGCCTGCGCCGCTGGGAAGCCGAGCGCAGCGCGTCCGCCGGCGCCTCGGCGGTGTTCGCGGTGCTGGGCCTGGGCGCCATCGACATCCTGATCCTGCTGCCGATCCTGATGGGCGTGGGCAGCGCGATCTTCGGCATTGGCGTCGCGGTGCTGGCGGTGTTCTTCGCCGGCGGCGTGGTCTTCGCGGCCGGGCCCTTCATGGGTCTCCCCGGCGGTGTGACCGCGACCATGCTGGCGGGCGTCGGCCTGATGGCCGGCGCGGCCTCCGGCGGCGCGGTGCTGGCCATCGTCACCACGGGCCTGGTCAATGCGCTGGTCTGGTACGGCCGCCTTCACTACCGGCTGCTGACGCCGGCCCTTGAACCGCAAGTCCACGGAGCCCTCTAATGATCCGCGTGCTCGTCATGATCGCCGTGGCCGGCTTCCTGGTCTCGGTCGTCTCGCTGTCCTCGGCCGTCGCGATCGGCGGTCCGGACCTGTTCACCGACGGCGTCTGGAGTCGCTGGTTCGACGGCAACGCACGCTGGGGCTGGAACGACGACTGGGGCGACCGCCACTGGCGCCACGGCCGCGACAGCGGCCCGCAGACCACCCGCGACCTGGCCTGGAGCGGCGGCGACACGCTGGAGGTCGATGTGCCGGCCGACGTCCGCTACACCCAGGCGCCCGGCGCCGGGAAGGTGACCGTCAGCGGCCCGGAACGCGAAGTCGCCGATGTGGAGGTCGAGGACGGCCACATCCGCTTCATGCGCCACGGCCACCACCACTGGGGCGACCTCAGCATCGTGGTCAGCGCCCCGGCCGTCAGCCACTTCGCCATCGATAGCAACGGCAGCCTCGCCATCGAGAACTACAAGCAGGACCGGCTGAGCCTGGACATCTCCGGCAGCGCCAACGTCACCGCCAAGGGCGAGGCCAAGGGCGTGGAACTGGCCATCGCCGGCTCCGGCGCGACCGACCTGACGGACCTCAAGGTCTCCGACGCCGACGTCACGGTGGCCGGCTCCGGCGAAGCGACGCTGGGCCCCACGGGCGTCGCCAATGTCGATATCTCAGGTTCGGGCGATGTCACCCTGCTGAACCATCCGACGAAGCTGGAAAGCAACGTCTCGGGCTCCGGCAGCATCCACCAGAAGGATGGCGTCACCGCCTCCGGCGCGGCGCCGGCGGCGCCCGCTTCGCCTCGGCCGCCAAAACCGCCCAGGCCGCCTAAGCCGGTATGAACTTGAGCGCGACGCCGTTGTTGCAGTAGCGCAGGCCGGTGGGCTTGGGGCCATCGTTGAAGACGTGCCCGTGGTGGCCCAGGCACTGGGCGCAGTGGTACTCGGTGCGCGGCACGCCGATGGCCAGGTCGACCTTCTTCAGAAGCGCGCCCGGGATGTAGGTGTAGAAGCTGGGCCAGCCGGTGCCGCTCTCGAACTTCCAGTCCGACTTGAAGATGGGCAGGCCGCAGCCCAGGCACGCGAAGGTTCCCTTCCGGTGCTCGTTCAGCATCGGGCCGTCGCTGCCCGGCGGCTCGGTGTCCTCGTGGCGCAGCACCTCGTAGGACTTGGGCGGCAGGCGCAGCTTCCACTCGCTGTCGCTGATCTTGCGGAACGGCGAGGCGGCGTAGGGATCCTCGGCCGCGAGGGCGAGGCCCGGGACGGCCGCGGCGCCGGCGGTGAGCGCGGTGGCCATCAGGAAACCGCGGCGGGAGAGAGGGGCGTGAATCGGGGTGCTCATGCCTGGATTACGTGGCGCCATGGGCAAAAGTTACAAGTCCCGATCGATCTTCAGCGCGCGATCACAGGCCCGCGCCTTCCTCCAGGCCGAGCATCAGGTTGAGGTTCTGCACCGCCGCGCCGGACGCGCCCTTGCCGAGATTGTCCAGCAGGGCGACGAGACGCGCCTGGCTCCCGTCGGCGCTGCCGAAGACGAAGAGCTTCATGCGGTTGGTGCCGTTCAGCGCCTCGGGATCGAGCGCCGCCACATAGCCGCCGGCCCCGGCGCGGGTCTTCTGCAGTTCGGCGCATTCCGGCCCGCTCGCCACCTCCACGAACCGCTCGCCGGCGTAGTAGGCCTGCAGCGCCACATGCAGGTCGGCCGGCGACGGCTTGCCGGGCAGCGCCCAGAGCTGCAGCGGGACCTCGACGATCATCCCCTGGGCGAAGCGGCCGACCGAAGGCGCGAACACCGGCGTGTGGTCGAGGCCCGCGTGGACCTTCATCTCCGGCAGGTGCTTGTGCGCCAGGTTCAGGCCGTAGACGCGGAAGGCGTCGCTCGTGCCGGCGGGCGTCGCGCCCTCGAACTCCGCGATCAGCCCCTTGCCGCCGCCGGAATAGCCAGAGACGGCGTTGACGCTCAACGGGAAGTCCGGCGGGATCAGACCGCCGGCGACGAGCGGCCGCACCAGGCCGATGAAGCCGGTCGGATAGCACCCGGGGTTCGCCACCCGCGTGGAGCCGGCGATCGCCGCCCGCTGGTCCTTGTCCAGTTCGGCGAAGCCATAGGCCCAGCCGGACTGCGTCCGGTGCGCGGTCGAGGCGTCGACGATCCGCACGCTGTTCGACTTTGCCAGCGACACGGCTTCCCGCGCCGCGTCGTCCGGCAGACAGAGCACGACGGCGTCGGCCGCGTTCAGCAGCTCGGCGCGCGCGCCGGGGTCCTTGCGCCGCGCCGGATCGATGGACAGCACTTCCAGGTCGCTGCGGCCGGCCAGCCGCTCGCGGATCTGCAAGCCTGTCGTGCCGGCTTCGCCATCGATGAAGACTGTGTGGGGCATTGCGGAATGATCCAGACAAAGAGAAAGGGCGCCTCGGTTTCCCGAAGCGCCCTTCCGAAACGCGAGTTTTCGCGCGCGGCTTTTTAGCGCTTCGAGAACTGGAAGCTGCGTCGGGCCTTGGCCTTGCCGTACTTCTTGCGCTCCACCACGCGGCTGTCGCGGGTGAGCAGGCCGTGCGGCTTCAGCACCGCGCGGAGCTCCGGCTCATAGTAGGTCAGGGCCTTGGAGATGCCGTGACGGATCGCGCCGGCCTGGCCGGAGAGGCCCGAACCCTGCACGGAAACGATCACGTCGAACTGGCCGGCGCGGTCGGAGAGCTCCAGCGGCTGGGCGATCATCATCCGCAGCACGGGGCGGGCGAAATAGATCTCCTGGTCGCGGCCGTTGATGGTGATCTTGCCCTTGCCGGGCTTGATCCAGACGCGGGCGATGGCGTTCTTCCGCTTGCCGGTCGCGTAGGAGCGGCCCTGGGCGTCGACCTTACGCTCGTGGACAACGGTGTCCGCGGCTTGCGTGCCGAGGCCCTTGAGGGCGTCGAAGCCGGTCGCCTTGGGGGCTTCCGCGGCTTCGGCGACGGGGGTGTTTTCTTCCGACATGCTCACGCGCTCCGCACGTTCTTGGCGTTCAGATCGGCGAACGCGATGGTCTCAGGGTTCTGGGCGGCGTGCGGATGCTCGGGCGCGTTGTAGATGCGCAGGTGCGTCAGCTGCTTGCGGGCCAGCGGGCTTTCCTTGGGCAGCATGCGCTCGACGGCCTTTTCCAGAACCCGCTCCGGGAAGCGGCCGTTCAGGATCGCGCCGGCGGTGCGTTGCTTGACGCCGCCCGGGTGGCCGGTGTGCCAGTAGTAGATCTTGTCCTCGAGCTTCTTGCCCGTGAACTTCACCTTGTCGGCGTTGATCACCACGACCACGTCGCCGCAGTCGACGTTGGGGGTGTAGTCGGGCCGATGCTTGCCGCGAAGACGGTTGGCGATGAAGGTCGCGAGGCGGCCGACCACGGCGTTCTCGGCGTCGATCACGATCCACTTCTTCTCGACCTCGGCGGGCTTCAGCGAAGCCGTGGTCTTCATCATGGGAAATCTCATC
>NZ_DATGEX010000042.1:0-74924 GCF_035309685.1 Phenylobacterium sp.
CCTTCGCCTCCACCGCCTATTTCCTCGCAGAGGCGCTGCTGATGGCCGGCTCGGAGGCGCAGAAGAAGGCCTGGCTGCCGAAGATCGCGGCCGGCGAGGTGATCGGCTGCTTCGCCTCGGTCGAGCGTCCCGGCCCACTGAACGAGGCGCAGGTGCAGGCGCGGGTCGAGGGCGGCAAGCTCACCGGAACCAAGCTGCCGGTCACCGACGGCGACATCGCCGACGTGGCGGTGGTGCTGGCCAAGGACGGCGGCCGGCCGAGCCTCTTCCTCGTCGACCTGAAGGGCGCCGGCGTGAAGCGCGAGACGCTCACCACCCTCGATCCGACCCGCGGCGCGGCCAAGCTGACCTTCTCCGGCGCGGCGGCCGAGCGGCTCGGCGAGGCCGGCGAGGGCATGGCGCTGGCCGAGGCTCTGCTGGCCCGCGCGGCGGTGTTGCTGGCGTTCGAGCAGGTCGGCGGCGCCGATCGGGCGCTCGAGATGGCCAAGGACTATGCGGTGAGCCGCTACGCCTTCGGCCGGCCGATCGGCAGCTACCAGGCGATCAAGCACAAGCTGGCCGACATGTACGTCAAGAACGAGCTGGCGCGGTCGAACGCCTACTATGGCGCCTGGGCCCTCAACACGAACGCAGCGGAGACGCCCCTGGCCGCCAGCGCCGCGCGGATCGCCGCCAGCGAGGCCTTCTGGTTCGCGGCCAAGGAAAACATCCAGACCCACGGCGGGATCGGCTTCACCTGGGAGATGGACTGCCACCTCTACTACCGCCGGTCGCGGCAGCTGGGCCTGGTGGCCGGCGCGCCCCGGGTCTGGAAGGAGCGGCTGGTCAGCCACCTCGAAAGAAGGAACGCGGCCTGATGGACTTCAACGACACCCCCGAAGAAGCCGCCTATCGCGCCGAGGTGAAGGCCTGGCTCGAAGCCAACGCGCCGAAAGTTCACGCGGGCGGCGATGACGGCGAAGGCGGCGGCTCGATGGCCGCCTCCAAGGCCTGGCAGGCGAAGAAGGCCGCGGCGGGCTACGCCCAGATCACCTGGCCCAAGGAATGGGGTGGGGCCGGCGGCACGCCGATCCAGCAGGTGATCTTCAGCCAGGAGGAAGCCAAGCACCCGGTGCCGGGCAACCCGTTCCAGATCGGGTTGGGCATGTGCGTGCCGACGGTGGCGACCTTCGCCGACCAGGCGACCAAGGACCGCTTCGTCGGCCCCGCCCTGCGCGGCGAGGAGATCTGGTGCCAGCTGTTCTCCGAGCCCTCCGGCGGCTCCGACGTGGCGGCGGCCAGGACCAAGGCCGTGCCGGCGCCGGACGGCTCGGGCGACTGGCTGATCTCGGGCCAAAAGGTGTGGACGACGGGCGCGCAGTTCTCCGACTTCGGCATCGTGGTCTGCCGCACCGACCCGGACGCGCCCAAGCACAAGGGCCTGACCATGTTCTGGGTCGACATGCACGACCCCGGCATCGAGGTGAAGCCGATCCACCAGATGAGCGGCGGCTCGGGCTTCAACGAGGTGTTCTTCACCGACGTGCGGGTCAAGGACAGCCAGCGGGTGGGCGCGCTCAACGACGGCTGGAAGGTCAGCCTGGTCACCCTGATGAACGAGCGGCTGGCGGTCGGCGGGGCGTCGGGCGCCGGGTGGCGCGAGTTCATGGAGGCCGCGCGGGCCACGCCCGGTCTCGACGGCGCGCCGGCGCTGAAGGACCAGGCGCTGCGCGAGAAGCTCGCCGACTGGTACGTCCAGGCCGAGGGGCTGAAGCACACCCGCAACCGCACCATGACCGCGCTGTCGCGCGGCCAGACGCCGGGGCCGGAGAGCTCGATCGGCAAGATCGTCTCGGCGCTGCAGATGCAGGACCTGGGCAACACCGCCGTTGAGATGCTCGACCAGTTCGGGATCATCAACGATCCGGAGCTCGCGCCGCTGCACGCCGCCTTCCATACCGGGGTGATGTTCGCGCCGGGCCTGCGGATCGCCGGCGGCACCGACGAGATCCTGAAGAACATCATCGCCGAGCGGGTGCTGGGCCTGCCGGGCGACATCCGCGTCGACAAGGACGTGGCCTTCAAGGACATGCCGACCGGACGCTGAACGGCGCGCCGACGGCCGGTTGCTTGACATCGCCGGGCTGGGCCTCAATAGTTTGCCCTATGGTGAACTATAGCCCCTCGCTCGACCGCACCTTCGCGGCGCTGACCGACCCGACCCGGCGCGCGATCCTCGCGCGGCTGGAGACGCAGGAGTCGGCCTCGGTGAGCGATCTGGCGCAGCCTTTCGCGATCAAGCTGCCGGCGGTGATGAAGCACCTGGACGTGCTGGATGAGGCCGGCCTGATCAGCCGCTCCAAGACCGGCCGCACGGTGACTGTTCGCCTAAGGCCTGAACCCATGAGGGAAGCGATGGACTGGCTTGCCCGCTACGAACGCTTCTGGTCGGCGAGCCTGGACCGGCTGACCGCGCAGGCGGAGAAGCGGGAGGCCGCGCTGAGGGGCGCGCAGGCCAAGAAGGACCGCGACGCGTGACCAGCCTGACCCTCGTGCGCCGGATTTCGGCGCGCCCCGCGATCGTCTTCGACCTGATGACCACGGCGGAAGGCATCGCCTGCTGGTGGGGCCCGGACGACGGGCCGGTGCTGATCGCCGAAAGCGATCCGCGCGTGGGCGGCCGCTACCGCGTGCGCTTCCGCCTGCTGGACGGCAGCGAGCACGAGAGCACCGGCGAATTCCTCGAAGTGCGTCCGCCCGAGCGGGTCGTCATGACCTGGCGCTGGCTCGGCGACGAGGACGAGGGCGGCGACTCCCAGGTCGAGATCGACCTCGTCGCCGTCGACGGCGGGGCGGCGACCGAGCTCACCTTCACCCACGCCCGCCTGGCCAGCGAGGCCACGCGGGCCAGCCACGAGGACGGCTGGAGCGGGGCCCTCGACAAGCTGGAGCGCCATGTCCTGCGGACCGGCGCGGCCGCGTAGAACGACGGAGAACGCCTATGATCACCGTGAGCGCCTATCGCTGGGTCCCGGAGTTCGCTCAGGGACTGGTCAAGGACCTGCGGGTCCGCTGGGCGCTGGAGGAGGCGGGCCTGCCCTACCGCGAGCACCTGTTGGAGGCCGGGGAAAAGGACGCCGCCGCCTACCGCGCCCTGCAGCCCTTCGGCCAGGTTCCGGCGTTGCGGACCGAGGGCCTTTCGCTGTTCGAGAGCGGCGCGATCGTCCTGCACATCGCCCAGCAATGCGAAGCCCTGATGCCGCACGACGCGGCGGGCCGCGCGCGGACCACCTCCTGGGTCTTCGCCGCCCTGAACTCCATCGAGCCGGCGGTGGATGCGCTGGGCGACACCGAGGGCGACGAGGCCTGGGCCGTGGCGCGCCGACCGGCGGCGCTGGCCAAGGTGCAGATGCGGCTGGACCAGCTGCAAGCCTGGCTCGGCGACAAGGACTATCTGGAAGGCCGCTTCACCGCCGGCGACCTGATGATGACCACCGTGCTGCGCAACCTGCGCCAGACCGACATCGTCGCGGATCGTCCGAGGCTTAGCGCCTATGTGGCCCGCTGCCAGGCGCGGCCGGCGTTCGGCACGGCGCTCGCCGATCACATGCGGCCGTTTGAGGCGACGGCGGCCTAGTCACAAGCCCCCGGCGCGGCCGTATGCTCGCAAGCGGACCCTCCGAACGTCGATGATGGGTGGAAATTGCCCGTTGGCGTCGCCCAAAGGCGGCAAGCGAGCGCGGGATTACATCGTCAAGAATGCACGCTGGCGTCGACGGGGCGCCAGTCGGCCGCTTTGAGGGCATAGATGAGGCTTCGGGGCGCGCCGTCCGTGTTGTCGATTGCGCCGCTCAGGATCATCCCGAGACGACTTAGCACACGGATAGACGGTTCGTTGTTCTCCCGCGTCACCCCGACCACCTCGTCCGCGCCGAGCCCCTCGAAGGCGAGCCGCAGCGCCGCGTCGGCCAGTTCACTTGCATACCCTTTGCCCCACGCAGCGGCGGCGAAACGGAAGTAGAGGTTCAGCGTCTGCCGACCGGCGAGTTCCCGCCGCACAATCCCGCCGAAGCCCGCAATCTCGTCCTTTTGCAGCGGGATCGCGGCCCAATAGCCAAACCCATGCGCGTCCCAGTGCGCTGACCAGGTCGCCAGCGTCACCTCGGCGGCGGCGCGCGAGATCATCGGACCAGCCGGATTGAACTGGTTGGTTTCAAGCGCGGCGTGCACCGAATGGATCGCGTCCAGGTCTACGAGCGTCGGACGGCGCAGGCGCAGGCGGCGGGTGAGGATCTCGGCGGCCAATGACTTGTGTCGAACTGAGAGGCGTCCGCAGGGACCGATGCTCCTTCGTAGCCGCATCGGACGTCGAAGGCGACCCTGCGGCGAACCCTTCCCCGGCTGCGCTCCCAATCAGTAGCGACAGCGGGGTAAGGCGCAATCTAACGCGTTGGTCTGACAACGCGGCGCACCGCAAAGCAGACCCAGCGAGCGTCGCTGTTGGATCGAAAACGGATATTGGCGTCGCGCTGCCATCCGAACCTTGCTCGGACTTTTGAGTACCGGGCCTAGGCGCTGAGCTTCCAGGGCGCCTGGCGCGGGCTGCGGCTGAGCAGCTGGGTGTAGAGCCGGATCAGGCCTTCGAAGGTATGGTCCCAGCTGTGGCGCGTTTCGGCGCGGCGGCGCGCGGCGAGCTTCAACGCGTCCAGGTCGCGGGCGAAGAGCGCCTCGACCGCCTCGGCCAGGCTCGCCGGATCGACGCCGTTCGAGAGCTGGCCGACGCCTTCGTCGAGCAGCTCGCCGACGCCGCCCTTGTTGGGGCCGACCACTGGCAGGCCCGCGGCCATGGCCTCGATGACCACCAGGCCGAAGGTTTCGTTCTCGTTGGCGTGCAGGAAGGCGTCGCAGCTGGCGATGACCCCGGCGAGCGCCTCCGGTTCGCCCTCGAACTGAATGGCGGCGACGCGGGAGGTGTATTTCGCATCCTTGCCGGCGCCGATCAGCACCAGGCGGTAGGGGTCGCCCAGCATCTCCACCGCGGCCACCATGGAGTCGATGTTCTTCTCCTTGGCCGGCCGGCCGGCGAAGACCAGCAGGCGGGTGTCGGCGGGGAAGTCGAGGCGCCGCAAGAGGGCGGCGCGGTCGCCGCGGCTGGGATGGAAGAGGTCGAGATCGACGCCGAGCGGGTGCACGCTCACCTGCTTGACCCCGGCCTCGGCGAGGCGGCTCGCGGAATGGCGGCTGGGCGCCACCACATGGTCGAAGCGGCGGTAGGCCTGCGCCCAGAGGTTGAAGGTCGGCTGCTCGGCCCAGTCGCCCAGGTGCAGGGCGGCGAGCGTCGGGGTGTCGGTGTGGCAGACCGCGACCACCGGGGCGCCCAGGCTCTGGCCGGCGATCAGGGCCGCGTGGCCGGGCACCAGGACGTCGCCCGCCTCAATGATGTCGGGATCCAGCTGCTCCAGCACCGCGGCCCATTTGTTGGGGCTGGCCGGCATCCGGTAGCCGTCACCGAACGGCAGCTTGGCGGCGCTGACGGTGTAGAGGCCCGAGCCGCCGGCCCGGGTCGCCCGGCCGGGCACCACTAGCGTCTGGCGGATGTCGGGGCGGTTGTCTTCCAGCCAGGTGCGCTTGGCGGTGAGATAGCGCTTCACCCCGCCGGAGCGGGGCGCGTACATCATGGTGGTGTCGATCAGATGAAAGCCGCCGGGCGCGCGGCCGGCGTCCGCGGTGAGCGCGGACTCCGATCGATCGAGATTTGGGCGATCGAGGCCGCCGGGTTTGTCCGCAGAGACGTCGAACACGCGTTCGGCCCTTCTATCCTCAAACCCCGCCGGCGCGCCGGCCCGAGGCGCCGCCGTATCGGAGGCAACGAACAGCGCCGCTGTCCGATCCCGCCGGCGTTTCGCCAGATTAGCGCGGCTTGCCGATTTTTTCCAAAGTCGCGCCAGAACCCGGGCCTTCTTGTTTTTCTGCTGAAGCTTGACGCTCAAAATGGGGCGAAAGCCCGACGAGGCAAGGGTTTCACCGCGGATCGTAGGCTTTGGCGAACTCCGGGCGGGCCCCCACGTTGGGCAGGAACTGCGGATCGATGCGGGCATGCGTCGCCTGTTCGAAGGCGTAGCCGAGCGCCAGCACGCGGGCGTCGGCCCAGGCCGGGCCGATCATCGAGATGTTCACCGGCAGGCCCGAGACATTGCCCATCGGCAGGGTCAGATGCGGATAGCCGGCCACCGCCGGCAGGCTGGAATAGGATCCCAGGCTGCGGCTGCCGTCGATCGGATCGACGATGGTCGCGGGGCCGGTGGAGGGGCCGACCAGGATCTCGACGGTGTTGTCGGCGAGCATCTTGTCGAGCGCCTCGCGGGCCAGGCGGCGCGCATTGGCGCGGCGCTGCAGGTAGCCCGCGTCGGTGATCGGCGGGGCCTTGGCGGCGCTTTCGAAGATCTCCTGGCCGAACAGCGGCGTCTCGCGCGGCTCCTTGGCGTCGAAGGCCACCAGCGCGTCGAGGGTGCGGGCGGTGACCTTGGGCGCGGCGGTCGCAAGGTAGCCGTTCAGGGCCGCCTTGAACTCGACGCGCAGGGCTTCGGTCTCGTTGGCGGAGACGGCGGAGAAGGCGGCGTCGTCCGGCCCCTTGACCTCCACCAGCACCGCGCCGGCCTTCTTCAGCGCCGTCAGCGCGTCCTCGAACACCGCATCGGTCTGCGGCGAGCGCCCGGCGGTCACGCGCAGGACGCCCACGCGGACGCCCTGCAGGGCGTCGGGCTTCAGACCCGCGAGATAGTCGGTCTTGTGGGCGTCGGCGTCCTTGGTCCAGGCGTCGGCCGGGTCGGAGCCGGCCATGGCGTTCAGCATGGCCGCCGCGTCGGTGACGGTGCGAGTCATGGGGCCTGGCGTGTCCTGCTCCGGCGAGATCGGCACCACATAGGTGCGGGAGATCAGGCCCAGGGTGGGCTTCAGGCCCACCACGCCGTTGGTGGCGGCCGGGCAGGTGACCGAGCCGTCGGTCTCGGTGCCGACCGCCAGCGTCGTCAGGCCCGCGGCCACGGCGACGCCGGAGCCCGCGCTGGAGCCGCAGGCGGTGCGGTCGAGCAGATAGGGGTTGCGCACCAGGCCGGCGATCGCGGTCCAGCCGCTGATCGAATGGGTCGAGCGGAAGTTGGCCCATTCCGACAGGTTGGCCTTGCCCAGGATCACCGCGCCGGCGTCGGTCAGGCGCTTGACCAGCGGCGCGTCGCGGCCCGTGATGTTGTCCTTGAGCGCCAGCGAGCCGGCGGTGGTGGCGGTGTCGTCGGCGGACTCGATATTGTCCTTCAGAAGCACCGGGACGCCGTGCAGCGGCCCACGCACCCGGCCGGCCTTGCGCTCGGCGTCCAGCTTGCGGGCGTCGGCGAGCGCATGGGGATTGAGCGCGATGACCGCGTTGAGCCTGGGACCCTTGCGGTCGAGGTCGGCGATCCGCGCCAGGTAGGCCTGGACCAGGGCTTCCGAGGTGAGCGTGCCGGCCCGCATGGCCGCCTGCTGCTCGGCGCCCGAGGCGAAGGGGTTGAGCGGCGTTGGAGGGGCGGTGGGCTGGGCGGCCGCGGCCGACGCAACAAGTGCGGTCAGGGCCGTGGCGGCCACGAGGGTCTTGAGCATGCGTATCCCCGAATCTTCCCTCGGGGCATTGGAACCGACCCGGCGCGAAAACGCCAGTCGGAGGCTTCTATGCCTGCGGTGGAGCGCTCTTCAGGCGCGGTCCTAGAAGGCCACCTGCGCGCCCAGCTCGACCACCCGCGAGGGCGGGATCTGGAAGAAGTCGGCGGTGCGGACCGCGTTGCGGGTCAGGAAGACGAACAGCACGTCGAGGATGTGGCCCAGGCCCACGCTGCGGCGCGGCAGCAGGGTGCGGCGGCTGAGGAAGAACGAGGTCCGCATGATGTCGAACTTCAGGCCCTTGGCGCGGGCCAGCGTCATGCCCTTGGCGACGTTGGGCGTCTCCATGAAGCCGAAGGAGAGCGTCATGGCCTTGAAGCCTGGCGCGAGGTCGTGGACCTCGACCCGCTCGGCGTCCGGCACCCGCGGGCGCGATGCGACCTTGACGGTCAGGAGCACCACCTGCTCGTGCAGCACCTGATTGTGCTTGAGGTTGTGCATCAGGGCGGCCGGCACCGAACCCGGATCGGCGGTCAGGAAGACGGCGGCGCCGCGCGCCTGCAGCGGTGGGCGTTGGGTCAGCATCGGCAGCACGTCGGAGAGCTTCAGGTCGCTCTGCTCGGCCTTGAGGACGCGCCGGATGCCGCGCATCCAGGTCCACATCAGGAGGATGACGCCCGACGCGATCAGCAGGGGCACATAGCCGCCGTGCACCACCTTGGCGAGGTTGGCGGCGAGGAAGGCGCCTTCCACCAGGAGGAAGGGCGAAAAGGCGACGATCGCCTGCCAGATCGGCCGGTGCTTCAGGCGATGGATGGCGACGACGGCGAGCACCGAAGAGGTGATCATCGCGCCGACCACCGAGACGCCATAGGCGTTCGCCAGCGCGTCCGACGAGCGGAAGCCGAGCACCAGAGCCGCCACGCCCAGCGCCAGGATCCAGTTGATCTGCGGCGCGTAGATCTGGCCCACGTGGGCCTCGGAGGTGACCTTGAGCGTGAGCCGGGGCAGGAGGCCCAGCTGCACCGCCTGCTGGGTCATGGAGAAGGCGCCGGAGATCACCGCCTGGCTGGCGATCACGGTCGCGGCGGTGGCCAGCACCACCAGCGGAATCTGGAACCAGCTGGGCGCCAGGTGGAAGAACGGATTGTCGACGGCGCTGGCGTCGCCAAGCACCAGGGCGCCCTGACCCAGATAGTTGAGGATCAGGCAGGGGAAGACCAGCGCGACCCAGGTCCACTGGATCGGCTTGCGCCCAAAATGGCCCATGTCGGCGTAGAGCGCCTCGGCGCCGGTGACCGTCAGGAAGACCGAGCCCAGGACGGCCGGCGCAATGCGCGGATGCTGCGCCAGGAGCGCCAGGCCGGGCAGGGGATTGAGCGCCTTCAGCATCTGAGGGTGGTGGAACAGGGGCACGACGCCCAGCACCGCGATGGTCGCGAACCAGACGACGCAGACCGGGCCGAACCAGCGGCCGACGCCGCCGGCCCCGCGTTTCTGCACCGCGAACAGGCCGATCAGCAGGACGAGCGCGATCAGCGGCACGAAGGAGTCGATCCGGCCGCTGAGCCCCTTCACCACTTCCAGGCCCTCGACGGCCGACAGGACCGAGACCGCCGGCGTCAGGATGGCGTCGCCGAAGAACATGCCCGCCCCGATCATGCCGATGACCAGGATCACGCCGGCCGCGCGGCCGCCGGCCTTCTGGACGAGCGCCATCAGCGACAGCGTGCCGCCTTCGCCGCGGTTGTCGAAGCGCATCAGGATGGCGACGTACTTCAGCGTCACGATCACCATCAGGGTCCACAGCATCAGCGAGACGACGCCGATCACGTCGGCCGCCGCCAGCCGGTCGCCGGCGCGCGCCAGGTGGTGAATGGACTCCTTGAAGGCGTAGAGCGGGCTGGTGCCGATGTCGCCGTAGACCACGCCCGCCGAACCCAGCGCCAGGCCCAGGAAGGCGCGCAGGTTGGGCGCCGGCTTGGTCGCGGTCGCTGAAGCCGACGCTGGGGTTTCGGTGTCGGGGGTGGCGGCGTCCAAGGCGGAGTCCTGCGGCTTTATCGAGGCGGGCTTGTCGCGCCGAGCGACATAAAGATCCCATGTGGTTGTTGGGGTTGGCGGCCCCAAGTGCTTGCGCCGGCGGGTTCGAAGGGCCTTCTTTGCGCCGTTCGTCCTGCGCCAGGGAGGCGCGCCATGAGCCTTTCGACCGAAATCGCAGCGGACCGCCCCGAGTATCGCCTGGGGCGGCTGCACCCGGCGGCGGCCTATGCCCTGTCGTTCCTGATGGTGGCGGCGGCGACCTTCGCCGCGGTCCTGGTCAATCAGGTCCAGGCGGTGCCCAATCTGTCGCTGGTCTTCGTGCTGCCGGTGGTGATCGCCGCGGTGAGCTTCGGCTGGGGGCCGTCGCTGGCCGCCGCGGTGGCGGCCGCGCTGGCCTACAACTTCTTCCTGATCGCGCCGCTCTACACCCTGCGGGTCGCCGATCCGGCCAACATCTGGGCGCTGTTCCTGCTCCTCGTCACCGCGGCCATCGTCAGTGCGGTCGCCGCCCAGTCGCGCCGCCGCGCCATGGAGGCCTGGAGCGCGGCGGACCAGGCGACGGCCCTGCAGGCGCTGGCCCGCAGCCTGGTGGCGGCGAACGGCGGGGCGGGCGCGGCGCAGGCCAGCGCCGACGCGCTGGCTCGGCTTTTCCAGGCGCCGGCGGCGGTGTTCCTGCAGGGCGAGACGGAGCTGGCGGTGACCGCCCAGGCCGGCGGCGGCGAGCTGGGCCCCGCCGACCGCGAGGCGGCAAGCTGGGCGCTGGCGGCCAGGATGCCCACCCGCGGCGGCGCCTATCCGGTGGAGGCCTCGGCCTACGATTTCTGGCCGGTGGTGACGCCGCAGCGGCAGCAGGCGGTGATCGGAGTCTCGATCTCGCTGGGCGAGGCCGGCCGGCCGGACAATCCCGAACGGCTGGTGGAGATCGTCTCGGGCTACCTCGCCGTGGCGCTGGACCGCGAGGCCTATGCCGCCCAGGTGCTGGAAAGCCGGGTCGAGGTGGCGAGCGAGCGGCTGAAGGCCGACCTGCTGGCCGCCGTCAGCCACGACCTGAAGACGCCGCTGTCCACGGTGCTTTTCACCCTGCAGAGCCTGCAGAAGTTCGCCAAGACGCACGACGCCAAGACCCGCGCCGAGCTGCTGACGCTGGCCGAGACCGAAACCTCGCGGCTGTCGGCGATGGTCGGCAACCTGCTGGATATGAACCGGATCGACGCCGGGGCGGTGGTGGTGAAGACCGCGCCCGTGGAGCCCGCCGAGCTGGCCGCCGAGGCCCTGCGCAGCGCCTCGGTGGCGCTGGCCGGCCGCGAGGTGGTCAACGAGGTCAGCGCCAAGGCCGCGCCGCTGGAGGTGGACGCCTCGCTGTTCGAGACCGCGCTCGCCAATGTGCTGGAGAACGCCGCCAAATACGCCCCGGCCGGCGCGCCCATCCGCCTGCGCAGCGGCGAGGCCGCCGGCGCCGGCTGGATCGAGGTCGAGGACGAGGGGCCAGGCTTCCCCGGCGCCATCGAGCCGATGTTCGAGAAGTTCTCACGCGGCGTCGCCGGCGACGGTCGCCCGCCGGGCACGGGCCTTGGGCTCTCCATCGCCCGCGGCTTCCTGGAAGCGCAGGGCGGGTCGGTCGAGGCGGTCAACCTGAAGGGGGGCAAGGGCGCCCGCGTGCGGCTCTCCGCGCCCCTGGCCAAGGCGATGCCGCAGCCTGCATAGTCGCGCTCGCATGAGCGACGCGCCAACGAGCGATTTAGCCGACCCCGCCACCATCCTGGTCGTCGAGGACGATGCGAGCCTGAACGCCGCGCTCTGCGCCACCCTGAAGGCCGCCGGCTACCGGCCGGTCGGCGCGCGCAGCGCCGCCGAGGGCCTGAGGTGGTTCGCCCACTATGCGCCGGACCTGGTGCTGCTGGACCTGGGCCTGCCCGACCGCGACGGCCTGTCGGTGATCGCCGAGATCCGGGGCCGTGGGCAACAAGAGGGGGGCCAGACGCCGATCGTGGTGCTGTCGGCGCGCGAGGCGCCGGCCATGAAGGTCGAGGCGCTGGACCTGGGCGGCGACGACTATGTGCAAAAGCCGTTCGGGGTGGAGGAGCTGCTGGCGCGCATCCGCGCCGGTCTGCGACACGGGGTGCAGGCGCGCGGCTCGGCGCCGCTGGTGCGCACCGGCGACCTGGCCATCGACCTCGGCCTGCGGCGCGTGGTGAAGGGCGCCGAGACGCTCAAGCTCTCGCCCAAGGAATACGACCTCCTGGCCGAGCTCGCGCTCAACCTTGGCCGCACGGTCAGCCACAAGGACCTGCTGCGCAGCGTCTGGGGCAGCGAGCGGGCGGACATCCAGTATCTGCGGGTCTATGTGGGCCAGCTGCGCCAGAAACTCGGCAACGCCGGCGGCCAGCCCCTGCTGGTGAGCGAGGCCGGCGTCGGCTACCGGCTCGCCGAGATCGCCTGAGCTCAAAACGCTGCGCGGCCCCCTTTGGCGAAAGCAACAAGGGCTGCGCTTCAGCGCAGCCCTTGGCCTCGAGGATCGTCCTCGCGAAGCGGCGGATGGCGCTCCGTTGGGGAGGGCCGGCCAGACCGCTCGGGGAGCGAAGTCGGTCCTGAGCGCTACTTCTTCAGCGCTTGGCGCGCGGCGTCCTTCAGGGAGCCGACGCCCTTCTGCACCTTGCCCGCCACGCGCTCGCCGGCGCCTTCGGCGGCCATGCGGTCGTTGCCGATCGCCTTGCCGATACCCTCTTTCATCGAACCCTTGGCGTCCTTGGCGGCGCCTTCGACCTGATCCTTGTGCATGGGAGCACTCCTCGCTTGATGTCATCGGGCCGGGACGGCCCATCGGCGATGAGTACGCAGAGGCCAGCTCAAGGTTCCGGGAGATTGCGCCGCGGGCCCGTCACCGCTATCTGCACGCCTCAATCCCAGTCATTTCAGTCGAGCGGTGCGGACGCCCCATGGCGCAGCAATATATTTTCCAGATGCAGGGCCTGACCAAGGCCTTCCCAGGCGCCCCGAAGAAGACCTTCTCGGACATCTGGCTGTCGTTCTATCCGGACGCCAAGATCGGCGTCGTGGGCGTCAACGGCTCGGGCAAGTCGACGCTGCTCAAGATCATGGCCGGCCTCGACAAGGACTTCCAGGGCGAGGCCTTCGCCGCCGAGGGCGTCAAGCGCGGCTATCTGGAGCAGGAGCCCAAGCTCGACGACAAGCTCGACGTCTGGGGCAACGTCATCGCCTGGTGCGAAGAGAAGAAGCTCTTCGACGAATACAACGCCTTGGCCATGAAACTGGGCGAGGAATACACCGACGAGCTGATGGAGGAGATGACCGCGCTCCAGGAGAAGCTGGACGCCGGCGACCTCTGGGACATCGACAGCCGCATCGAGATGGCCATGGGCGCCCTGCGCTGCCCGCCCAACGACGCAGCCGTGGGGCCGCTCTCGGGCGGCGAGCGGCGGCGCGTGGCGCTCGCCCGCCTGCTGCTGTCCAAGCCCGACATGATGCTGCTGGACGAGCCGACCAACCACCTGGACGCCGAGAGCGTCGCCTGGCTGCAGCATCACCTGGAGAACTTCCCGGGCTGCATCATCCTGGTGACCCACGACCGCTACTTCCTGGACCAGGTGACCAAGTGGACGCTGGAGCTCGACCGCGGCAAGGGCCTGCCCTACGAGGGCAACTATTCCTCCTGGCTCGAGCAGAAGACCAAGCGGATCGCGCAGGAAGAGCGCGAAGAGGCCGGCAAGAAGCGGGCGATCGAGCGGGAACTGGCCTGGGTGCGGTCTTCGCCGAGCGCCCGGCGCACCAAGTCGAAGGCGCGTCTGGCGGCCTTCCACGATCTGCAGAACGAGGCGGAGAACGCCAAGCAGACCTTCGCCCAGATCCAGATCCCGCCGGGCCCGAGGCTGGGCCAGGTGGTGATCGAGGTCACCGGCCTGGAGAAGGAATACGGCGACAAGCTGCTGTTCAAGGACCTGACGTTCAAGCTGCCGCCGGGCGGCATCGTCGGCGTGATCGGGCCGAACGGCGCGGGCAAGTCGACGCTGTTCAAGATCATCACCGGCCAGGAGACGCCAGACGCCGGGTCTGTGCGCCTGGGCGAGACGGTGAAGCTCGCCTACGTCGACCAGAGCCGCGAGACGCTCGATCCCAACAAGAACGTCTGGGAGGAGATTTCCGGCGGCCTCGACATCATGAAGGTCGGCGGCCGCGAAATCCCCAGCCGCGCCTATGTGGGCTCCTTCAACTTCAAGGGCGCCGACCAGCAGAAGAAGGTGGGTCTTCTCTCAGGCGGTGAGCGCAACCGCGTGCACCTGGCCAAGACGCTCGCCGCCGGCGGCAACGTGCTGATGCTCGACGAACCGACCAACGACCTGGACGTGGAGACGTTGGGCGCCCTGGAATCGGCGCTGGAGGATTTCCCGGGGTGCGCGGTGGTGATCAGCCACGACCGCTTCTTCCTCGACCGCCTGGCGACCCACATCCTGGCCTTCGAAGGCGACAGCCAGGTCGACTGGTTCGAAGGCAACTTCGAAGCCTACGAAGAGGACAAGAAGCGTAGGTTGGGCGCCGACAGCCTGATCCCCCACCGCATCAAGTTCCAGAAGTTCACGCGCTAGGCGTGTAAGCTTGACCGTCCGGCTATACTCCCACAGGTTGCGGCCGTGGGGTGTGCAGCATGCCGGTGATCAGCGGTACCGCGGGACCTGACGTGCTCGTCGGCACGTCCGGCGTCGATACCTTGGTCGGCGGCCTGGGGGCCGACACCCTGACCGGCGGCGGCGGCGCGGACGTGTTCGATATCAATACGCCGTCCGAGAGCCCGGTGACGGATCCCCCGTCCGAGCACGTCATCGACCAAATCACCGACTGGAACAGCTCGGACTTCATCCAGATCGCCGGCTCGCCGATCGCGACCTCGAGCAACGTCATCAACTATGGTGCGCTGACCAGCTATCAGGAGGCCGTCGGGGCGGCCCAATATCACCTGGGGACGCCAGGCATCGACTATCTCGTCGCCGACATCGTCGCCTACGGCTCCGCCCCCGGCGAGTTGCACGCCGTGGGCGAATACGTCATCGATATTCAGGATGGCGTGGCTGTCTGGCTCCCGGGAGCCGGCCCCGAATCCATTAGTCAGCTCAATTTCGGCCCGTCGCCGAGCACGGCTGTGCCTTACAGCCCGCCGCCCGATACCGGCAGCGATAGCGGCGACGGCTTCGATCCCGGTGCAGTCCTCACCCTAGTCACCGCCCCCGTTCCTGGCCTCGACCCAAACTCCGCCGCCTCAAGTTCAGGCCCAGGCGACACCAGCGGCGTCGTCAACATTCAGGCGACCACTGTCGCGACCGATGGCGACGACTATCTGACGGCCCTGTCGGCCCAAACCGAAGTGCACGCCGGCGCGGGCAACGACACCATCGCCGGGACAATTGTCGACGACTACCTGCGCGGCGACGACGGCGACGATTCCATCTCCGGCGGCCCGGTGTTCGACGACATCAACGGCAACCAGGGGAACGACACCCTCGCCGGGAACGACGGCGACGACTGGGTCGTGGGCGGCAAGGGCGACGACAGCCAGTCCGGCGGCGCCGGCAATGACATCGTCTTGGGAAATCTCGGCAACGACACCCTGAACGGTGGGGACGGCGCCGATCAGATCCGCGGCGGCCAGGGCGACGACAGCATCGTGGGCGGGGCCGGGGACGACTTCATCTCCGGCGACCGCGGCAACGACACCGAGGTGGGCGGCGCCGGCGCCGACATCTTCCACGGCTCGCAGGACGCCGGCATCGACAAGGTGCTGGACTTCAACCAAGCGGAGGGTGACCGGGTGATGCTCGATCCCGGCACGACCTACACCGTCAGCCAAGTGGGCGCTAACACCGTCATCGACATGGGCAACGGCAACGAGATGATCCTGGCCGGCGTGCAGCTCTCGACGCTGAAGGACGGCTGGATCTTCGAGGGCTAGGACAGGCGGGCGCCTACTTCGGCGGCGTCGTCGAGTCCGGGGCGCCGGGCGTGGCGGCGGCGGGCGGATTGACCGGGCCGGGCGCGGGCGCGCTCACCGGCGGGCTGGCCAGCTGCGGCGCCGCTTCCTTGGTCTCGCCGCTCAGGGAGGGCGGATTGACGCTGGTCGAGCTACTCGCCGCGGCGGCGGTGTCGGCGGGCAGGCTGGGCGTCGTGGCGCTGGTGTTGGCGCTGGCCCCGGTTTCGGCGCTGGCCGAAGCCGACGTGCTCTGGCCGCTCCACCAGTCCTTGTGGGCCCGGGTCTTCGGCGAGGCCTTCATATAGGCGTTGAGCTCAGCGTAGGGGATCGGCTGCTTGGGGCCGGCCACGGTCGGGGCGGCGGATGCTGCATCCGCTGAGAACAGACCGGCGGAAAAGGCGGCGGCCGCTGCGGCGGCCAACAGGATGGTCTTCATGGGAATTCCCTCATGACGAACGCCGTTCAAGGCGCCGCCCGGTCAACCCGCGAAGGCCGCCTAAGGTTTCGCTTAGGCCGCCGGCATTTCGCGGACCCGGCGCAGCGGCGAGAGGAGGCCCCACGCCGGTCCGATCATCAGCCCGGCGATGGCGATCAGCAGAGCCTGACGCATCCCCAGCACGCCACCCAGCGCTCCGCCGGCCAACGCGCCGACGACCGCCGTCCCGCCGCCCGCCACCCGGAAGGTCGCTCCGACCCGGCCCAGTACGTCGTGCGGCAGGATGATCTGGCGCAGGCTGCCGGCCAGGATCAGCGGCACGACCCCGAAGGCGTCGCCGAGCAACTGCGAGACCACCAGGCAGGCCATGCCGCCCGCCGGGTTGGACGCCGGCGCCAACAGCACGATCATGGTGCCGAGCGCCGAAAGGGCGCCGGCCGCGCAGATCGCCGGCCCGACGCCCAGCCGCCTGGCCATGGTCTGGGCCAGCAGCGAGCCGGCGAGCGCGCCCACGCCGCCGCTGGCGATGCCGAGGCCGAGCAGGGCCGGGCTCAGGCCCAGGTCCCGCAGCACATAGGCGATGTACAGCGCGCTGAAGAAGCCGCCGAACAGGCCGCCGATGGCGGTCATGATCAGCATGATCCGCACCCTGGGTTCCCCCCAGGACGTCCGCGCGCCGGTGATCACGCCGTCGACCCAGCCGCGCCGCTTGACGCTGGTGTCGCGCGGCGGCTCGGGCGCGCGGATGCGCGCCAGCAACAGGGCCGAGACCAGGTAGGTGGCGGCGTTGATCGCCACGGCGATCGGCGCCGTCAGCCACTGGAAAAGCACGCCCGCGAGCGCTGGCCCGCCCATCTCGGCGACGGACTCGGTGACGCTCATCCTGGCGTTGGCGTCGGTGACCAGGTGCTTGCCCACGAGGCCCGGCAGATAGGCGTGGTCGGCGATGTCGAAGAGCACGCTGGAGGCGGCCACCAGCACCGCGGCGGCATAGACCTGCAGCATGCTCAAGAGGCCCATCCAGGTGGCGATCGGCAGGACGATGAGGATCGCGGCGCGCACCAGGTCCATGGCGATCAGGATCGGACGGCGCTGGGTGTG
Source organism: Phenylobacterium sp. (assembly GCF_035309685.1). Taxonomy (GTDB): domain Bacteria; phylum Pseudomonadota; class Alphaproteobacteria; order Caulobacterales; family Caulobacteraceae; genus Phenylobacterium. Next base: position 17,166 of record NZ_DATGEX010000042.1, read on the forward strand.
GTCGACGAAGTCGCCGGCGATCAGGCCGACGACCAGGGCCGAGCCGCTGGAGAGCGCCGCCAGCAGGCCAAGCTGAGCCGGGGCGGCGGCTAGGCCCATGACCGCCATCATCGGCAGGCCCTCGCGGGTGATCCGCGCGCCGAAGTCGGACACCGTCTGGGCGCCCCACAGATTGAGGAAGTCGCGGTGGCGCCAGAGAACGCTGCTGGGCGCGCCTTTGGCCCGGCTCGCGGGCTTGGTTGGGGAAGGCATGGGATCGGTCAGCCGGTCGGGGACGCGGCCATACGGCCGCTTGAGCCGCCCAGACGAGGCTGAGCGGGACGCCGGTGGGCGATGATTTTCTGGCCGCCGCGGCCCACCGTGAGGCGCTTAGTGGCGGCGGGCGCCGTTCAAGTCAAGCTTGCCCGGATCGCGCGGCTATAGGACAGACGTGCTCGACCTGTAGGGGGAACGATGTCGCAACCGCTGGCCCTGATCGCCGTCCCGTTCCTGACCGTGCTGGAGCCGGCGTTCCAGAGCGGCGGCCTTTCGACGGCCCGGGCGTGGGAACTCACCGACGATCAGCGGGCCCGCGTGCGAAGCATCGTGCATGCCGGCGAGGTGGTGCTGACGCCGGAATATCTGAAGACCTTGCCGGCGCTCGGCCTGATCGCCTGCGTGAGCGTCGGCTATGACGGGATCGACGTCGCCTGGTGCCGCGCCAACGGCATCGAGGTCACCCACGCGCGCGGCCTGAACGCCGAAGACGTGGCCGACCACGCCATCGGCCTGATGCTGGCCGCCTGGCGCAACATCCCGACGCTCGACCGCACGGTGCGCGACGGCCGCTGGGTGCAGGAGGAGCGGATCGGCTCGCAGCCGAGCCTGGGCGGGCGCACGCTGGGCGTCGTGGGCCTGGGCCACATCGGCGCCGCTGTGGCCCGCCGCGCCGAGGCGTTCCGGCTGAACGTGCAGTGGTGGTCCCCGCGCGCCAAATCCGAGTCCCCCTGGCCCCGCGCCGACAGCCTGCTGGCGCTCGCCGAGGCCAGCGACATCCTGGTGGTCTGCGCCCGCGCCGAGGCCGCCAACCGCGGGATGATCTCGGCGGAGGTGATCGAGGCGGTGGGGCCCAAGGGCATGATCGTCAACGTCGGCCGTGGCTCGCTGATCGACGAGCCGGCGCTGCGCGCGGCGCTGAAGTCCGGCAAGCTGTGGCGCGCCGCGCTCGACGTCTTCCAGACCGAGCCCACGCCCGCCGACCTCTGGGCCGATATCCCAGGCGCCGTGCTGACCCCGCACACCGCCGGGTCGAGCAACGAGGCCGTTCCCTTGATGGTCGCCCAGGCGATCGACAATGTGCAGCGGTTCCTGAAGGGGGCGGACTTGGCAAGCCCAGTGGCGCCGGTCTGAGGCCCCGCGCTGACCGCTTCGCGGCGAACGATCCCAGGAGTGGTCCTCGTCGCTAGGAACCCGCTTCCAGCGTCTCGGCGGCGATCCGGCGCGAACGGAGGATCAGGGTCAGGCCCGCGGCGAACCACCAGAGGGCCTGAACCGCGGCGAACGCCGTGACCGGAGTCGGCAGCACCAGATTCTTCAGGGTCGCCAGGCCCAGGGCCAGGAAAGTCGCGCCCAACAGGATCGCCAGCCAAGCGAAGGCGCGCGGCAGGACTTGGGACCCCAGCAGGACGTAGCCCAAGGGAAGGAACAGGGAAGGCGCGGCGACGAAGAAATAGAGGTGCTGGATCGCGTAGCCGAACGTGTTGGCGATCCGCGGCATTTCCGCGGGCGCGGTGAACAACTGGCCGATGTAGCAGGCGATCTCCATCAGGCTCGTGGTCATCAACACGCCGGCCCCAAACAGGGTCAGCAGTCCCGCCGGCCGTTGGCCTGCGCCGGCCAAGGCGACGAGGGTGAGGGCCAGGGCGACGATCAATGCCGGCCCGACCGCCTGCAGCCAGGCGCCCCACAGGACCGGCCCCTGATGGGTGACGGCATAGCTCAGGAACGCCGCATCTGGCGCCGTGAGCGGCGGTCCGTTGTTGATGGCGAAGGATGAGCCAATCATCAGCACGCCGACCATTCCGGCGGCCCCGGCCAACAGGCAGGTTCGGCGGACGGGAAAGCCTTGGGTCATGGAGCGCCTCCTCAAGGTGTGTTCGGAGCGAGCCAAGCCTCGACAGCGGCTTGGGCGCTCAAGAGCTCGTTGACGTTCAGCGGAAAGGTCGCGGCGCCCCACAGGAGCGCGACCAGCACGGCGGCGGCCTCCGCGCTCGGCATGGCTGTCGAGAAGACGCCCTGGGCCGCGCCGTCCTCGATGATGTCCTGAAGGCTGCGCCGCCACGCCTGTTTCAGCGGTTCGATCACCTGCGCGATCTCGGGGTCGCGGGCCGCGCGGGCCATCAACTCACGCATCACTGCAATCATCTCAGGCGCTTCCGTCAGATAGAGACGCGTGTCGGCGAACTCCTGCCGAAGCCGCGCCACAGGTGAGGCGGCGGCCGCGCCCGGCGCTCGCAGCGTCTCGAACCCCGACGCCAACGACTGCGCCACGGCGGCGACCAGCGCCTGCTTGGTCGGAAAATAGTAGTGCAGGGTGGCCACGTTGATCCCGACGCGCCCAGCGACGTCGCGGGTCCGCAGGTTCTCAAAGCCCTGCGCGGCGATCAGGTCGAAAGCCGCGCGGACGAGCGCCTCACGGCGACCGGAGGCCGAATCGTTGGAGCGCAAAGGGTCGCCGGCGTTCATTGGGATTCAATCAATCAGTTGATTGAGTTTCTGTCAAGATAGGGCTGGCGCGGGGTTCGCGCCGCAGGACATGATGGGCAGGCCAATGCCCTGGCGGGGCCCAGGCGAGGCGGGAGGATTGGCATGGCGAAAGTGTTGGGTGTCGGCGGGGTGTTCTTCAAGGCGGCGGACCCGAAGGCCGTGAACGACTGGTACGCGCGCGTGCTCGGCTTCGAGATATCGAAGTGGGGCGGCGCGACCTGGCCGCATCCGGCGCTGGGCCAGACTGTCTGGACCGCGTTCGCGGCCGACACCGATCACTTCGCGCCGTCGAACGCGCCCTTCATGATCAACTTCATCGTCGACGACCTGGACGGCGTGCTGGCGAAGGCGAAGGCCGAGGGCGCGGAGCTGGCAGGCGAGCCGACCAGCGACGACTATGGCAAGTTCGGCTGGCTGATGGACCCGGCCGGCGTGAAGATCGAACTCTGGCAGCCGCCGCAGGAGTAGGGCGGGCCGTCAGGGCGTCTTCGGCGCCGCCTGGGCCTTGATCACCTCCATCGCCGCGTCGCGCCCGGCGGCGTAGTCGGCGAAGCGCACCGGCACCTCGATGTCGGGGGCGCGGGTGTCGGCGAAGTCGTCCGGCCAGCCGCCCTGCCAGTAGCGGTCGGAGACGTTCACCGCGATCTGGCTGTAGGGCAGGGTGAAGATGGTCTCGTCGCCGGGCGAGTTCGGCTTTCCGCCGGTGGCTTCGCCGACGAAGATCGCCTTCGTGAAACGGCCGAAATAGGAGACCGCGTTCATCGCCGCCGAATAGGTGCGCCGGCCGGTGATCACATAGAGATGGCCGGTGCGGTTGATTTTGCCGGCCCCGGCCACCGCGGCCAGCAGCGGCTCGTTCAGGTGGGTGTCGCCGCCGTTGTTGCCGCGCATGTCGATCACCAGCTTTTCGACAGGGAGCGCGGCGATCGTGGCGGAAAGCTCGGCGGCGAAGGCGGCCAAGGGCTTCGCCTTGTCGTCGGCCACCTTGTTGTACTGGACGTAGAGGATGCGGGTCGCGGGGTCCCAGCGCTGCCAATAGGGCCGGTCATTCCCCTGCTGGAAGTCGGCGGCGCTGCGGTCGCCGAGCCAGCGCCAGGCGGCGGGCTTCGGCAGCGCGTTCCAGATGTCGGGCTCGGAAAAGTCGGCGCTCACCGCCGCCGTCCGCCGCGCGCCGTCCGGCGTTTCGAGCGTCAGGGTAAGCTTGTCGTCGGCCTTGGCGACGCCGATCTCGTGCAGCATGGGCGTGTGCCGCAGGAAGGTCGGGGCCATGGCCTTGACCCACTGGCCGTTGTCGCGGCTGACCAGGGGCTCGACGCGGGCCAGCACGTCGGCGGCCGGCACGCCGTCGAAGGCGATCACCCGCGCCCCGACCAGATCCGCATAGGCCGGCGCCGCGGCGATCACGTGCAGGCCGTCGTCGAACAGGTAGAAGCCGAGCGGTAGGGTCAGGCCGAAGTCGCGGGTGCGGGCGCCCTCGATGGCGGTGTGCCCATCGCCCAGGCCGGCCGTCAGACGGAACAGCGCGACCTCGATGGCGCCATCGCTGAGCCCAGGGATATCGGCGGACAGCTTCGCCACCGCCGCCTCGAATTCCTCGCGGCTGTAGACGGCGTGGGAGACATAGCGGTTGCCGGTCTCGGAGCGGAACGGCTGGTAGGCCTTGTGCTCGACCCGTTCCGCCAGGAAGCGCAGATCGGCGCGCCAGGCCTCGTCGCGCGCGGGCCGCACGGGCGCCGGCAGGCCGAGCAGGGCGCGGACGTCGGGGTCGCCGCGCAGGGTTGCGAAATCGTCGTCTGTCCGTGCGGCGTCCCTCGCGCCGCAGCCCCAGGCGCATGGCCGTCGCCAGCCAGCGTTTGGCGTCATCCTTGCGCCCCAGCCGGGCGCCGCACTTGGCGATCCCGAAGGCGAGGATCGCGGGGTCCGCGGCCTTAAGCGCCAGCGCCGCCTCATAGTCCGTGGCGGCCTGGGCGAAGTCGCCGCCGTAGTAGTGCGCGCGGGCAAGGCCGAGGCGAAACTCGCCGTTCGACGGCGATCCGCCGGCCAGGCGCTGCAGCGGCGCCAGCGCGGCCGGCCAGTCGCCGCGCGACACAGCCGCGCGGGCGGTGACGAGGTCGGAGACGGCGTCGGCGGCGGCCGGCGGCGCCCAGCACAGGGCGGCGACCGCGGCCAGGGCCGCCGGGATGCGGCGCGTGCGCCCTCCAAAGGATGGAGATAGGCTGGGGAGCGATGGTTGAATTTGGTGTCACTCCTCGACAGGCGGCGTCCGGGACGGGGCGGCAGGCTCCGCGCGTCCGCGCCGCGCGCGCCAGCCCCGTTCGCGTAGACGGCGCCGTTTCTTCGCGAGCGGCGCCCGAGGTCCGCGGCGCTGCCGCCGAACTGGCGTTGCTGGGCGCCTTTGGCGCGGCGATGGGCCTGATCGGGCCCTATGCGACCAGCGCCATGCCGGCGACATCCCGCATCCCCTATTGGCTGCTGTGCATAGCCGGCGGCGGCGCGGTCGGGGTCGCGGTGGACGCCTGGCTCAGCCGCCGGATGGCCAATTCCTGGCGCCGCGTCGCCCTGACCAGCCTCCTGATCACCGTTCCGGCGGCCCTTCTGGTCGTGGCCTTGAGCGAGGTCTTCGAGCCGGCGCGGCTTCGCCCGACGCTCTCGCCGCGATTCCTCGGACAGGTTCTGGTGGTCGCCGTTCTGGTGATGGGCGTGAGGGCGCTCGCGCGTCGGACGCCGGCGACCGTGGTCCGCACCCGGATCGTCGTCGCGCCGCCGCTGCCGGAGGCCGAAGCCGCCTTCCGCCGCCGCCTGTCGTCCAAGCGCCGGACCGCGCGGCTGATCGCCGTCCAGGCCGAGGATCACTATCTGCGGGTCCACACGGACGCGGGCGCCGAGCTGTTGACGATGCGCTTCGCCGACGCGTTGGAGGCGCTGGCCGGCGCGGCGGGTTTTCAGACGCATCGGTCCTGGTGGATCGCCGGCGACGCCATCGAGGGCATTCGCTGGCGGCGGGGCGCCGGCGACGCGCACCTGGCGGGCGGGCTGGTGGCGCCGGTCAGCCGGGCCCACGCCGCGGTCCTGAAGAGCGCCGGCTGGCGGTAGGATCGCGCACCGGAGGCCCGCGCTCATTAACTTGACATAAAGACATAAAGATATCTTTATGTGAGCTATGAGTTTGACCGCAAACCAGGCTGTTGAGGTGCTGCGCGCCGCCGGTGAGCCCTCGCGGCTGCGTATCCTAGCACTTCTCGCGCGGGAAGAGCTCGCCGTTCTGGAGCTTTGCCGGGTGCTGGACCAGAGCCAGCCCCGGGTGTCGCGGCATCTGAAGCTGCTGGCTGACGCTGGGCTGGTGGAGCGGTTCCCGGACGGCGCCTGGGTGTTCTACCGCCTGACGCACGGCGGCGCCGCCGACGCGCTCATCACCGAGCTGCTGTCGCGGATCGATCCGGCGGACCCGGTGCTGCAGCGCGACGCCGAGCGGTTGCAGGCGGTGTGGTCGGAGCGGGCTGACGCGGCCGGCGAATACTTCGCCCGCAACGCCGCCCGCTGGGACGAGATCCGCTCGCTCTACGTCTCCGACGCCGACGTCGAGGAAGCGATCCGGAAGGCCGCGGGGCCGGGACCATTCCGCCGGCTGGTGGACCTGGGGTCCGGCACCGGGCGGATGCTGACGCTGCTGGGTCCGCACGCCGAGGCGGCGTTGGGCCTGGACCTGTCGCAGCAGATGCTGAACCTCGCCCGCAACCGGGTGACCGAGGCGGGCCTGGCCGGCTGCGAGCTGCGCCACGGCGACATCTTCGCCACCCGCCTGCCCGACGAGAGCGCCGACCTGGTGGTGGTGCACCAGGTGCTGCACTACCTGGCCGACCCCGCCGCGGCGGTGAAGGAGGCGGCGCGCATCGTCGCGCCCGGCGGCAAGCTGATCATCGCCGACTTCGCGCCGCATCGGCTGGAATTCCTGCGCGAGCAGCACCAGCATCGCCGCCTGGGGTTCGCCGAGCCGGAGATGGCCCGCTGGCTGGCCGAGGCCGGCCTCGGCGCGCTGACGGTCGCCGCGCTGCCGCCGGCCGACAAGGGCGGGCTCACCGTCAAGATCTGGACCGCCGAGCGCGGTCGGGCGCGCCAAAGGAGCGCGGCATGACTCTGCGCCGCAAGACCGATGGCCCCGATGACGTGCTGGGCCCCATCGCCCGCGCCGGCATCAGCGCTGGGACCCGGCCCAACGTCTCTTTTGAGTTCTCGCCGCCGAAGACGCCGGAAGCCGAGGAGACCCTGTGGGAGGCGATCCGCCGGCTGGAGCCGCTGGACCCGAGCTTTGTCTCGGTGACCTACGGCGCCGGTGGCTCGACGCGTGACCGCACCCACCGCACGGTGCTGCGGATGCTGAAGGAAACGCGCCTTCGCCCCGCCGCGCACCTGACCTGCGTCGAGGCCTCGCGCGGCGAGGTCGACGGCGTGATTCAGGACTACTGGGACGCCGGCATCCGCCACATCGTGGCCCTGCGCGGCGATCCGCCCGGCCAGATCGGCGGCGCCTATTCACCGCGCGCCGACGGCTACGCCAACGCCACGGAACTGACCGCCGGCATCCGCGCGATCGGCGATTTCGAGGTCAGCGTCGGCCTCTATCCGCACGTCCATCCCGAGAGCCCTGGCGTCGATCACGACATCGACGTCCTGAAGGCCAAGATCGACGCAGGCGCCACGCGGGCGATCACGCAGTTCTTCTTCGACGTCGAGGGTCTGCTTCGCTTCATGGACAAGGTCCGGGCGGCCGGTGTGACCATCCCCGTCTCGCTCGGCATCATGCCGGTGACCAACTTCAAGGGCCTGAAGAAGATGGCGGTCCCGATGGGGGTCCAGCTGCCGGCCTGGCTCGGCAACCTGTTCGAGGGCCTCGATAAGGACCCGGAGACGCGGCGCCTCTTGGCCTGTTCGGTGGCGACGGAGATGTGCGCCCGGCTGGCGGAAGAGGGCTTTTCCGACTTCCACTTCTACACGCTCAACCGCGCCGACCTTACCTACGCCATCTGCCGCGTGCTGGGCGTGCGCGAACCCGATCGAGAGAAGGAGGCCGCGGCGTGACCCGGCAAGAGCGTATTGCGGCGCTTAAAGGCGCCGCCAAGGACCGCGTCCTGATCCTCGACGGGTCGTGGGGCGTGATGTTCCAGAAGCGCGGCCTGACCGAGGCCGACTACCGCGGCGACCGCTTCGCCGACTATGCCGGGCAGCTGAAGGGCAACAACGACGTCCTGTGCCTGACGCGGCCGGACCTGGTGCAGGAACTGCACGAGGCCTACTACGCCGCCGGCGCGGACATCAGCGAGACCAACACCTTTTCGGCCACCTCCATCGCCCAGGCGGAGTACGGGCTGGAGGCGGCGGTGCGCGACATCAACCTGGAGGGTGCGCGCGCGGCGCGGGCGGCGGCGGACGCTTTCACGGCGCGCGAGCCGCAGAAGCCGCGGTTCGTCGCCGGCTCCATCGGGCCGCTGCCGGTGATGCTGTCGATGAGCTCCGACGTGAACGATCCGGGCGCGCGGAAGGTGAACTTCGAGCAGGTCTACGCCGCCTACCGCGAGCAGGTGCTGGCGCTGCACGAGGGCGGCGTCGACCTTTTCCTGATCGAGACCATCACCGACACGCTCAACTGCAAGGCCGCGATCAAGGCGATCCTCGACCTGCAGGACGAGGGCTACGAGCCGCTGCCGATCTGGATTTCCGGCACCATCACCGACCGCTCGGGCCGCACGCTGAGCGGCCAGACGGTGGAGGCCTTCTGGAACAGCGTGCGCCACGCCAAACCCTTCGCGGTGGGCCTGAACTGCGCGCTCGGCGCCGAGCTGATGCGGCCGCACATCGCCGAGCTTTCGCGCATCGCCGACACGCTGGTCAGCGCCTACCCGAACGCGGGCCTGCCCAACGCCATGGGCGAATATGACGAGACCCCGGACGAGACCGGCCACATGCTGCACGACTGGGCCGAGCAAGGGATCGTCAACATCCTGGGCGGCTGTTGCGGCACCACGCCGGAGCACATCAAGCACGTCGCGGACGCGGTCGCGGGCCTCGCGCCCCGGCCGATCCCGGAGCGGCCGACCGCCATGCGTCTCGCCGGACTGGAGCCGTTTGAGCTGGCGTAACCCATACCTCCGGTGTCATCCCGGAAGCTGCGCAGCAGCTGTCCGGGACCCATAGACGCCAGAGGTTCCGAAAAGAGCGCGCCGGCGCGGTTCGGGATGCCCTGACGCGCCGGCGATTATGGGTCCCGGTCTTCCGGCGCGATGCGCCGCAAACCGGGATGACACGGTAAGTAGAGCTGAATGCGACCTCTCTTCATCAATGTCGGCGAGCGGACCAACGTCACGGGGTCGGCGAAATTCCGTAAGCTGATCACCGACGGGGACTATCCGGCGGCGCTGTCGGTGGCGCGCCAGCAGGTGGACGCCGGCGCCCAGGTGCTGGACGTCAATATGGATGAGGGCCTGCTGGATTCGCAGGCGGCCATGGTCACCTTCCTGAACCTGATCGCCGCCGAGCCGGACATCGCCCGCGTGCCGGTGATGATCGACTCGTCGAAGTGGGAGGTGATCGAGGCGGGGCTGCGCTGCGTGCAGGGCAAGGCGATCGTCAACTCGATCTCCATGAAGGAGGGCGAGGCGAAGTTCATCGAGCAGGCCAAGGCCTGCCAGCGCTATGGCGCCGCGGTCGTGGTCATGGCCTTCGACGAGGTGGGGCAGGCCGACACGGCCGGGCGCAAGGTCTCGATCTGCACGCGGGCCTATCGTCTGCTCACGGAGGAAATCGGCTTCCCCGCCGAGGACATCATCTTCGACCCGAACATCTTCGCGGTGGCGACCGGGATCGACGAGCACAACAACTACGCCGTCGACTTCATCGAGGCCACGCGGGAGATCAAGCGCACGCTTCCCCACGCGCGGGTCTCGGGCGGGGTCTCCAACGTCAGCTTCAGCTTCCGCGGCAACGAGCCGGTGCGGCGCGCGATCCACTCGGTGTTCCTCTACCACGCCATCGCCGCGGGTATGGACATGGGCATCGTCAACGCCGGCGAGCTGCCGGTCTACGACCAGATCCCCGACGAGCTGCGCGAGGCCGTCGAGGACGTGATCCTCAACCGGCCGCAGCGCACCGACATCTCCAACACCGAGCGGCTGGTGGAGCTGGCGCCCAAGTACAAGGGCGGCAAGTCCGAGGCCAAGGGGCCGGACCTGGCCTGGCGCGAAGGGACCGTCGGCCAGCGGCTGACCCACGCCCTGGTGCACGGCCTGACCGACTTCATCGAGGCCGATACCGAAGAGGCGCGCGCCGCCGCCGAACGCCCGCTGCACGTGATCGAAGGCCCGCTGATGGACGGCATGAACGTGGTCGGCGACCTGTTCGGCTCGGGCAAGATGTTCCTGCCGCAGGTGGTGAAGTCCGCCCGGGTGATGAAGCAGGCCGTGGCCTATCTGATGCCGTTCATGGAGGCCGAGAAGGAAGGCAAGCCGCGCGAGGCGGCGGGCAAGATCCTGATGGCCACCGTCAAGGGCGACGTCCACGACATCGGCAAGAACATCGTGGGCGTGGTCCTGCAGTGCAACAACTACGAGGTCATCGACCTGGGCGTCATGGTCCCGGCCGACCGCATCCTCGACGAGGCGGTGGCGCAGAAGGTCGACATGGTCGGGCTCTCGGGCCTGATCACGCCGAGCCTGGACGAGATGGCCTATGTGGCCGGCGAGATGGAGCGGCGGGGCATGACCATCCCGCTGCTGATCGGCGGCGCTACGACCAGCAAGACCCACACGGCGGTGAAGATCGAGCCCAAGTACAAGGGGTCCCAGACCACCTATGTGCTGGACGCCAGCCGCGCCGTGGGCGTGGTCAGTGGCCTGCTCTCGCCCACCGAACGCGACCGGCTGATGGCCGAGACCGCGGCGGACTACGTCAAGGTCCGCGCCGCGTTCGCGCGCGGCCAGGACAAGCGCGCGCGCTCGACCCTGGACGAGGCGCGGGACAACGCCTTCACCCCCGACTGGACCACCTATGAGCCGCCGGCCCCGAGTTTCATCGGCACGCGGACGTTCGAGTCCTACGACCTGGCCGAGCTTGCCCGCCACATCGACTGGTCGCCGTTCTTCGCCAGCTGGGAGCTGATCGGGCGATACCCGCAGATCCTGGAGGACGACGTGGTCGGCGAAGCCGCGGTCAGCCTGTTCGCCGACGCCCAGGCCATGCTGCAGCGGATCATCGGCGAGCAGTGGTTTACCGCCAAGGGCGTCGTCGGCTTCTGGCCGGCCAACGCCGACGGCGACGACATCGTGCTCTACACCGACGAAACCCGCACCACCGAGCTCGCCCGCCTGCACAGCCTTCGCCAGCAGATGGCGAAAGACAAGAAACAGGAGGACGGCGGCCGCGCCAACGTCGCGCTCGCCGACTTCATCGCGCCGGTCGGCACGCGCCCCGACTGGATCGGCGGCTTCGCGGTCACCGCCGGCCATGGCGAAGCCGAGATCGCCAAGGCCTTCAAGGACAAGGGCGACGACTATTCGGCGATCATGGCCGCGGCGCTGGCCGACCGCCTGGCCGAAGCCTTCGCCGAGGCCCTGCACCGCAAGGTCCGCACCGAGCTCTGGGGCTATGCGCCGGACGAGCCGTTCGACATCGACGCCCTGATCGCCGAACAGTACCGCGGCATCCGCCCCGCGCCCGGCTATCCGGCCCAGCCCGACCACACCGAGAAGGGCGTGCTGTTCGAGCTGCTGGACGCCGAGGCCGCGACAGGGCTGAAGCTCACCGAGAGCTACGCCATGTACCCGACCGCGGCGGTGTCAGGTTTGTACTTCGCGCACCCGGAAAGCCACTATTTCGGGGTGGGACGGATCGAGAAGGATCAGGTCGAGGACTACGCGCGGCGCAAGGGGATGAGCGTGGCGGAGGTGGAGCGGTGGCTGGGGCCGATTTTGAACTATGAGGCGGGGTGAGCCGCAGCTTCGCGCTCGGCTTCGATCTCTTCGGCGATCCTTCGGCGCTTGTGGCCGATGAAGAGGGTCATGCCTATGGCGAAGACGAAAATCGCGCCCGAATAGACCGCAAGTCCAAGGAATGGATCATTCATCGGGTTTCGCCTGCGGCTGTAGGTGTATGCCGACCAGCAGGGCCACCAATCCGAACAGCAAGATAATCCCAATCGTGAGGCTGGGAAAGGCGACGACGCGCTTGGAGGCCAGGGGCGCCAGCATGGCCGCCCCAGCCGCGGCCGTGGATTTTCGAGGGGTAGGCTGAGACGGGAACGCCCCAAACCGGGGAAATTTGCAACCAAGCTTGACCGGAGATCGAGTCGCCGGTCTGCTGGCGCCGCGGCGGGGGCCGCTGAACGTGATCAGCGGAGTGTCGCGTGCCTGATTTTCACCTGAACTCGGACACCACCGTCGCGGCGGGGGCCACGATCGATATGCCGGCCCAGGGCGGCATCGGCTATCTGGTCGACCAGGGGCCGGCCGGGCCCAATTTCACCAACGACGGGACTATCGTTTTCACGGAAGTCCCCGGCCAGACCGGGGCGACGGCCTTCGAGCTCAGCCCCGGCAGCGGCATCGACTGGCAGGCCGCCACGGTCGACAACGCCGGCCACCTGACGGTGACCTCCCAGGGCTCGGCGGCGTTCCTGCTGACCGAGAGCGCGCCGGCCGTCACCAACGAAGGCGCGATCACGGTCACCGCCGCCGGCGCGGCCGAAGGCGTCGACGTCGCCCAGAAATTCACGGTCTATGTCTCGGCGCTGTCGAGCGCGGTCACCAACAGCGGCCATATCGACATCTCAGGCGCCGGAACCGCGACGGGCTTCTTTCTCGGCAACGGCGCGTTCGTGACCAACAGCGGCTCCATCGACGTAACCGGCACGGCGGCGGGCACGGTCGTGCACGGGATCTACAGCCCCTTCCCCACGTCGGTCATCAACAGCGGCGAGATCGTCGTCACCGACAACGACCCCAATATCGACAGCGTCGCGGTGCACGTCGGCGGCGGCACCACCACCATCCAAAACCACGGAACGATCACCGGCGACATCGCCATCGAGGACGTCAACACCACCACCGACGACAGCGAGTTCCAGAGCATCGACAACGACGGCGTGATCAACGGCCGCATCGTCATCAACGTGAACCCGATCCCCAACGTGCACGTGACCATCGCCAACAACGGAACCATCAACGGCGACATCGACTTAGGCCCCGGCGCCCAGAGCTTCTTCGGCCAGCAGGGGGTGCAGAACGGGTTGATCTCCGGCGGGGAGGGGAACGACCAGGAGTGGGGCGGCGCCTTTCACGACGCGCTCCAGGGCAATCAGGGCGACGACATCCTCCACGGTATGGGCGGCGACGACATCGTCGTGGGCGGCAAGGACAACGACATCCAGTCCGGCGACGACGGCGACGACGTGGTCTGGGGGAACCTGGGCAACGACACCCTGGACGGCGGGAACGGGAACGACCAGGTGCGCGGCGGCCAGGGCGACGACCTGATTTCCGGTGGGGCCGGGAACGACTTCATCTCGGGAGACCGCGGCAACGACACGGAGACCGGCGGGCCCGGCGCCGACATCTTCCACGGCAGCCAGGACGCCGGGATCGACCGGGTGCTGGATTTCAACCTCGCCGAAGGCGACCGGGTGCAGCTCGACCCCGGGACCACCTACACAGTGAGCCAGGTGGGCGCGGACACCGTGATCGACATGGGCGCCAGCAACGGCGCGCCCAACCAGATGATCCTGGTCGGCGTGCAGATGTCGACACTGACGGGGAACTGGATATTTGAGGGGTAGGGGGGTTGGGGGCGGTCTCGGGCCTCTGGTTCGCCCGCCCGGAGAACCGCGACTTCGGCGTCGGCCGGATCGAGCGGGATCAGGTGGAGGACTATGCGCGGCGCAAGGGGATGAGCGTCGCGGAGGTGGAGCGGTGGCTGGGGCCGATCTTGAACTGCGAGGCGGGGTAGGGGAGTTAGCGATCCTCGCCCGGGTAGATTATGCCGTGCGAATCCACCTTGGCGAGAGTGATCTTTGAGGCGCGAAACGTGCCACCGTCTGCGTAAGCCACGGAAGACACCAAAATCTCCTCCTCGCCGTCGTGATCTAAGTCTCCTCGTAGAAGTTCAAAGAGCTTCACCGGAAATCCGAACTTCCAATCGAAGTCTGCTGACCAGTCATCTTGCGACCTAATTGACGCCCAACCTGACGCGACAGCTGCTGCAAGCGTTGGATCGGATCTAAGACTGTCCTCTATGACCTTCTCGTTGTGAGGGGACGGAACATAATTCAGCCAAGAACTAGACCAGCGATCCAAGTTTTTCATCGTAATTCGGGGGAATCTGACCGCCGAATGCTTTGGCCACTTGGCGTCTTCGATAGCTCGCAATATCTCCGAGGTGCGGTCTGCAAGGGCGAAGAAGTTCATGTCTCGCTGGCTATCTCCAAAAAAACCATTTCCTTTTGCTTCGCGAAACTCAGCCACGTTCCGACAGGCCATCTTTGTCTGATTTGGCCCGGTAAGTTCAATTTCAGTTACGCTTCCACCCCCAAGAGCGAATGGCTTGCTAACTAGAGATGTAGCAATAGATGAATTTGCAGAGTATATATCGGTTCCAAGTTCGGGAGAAATCCGAATTGGGACATCTCCTTGAACTTGAAATTTCATGAGATCGACCATGTCATCAATTGACAAGTCGTATTTTTCCGCCTGCAATTTTATACTTAGAAATCCTGTTAGAGCACGATCACGTTCCGTAGAATCTAGAAATATTTTCTCAATCTTATCCTTCTTTTCACCTGCTATTTGCAAATAATAGACTATAGCAGATTCCTCAAATATTTTATTAGACTTTTGTCCGTTCCTTATGGATTTTGTTGGCGCTAGATTTTCAAATCCATTGATATCGAATTCATTCGGAATGATTTTCTTCTCTTTCAAGCGGGAAATTAATTCGTCACTCCCCTTCACCGGAATGATGTGGTCGATTTCAAGTTCAGAATACTCAACGGGCTCGCCAGTGTAGGTGCAACGCTTATTGTGGCCGTGCCAAATTGCAGAACGAGTGGCTGTATCAAATCCTTTTCGTTCCGCCATGTTGAGCCTCCGAGCCACCACTTCGCTTACACTGGCGACGCCGCATATTGAAGTCGTGTGCATAGTTTCGCGCGGCAAGGGTGGGTATGGTCCAAAGGGGACGGACGGGGAGGCGCGATGGCAACCAAAGCCAAATTGACTGCTCCTGATGGCGCCGACCGGACGGGAGAAATTGAACTCTTCGCCGAACGGATCGGCCTGGAGCGCGCCGCCTCGGGTCGGTACAGCATTCTGCTGACGCTTGGCCTCTATGGAGGCTTCATGTCAGGCCAACTGGATCCGGGCGCCGTTGTCCACGAAATCGAAGCCCTCGAGGGTGCGAGACCTCCAACTCGGTGGAAGCCACCAATTCAGAACAAGCACCCGCCGCTCAAGGGCCTGTGGCACAAGCACTATCGCCAACCGGGAATGAGCTCTCTCGCACTAAACCTTCAGATGGCGTTGCGTCGGTACGGACTGCCTCACCTTGAAGCCAAGGTTGCGGAGGCGCAGGCAGCGGGCGAAGAGCGTTACTTTGAGGAGGACGACATCAAGCGGGCGGTACATGACGCCGTCATCGGAAACTATGAGCGCCGGGCAGCCGATCAAGCGATGACCGGAGAGTGGTTGCTGTACGCCCAATTCGAGGGTCAGAATTACTACTTGGCTCTCGCAACCCATGACGTGACAACACATGACGATCTGCGGCGGCAGATCGATCTGCTTTGCTGCCAGGAGTTTCCCTTTCTGGCAGAGCTCCTACAAAGCGCCTAAACGCGTCGGCTCACGCCTCCGCTGCGGACAGCCCCAGCGCCTGCGCCAGGCGCACGTAGAAGGCGGTCGCGATTAGGGCGATGGTTTCGTAGGGGGCGATGAACAGCCAGGCTTCGGACGACCATTCGCCCATCAGCGCGACCACGATCGCCGGGCCGTAGAGGACCACGCCAATGTAGCCGAGCCTCAGGTAGGGGAACTCCGGACCGACGATGAAGCGCCGCAGGACCAGGAAGGGCAGCGCGAGCAGCGAGAAGGCGATGGTCAGGGGGATGGCGTAGATGGCGCAGGCCAGCACAATCCCCAGGGCCGGCAACAGGCCGTCCTGGATGGTTTGCAGGCTCTGCGCGCCTCCGCTCCAGACGATGATGACGAGCAGCCAGCCCAGGCCGCTCAGCAGGATCGCGGGGTAGAGGGCGATGAGGATGGCGATCCAGGCCTGGAACAGGCGGGTGAAGGGACCATGATGGGGCAGGACGGGGGTGGTGGCGGTCATGGCGCGAGGCTAGGCCGATGCCGGTGGCTGAAAACCGATGTTCCGTCGCTGGGTTCGTGAGGTCAGGTCACGAGCGGGCGGGTGGCCCCACGCGTCGGCGCTGGACTGAGGTTGGGCTCGGCCATAGGTTCGGGGTCGGCGACCGGGGGGCGCGCGTTTATGAAAATCAGAACATTCGTCGTGGCGGCGTTGGCCCTGGTGTGGGCCTCGCCGGTGCTGGCGCAGATCAAGGTTTCCGAGGGGACCGAATTCTCGATCCGTCTCGACGAGGCCGTCTCGAGCAACACCTCGACCGAGGGGGACCGGTTCACCGTCACCCTGGACGACGACGTGAAGCTGTCGGACGGCACGATCCTCAAGGCCGGCTATCACGGCGTGGGCGAGGTGGTCGAGGCCCAGAAGAACGGGATGCTGGCCAAGACCGGCAAGCTGAACATCCGATTGGTCTACCTGCGCGTCGGCGACGACCGCATCCGGCTGCGCGCCAACAAGGGCGCCGAGGGTGACGTCCGCGTCGGCAGCACCGTGGCGGCCGTCATCTTCCTCTGGCCGATCGCGCCTTTCATCAAGGGCACGCAGGTCAGCATCAAGAAGGGGACGATCCTGCGCGCCTATGCGGACCAGGACATCGCGCTGACGACGCCGCTTCCGCCGCCGCCGCCGGAGACGCCGCAGTAGCCGACGCAGGCCCGGCGCTCTGCGGTATCGGGCCCGCAGGTGATAGGGTCTCTCGCGTGAGACGTGCGGTGAGGGGCGGTGCATGAGGCTCGGCGGGATCGGAATGTCGGCGCTGGCGGCGGCCGGACTGATGGCCACGGGCGCGGCGGCGGCGGCGGCTGGGACCGGGGGGCCTCCGATGCCGGTCGCGCCGCTGATTCACGATGGCCTAGCGCATGCGCGCTCGGACATGGCCAGGGCGCTTTCGACGCCCCGGCTCTACAAGGTGACGCGGAGCGGCGGGGCGTCGGGCGGATTGGGGGTCTCGACTGGCGCGGTGGAGATGTGCGTCGACGCCGAGGTCTTCGACCGGCTGACGCAGGGCGTCGAGGCGCCGGCGGTCGGCGCGCCGGTGGAGGTGAACCGCAAGGGCTGCAAGCTCAGCTACGTGCGCCGGGCCGGCGGCGGCTTCCACATGGACAATGCCTGCGACAAGGCGGCCGGCGCGCCCCGGACCTGGCACAGCGTGGTCGACGGCACGGTGAAGGACATGCGCTCGTCGCTGGAGATGGCGGTGGACGACCCGCGCTCGGGCGACACCCGGATCGTGTCGATGGACATGCACATGGTCGACGCCGGCGCCTGCCCGGCGGACCTGGCGCCCGGCCAGATGCGCACGGCGGACGGGCGGATCCTGGACCCTTCGGCGGCTAGGGCGGCTGGGGCGGCTAGGGCGGCGAGACCGGCCGCGGCCCACTGAGCGCGCCGGCCGCCACGCCTAGTCGGCGCTGAGCATGCCCAAGAGCTTGACGCGGAAGACCAGCACCGCGTTGGGCGGGATCGGGCCCTGGCCCTCGGGGCCGTAGCCGAGCTCGGGCGGCACATAGAGCATCCACTCGTCGCCGACGTGCATGCGCGGGAGCGCCTCCATCCAGGCCGGGACCAGGTTGGCGAGCGGCATGACCAGCGGCTTCTGGCGGGCGAAGGATGAGTCGAACACCTGGCCGTTGGTGAGCGCGCCCTCGTAGTGGACCTTGATGATGTCCTCGGCCTTGGGCGAGGGGCCGGTCGCCGGGCCGGACGAGACGACCTTGTACTGCAGGCCCGACGGCAGGGTCTGGACGCCCGGCTGCTTGGCGTTGGCGGCCAGGTAGGCGGCGGGGCTCTGCAGGGCGGCGGCGGGCGCGGGCGCGGCCGGCTGGGCGAGAGCGGCGAACGGCGCGAGCGCGGCGCCGGTGAGGGCCAGCGCCCCAAGCCAGAGGGATTTCATCGTCACTTAAGGTTCCTGTCGCGGGGTTGCATCCCCGCATAGTCCGCCGCGGGCAAGGCGGATAGTCCCCTGCGCGCGCCGGCCGCGCCTTAGTTCCGGTAGCGGTTGGTCAGCCGGCGGTGGTCGGCGGCGCTGAAGCCCGGCGGATAGGCGAACTGGGCCCGCCACTTCACCCGCCCGCAGCCGGGGCAGGGCCAGGCGACGCGCCGGGCGACCTGGCCCAGGCGGGTGGGCGGGCCGCCGGTCTTGAGCTGGCGCAGGCGGTCGATGACGCGCTCCACATTGTAGCTCTTGGCCCAGCCGCACAGGCTGCAGGTGATGAGCAGGCGCGCGCCCGGATAGAAGCGGGTGTCGCCCAGCGTCGCCTCTTCGCCGAGCGGCAGCACCTGCATCTTCCGGGTGTCCATGTTCCGGGTGATCATGATTGGAACAAAAGCAGAACATATCGTCCGTGGCGAGTCCAAATTCATGGCGAAGCGGCGCTATCGCGACGCCGCGCCATGGGCTAGGACGCCGGTCATGCCTCACGCCGACGCCGTCCTGCGCCTGGGAATCCTGTTCGCCGCGGCGCTGTGGGCCGGGGTGCAGAACCAGCTGGCGGGCGGCGGCTCGTTCCTGACGCTGCCGGCGCTGATGCTGGCGGGGATGGACGCGCGGGCGGCCAACATCACCTCCACCGTGGCGCTGTTCCCGGGCCAGGTCACCGGCGGCTGGGTCGGGCGCAAGTCGGCCCAGGGGACCGAGGGGCTGTCGCTGCGGGCGCTGGTGGCGATCAGCCTAGCGGGCGGGGCGGTGGGCGCGGTGCTGCTGCTGGCGACGCCGTCCAGCTTCTTCGCGCGGCTGGTGCCGTGGCTGGTGCTGTTCGCGACCGGGGCGTTCGCCTGGGGGAGCTTCGGGAAGAAACCCCGCGCCGATGGGGCCGCGAGCCACCTGGGCCCCTGGATGGGCGGCTTCGTGCAGTTCCTGATCGCCATCTACGGCGGCTATTTCGGGGGCGGGATCGGCTTCCTGATGCTGGCGGCGCTGGCGCTGAGCGGGCTCGCCATGCGGGCGGCCGGCGCGACCAAGAACGTGCTGGCCGGCGTGATGAACTTCACCGCCGTGCTGATCTTCCTGTTCTCCGGCCAGGTGCGCTGGGTCGAGGCGGGCGTCGCCTGCGTGGCCGCGGTGCTGGGGAGCGTGGTGGGCGCCCGGATGCTCAAGCGGGTGAACGAGAAGGCGCTGCGGGTGGTCGTGGTGCTGATCGGCGTGGCGCTGACCGTCGGCCTCTTCTGGCAGGCGGGCCGCCAGCCGTGAGCGCCGCGCCGGCCGTGATCGAGGGGCCCGCGGCCTGGCGCGCGGGCGACCTGACGCCCGGCGAATGGATCCATGAGCTGACCGCCGCCGAGGCCGCCGAGATCGAGGCGGCGGCGCGGGCGCTGGCGGCCTCCGGCAAGCCGTTGGCGGAGACGACGGCGCATGACGTCCCGCTGCCCGGCGTGGGCGGGCGGCTGCGCGAGGTGCTGCGCTCGCAGGTGCTGGATGGGCGAGGCTTCGCGGTGGTCCGCGGCCTCGATCCCGCGCGGCTGAGCCGGCGCGAGCAGGCCGCCGCCTTCCTGGGCCTGGGCGCGCACTGGGGAGCTCTGCGGCCGCAGAACGCGGCGGGCCATGTGCTGGGGCATGTGAAGGACCTGGGCCGCGCGAGCGACGACCCGACCGCCAGGCTCTACCAGACCCACGAGCGGCAGACCTACCACACCGACAGCTGCGACGTGGTCGGGCTGATGTGCCTCATGCCGGCCAAGGCGGGCGGGCGCTCCAGCCTGGTGAGCTCGGTGGCGATCCACAACGAAATGCGCGCGCGTGCGCCGGACCTGGCCGCCGTGCTGTTCGAGCCCATCGAGACCGACCGCCGGGGCGAGGCCGCGCCGGGCGAGCGGCCGTTCTTCACGATTCCGGTGTTCAACTGGCACGCCGGCCACTTCGCCGGGATCTATCAGCGGCAGTACATCGAAAGCGCCCGTCGGTTCGACGGCGTCGCGCCCCTGAGCGCGGCGCAGACGGCGGCGCTGGACCTCCTGGACGCGGTCGCCGAAGACCCCGCCTTCCACCTGGAGATCGACTTCCAGCCGGGCGACATCCAGCTGGTCAACAACCACGTGCTGTTCCACGACCGCACCGCCTTCGAGGACTGGGCGGAGCCGGCGCGGCGGCGGCATCTGCTGCGCCTGTGGCTGGCGCCGGCCGAGGCCCAGGCCCTGCCGCCGGTGTTCGCCGAACGGTTCGGCTCGGTGACGCCGGGCGCCCGCGGCGGCGTGACGGTCCCCCGCGAACGCTGGAGTGCGCCGCTCGACGCAGAATAGATGTCGAGCCTTCCAAGGCGCCGCGCTGAAAGCGGTGTTGCGGCGGGCAGGCCGCGAATCTCGACGAAAAAGCCCCGGCGTGACCGGGGCTTTCTCCATGGGTGTCTCAATGATTACGCGGCCGCGACGGCCCCTTGGCCGCGGCGGCGGCGAAGCACGGCGCCAAGTCCGCCAAAGCCCAGGATCATCAGGCTCCAGCTGGCGGGCTCCGGCACGGAGGCGAGGCTGATATTGTCCACGCCGAAATCATTGCCGCTCGCGATACTGCTGTCGTCGGAGAGCCCGAGGTGGATGGTCCCGCCCTGCGCAACGTCGAATGTCCCGTGGACGGTTTGCCAGCCGTTCGCCGCCGGCTTGGTGTCGACGGTGAAGTTGATGTCGGTCGGAGTCGACGACCCCGGCTTATAGTACCAGAGCTGCAGCAGCGACGGCGTGCCCGTGGGCCCGTTCGCATTGCAGCAGAGATTGAGCAGTTCGTATGAGTAGGAATATTCGCCCGCGGCCAGGCTTATGCCGTTGCTGACGTAGGCGGCCGGGGCGGGCACGGAGTCATTGGTCGCCCCGTTCAGCATCAGAAAGGGGTTGGTGCTCGGAATATTGACCCAAAGGTTATGGACGTTGAACGGATTGGTTCCGATCGTCCAGGTTCCCTCATCGTACATGCTGTTCGGGCCGGTGTTGCTCGTGCCCGTCCGGAAGCTGTAGGCGGTCGTAAAGCTGTCGCCACTGGTCGACGAGACGCCCGAGGCCATCGCCCCGTTGGTCGTCGGCAGGGAATAGCCGCTGAAATTCTCCGAGAAGATGGTCCCGGCCCCCGCCGCGCCCGCCGCCAGCATCGCCATCGCCAGGACGGCCGCCGCCGCCGCGCCGCGTGTTTGAAGTTTCATAGGCCCAACCTTCCGGAAGTTGTGTTGCATCACAGGCAGCCGGATTGGCGCCGTCAGCCCGCGTACAACCGCCGCACTCGGGACGAGGTTCCGCCGCAATTCGAAATCTCTTAGGTTGAGCGTCCGAGAAGCCTTGCCGACCCGTAGCGGACCTTCTGCGAGTCCGTTTACAGTCGCTTCCAGCGAACTGCTGGGGGCGGCATGGACATCCACAAACCCAAGCCCTGGCGCGGTCCGAGGAAACGCCTCGGGGAAATCGGCGCCATCGCCGTCGCCGTTCTGATCGCCGGCCCAGCCCTGGCGCAGGGCGGGGCCGCCCGCCCTTCAGCCCCGCCGCCGACCGCGCCGTCCCCACCGAACGGCCCGCCGGGACAGCCGCCTCCCACGGGCTATCGCCCCCAGAGCGTCGTGGACGGCGTGCAGGTGGAGACCCCGTATTTCCAGGACACGCTGGCTGTCCTGGACAACCTGCCGACGTCGGCTCCGGCGAGGCCGAAGAGGGCCCGCAAGGTCCTGGTGTTCTGCAAGGCCGGGGGTTACGTCCACTCGGTCATCCCGCTGACGGCCTTCGCGATCGGGGCGCTTGGCGACAGGACCGGGGCCTGGGCGACCACGATCACCTACAGGCTGCAGGACTTCACACCCGAGCGCCTGGCGAACTACGACGTGGTGGTGCTGGACAACACCACCGGCGCCTTTCTGGACGACGCCGATCCCGTCGCCACATCGGCGCGTCGCGCCGCACTGCTGAGCTACGTCCGAAGCGGGCATGGCCTGGTGCTGACCCACGCGGCAGGCGACGCCTACCACACCAATGCCGACAGCCCGGGCGGACCCAAGAGCCTGTGGCCCGAATACAGCCGAATGGTCGGCGGCTTCTTCAAGTGGCACTGGCTGCTGCCGCAGCAGGTCACGGTGAAGATCGACGATCCCCGGAGCCCGATCAACGCGGCCTTCGCCGGACGTCCATTCACGATCCACGACGAGATCTACACGTTCGAACAGAACTCCTTCTCGCGGAAGAACGTGCACGTCCTGACCAGCATCGACTATTCGAAGATGTCGCCTGCGGACAAGGCCAAGGAGCCCGCGGAAACCAGGCGCGCCGACGGCGACTACGCGTTGAGCTGGGTCCGCCGCGAAGGCCAGGGCCGCGTCTACTACAACGCGCTCGGTCACAGCGAGCACGTCCTGTCCGTCCCGGCCATCCTGCAGCAGCTGACGGCCGGCATCCAGTATGCCGCCGGCGACCTCGCCGCCAACGACAGCCCTCCCGCAAGGTGACGATCTCGTCGCGGGTCGGCGCAAGACCTTAGGTCCGCTTTCGACCCGTTGCGGACATTCGTGTTCCTCACGCCCCAGTCATTTCACCGCTTCACGACCCCGCCGCGCGGCCATTTCAGAATGCGTCTTGCGACGCCAGGGCCGCCAGCTGTCGGCCGGCGAGAAGGGGTCGCCGAGATGATAGGCCGATATGACCGCGGCAACGCCCTTCACGGGCGGCAGTTCGATGGGTCGCAAACGTGCGTAGCCGGCGTTGCGCAAGGACTCGAGCGCCGCGCCAACGCCGCCCGCTTTGCGGATCGCGGCCTCCACAGCGCCCTCATCGCATCCCAGCCAATGGGCCAGCAGCCGGGTGCGAAGCCGGGTGATCTCGGCGCGGTTGCCGACGCCGGCGCGTCCGGCCGACTCGAAGCTCATATCGCACTCGGTATCCAGGCCCATGGAGCGATTGTTGATATTGGCCGAACCGATCCTGAGGAGCCGATCATCGATGATCGTCAGCTTGGCGTGGACGATGATGATCCGGCCAAGTGTCGTAACCGGGCTGTAGGCCCGGAAGCGACCGTGCTTGTCCGCATGTTTCAGCGTCTCGATGAACTTCACTCTCGTGCGGTCCATGGTCGCCTGGTCGAAGAAGCTCGGCGAGTGTTCTGTGCCGATCAGGACAACCTCCGGGCCATCCCGGTCCTGCAGCCGGCGGGCCAGTGCTCCGGCGATTAAGGGAGAGGTGAAATACTGGTTCTCCATGTAGATGCAGCGCCTTGCCTGGGCGATGGATTCAAGATGGAGGCGTTCGACCTCGCGGACTTCGGGGTGATGCTTCCAGGCGCCGTGGGTTCGGGACAGGCCGACTTCGATGGCGTGGAACTGCGGCCTGATCTGGGACGGCCACGCCGGCCGCACTTTCGGTGAATCGGGCGGCGTTTCGCCGGTGCAGCGCGCCCACCGATCGCGAAATAGCGCGCCGAGAGCCTTGGCCGGCGCCCCTTCGACGATACCCATAACCTCGTGGCGGCTGTCGAAGTCGTTTTCGGAGTTGCCGTGGGCGTGCTTCGTCTTCTCCCGGCGGGGATCATTGTCGAGGTGATGGCAAGTGTCCCAGCGGTCAGGTCCGATGTCGCCCCCGCCGCAGAAGGCGATCGCGTCGTCAATGATGATCGCCTTCTGGTGATGCGACGCCCCCATGGGCAGCTTCCCGTCGAGGACGAATTTCACGTGACTTCCGGCGAACGTCTTGCGATCCGCCAGTGGGAACCAGTTCTGGGTAGCCGCAACTGGAAGGGCCGACTGCCAGCACAGAAGGCGGACGTCGAGCTTGGGATTGTCCTTTGACAGGCGCTTCAGGAAATTGGCGATCCTGTCGTCTTCCTGCCCCGTGCAGCCGGGCTGGGGGTGGAAAAGCGTCTGAGGCTCGAAGGCCCAGTTGAGCAGGTGGATGGAATGCCTGGCCTTGCGCATGGCGGCCATGGCGGCGTCGAAATAGTCCGCCATGTCGACGATCAGCGCGGCCCGCGCGCTCGTCTCGCGACGCCAGCAGGTCACTCCCGGTTCCAACAGCATGCCTGGGCCTTCCGCTCAGGCAGGGAAGCCCTTAAGGCGCAGGTTGTTCCCAGATCGGCGTTCGGCGGGTCCGCTTGCGGGCATCCCCGGCTCGACGTCGGCCACCGGTCAAGAGGGTCGCCCGATCCCGCGATCGCCATCCCTGCGCCCGCCGTGGGAGGAGGAGGAGGACGCTTTCCTGGCCGCCGCTTGGGGCCTAGGGTTTTCCCATGGCCGTCGCCTTCACCCGGGAAGAGGACTACGAGTCCCAGGCCGCCGATCTGCCGGACCGGCCGGTTTCCGCGCATCCGAACCTGGTGACCGCCTCGGGGCTCGCCGCCATCGAGGCCGAGCTGGCGGCGGCGCGGGCGGCCTATGGCCAGGCGCAGAGTGACGGCGGCATCAGCGCCGACCGCACCGCCATGGCCAGGGCGACCCGCGACTTGCGCTACTGGTCGTCGCGCCGCGCCAGCGCCCAGCTGACCGAGCCGCAGGGCGAGGCGGACAAGGTGCTGTTCGGCCGCACGGTGGAATTGGAGCGCGAGGACGGGCGCAGGCAAAGCTTCCGCATCGTCGGCGAGGACGAGGCCGATCCCACAAAGGGCAGCGTCTCCTACGCGTCCCCGCTGGCCCGCGCGCTCCTGGGCAAGGCGGTGGGCGATGTGGCGCTGGTCAACGGCGCCGAGGTGGAGATCGTAGCGGTCCGCTAGCGGCGGGAGGAGGCCTCGTAGGTCGGGCACGAGGTCACGAACGACGCCGTGCATTGGCAGATGTTCGAGCGGAGCGCGACCTCGACGGGCGTCGGGGCGCAGCACGGCAGAATCTGAGCGAAGCGTATGAACAGGGCGGCTCCCACCAGCCAGCCAACCCCTGCTAGCCACATACGCACGCGTGGCGACGACGCAATCATGAAATCTGACCCCCTGACGAAGCCCCGGCGCCCGTGTGCCAAGCGGATTAACCAAACGCGATGCGTTGGATTGCCGCGCGGCGCATCTGACCAGGGGAAGACGCCGTAGTGTTGGGATCGCTTTCGCGGCGGGGAAGAGGCGGTTCTGTGGCGAACAGCGGTTAGTTATGGGCGCTTTCGCCGCACGTTCTACAGCAGAGCTTCGCGAGATATATTATGGCTAAGCTCTAGTTTGTCTCCAAAAATATGCGATGGATGACAGAAACATTACAGTGAAGCTTTAAGTGATGACAAAATATTCTCGCGCCTAGTTCGCGCCCTTGAGGCCCAGGCGGATGGGGATGTGGATGACGCCGCCCTCCACCGGCTCGCCGTCGGCCGACCAGAGGTTCATCTTCATGGTCGAGGCGAGCTTCACCGCCGCCTCCGAGAAGCCGAGGCCGTCAGGGTCGGCGGCTTCCGGCGCGCACTGGGTGAGCGTCCCGTCGACGCCGACCACGCAGCGCGCGACGCCCCGGCCGCTGGTCAGGCCCTTGCCGGCGGCCTCCGGCGGAAAGACGCCTGGCGCGGACTTCAGGTCGACGCCGGTGATCCAGACCGGCGCCATCACCGTGCGGTCGGCGAGCGCGGGGCCGGCCGGCCAGCGGATCGGCACATCGACCCAGACGGGCGTGGCCTGGCGAACCGCGGCGAGGTCCGGCGCCACCCGGAACTTCTTGGCCAGGTCGAGCGCGGCCTTGCCGAAGCCGAGCTTGTCCGGCGTCTCGGCGATGACCTGGCACGTCGTCAGCAGGCCGGTGTGGAGCAGGTGGCAGTGCGCGACGGCGTAGCCTTCGGCGCCATTGGCCTTGGCCGGATAGGCGGCGGCGAGGTCCTCGAAGGTCGCGGCCTGAACCCAGACCGGATAGTTGAGCATGGTCACCTGGCGCATCGCGAGCGCGTTGCCCATGCCGCGGGCGGAGCCGTTCTTCAGCACCGCGGCCATGGTGACGGTGGTGTCCGGCGCCTTGAAGGTCAGGGCGATGTTGCGCATCGCCGGGACCGGCCCGTCCGGCCCTTGGGCGATCGGCAGCTTGAAGGTCGGCCGCATCTCCAGCGCCGCCTTGCCGAAGCCCTTGTTCCTGGGCGTCTCGTTGGTGACCTCGCACCATTCCGCCAGGCCATGGACATCGACCTTGCAGCGCAGGTTCACCCGGCCGTCGAGCCGCGCGGCGTAGGCCGTGCCCGGCCAGATGACGACCATCCTGCTGATGTCGTCGTCGTCGCTCTGCATGTCGATCTTGAGGTCGGGCGCCGGCGCCTTGCTCTCCGGCGAGACGGTCACCGGCGAGACCGTGCTGGTCGCCGCGGTGGCGGCTGGGGCCGCGGGAGGCTTCGCGGCGGTCGCCTGCGGGTCGGCGGCGGCCATCAGGGCCAGGACTGCGGCGAGCATGGAGGATCCCCCTGTCGGTCGTCGGATCTCGCGGCGAAGGTTGCCACGGCCGCCGCCCGCTGGGTAGCAGCTCAGCGGTCGCGCAACGACGGCAGCTTAGGCGCTTCGGGGGGCGGCCCGTCGATGCCGCGCCAGGCGCCGCCGACGTCCGCCGCGCGGCGGCGCGCCATGCGTTGCTCGACCAGGGCGGCGATGAGGGCGAGGGCCACCACCAGGGCGAGCGGGTGCGCCGCCAGTCCGTGCAGACGGCTGAGGAAATCCAAACCCTGATGAACGGCCGAACTCATGGCCATGAACCTTAAAGCGCGTCCCTGCGAGAGCGTAATCGCGCCATGCCTAAGCGTGCGTGAAGCAAGTTGCTTAACACTGTCAGATAGATAGCAAAAAGCCCCGGAGCCTTGCGGCGCCGGGGCTCTTTAGGGTCCGAAAGGACGGGAGCGGCTATTCGGCGCCGGGCTTGCCGGCGGCCTTGGCCGCGGCTTCCTGCTCCTGGCGGCGCGCGCCGCCGAGCATGCCGGGGAGCGCGTAGTTGCCCTCGTGGCAGGCGTACTCGTAGACGATGCCCTGCAGCTTGTAGAACTCGTACTCGCCGCCCCAGGGCTTGGCCCAGGTGGTCGGGTCGTCGATCGTGTACTGGTAGAGGACTCGGTTGTCGCCGTCGCGGGTGAAGCGCTCGGTGACCTTCAGGTTCTTCCAGGCGCCGTTGTAGGCCTGGGACTGCGGGATGTTGGTGGTCTCGACGACGAGTGTCTTGCCTTCCCAGTGGCCGACGGAATCGCCCATCCACGGCCGCACGCCATCGGTGCGGTGCTGGGCGTTCAGGCGGATGATGCGGGTGTCGTGGACCATCTCGACCACGATGGCCACCGAGTCCGGCGTCTGAACGAACTCGTAGTTGTTGTTGTAGAAGCCGTTGGGCAGCATCGGCGGGCCGGCGTTGCGGCCAAAGCCCAGGATGCAGCGCTCGCCGAGCGAACGGTTCTCGGGGTTGTCGAATGAGCCCATGCCGCCGCGGCCGAAGCCGCCGCCGCCGGTCTGAGCCGAAGCCAGGCGCTTGGGCACCTGCCCGTCGGGCGTGGTGAGGAACGAGGTGCGGGGCTCGCCACGCACCCGCATCACCGACGACCCCGGGTCGAGCCAGCCGCGGTTGTAGCCGCCCACGTCGCCGCCGGCCGCAGCGAATTCCGGACGCAGCTTCTTGGGATCTTCCTTGCCGCCCTCGACGCCGGAGTTCGGGTCGGTCGGCTTGTTGCCGTCGGCCACCTCCTGGGTGACCTCGGCTTCCATCTTGCGGGCTTCCTCGGCGGTGTAGACCGACTTGGTTCCCAGGCTCGCCGGGCGGACCTCGCGGGTCAGGGTGGCGTTGGACCAGTAGCCCGACAGGTCGGGGTGGCCGTCGGCGGCCATCGGAGCCTTCGCGGCGGAGGCGGTTTTTGCCGGCGCCGGCTTGGCGTCGTCGGCGGCGGAAGCCACAAACGGAACGGCGCAGATCGCGGTTCCGAGGGCGAGAATGAGAGCGCGGTTCACAGCTGACTCCAGTGGCGAAGCTTGGCGCCTCAGCGGCGCGTCGCGTTGATCTAGCAACTTACGTCCCGCCTGACCCCCGGGCAATGCGTCCCAGGGGGTCGGCCCCGGTCTTCCGCGGGGCAAGGCTTTTCGTCGCGCCGCCCCTTTGCGCTTCCATCGTTGCGGTACTGTTTCAGGAACGGCGTCCGAAGGGCGTGATTTTGCCGAAGTCCGGGCGCGTAGCTCAGCTTGACCGGTCCGCAGCATGCCGCTCGCCATCCCCGAGCAGCTTTCACCCGTCCCTCCGGGGGCGGCCCGGTCCAGAGCCCCCGACGCTGAATACTCTCCCGGCGCCGGGGGCTCCGCCGGCGGCGTGCGAGCCGCAGGCCGTCGGACGCCCATCGGCGACACGTCACGCAGCCGCCAGAAGGACGATGCAGGGTCTTGCCGCAGCGAGCCTGACCGGCGGATGAACCATGGTGAAGGTTGGCGGGGCGGCTAGGTCGGCGGGTCGGCGTCGCCGGGGGCCGGCGTCTGCGGCGTCTGAGGTTCAGGCGCGGGCGGCGCGGCGGCGGGCTCGGGCGCGGTGCTCGCGGCGTCGGCGCCGGGCGCGGTCTGGGCGACCTGCAGGGCAAGGCCGGGCGCAGCGTCGGCGGCCGGCGGCGCGTCACGATGTTTCGGCGGATCGACCGGCGGCGCGACGTCCGCGGCCGGCGTGGCCACGGCGATCTTCAGGCTGGCGTCCTGTTGCGGCGGGAAGGGCAGGGCGCCGGCCGGCGTCAGCTGATGGACGACGCCGGCGCCGAAAGCGCCCGCGCCCAGCAGCATCAGCCCGGCCACCGCCCAGCCGCTGATGCGGGGCGAATGCGGGCGGATGTCGAGGCTGGCCATGACAACTCAACCCCGACGCCGCCGCATCGTTCCGGCCTGATTGCCCGCCCGGCCTAGTTGCCTCTGGCCGGCGTGCGCTGGCCGGCGCGCGACATGGGGCCGCCGTAACGGGCGCGGTTCTCCGGCGTGTCGGGGATCGGGCCGTTGTCGACGGTGTAGGCGCTGGCCTCGAAGCCCGTTGCTTGCGCATAGGGGGCTTGCGCATAGGGGACGTCCGGGACGGTGGCGCTGGTCGGGGTCCCGAAGGCGTCGACATAGGCGGGTGAAGAGCTGGCGTCGGCGAAGGCCTGGCGCACCTGGCCCATGGCGTCGCGGATGGCGATGTCCTTGCAGGACTTGCCCATGTTGTGGTGCGTCGCCGGGTCCTGGTTCAGCTGGTTGCAGAGCCGGCCGGCGGTGTCGCTGACCCGGCGTTGCAGGGTCGCCCGGTCGGCCCGCTGGGTGAGGTCGAGGTCGGCGTAGCTGACCGCCTCGGAGAGGCTCTGGGCGCGGGGCCCATGGCCGGTGACGGTGAGCTCGTCGATGTTCTGGGCGAGCGCCGGGGCGGCGGCAAGCGCGGCGGCGGCGGTGAGGGTGGCAAGCGCGAGATAGCGCATGGTCGCGGCTCCTTATCGTGGAAGCTCAGCAACCGCCGACCGTGGAACGCGGTTCCCTGGACGCCGCCCAGGCCCTACGGTTCAGGCGTCGTGGCCGGCGGTGATCGCCTTGGGCACGAAGGGGATGACCAGCAGGATCGCGGCGTAGACGGCGATGGTCGCCCAGAGGGCTGCGTTGAAGCCGCCGTGGTGCGAATAGAGGTCGGCGCCCCACAGGTCGCCGAACCGCTGGGCGACCCAGTACATGGTCAGGAACAGCATCATCATCGTCCCTTCCAGGCCCTTGGGGCTGGAGCGGATGGTGAGGTCGGTGAAGGCCGCCTGGCCGATGCCGCCCAACAGGCCCATGGGCACGGCCGCCCAGAGCGCGCCGACGGGAGAATGGATGAACAGCAGGCTGGCCATCTGCGGCACCGCCAGCACGCCGCCGATCCACACCAGCGGGCGCAGCGAGATGCGCTGGGCGAGCCAGGCGTAGAGCCCGTACATCGGGATGAAGCCGCCGTAGAAGATCGTGTAGAACAGCCCCACCTGACCGTCGCTGGCGTGGATGTCGTTGCTCAGGTGGAACTGCATGGCGATGCCGGCGCCGGGCGCGAACTGCCAGAGCAGCTGGATCAAGAGCGCCGGGTAGATCGGCCACCACTTCAGGAGCCGCACGAAGTCGGCGCCCGATGAGATCGCCTCGGGCTCGATCTGGCCGTCCTCGAACACCCGCTTGGGGCCAAAGGCGCCGAAGGCGGCGATGAGCACCATCAGGCCGGCGCCGATCAGGAAGACCGAGCGCAGGGCGCGCGCGGCCGGCACGTCCTCGATGGAGCCGGCGAGCAGGCCGCCCAGCCAGCCGGAGGCCACGGCGGGGATGATGATGGCGGTGTTCATCGCCGTCGACATCTGGCCGGACATGGCGTGGCGCCGGCCGATGGCGGTGGCGATGCCGCTGGCCGCCCCGGTCACGAACTGCAGCAGGATTCCGACGAGGATGGCTCCGGCCAGCAGCAAGCCATAGGTCGGCGGTGCGAAGGCGAGCGCCGCGAAGGCGGCGACCGCGCCCAGGCCGAAGACGACGAGGTGGCCGCGGTCCCCGGCCCCGAACGGGCTCCAGCGGTCGCGGATGAAGCCGCCGAGGAAGCCGATGTAGGTCGGCGAGGCCGCGATCAGCGCGAACAGCGCCACCTGATCGGGGCTCTGGTGCAGGCGGTTCTTCAGGAAGAAGACCAGCGGCAGCGCGATGAGCTGCAGGTAGGGCGCGGCGAAATTGAGCACCAGGACCGGCACGGCGACCCAGAGCAGGAGCCGGGTCCGCTCGGCGGCGGGGAGCGGCGTCGCGCGGACGCCCGGGATTTCCTCGACGACCGTTCCGCCGCCGCTCACCCGCGCGATCCCGCCATCGTCGTCAGCTCCGCCATGTCGATGTTCCCCGAACGCCTAAGGGGTAGCGTGGGGATTCTGGCAGGGGAAGAGGGGCAAAATAAAAGCCCCGGCGATCGGGGGTCGCCGGGGCCTGGAGCCGGGGCGTCCTGGGCATGGACACCGGCCTTGCGGGTATGACGGCGCCCTTGCGTCACATCCCTAGGTCGCCCCCGATGGCCCGCGAATTTTTCCGCGAGCGGGCCCGAAAACCGGTGCTAGGTTCGCCCTCGAAGGCTTAGCTTCAGGAGAGACATCGAGCATGGCTCGCAATCTGACGATTTCGGTTCTGGCGGTGCTTGCCGTCGCCGGCGCAGCGGCCGCGGCCGCGCCCGCCAACCTCACCGCGGCGCTGGGCGACGCCAAGCGGCCGCCGGCGGACAGCTCGCGCGACGTGGCCCGCCACCCGGCCGAGCTGCTGGCCATGGGCGAGGTGAAGCCCGGGCAGAAGGTCGCCGACTTCATGATGGGCGGCGGCTATTTCACCCGCATCCTATCGCCGGCGGTGGGCGAGAAGGGCCACGTCTGGGCCTTCCAGTCGGGCGAGTTCATCGGCTTCCGCCCCGCCTACGGC
Organism: Phenylobacterium sp.; assembly: GCF_035309685.1. Classification (GTDB taxonomy): domain Bacteria; phylum Pseudomonadota; class Alphaproteobacteria; order Caulobacterales; family Caulobacteraceae; genus Phenylobacterium. Next base: position 48,574 of record NZ_DATGEX010000042.1, read on the forward strand.
ACCGACCAGACCAAGGTGGTCGCCGACTATACGAACGTCACCCCGCTCGCCGCCCCGATCGCCTCGGCCGGGCTGCCGGACGGTCTCGACCTGGTGCTGACGGTGCAGAACTACCACGACCTGCACCTGAACCGCATGCCGCCCGGCACGGCGGAGGCGGCCAACAAGGAGATCTTCAAGGCGCTCAAGCCCGGCGGCATCTACCTGATCGTCGACCATGCCGCGGCGCCCGGCACGCCCACCGAGGACGCGGCCAACAAACTGCACCGCATCGACGAGGCGGTGGTCAAGAAGGAGGTCGAGGCGGCCGGCTTCAAGCTGGTCACCGAGGACGACAAGCTGCTGGCCGATCCGGCCGACACGCACGACAAGAGCGTCTTCGACCCCTCGATCCGCGGCAAGACCGATCAGTTCATCCTGAAGTACCGCAAGCCGAAATAGGGACCCCTGCCGCGCCCCTGGCCGTCCAAGGCCAAGGGGCGTCCGGCCTGCCAGGCGCACGGAGGAAAGACCCGATGCCGATCAAGATGCTGTTTTCGCCCAATGGCTCGATCGTGGTCGGCGGCGACCTCTCGCAGCTGAAGCTGATCGATTCCACGGGCCAGCCGATCGACGTGTCCGGCGAAAAGAAGATCTGGCTCTGCCGCTGCGGGGCCTCGAAGACCAAGCCGTTCTGCGACGGCAGCCACGAGGCCATCGGCTTCCAGGCCTCCGATCCCGCCGCGCCGCTGGAAAGCTGAGCCCTGTTCGGCGCTGAACCGGCGACGTAGGGAAACCGCCGCGCGCTGACGTCTATGTCGGTCCGCGGCGCGACAGATCGCAAAACCTGTGATCCGTTGGCTCCGGGGACCGAGGTCGGGGACTGTGCGTGAGTATCGCTGAAGACGTCGAGAGGGTCGGCCGGATCGAGGCGGTGCCGATGATCCTGGAGGTGGTGTGCCGCACCACCGGAATGGGCTTCGCCGCCGTGGCGCGGGTGACCGAGGACCGCTGGGTGGCCTGCGCGGTGCGCGACGAGATCGCCTTTGGACTGGTCCCTGGCGGCGAGTTGGAGGTGGGCACCACCATCTGCGACGAGATCCGCCGCAGCGGCGAGGCGGTGGTGATCGACCACGTGGCGAAGGATGCTGCGTTCTGTGGCCACCCCACGCCGGCGCAGTACGGCTTCCAGAGCTACATCTCGCAGCCGATCTTCCGCGGCGGGAAGTTCTTCGGCACGCTCTGCGCCATCGACCCCAAGCCGGCGCATCTCAAGACCCCGCAGGTGCTGGGGATGTTCAAGCTGTTCGCCGAGCTGATCGGCCAGCACATGGAGACCCAGGACCGGCTGGCCGAGAGCGAGGCCCAGGTGATCAGCGCGCGCCACGCGGCGCAGCTGCGCGAACAGATCATCGCCGTCCTGGGCCACGACCTTCGCAACCCCCTGGCCTCGATCCAGGCCGGCGGGCGGCTGCTCGCCAAGACCCCACTGGACGAACGGGCCAGGATGCTGGTGGGCGGCATGCAGGCCAGCGTCATGCGCATGGCCGGCCTGATCGACAATGTGATGGACTTCGCCCGCGCCCGGCTGGGCGGCGGCTTCGAGATCGAGCGGCGCGCCGACGCCAATGTCCGCGAGGCGGTCCTCCTGGTGGTGGATGAACAGCGGCTGGCCCATCCGGATCGGGAAATCGTGGCCGACATCGTGCTGGACGAACCCGTGGCGTGCGACAGCGGCCGGGTGGCGCAGCTGGCGTCCAAGCTCTTGAGCAATTCGCTCAGACACGGCGAGGATGGTTGTCCGGTCTCGATCCGCGCGCGGGCCGAGAGGGGCCGCTTCGAGCTGTCGGTGGCCAACAATGGGCCGCCGATCCCGCCCGAGCGGCAGGCTGTGCTGTTCCAGCCCTTCGAGCGCGCCGAGCATCACCATGGCCAGCAGGGGCTGGGGCTGGGGCTCTACATCGCCGCCGAGATCGCCCGCGCCCACGGCGGGACGCTGGGGGTGGTTTCGGACGAGGCCGAGACGCGCTTTACGTTTTCGATGCCGCTGGCTTAGGCGGCGTAAACGGGTCGAGAAGCTGGTCGAGCATGCCCTCGGGCATGGCGGCGTCGACGCCGTAGGCGGGCGGCCAGGCCTTGGGCAGGTGATAGGTGCCGAACAGGCGGTCGACCACGGGGAACAGGGCCGCGTAGTTGTGGTCGCGGTGTGCGTCGTTGGTGTGATGCCAGTGATGGAAAGCCGGCGTGGAGACCAGCTGCTCCAGCGGCCCGAGCCGCCAGCGGACGTTGGCGTGGACGAAGAAGCCCCAGACCGTCCCGAAGATGGCGATGAGCCCGGCCAGGCCCGCGCCAGTCGCCGTCGGCTGCACCAGGCCCAGGATGTAGAGCGGGGCGAGCGCGCAGAGCTTCTCGAACACCTGGTCGACCGGGTGGGCGCGGCTGGAGATCAGCCAGTCGACGTGCTCCGGCGCGTGGTGCACGGCGTGGAAGCGCCAGAGCAGCGGAATCTCGTGGCTGAGACGGTGCCCCCAGTAGCCGCCGACCTCGCTGACCGCCAGGCCCGCGGCGAGTTTCGCCCAGACCGGCAGGCCGGCGATGGCGGCGACGTAGGCGTGCGGCGTCAGGTGGCGCAGGCCGACGCTGAGAACCGCCAGCGGCGGGGCCAGCAGCGCCAGCGGCAAGAGGCTGTTCAGGAAATAGAAGGCGATGTCGGCGGGCGCGGTCTTCCAGCGGCCCGGCGTTCGGCGCAGGGCGAACAGGCGCTCCAGCGGCGTGAAAATGACCGCCAGCAGCGCCAGCCAGACGACCAGCCGCAGGGCCTGCAGGCCGAACGCCTGCACGTAGCTCAAACTCATGACTGCGTCATCGCGCGGCGCTCACCAGAAGGAAAGGGCCTCGCTCCGGGTCAGCCGCCGGTCAGGCGGCGGCGAGCCGGCGCCGGCGGATCATCGCCCCCACGCCGCCGAACCCCAGGACCATCAGGCCCCAGACCGCGGGCTCGGGAACCGTCAGGGACACGCCGTCGAGCAGGGCGACCGGCGGCAGGTTGCCCCCTGGCGCGCCGTCCGACAGGAAGGAGAGCACCTCGCTCGTGCTGGTGGCCTTGAAGCTGGTCTTCACCTGCATCCACGGCGTGAAGCTTCCAGGCTGTCCGGGCAGGGCGGTGTTTAAGTACTTCAGTGTCGAATAGGTCTGGGTCGTGGTTCCGTCGCTGAAGCTGACGTGGAGCTGGTTGGAGATGTAGTTCACGCGGTTGGAGAGCTCGCCGCCCGCCCAATAGAAGCTGAGGCTGTAGACGTCGCCGACGACGAGCCCGTTGACCGTCTGCTCCAGCGGCCCGGTGAAGGTCGGGTCGCCGTCGAGGATCATGAAGGCCCCGCCGTCAGGGCTGAGGCCGGGGAAGTTCACGTCCACCCGCTGCTGCTCGCCAGGGTATTCGCTGACCGCGTCCTTGCCGGTGGGGTCAACGCCGGATTCCCAGAGGTTGTAGGCCTGGTTGAAGGGCGGGCCGGCGGTTCTGGGGGACGTCCAGCCGGTCACGGCGGTCCTGAAATCGTAGCTGGTGGAGCCCACCGTGTAGGTGTTGCTGATCTCGGCCCCATTGTAGACGCCGCCGGCCACCAGCGCGGTGAGGGACGGGTCGACGGCGCCGAAGCCGCCGTTGGTGATCAGGTTGGTCGACGCGCTCGCGGCCGAACCGACGCCAAGCGCAAGCGCGAAGGCTGTGAGAGCAGTCAGGCGCATGCCGATATCCCCCGAACGCCGTTATTCAGCGTAACGGAGATGGTTAACAGGCGTCGGGAAGGCGACAATCCAATTCCCCCGTCAGGCGAACTATTCGCTGTGGATAGCCTCGCCGTGGCCGCGTCCCTATGTGCGGGGTCGAGCTTCACCGCAACAAGCTGGAGATCGTCGCCGGCGCGATGCACTAAGGGCTTTCGTCCACGAACCACACGAACGGGTCTGTGCTTCCGAGACTCCGCGGCAGCGGAGGCTCAGTCTTTTGAACCGCCAAGACCGCAAAGGGCGCGGAGAGAGCTTGCCGCTGAGGCTGTGCGCGCCTCGGCGATCTCGGCGTTCTCGGCGGTCAATCAATTGCTGAGCGCCCGCGGCGCGGGCCTTTCAGGACCAGAACCGTTCGTGTGGTTCGTGGACCGTCTTCCTTAGCCTGCGTGTGGCCGTTCGCCGACAGCCGGGCGTGACCGATGACCGGCGGCGGCGATGAAGCGGCCGCCCTGCCAGAGTTCGGCGCGGATGTCGGGGCGGCTGGGCGGGACGATACGGGAGACCGCCTCCGCGTCGGCCGTGCAGTAGAAGCTCTCCGCGGGCTCCAGGCGTCCGTCGTCATGGACCAGGTAGATGCGGTAGACGGCCATGGTCTCTACTCCCGTTCAGGCCCCGGCCTGTTTAGAGACCCGCAAGGCGACGGGGGTATGTCGGCCAGACGACCGGTTCGTCATGCCCGCGCCTTAGTTATGGCGGAGCTTTGGCCCGGTTCGCGCGTTCATCGGCTTACGGCCTAGCTTTGCGCCCACAGCGGGCGGTCGGGGGGAGGAAGGGCGTCTCTTGAGTATGGTCCGGACTTTCATCCAGGCGTTCACCAGTCCCGCGGCGGGGCCGGTGGGCTTTGCGCTCGCGCTGATCCTGTGCGGTCTGCTGATCGCCACGGCGACGTCGGCGAACCACAGCGAACAGGCCTTGATGCGCAGGATCTCGGCGCTGACGGCGGAGAACCAGAGGAACGGCATCGCGCTGCACGCCCGGCTGGCCGCCTGCGAGGGCGGGTCGGCGGATATGGAGCGGCGGCGGCTGATCAACGGGACGCTCACGCCCGAGCAGCGGGCCCAGCAGCTGGCCGGACGTGAGCCGCAGGGCTTCGACGTCTGCGCCCGCATGGAGAGCGCCGACCGCGCGGTGCTCGAGACCCTGCGATGAGCCGTGGGGTGCTGAGAACGGGCGCGGGGCTGGCGGCGTGCGGCCTGCTGCTGGCCGCCTGTCAGAGCCTGAAGCCGAAGGCGCCGCCGGCGCCCACGCTCGCGCCGCCGCCAGCCGCCGCCCCGGCCGCGCCCGCGCCGGTGGTGGTGAAGACCGTGCCGGTGAAGGAGGCCTGCGTGCCCAAGACCCTTCCCAAGGCGCCGAAATATCCCGACACCGACGCGGCCCTGCGCGACGCCGGCGGCGCCGCCGACCGCTATCAGCTGATGGCCGCCGGCCGCATCCTGCGCGAACGCCGGCTGAATGAGCTGGAGAAGGTCGTGGATGGGTGCCGGTAGGCGCCGCGTCCTCCTCCCCTTGTGGGAGGAGGTGTCAGGCGGACGCCTGACGGAGGTGGGGTCTTGCTCCGCTCTCCGCGCGATACGCAGCTTCAGGCGAGGCAGAGGGGTCTGAGAGACCCCACCTCCGACCCGGGATCAAATCCGGGGCCACCTCCTCCCACAAGGGGAGGAGGGCCACGAACAGCTATGCCCTAGTTTGACCCGCCGCCGCCGGCGGCCCCGGCCTTGCCGGCCTTGGCTTCCTTCTCCTCGAGGCGCGCGCCGCCGAGAATGCCGGGCAAGGCGTAGTTCCCTTCGTGGCAGGCGTATTCGTAGATCGGGCCCTTGGTGGCGTTCAGCGCCACCTCACCGGTGTAGGGGACCGCGTACATCTGCGGGTCGTCGACGGTGAAGCTGTACTTGATCTGGTTTGGCGCGACGCGGGTGAAGCGCTCGACGATCTTCGCGCCCGGCGAGCCGCCGCCGCGGAAGGTCTGTTCGGGACGCATGTTGGTGGTCTCGACGACCAGGGTGTCGCCTTCCCAGTGGCCGATCGAGTCGCCCATCCAGAGCTTCATGTTCTGAGGCACATGGGTGTTGGTCAGGTGGATGTGCCGAACGTCGTGGACCATCTCGACCTCGATGGCGACCTCGTCCTTGGTCTGCACAATCTGGTAGTTGTTGTTGTAGAGCAGCGGCAGCATCGGCGGGCCGGCCGAGGAGCCGAAGCTCATGATGCAGCGCTCGCCAAGCGAGCGGCCCTCGGGATTGTCCGCCGCGCCCGCGCCGCCGCGGCCGCCGCCGGCGAAGCGGGCGCGCTGGGCGGCCTGCGCCTCGGGCCGCATCGGCGGCAGGCGTCCGTCGGCCGGCGAGACGATGATCGAGTCGCGCTTGATCCCGCCCATGTCGATGATCGCGGTGCCCGGATCGACCCAGGCGGAGTTGTAGCCGCAGTTGACGCCGGTGAAGCCGCGGCCGCAGTCGGTGGGCAGGTCGGTGACCTTGGCCTTGGGGTCGGTCGGCTTGTTGCCCTCGGCGACCAGGGCGGCGTTCTGGCCCTCCAAGGCCTTCACCTCGGCGTCGGTGAGCGCCAGGCGGTCGCCGTATTTCTTGTCGCGCTCGAAGGGGGTGATGGTGGCGTTGGTCCAGTTACCCTGCAGGTCCGGCTGGCCAAAGGCGTTCTTCGGCGCGTGGTAGGGCGCGGACGGAGCGGTGAAAGCGGCGGTGGCGAGCGCCAGCGCGCTGGCGGCCGAAAGACTGGCGGCCGAAAGAATGGACAGGGTCTTTGCGGTCATGGTCGGCGCCTCCCTACGCCAGCCGGCCGGGGCCGCTTGAGCGGACTCTCGATACCGAACCTTGGAATTGTACGCCTTCCCCCAGGGCGCCGCAAAGGGGCCCAAGCCGAACGGGGGCGCCTTGAACCGAACGGCCGCCTGTGCGAGGCGGACGCCATGACCGATACGCTCCCCGACCGGCCCTCTCTCCCAGACAGATTGGCCACCGACCCCGACAGCCCATTCTACGACGCCGACATCCTGGCGCTGAACGTGGGCGTGCGCTTCAAGGGCGAGGACAAGACCAACGTCGACGAATACTGCGTCTCCGAGGGCTGGGTGAAACTGGCCGTCGGCAAGACGCTCGACCGCCGCGGCAAGCAGCTGACCATCAAGCTCTCCGGCCCCGTCGAGCCCTACTTCCGCGACGCCGGCTGAGCGGACTGCGGCCTTCCGTCCCGCCCCTCTTAACCTTTGGGTGAGGGGATGCGTGCGTAACCTGCGACCATCGGACATGGCGACTGGCCGGCGTTCGATGAAATAAGGCGATCCCAAGGCGCGGGCGAATTGGGGCAGGAGAGCGCGATGTTCGATCTCAGCGTGGTGGCGTTCGACGGGCGGTGGCTGCTGGTCGATGAGGCCGAAGGCGAGCTCGGCGAGTTCGCGACCAAGGCCGAGGCGCTGAAGGCGGCCGGCGACTTCGCCGTCCTCGACCGCGAACCGCGCCACGTGCTGATCCAGGACGACCGCGGCGAATGGGACGAAACTGTCGTCCAGCCGCCACTGCTGCACTGACGCGAGGGTTCCGGCGGAGAGGCCCACGGGCCGCCGCTGAGTGAACCACGAAAAACACGAAATACACGAAAGCGGACCCCTCGCGAGCGCAGCTCGCGGTCCATGCAAAGCCGTGTTTGGATCTTGGCCTGCGGCCCGCCGGCTGGCTGAGGCGTGTTCGTGCATTTCGTGTATTTCGTGGTTCCATCCTGCGCCAGCGGCCGTTGCACGGCGCCGGACATCCATGGCGGCGCTTCGTTGCGTTCCGGGGAAACACTGAAACAGATCGGCCCGACTGAGGCCCCGATCGCCTGCGAGCAAGGCTGGACGCCGCTTTCGGCCAGCCGCAGGAGAGTTCCCCTTGCCCAGCTTCATCTGGCCGAACCCCAAGCGCAGCCGCGTGGGCGCCGCCGGCGCCCTTGGCCGCTTTATCCATTGGACCGGCGTGATCGCCGCGATGCTCTGCGCGCTGATGGCGGCGGAGTTCCTGGTCGAGGGCTGGGCGCGGCATCTGAGCTACAACCTGCTGATCGCCGCGGTCGCCCTGACCTTCGGCACCCGCGCCCTGCGCTACGTTCTGGCCCGCGAGTAGCTTGCCAAGCTGACGGCGCTGTCGTCTGATTTCGCCATGACAGACGCGCCGCAGGTTCCCGAGGATGGCTGGAAGCATTCCGGCGTGCGCGTGGTGCCCGCAGGCGAGCTGGGCGAGGTCAGCGCGACCACGCCCGGCATGGACCGCCACGTGGCCATCGACCGGGCGCGGATGGGCGCGCAGAAGCTCTGGGCCGGCACCGTCCACATCCACGCCAACGCCAAGACCGGCGCCCACCACCACGGGCCGCTGGAGAGCGTGATCTATGTGGTCAGCGGCCGGGCGCGGATGCGCTGGGGCGAGAAGCTGGAGTTCACCGCCGAGGCCGGGCCGGGCGACTTCATTTATGTCCCGCCCTTCGTGCCGCACCAGGAGATCAACGCCTCGTCCGACGAGACCCTGTTCTGCATGCTGGTGCGCAGCGACAGCGACGCGGTGGTGGTGAACCTGGAGATCGAGCCGGCCGAGAAGCCGGAGGGCGTCAAATGGATCGACCCGATCCATAAGGACTAGCGCTGAGCCCAGTCGGTCGCTTAGTCTTGCGGGGCCGGGCTTCCGGCTATCCGAACAATCGAACCTCAGGAGCGGCCGCGATGCTGACGTCAGCGCGATTGCAGACCCTTGTCTGGACATCCGACACCGAGCGGGCGGGCGCCTTCTATGGCGGGGTCCTGGGCCTTACGCAGACCGGGACCTCGCACGGGGCGCTGGTCTACGAGGTGAGTGGTGGGGAGCTGCGGGTCTCGCCGGTGCCCTCGACCACGCCGTCCGAACACACCGTGCTGGGCTTCGCCGTCGAGGACGTGGGCGCGGTCGCCGAGGCCCTGGCCGCAAAGGGCGTGGCGACGGAGCGGTTCGAGGGCTTCGCCCACGACGCGCGCGGCGTCTGGACCGCGCCGGACGGGACGCGGGTGGTCTGGTTCCGCGACCCTGACGGCAACCTGCTTTCGGTCGTCAAATACGGCTGAGCTTCTGGCGGGGGCTATCCGTTTGAAATCAAGGCGCGCTAGGCGCTCAGGGCATAGGCCTCCCGCAGCCAGCCCAGCACCTCGGCGTCGATCTCCGCCGGCGCGCTCAGCAGCATTTCATTGTGCCAGCGGTTTGCGGAGACCTTTTCCAGCTTGCGGATGCGTGGGCTCTCGAGGGGCGCGCTCGTGCGGATCACCAGCAGGATCGCGGCCTTGCGGGGATGGACGCCGGCAAAGGCGGACCTGCGGGCCAGATGGATGGAGGTTTTCTTCGGGTCTTCCACGAAGGGGCCGAACGCCTCAAGCGCCGCCGCGAGCGCACGGTAGGTTTCGAGCGCTTCCGGGTCCTTGCCGGCGAAGACAGCCTCCACATCACCCATGCGTCGCGTCCTCAAGGCGCGGGCCCACGCCTCCCATGGCGGCGAGCCGGCCCGTCCGGAGGCAGCCTAGGGCTAGAACAAAAAAAAGAACAACCCCTACGGCTGACCCAGGTAGCGGTCGAACCAGCCGAGGATACGCTTCTTGAGGTCCGCCTTGTGCTCGGCCTCGCGGATGCCGTGGCCCTCGCCGGCGTAGATCACCAGGCTGTTGGGGACGCCGACCGCGTCGAGGCCCGCGTGGAACTGCAGGGACTGGTCGGCCGGGCACTCCACATCGCGCTCGCCGACATAGATGAAGGTCGGGGTCTTGGCGGCGTTGATGTAGCGGATCGGCGAGAACTTGTCGTAGGCGGCCGGGTCCTTGTAGGCGGTGGTGCCGAAGAACGGGACCATCCACTGATTGATGCCGTTCTCGCCGTAGTAGCTGACCCAGTCGGCGATGCCGGCCCCGGCCACGCCCGCCTTGAAGCGGTTGGAATGGGTGACCGTCCACATGGTCATGTAGCCGCCGTAGGAGTGGCCGTAGACGCCGAGCCGGTGATCGTCGATCGGGGCGACCTTCTCCACCGCGTCGACGCCGGCCAGGATGTCGCGCAGGTCGCCGCCGCCGAAGTCCTTGACGTTGGCCTTGGTGAAGGCCTCGCCCTGGCCGAAGGAGCCGCGCGGGTTGGCCTGGAAGACGTAGAAGCCGTGCTGCACCAGATCGTTGGTCGTGCCCTTCCACATATAGCTCGGCTGCACCGCTGAGGACGGGCCGCCGTGCACCAGCACGATCATCGGATACTTCTTGCCGGGGACGGGGTTGAGCGGGCCGGTCAGCCAGCCCTGGACGTCGAAGCCCTCGTTCTTCCAGTGGATCGAGCGGGCGGTGACCTGGGGCGTGAGCGCGTCGTTCTCGTGGGTGATGGTCTTGGGTGCGGTGAGCGAGCCGGCGGCGATGTGTGGGCCGGTGGTGAAGTCCTCGCCGACGCCGGCCAGGACCTTGCCGTCCTGGCTGATGGAGACCCGGCCGTCGCCGGCCGAAAAGGTCTCGACCGCTGTAAGCAGGGTCTTGGTCGCGCCGCTCGCCGGATCGACGGTCAGCAGGCTGTTGTGGTCGCTCTCGATGGCGGTGGCGAACAGCGCCGACTTGCGCCAGATCAGCGAGGAGAAGCTCCCCTTGTAGTTGGGCGTCCTGTCGACCGCGGTCCCGCCCGCGAAGGGCACGGTCCAGAGGTCGCCGCCGACCGGGCCGAAGTCGGAGTGCAGGCCGCCGATGAAGGCCACGGTCCTGCCGTCCGGCGACATGCGCGGGAACTTCATCTGCACGCCCGGATTGGCGATCTCGCGGAAGGAGCCGTCGACGCCGACCGCGGCCAGGCGGGCGATCCACCAGTTGTTGTCGCCGTCGCCCTTGGCCTCGGTCGCCACGAAGGCCTTGCCGTCGGGGGTCCAGTCGTACTCGTAGATGTAGGTGTCGGCGGGCGAGAGGAACTTCAGGGTCCCGCCGGCCGCGGGAAGGATCGCGATGCGCGCCTCGTCGGTCGCGCCGCCGATCTCGCCGACGATGGGGGCGCCGGCCTGGGTGGCGCCGCTGATCTTGCGCGGCTTGTCGGTGGCCAGGACCGCGATCGTCTGGCCGTCCGGCGACCAGCGCGGGGTCTCGACCAGGCCGCCGAAATCGAGGATCGAGGCGAGAGCGCCGCCGCGGACGACTTCGAGGCTCGCGGTGCGCGCCTTGCGGTTGGAGGCGACGAAGGCCAGCGCCTGGCTGTCCGGCGACCAGGCGACGCCGCCGTAGAAGCAGGTCTTGCAGGGGTCGTAGGTGGCCAGGATCGCCCCGTCGGCGCGGTTGCGGATCACCACGACCGGGTGCGGCTCGGCTTCCGAGGTGAAGGGGTCGTCGCTCTCGATCGCCGCGATCTTCGCCCCGTCCGGCGAGATCACCACGTCGCGGTAGTCGTGAACCTGAGCCGGCGGAGTCGCCGCCGCCAGGGCCAAAGCCATCATCAAAGCCGGCATCGAAACCTTCCCCCAGATCACGCTTTCCCAGCGTCACCCTGTGACGCGTCACTGGACGCCGTGGCTAGGGGATAAGCCGGGCGGCATCAAGCGCCGGGCGCCGCGAAGTTCAGTCGCCGGCGCCGTTGCGCGGCGCGGTCCGCGACGGCGCGGGCGTCTCGCGCTCGCCGGGTGGCGGGATGGGGCCGCTGATCGGCGCGAGGCTGGCCAGGCTCTCGTAGGGCGTGCGCGGCGGGGCGGCGCGCTCGAAGGCGGCGATGGCCTTGCGGCAGGGCAGGGTGAAGCTGACGCGATGGTACTCCAGGCAGCGGTCGGCGGCCGGGCCGTCCTTGCCAGGGCAGCGGGCCAGCATGTCGGCGGCGCAGGCGCGGCGCAGCTGGTAGCGGGCGGTCAGGAGATCGCCGGCCTTGCCCGGCTGGGCAAACGCGCCGGGAATGGGCGTCGCGGAGGGCCCGGGGACCGCCATGCCCGATTGGTCCTGCGCCAGCGACGGTCCGGCGATGGTCAGCGTGGCGACGGCGAAGGCGAGCAGCAGCTTCATGGCGGCCCTTCGATGGCGCCGGACGCAAGACTGCGCCCGGCGCCGCTCGAAACTACAGCCGTCAGGCCGCGTCGACCAGCACCACCTCGGCGTCTTCCAGGGCGGTGATGCGAAGCTGCGTCTCGCCGGTGATGGCCGCGCCGTCGCGGGCGTCGAGGCGCACGCCGTTGACCTCGACCGCGCCGGTCGCTGGAACCAGGTAGGCGTGACGGCTGGCGTCGAGCGCATATTCGGTGGTCTCGCCGGCCTTGATGGTCGCGCCGGCCACCCGCGCGGCCGTGCGGATCGAAAGCGCGTCTTCGTCGCCGGGGAGGCCGGACGCCAGCGTCACGAACCTGCCGGCCCGGTCGCCCTTGGGGAACGGCTTGGCGCCCCAGGCGGGCGGGCCGCCGGCGGTGTCGGGCTCGATCCAGATCTGGAAGATGCGGGTCGCGTCGCTTTCCAGATTGTACTCGGCGTGCCGCACGCCGGTCCCGGCGCTCATCACCTGCACGTCGCCCGCGCCCGTGCGGCCTTCGTTGCCCAGGGAATCCTTGTGGGTGATGGCGCCCTCGCGGACATAGGTGATGATTTCCATGTCGGCGTGGGGATGCGGCGGGAAGCCGGATTGCGGGGCGATCTCGTCGTCGTTCCAGACGCGGATGGCGCCCCAGCCCATGCGGCCCGGATCGTAGTAGTTGGCGAACGAGAAGTGGTGCTTGGCCTTCAGCCAGCCGTGGTCGGCGCCGCCGAGGCTCGCGAATGTGCGTTTGTCGATCATCTTGGGTCCTTCCTGGCGCCGCCTGGCTGGAGGCCGGGGCGCCGTTTCGAGGGTCAAGATAAGCTCCCGGATCGTAGGAGAAAGCCCGTGCCGGGCGGAAGATTGTCTCCGATTTGGAAAGAGAGATTGGAACCACGAACTACACGAAAGGAGCCGCGTCCTCCGATCGGCCGAAGGCCAGCCATGACAGGCTGAGGTCCGGGATCGGTCGCGAGCTGCGCTCGCAGCGGCGCGGGCCCTTTCGTGTATTTCGTGTATTTCGTGGTTCAAGTTCTGCGGGCTGAGGGGCGGGCGATGCGGTGGACGGGGATGGCGATCACGACGGCGGCGGTGCTGGCGATGGGCGCAGCGAAGCCTCACGCCGACTGGCGGCCGCTGGATCCGCAAAACACCCTGGTGATCGAGACCTCGAAGGGCCGCATCGTGGTGGAGATGGCGCCGGCGCTGGCGCCCAAGGCGGTGGAGCGGGTGAAGCGGCTGGCGAAGGAGGGCGTCTACGACGGCCTGTTGTTCCACCGGGTGATCGAGGGCTTCGTCGACCAGACCGGCAACCCCAACAATCACGACGGCGGAACCAGCGCCTATCCCGACCTGCCGGCGGAGTTCAGCGCGCGGGTGGCGGCCGATGCGGTGACCGGCGTGGTCGCGCGCAGCGACGGGATCGAGGGCTTCTTAGGCTCGGTTCCGGTGGCGGGCGTCTCGGTGAAGGAACAGGGCCTGGGGGCAGACCACCGCCCCCGGGTCTGGGGCGCCTATTGCGACGGCGTGGCCGGCATGGGCCGCCAGGCCGGGATCGACACCGCCAATTCGGAGATCTTCTTCATGCGCGCGCCGGCGCGCCGGCTGGACCATGACTACGCCGTCTGGGGCCGGGTGGTGCAGGGCCTGGACGTGGTGCGCGCCATCAACGCGGGCGAACCGCCGCCCGACCCGGACAGGATGGTCCGCGTGCGCCTGGCCGCCGACCTGCCGCCCGCCGAGCGGCCGCGGCTGGAGGTCGCCGACACCGCGGGCCCCGCCTTCCAGGCCCAGGTCGCGGCGGCCAAGGCGCGGCTTGGCGCGCGGTTCAGCGTCTGCGACTTGCGGATCGCCGTTCGGCAACCGTGACGTGCGACATCAGGGCGCAGAGCTGAGGGGAGCACACGCGCTTGGTGTCTTAACCCTTGCGGCCTTATCGCATCGGTTGCGTTTGGACGAGGCTCCATGAAGTTCGAAGTGCTGGAAGATGACGGCGGCTGGATCGTGCGCCGGAACGGCGTCGAGATCGCGCGCCACCGCGAGCAGGAGCAGGCGTTGAGCGACATCGCCGAGCGCTTGCGCGGCGACGGCCGCCAAGTCCCCGATCGCAGCTATTCGCTGACCATGCGCTACCTGGCGCGGACCTGACGGCAAGACGCGGCCGGCTGGCAGCCAAGGCGGGCGGGCGCCAACACTCTGTCGGCTACCTGACGCACACGAACGATTTACTTACCGCTTCCTTAATTTTGCTTTGGCGAATGCTCCAGCCAGGGGCAAACTCTGCTGCAGCCTCCGGTCTGGCTTTTTTGGGCCGAGGTGACAGCATGAAGAGGCGACAACACCAAGAGGCGGCGATGCCCTACCTCTGCTACATCCATCGACGAGCCGGCGGCGTGCCGCACCTGGAGGTGCTGCCGGAATCCTCACAAAGCCGGGCGATCGACACGGCCGCGCGGCTGATGGCGCAACGCGCCGACGCCGTCCGCGCCGAAATCTGGGAAGACGAGCGGCTGGTCTTCACCCTGCCGCGCGAACCCGCGGGACGGGCGCTCTTGAGCTGACGGCGCAAGACGCCCGCGAGGCGCTCAGACCCGCATTTCGAAATAGGCGACGCTCGAGCCGGTCGAGTGGCCGACGATCATCACCCGATAGGCGGCGCCGTCCGCAAGCTTCAGGTCGGCCTCGCCGGCCCGGAAGGCGTCGGCGGCCACCTCGGGCGTGGCGGTGAAGGAGCCCCGCAGGCGAAGCGGCCCCAGGCGCAGGGTCGCCGGGTCCCCCTGGATCTCGTAGTCCACGGCGCCGGTGAAGCCGCGATAGTGAAGTTCCCCGGCGCCGAGATGGGCCGGAAGCTGTTTACGCACGCGCGGCATCGAAACTCCTTTTGGGGCGAACGAACATAACGCCCAAGGCCAAGGTTCGATCCCACCCGGCCTGTGGCGGCTTTGGGCGATTGGCGTCACGAGCCCCTTGCCCGAAACGCTTCTAGGCCCCCTGATCGGCGAAAGCATCGCCACGCGGCATCGCCAGGCGGTATCGGGGAGGCGTCCGGTCTTGAGCAACCTGACAGTGGGCAGGATCCCCGAGCGCCTGACCTTTGGGCGGGCGCTGAGCTTCGGCGTCGCCACCTCGCCGGTTTCCGCCCTCGACACCGCCATGCTGCTCTATCTGCCGCCGCACCTGGCGGGCGAGCTGGGCCTGTCGCTGGCGGCGGTGGGCCTGGCCTGGGCGGTGGTGCGGGTCACCGACGTCATCGTCGACCCGCTGCTGGCCGTGGCGATGGACGCCACGCGCAGCCGGCTGGGGCGCTATCGCCTGTGGATGCTGCTGGGCTCGCCGATCCTGATGGTGTCGATCGGCGTGCTCTGCTTCAGCAAGCCCGGGATCACGGTGGGTTTCGTGATCGGCTGGCTGCTGGCGCTCTACCTCGGCCGCTCGATCCTGCATCTGGCGCATCCGGCCTGGGCCGCGACGCTGGCGCGCAGCTACGACGAGCGGTCGCGGCTGTTCGGCCTGATCGCCGCGGTGGGCGTCGTCTCGACGGTGGCGATCCTGTCGATCCCGGTGATCGACGGCGCGCGGGGCGGCAACGCCGCCCACAGCCTGGCGCTGATGGGCTGGTTCGTGATCCTGGTGACGCCGCTCACCGTCGGCTGGACGGTCTGGACCACCGGCGAGCGGTTGAGTCCGCAGGTCGCCGCCTCGGGCGAGAAGGTGCGGATCGGCGACTATCTGAGCCTGCTGGCCAAGCCCGACCTGGTGCGGCTCTACCTGTGCATCGGCGGGCTGACCATCGGTCCGGGCGCCATGACCGCAACCTACATCTTCTTCATGCGCGACCACAATGGCCTCAGCGAAGCCCAGGCCTCGATCCTGTTGGTGGTGTTCATCGCCGCCGGGATCGTGGGCGCGCCGACCATGGCCTGGCTCGCCACCAAGATCGGCAAGCCACGGACCCTGATGGCCGGCGCGTTCGGCTTTTCGATCGGCCTCTGCACGCTGCTCTACCTGCCGCGCGGCTCGCTGATCGCCGTCCTGCCGACCATCTTCTGGTGCGGCCTCGCGACCTCGGCCTTCGACCTGATGGTGCGCTCCATGCTGGCCGACGTGGCCGACCAGGTCCGGCTGGAGCAGGGGCGCGAGCGGCTGTCGCTGGTCTTCGCGCTGAACACCCTGGTGACCAAGCTCGCCGCGGGCGTGGCGGTGGCGATCATCTACCCGATCCTGCAGATGATCGGCTACCAGCCGGCGGCCGGGGCGCACAACACGCCGTCGGCGATCCGCGGGCTTGGCCTGCTGTTCGTCTCCGGCCCGATCGTCTTCGTGAGCCTGGGGGCGGCCTGCCTGATCGGCTGGAAGATGACCGCGCAGCGCCACGCCGCGATCCGCGCCGAGCTCGACCTGCGCGACGCCGGCCTCGCCGCCACCATCCCGCTCGGCGACGGCTAGGGGGTATCGACATCCATCATCGGCGATGACGCGGCGAGGGCGTCGGAGACCGCGACGACCTGGTCCCGCAGCCAGCGGTGAGCCGGGTGCCCTTCCAGGCGCCGGTGGCAAAGCATGAGGGTCCGCACCATCGGCGAGTCGAAGTCCGGCTCGCGTATCTCCAGGGGGAAGCGGCGGGCGAACACCTCGGCGACCCGGCGGCTGAAGATGGCGACCAGGTCGGACTGCGCGAGGATGACGCGCGTGGACAGGTAGGGGCCCCTGACGACGACCTCGCGCGCCAGTCCCCGCACGGCGAGCCAACGGTCGAGGAAGCTGGTGTCCTCGCCGCTCGAGGAGATCTCCAGATAGCGCAGGCGCGCCAAGGTCTCCGCCGACAGCGGGCCGTTGCTGGCCGGATGCCCGCGCCGCATCACCAGGACGAAGGGGTCCTCGAACAGCAATCGGCTCAGGAACCGTTCGCCGGGGCTCTCCAGGGCGCCGATCGCCATCTCGATATCGCCGCGGTCCAGCAAGTCGGCGACGTCGAGGGTGCCGCTGGGGCGCATGTCGAGACGGATCCCCGGCGCCTCGCAGCATGCCGCCGCCACCAGCGGCGGGCCGATCACCACGGCGGCGAAGTTGTTGAGGCTGAGGGTGAAGCGGCGGTTCGACGCCAGGGGATCGAAGGTCAGGGGCTCCAGGGCGAGCTGCATGTCGCTGAGCGCATTGCGCAGCGGTTCGGCGATCGCCTCGGCGCGCGGCGTGGGCGTCATGCCCTCCGGCGTGCGCACGAACAGGTCGTCGCGCAGCATGTGGCGCAGGCGGTTCAGCGCGTGGCTCATCGCCGGCTGGCTGAGGCCAATGAGGCGGCCAGCGCGCGTCACGCTACGCTCGCGCATCACCGCATCGAAGACCACAAGCAAGTTGAGGTCGATCGAACGCCAATTCATCGCCGACATGTAGCTGTGCCGATAATGCATTTCAATATTGCAATACTCAAACCCATATGCCGCCGCGAGCCGGGAGGGAGCCCTAGACAGATGAGGCAAGAGAGCGTTGGCGGTAATTCTGATTGTCGGAGACGAGACTGAGACGCAAGAGGCCATTGCGCAGGTGCTTGGCGCGATGGGCCATGTGGTCGTTCAGGCTGCGGACGGGCGCGACGGGCTGGATAGCTTTCTGCGGCGCCGTCCCCGCCTGATCCTCTGCGACATCGCTATGCCGGAACGCGATGGGCTGGAAATGATCGGCGCGCTGCGCGGCGACGGAATCGAAGTTCCCATCGTGGTCATGCTGGAACCCGGCGCGGCCCAGGCCATGATCGCGGCGCTGCGCGGCGATGGGATCGAGGTTCCCGTCGAGGGCCTGCAGGAGCCCGATGCCGCCCAGGCCAGTCTGTTGCAGGATCTGGCGCTCGCGCTGGGCGCCAACGGGACGCTCCTGAAGCCGGTCCTGGTCAGCGACCTGCTGAACACCGTCGCCGGCCTGCTGGCGGCGCCCGCGGTCCCCGATCGGCGGTCGTGCGCCGGAAATCGATGAGCCCGCAGGCCGGGCGGACGGCCCCGGCCAGCTAGCGCTTCTTCCCCAGCTCCGCGGCGATGTCCTTGGTCAGGCGGCCGACCTTGCGGTGGGCGGCGGTGATCTGGTCCTTGGTCACGCCCCAGCGCTTCATCCAGTATTCCACGGCCTTGCGCTCGGAGAGGTCGAGGCGGTCCTTGTCGATGAAGCCGCGTTTGTCCTTGAGGCCGGCCATTCGCGATCCCTGAGCGATCCAGCCTTCCCCATTACGGGGCGGCATCGCTAAGGTCGAGGTTTGACCGGTGGGAAAAGCGAATGCTGCGATCGTTGAGCGTGCGGGTGCTGATCGCGCTCATCCTGGGCCTGGCGCTGGGCGCTGCGGCGGCGGCCTTCGCGGGCCCCGGCGTCAAGCAGGCCATCGGGATCGTCGAATCCGTGGGCGGCCTCTGGCTGAACGCGCTTCGGATGACCGTCGTGCCGCTGATCTTCGCGGTGCTGGTGGTGGGGATCGCCGGTGTGGCCGACGCGGCGGCGACCGGACGGTTGGCGGTCAAGACGATCGTGCTGATCGTGGCCGCGCTCACCTTCTCATCGATCTACACGGTGCTGTTCGCGGAGGGTTTCTACGCGCTTTGGCCGGTCAGTTCGGCCGGGGCGGCGGCCTTGCGCGTCGGCGCCAGCGCGGCGCCGGATCTGGCCAGGCAGGCCCCCAACCTGATCGACTTCATCAAGGGCCTGGCGCCCCCCAACGCGGTCAAGGCGGCGGCGGAGGATTCGATCCTGCCGCTGGTGGTGTTCGCGAGCTTCTTCGGCTTCGCCGTCACCCGCCTGGCCGAGGCGCGCCGCAAGGCGATGCTAGAGTTCTTCGACAGCGTCAGCGAGGCCATGGTCACCATCGTGCGCTGGGTGCTGCTGGCAGCCCCGGTGGGTGTCTTCGCGCTGGGCCTCGGCGTGGGCCTGAGAGCGGGGATCGGGGCGGCCGGGGAGATCGGCCACTATGTGGCGGCGATCTCGCTGACCAACATCAGCCTGACGGTGGTCGCGGCGCTGGCGGCCATGCTCGTCGGCCGCGTCCCGCTGGGGGTCTGGACCCGCGCCGTCGCGCCGGTGCAGGTGGCGGCCTTCGCCACCCAGTCCTCGCTCGCCTGCCTGCCGGCGATGATCGAACGCTCGCGCGATGACCTGGGCATCCCCGACCGGGTGAGCGGCCTGGTGCTGCCGCTGGCGGTGGCCCTGTTCCGCTTCACCGGGCCGGCGGCCAATCTCGGCGTCGCCCTGTTCGTGGCCCGGGTCTACGGCTTCCACCCCACCTTTGCGGAATACGTCGGCGTGGTCGCGGTGGCCGTCGCCACCAGCCTGGCGTCGGTCAGCCTGCCGGGGCAGCTCTCGTTCTTCGCGTCCATCGCGCCGCTCTGTCTGACGCTCGGCCTGCCGGTGGACCTGTTGCCGATCCTGATCGCGGTGGAGGTCATCCCGGACATCTTCCGCACCATCGGCAACGTCACCGCCGACATGGCGATCACCAAGATGCTGGCGAACAGCGAGGCGGCGGGCGCCGAGACGGCGACCGCATAAGCCGGTCATAATGTCCCTACGTGACGCGGGCGCGGTGGCCCGCTACCCTGACGCGAGGGCCAAACCTCGTCGGGTTCGGCGTTCGCCAGGTAGTACCCCGCTCGCATGTTTCCGGCCCGCCTGAACCGCATCCTGCCCTGGATATTCCTCGCCACCGGCATATTGGCGCTGATCCAGCTGGTCTCGATGCTCGGCAAGTTCGCTGCGAAGAGCGGCCTCGCCGCCTGGTTCCTGCACCATCGCCTGGAGATCGCCGCCGGCCTGGGCGTAGCGGCCGCCATGGCCTGGCTGGTGGTCGGACTGGGGGCGTTGCGCCGCAGGAACCGCTTGCCCAAATTCCTATCCGAGCGGAGATGGCTCATGGACATTCTCGACCGACTGACCAACCGGGCGGAGCTGGAGCGCCGGCTCGCCGAGAACAGCGAGCCGATCTTCGTCGACGCCGACGCGCTGGCCGCCACGCTCAAGGCCAATGTGGTCGGGCAGGACAAGACCTGCGTCGACGTCGCCGCCCAGATCCGCCGGCGCCTGGCGCTGAAGCAGCGCGGCAAGCCGGTGGGCGTGTTCCTGTTCGCCGGGCCGCCGGGCGTGGGCAAGACCTGGCTCGGCAAGGTGCTGGCCGACGCGCTGGGCCGCAAGCTGCTGCACTTCGACATGACCCAGTTCTCGGCCGGGGGCTTTGGGGCGACCTCGCTGTTCGGGGCGGCCAAGGGCTACGTGGGCTCGCAGGAGTACGGCAAGCTGACCGCGGCGCTGCGCGACACGCCGGATGCGGTCGTCCTGCTCGACGAGATCGAGAAGGCGCACAGCGATGTGCACAAGAACTTCCTCACCGCCTGGAACGACGGCTTCATCACCGAGAAGTCGGACGGCAAGCAGATCTCCACCACCCGGGCGATCTTCATCCTGACCACCAACGCGGCGATCGACGAGCTTTCGGACCTCTCGCGGCAGTATGCCGAGGACCCGGACGAGCTGCGCCGCGCCGCCGTCGGCGCGCTGCGGGGCGCGGGCTTCGCCCCGGAGGTGTTGAACCGCATCGACCGCATCTTCGTGTTCGACCCGCTGGCGGGCCTCGACATCGCCCGCGTGGCGGCGCTGGAGATCGAGCGGATGATCTCCAGCTACGGCCTGACCGTCGCCGAAGGCGGCATCGACCCGGAGGTGCTGTTCGACCTGATGGGCCGCCAGCAGAAGATCGGCCTCCAGGCCTCCTCGCGCGACCTGACGCGGGCGATCGAGGAATCCATCGCCGACTCCCTGATCGCCGCGCGCGAGAAGGGGGCCAAGGCGGTCTCCCTGGTGAAGGGCCCCGACGGCGTCCGCGCCGAGATCGCCGCCGCGCCGGGGCCGGCGAAGCTCAAGGCCCAGGAGGGCTGAGCCGGCGATGAGCGAACCGGAACGCCTCGCGCAATACCAGACCCCAATCCGGCCCCAGGCCCAGCCGCAGGGCGCGAGCCAGCTTCCCGACGCGCCGGCCTTAAGGAACCTGGCGTTCCTGGCGACCGGCCTGACCGTGGCCGCGGTGGTGCTGGCCGCGCCCGCCCTGCGCGACCAGGGCGCGTCCTTGCCGGCGGCCAGCGTCGTAGCCCCGGCGCCCGCCCCGGCCGCCGCGCCGGTCACGGTGGCGCAGGCCCAGCCGGCCCCCGCCACAACGCCCGCCGCCGCGCCCACCACGGCGAGCGCGCCGCCGGCGCCTCTGCACAGCCCCGCGAAGGCAGCCTCGGCCGCCGCGCCGCCGCCGGCCGTCCACGTCCCGGCCGCCCAGCCGCCGCCCGCGCTGCCGACCGTCGCGCCGGCTCAGCCGCCGCCGCAGGCGCTCGCCTCGGCCGCCCCGCAAGCCCAGCCGGTCCCGCAGTCCAACGCCGCCTGCCTGGTGGACGCGCGCCTGCTGCGCACGCCCTATCCGCAGGGCGTGGTCGTCGGCTTCGAGGACCGGGCGACTTCGGAGGCCCGCATCCGCAGCAACGAGGCGAACACCGGCGGCGTGATCAACCCCAGCTACTTCGCCAACCCGCGGGCGAAGGTGAAAACGCCCGGCGGCAACGTCTACATCCTGATCGTGCCGGGCAACATGAGCGTGAAGGTCGGCGACCGGGTGACGGTGCAGAGCGGCTATCGCGACATGAGCATGGCCTGCGGCTACGTCCCGCCGCTGATCACGGGCGACCTCGGCCCCGCGCCGCCGCAGACGCCCCCGGCGACGCCGGTTACGCCGGGCGGCCAGCCGCCAGCCGGGTGAGCCGCTCGGCGGCCGCGTCCATGGCCGGCGCCCAGTCGCCAAAGCTCGCCGTGTTGAACGCCTGCGCCTGCGGATACCAGGGGTAGGCGTCCGTCCCCAGGCGCGTCCAGTTGGCCGGGCCGCCGATCACCGCCAGCGGCGCGCCGCAGGCGCCGGCGAGCGCGGCGGTGGCGTTGGACACCACCAGCGTCAGGTCGAGGGCGACGGTCAGCGCGGCCAGGCCCTCCAGGTCGTCCCGCAGGTCGAGGCCGGGCGGCTCGAGGATCGGGGTCCCGGCGCGTGCGGCGAGGTCGGCCAGCTCGTCGGCGCAATCGCCATACTGCAGGTTGACGAAGCGCAGGCCAGGCGTGCGCAGCAGGGGCGCCCAGAGGCTGAGCGGCGGATACTGCCGGCGCCGGTCGCCGGCCAGCTTGCCGCTGCGCCAGGTGACGCCGACCGCGGCCGGGCCGTCTCCCAGCCAGGCGCGCCAATGGGCGACGCGCCGAGGGTCCGGCCGCAGGTAGCCGTGCGCCGCCGGGAAGTCCCGCAGGCTGGGGCGGAACCGCCGCGGCAGCGATCCCATCGGCGCCCAGAGATCGACGCCGCGCGGCGCGGCGACGTCCGGCGCGCTCCGCAGGTTGCGCGGGCCGAGGCGCCCGGTGGCGTGGGCGCTGACCTGGGCTGCGGGGAAACTGCGGCTGAACAGGCTGACCAGGCGCGGGTCTACGGCGAGGCTCAAGGCGCCCTCCGGCCCCAACGCCTCGGTCACGTCGGGGAGGACGCTCGCGAACATCAGCTCATCGCCCAGGCCCTGTTCGGCGACGATCAGCAGGCGCTTGCCCCGCAATGTGTCGGCGGGGCGCCAGCGGCGGCCGGGCGCCTCGAACACCGACGCCTTGGGCCAACGGCGCGAGAGCCGCGTCTCGTAGGCCTCCCAGCCGGTCGCCAGATCGCCGCGCGCCAACAGCAGGGTCGAGCGGGCAAACGCGATGGCGGCGGCCTCGGCGGCGGTCTTCGCGGCCCGCGCGGCCTGGCCGAAATCGGCGTGGGCCAGCGCCAGCTGGCCGAGGTCGAAGCGGGCGGCGCCGCGGTTGTAGAGCGCCGCGGCGAAGCGCGGATCCAGCCGCACGGCCTCGTCGAGGAAGGTGATCGCCACCTGCGCCTGGCCATCCTGGGTCAGGGTGACGCCCAGGCTGTTCCACAACCGCGGCTCCTCGGGGTGGGTCAGCAGGGCGTGGCGCAGCCGGTCGACCGCCTCGTCGAAACGGCCGAGCTCGCGGAGCGCTTGGGCCTCGCCGTCGACGGCCTCCAGGCGTTCGGGCCGCAGGCGCGCGACCTCGGCCCAGAGCCGGGCGGCGGCCTCGCGCATCTCCAGGCGGGCGGCGAGCGCGGCCAGGGCGGCCAGGATGTCGGGATCGTCGGGCGCGCGGGCGTGGGCGGCTTCGTAGGCCGCGAGCGCGCCCGCCAGGTCGCCGGCCCGTTCCAGCCGGACGCCGCGGGCGAGGTCGCCCAGGGCCGGGGCGCGCGAGGCCGGCGGGCGGGCGCTCTTCAGGCTGGCGTTGTGGCCGATCATTCGCGCGCCCATCCGCGGCGCCGGCTAGGCGTGGAGCCCTCGGGTTAGGCGCGGACCTGGGCGGCAAGAGGCCGCCCGCCGGCGGCTTGGTGTCAGCGCGACAGACTGCGGTCGGAGAGGCGGCGTCCTTGTCCGCGCCGTGTCAGGCCGACAGATTCCGGTCGCGGCTGCATTGTCGCGGGGCCGATTGCTTCGGCACGGAGACCTTGCCGGATGGCCCGCGCCGCCCTACCGAGCTTAGCCATGGCGAACGAACCCTTTTTCACGATTGAGGGGACGCATTACGTCCCAACCCCGGCCGCCCGAGGCCCCTGGAATCCCAACTCCCTGCATGGCCGCGTCATCGCCGGCCTCTTGGGCGCGGAGATCGAACGGCTGCACGGCGATCCCGAATTCATCCCGGCGCGGCTGACGGTGGACATGTACCGCCTGCCTGACCTGTCGCCGGTGGAGGTGACCACCAAGGTGGTGCGCGCCGGCAACCGCATCCGGGTGATCGACGCGGAGTTCATCTCCGGCGGGGTCAGCGCCGGGCGCGCCACCTGCCAGCTGCTGAAGCGCACCGAGAACCCCTCCGGCAACGTCTGGAAGCCGGAGAGCTGGGTCGTGCCCGCGCCCGCCGACATCGACCCGCCCACCGATGGGCGCTCCGGCATGGGCGGTATGTGGGCCATGCGCCGGATCGCCGGGGATTTCGGCACGGTGGGCCAGAAGCGGACCTGGATGGCTGAGGTGCGCGAACTGGTGGCGGGCCGGGCGCTGACGCCCTTCGTCCGCGTGGCGGTCTCGGCCGATTTCGCGAGCCCTTTCGCCAACGCCGGCGACGCGGGGCTGGAGTTCATCAACTCCGACGTCACGGTCTATCTGCACCGCGAGCCGGTCAGCGAATGGATCGGCTATGAGGTGATCAATCACGGGGCCACCGCCGGCGTCGCGATCGGCGAGTGCTTCCTCTACGACGAGCAGGGCCCGATCGGCTCGGCCTCGTGCGCGGCGCTCGCGCAGCGGCGGATGGCGAGAAGCTGACCCCAAAAGGGGAGGGGGCCGCCGCGGATTTTCCGGGCGACCCCTTCGTTTTGCTCGCCGTGTGGTTGGGAAGCCGTCGAGCAACTGCAGATTGCGCGCAATGCTACCGAGTCGTTAACGTGACAGGGCGTCACATTGTAGTTGTACGGCTCGTAGAACTACGTAGTCGCCCTTAGCCCGCCGCCTTGGTCTGCGCCCGCTCCGCCTCGGCGGCCAGTTCGCCGGCGCTGCGCCATTGCGGCAGCCGGTCCAGCGCATCGACGGCGTGCTCGATGGCGGCGCGGTCCGCTTCCGACAGGCTGGCCAGGCGCGCGGCGATGCGGTCGCGGCGGATGCGCGACATGGCCTGCAGCGCCTCATGGCCGGCGGCGGTGACGGCCAGGCCGACGCGGCGCCGGTCGGTCCGCGCCACTGCATCGCGTTCGATGAACCCCTGGGCCTGCAGCCGCTTGACCCGCTCGCTGATCACCGAGCGGGCGATCTGGGCCATTTGGGCGAGGTCGGAGACGCCGGCGCCCGGATGGCGGCGCAGGTCGAACAGCACCATGGCGTCGGCGCTGGAGACCCCGATCTCGGCGCTCTCCCAGCGCAGTTCGCGGTGCAGCCGGATCACCAGCCGCTGCAGCCTGTGCGCCAGGTCGGCCTCCTCCGGACGCACGCGAACTCCCACCCCAGGATCGTTAGGTTGGCGAACAATCCGTCGCGCGCTTGGCCCTGTCAACGAGGTGGGCCATGGTGGCCCCAAGGCCCGCGCGGACGGGCTCTCAATACAAAAGACGACGACCCTGACGGGTCTGGGCGGGAGGCGAGATATGGGTCTTAAGAAGCTGTTCGGCGGGGCCGTGGCGCTGTCGGTTCTGGCCACGGTCGCCGTTGGCCTGGCGCCGGCGCTGGCCAATCCGAAGAACGCGCTGGACGCCTATGTGGCCAAGCCCGATCCGGCCTTCGGCTGGAAGGTCGATCACACCATCTCCGGCCCCGGCTGGCACGGCGCGGTGCTGGACATGACCTCGCAGACCTGGCTCAGCGACAAGCAGGTCGACAAGCCGGTGTGGAAGAACTGGGTGATCGTGGTGATCCCCGACAAGGTGACCCACAAGACCGGCTACCTCTACATCACCGGCGGCAGCAACAAGGACGCCGCGCCCAAGGATGCGCCCGAGCGCTGGGTGAAGATGGCGCTGGAGACCAATTCAGTGGTCTCCGAGGTCGACGACGTGCCCAACCAGCCCTTGCGCTTCACCGAGGACCCCAAGCCCCGCTCCGAGGACGCGATCATCGCCTACCAGCAGGCGAAGTTCGCACATGACCGCAATCCGCTCGACCTCGTGCGCCTGCCGATGGTCAAGAGCGGGACCCAGGCGATGACCGCCGTCCAGCAGTACCTCGACAGCGTGAGCGGCGGCCCGAAGGTCGAGAAGTTCGTGGTCTCCGGCGGCTCCAAGCGCGCCTGGACCACTTGGCTGGTGGGCGCCATCGACCGGCGGGTCGAGGCGATCATCCCGATCGTCATCAACGTGCTGGACGTCGACGCCACCGCCAAGCACCACTGGGAGGCCATGGGCTACTTCTCGCCGGCGCTGGGCGACTATGTGCAGAACGGCCTGATCCCAGGCATGATCGGCTCGCCCGGGATGAACGAGGTCAACCGCATCGAGGACCCGCTGAACTACCGCGACCGCCCGGCGATGAAGATGCCCAAATACATCATCAACGCGGTCGGCGATGAGTACTTCCCGCCGGACAACACCAGGTTCTCCTACCACCTGCTGCCGCAGACCAAGCGCCTGCGGATGATCCCCAATTCGAAGCACTCGACGGCGGGCACCGACATTTCCGACAGCATCACCGCCTTCTACGCCGCGATCCTCAACAAGACCCCGATCCCGAACTATTCGTGGGTGGTTCGGCCGGACGGCGCGATCGTGGTGAGGTCGGCGGTGAAGCCGACCGAGGTGCGCCTGTGGCAAGGGACCGATCCCAAGGCCCGCGACTTCCGGGTCGACACCATCGGCAAGGCCTTCACTTCGACGGTGCTGACGCCCGGACCCGATGGGACCTGGGTCGGCAAGGTCGACAAGCCCGCCGCCGGCTGGACCGCCTATTTCGTGGAACTGACCTATCCCTCGAGTTCGCCCTATCCCTTCAAGTTCACCACCGAGGTCTCGGTGATCCCGGACACCTTGCCGTACAAGTGGAAGGACGCGCGCCCGATCACGGCGCCGGACGGGAAGTAGCGGCGTCCGCC
>NZ_DATGEX010000043.1:0-97169 GCF_035309685.1 Phenylobacterium sp.
CGGGCCAGCCTGCCGGTGCTGCTGCGCACCCTGGAGGACGTCGTCGCCGACGCCGCGGCGCTCCCCGGTCCTGAGCCGGCGGCGCTCCCGACCCTGCGCGAACTTCTGGCGCACATGGCGCCGGGATCGCCCGCAAAGACACCGCCGACACCCCGCAAGGCGGACCTACGCGCCAGACTCGCAGGCTCCAGCGCCTCCCTGACGCTCGAACGGCCTCCACGGCCCGCGGGAACCTCCGCCGGCCTTGCCGTGCGCCGCGCGACGGGACCGCCGCGCCGCTGACGCCCGCGCGCTCAAGGGTCTTCAATCGCATCGCGGAACCATCTGGCCGTCCCTCGACGGCGGGCGATCACCTATGGCCGCTCGCAGAGCGGCAAGACGGAACACGAAGACCACGAAGGACACGAAGACCACGAAGAGTCCCGCCGCGGTGCGCGGCGCCGCTTCGGGCAAGGCGCCTTCATGATCTTCGTGGTCTTCGCGTCAAAAGACGGCGCCTGCGGCGCGCAACACCGATCCGGCGATCGCCCTGCCATGGGAAGGAAAGAGCACTGTTCCCGGTTTGCCTCGCGCCCTGGGTTATGGTTGTTCACCTACGAAACCGCGCGGGCGGAAGACCCGCGAGAACCGTAGGAGTGACCCCATGTCCGAGGCCCCCCTTCCGGCCGGCTGGCCCGCCATGTCGATCGAGGCGGCGCACGCGATCCTCACCGGGCCGGGCATGCCGACCGAGATGGACGAGGTGGTCATCCGGGGCATCGCGACCAAGGTCTGGAAGAACCTGCCGCCCAGCCTGCGCAGCGTCGTCGAGGCGGCCCGCGCGCACGGCGAGAAGATCTGCCTGGTCTATGAGGACGAGCGGGTCAGCTACGAAGCCTTCTATCGGGCCGTCGCCAACTTCGCCGCCGAACTGACCGCCCGGGGCGTGGTCAAGGGCGACCGGGTGTCGGTGATCATGCGCAATCTGCCGGAGTGGGTCGCAGCCTTCTACGCCGCCGCCAGCGTCGGCGCGGTGGTGACGCCGCTGAACGCCTGGTGGACGGGGCCCGAGCTGGAATATGGCCTGACCGATTCCGGGACCAAGGTGCTGATCGTCGACCGCGAGCGCTATGAGCGCCTGGCCGAGCACCTGCCCAACTGCGGCGACCTCGTCCGCGTCTACGTCAGCCGCGAGCGCGAGGAGATCGCCCACCCGCTGGTCACCAAGCTGGAGAGCGTGATCGGCCCGCCGCCGAGCTGGAAGGACCTCCCCGACATCGCCCTGCCGGACGTCGAGATCGGGCCGGAGGACGACGCCACCATCTTCTACACCTCCGGCACGACGGGGCGCCCGAAAGGGGCGCTGGCCACCCAGCGCGGCGTCAATTCCAACATCATGGCCGCGGTCTGCGGCGGGGCCCGGTCGTTCCTGCGCCGGGGCGAACAGCCGCCGGCGCCCGACCCGGACGCGCCGCAGCGGGCGTCCCTGCTGTCGGTGCCGTTCTTCCACGTCACCGGCTGTTTCGCGGTGCTGAACCCGACGATCTTCGGCGGCGGCAAGCTGGTGATGATGCGCAAGTGGGAGGCGATCCGCGCCTTCGAACTGATCGAGCGCGAGCGGGTGACGCTGGCCGGCGGGGTGCCGACCATCGCCTGGCAGCTGATCGAGCATCCGGCGCGGGCCAACTATGACCTGTCGTCCCTGGAGTCGGTCGCCTACGGCGGCGCGCCCTCGGCCAAGGAGCTAGTGGCCGCGCTGAAGAAGACCTTCCCCAACTCCGTCCCCGGCCAGGGCTGGGGCATGACCGAGACCTGCGCCACGGTGACCGGCAACGCCGCCGAGGACTACATCAATCGCCCGGAAAGCTGCGGTGTCGCCGTGCCGGTCTCGAAGCTGGAGATCCGCGATCCGGCCGATGGCGTCACCGTCCTGCCGGTCGGCACGGTGGGCGAGCTGTGGTGCAACGGGCCGCAGATGATGAAGGGCTACTGGAACAAGCCCGAAGCCACCGCCCAGACCCTGGTCGACGGCTGGGTGCGCACCGGCGACCTCGCCAAGCTCGACGACGAGGGCTTCTGCTTCATCATCGACCGGGCCAAGGACATGCTGATCCGCGGCGGCGAGAACATCTACTGCATCGAGGTCGAGAACGCCCTCTACGACCATCCCGCCGTGATGGACGCCGCCGTCGTCGGCATCCCGCACCGCACGCTCGGCGAAGAGCCCGGCGCGGTGGTCACCCTGAAGCCCGGCGCGCACGCCACCGAGGCCGAGCTGCGCGCCCACGTGGCCGAGCGGCTGGCGGCCTTCAAGGTGCCGATCGCGGTCAAGTTCTGGCCCGAGGTCCTGCCGCGCAACGCCAATGGCAAGATCATGAAGAACGAGCTGAAGAAGCTGTTCGAAGCCGAAGACGTCTGATCAGTCGGCGCCGCTCTTGGCCTTGGCGGCCTGCGCCTCCTTCTCCTGCCGGCGCGCCCCGGCGAGGATAGCGGGGAGCGCGTAGTTGCCCTCGTGGCAGGCGTATTCGTAGACGACCCCGTGCAGCGGGAAGAACTCGTATTCGCCGCCCCAGGGCTTGGCCCAGACGCCGGGGTCGTCCACCTCGAAACGGTACTTAACGCGGGTGGGCGAGACCCGCGTGAACCACTCGGTGACCTTCAGGTCCTTCCAGGCGCCGTAGAAATTGTCCGGCTGCGGCAGGTTGGTGGTCTCCACCACCAGGGCGTTGCCCTCATAGTGGCCTATGCTGTCGCCCATCCGCGGGCGCACGCCGTCGGTCCGATGGGACGCGTTCAGGCGCACGATGCGCGCGTCGTGGATCCCCTCGGCGACGATCACGGCGGCGTCGCGGGTCTGCAGGATCTGGTAGTTGTTGTTGTAGTAGCCGTTGGGCAGCATCGGCGGCGGGGCGTTGCGCGCGAAGGTGATGCACCGCTCGCCCTCCGGCCGCATCTCATAGCTGTCGAAGGAGCCCAGGTAGCTGCTGGCGCCCTCATCGAGGTTGTAGTTGAACCGGGCCGCCGACTTGCCGTCCTTGCGCGGCGGGATCTGGCCGTCGGGCGTGGTCACGATCGAGGTGCGGAACTGGCCGTTGACCTCCAGGATGTGGTTGCCCGGGTCCAGCCAGAAGATGTTGTAGCCGCCGACGTCGCCGCCCGCGAACTCGAAGTCGGGACGCACGGCGAACAGCTTGGCGTCCTTGGCCTTGTCCTCGGCGCTGCCGGGCAGGTGGTTGGGGTCCTTCGTCTCGTCGCGCTGGGCCAGGGCCGCGGCGAACCGCGCCTCCATGACCTTGACCTGCTCCGCCGGCAGGCTCGCCTCCTTGCCGATCTGCAGGTTGCGGGTTGTGGGCGTCATGGTGGCGCTGCTCCAGAACCCCGAGAGATCGGGCTGGCCCGCCGCGTTTCTCGGCGCCTTCCAGCCGGGCGTCTCGAGGGTCGGATCGGCCGGCGCCCCCGATTTGGGGGCCGCGACCGCCGCGGCGGCGAAGAGCGCTGTTCCGAGCGCCAGGATCATGGTGCTGCGCATATCCGAAGCCTCCCATTCGCGGCTTCGAGGGCGCTTCAGGGCCTTTGAGCCCAGCGCCGTAACGGCCGCCTGAGCAGGATTGCATCACAGACCGGCGGCGGGCTCAACACTCGCGGGCGGCCAAGCCCGGTTGACCGCGCCGGGCGCTCTCACGTCTTCTGCGCGGATGAAGACGCGCGCGGACCTGTTGCTGGTCGCCCGGGGGCTCTGCGAGAGCCGGGCCAAGGCCCGCGCGGCGATCGAGGCCGGCGGCGTCACGGCCGATGGCAAGCCGGTCGCCAAGGCGTCCGAGATGCTGAGCGACGACGCCGTCATCGACGCGACGCCGGCCCATCCCTGGGTGGGGCGCGGCGCGCTGAAGCTGGAACATGCGCTGGCGCTCTGGCCGATCGCCGTCGAGGGCCGGGTGGCGCTGGACGTCGGCGCGTCCACCGGCGGGTTCACCGAGGTCTGCCTGGCGGCGGGCGCGCGGCGGGTCTACGCCGTCGACGTCGGCCGCGGCCAGCTGCACGCCAGCCTGACGGACGACCCGCGCGTGGTGAGGCTCGAGGGGCTGGACGCGCGCAGCCTGACGGCCGCCGAGGTCCCCGAGCCGCCGCAGCTCATCGTCTGCGACGTCAGCTTCATCGGGCTTGCCAAGGCGCTGCCGGCGGCCCTGGCCCTGGCCGGCGCGGGCGCCGACCTCATGGCGCTGGTCAAGCCGCAGTTCGAGGTCGGGCCGGATCGGGTCGGCAAGGGCGGGCTGGTCAGGGACGAAGGCGTGCGGGCCGAGGCCCTGGAGGGCGTGAAGGCGTTCCTCGCGTCCATGGGCTGGACCGTCCAGGCCAGCGCCGACAGCCCCATCGAAGGCGGCGAGGGCGCGCGCGAATACCTGCTCTGGGCGCGCAAGGCCTGAGGCCCAAGAAAATGGCCGCCCGCCGTGAAGCGGGCGGCCCAGTTCAGCTAGCGGAAGTCAGGCGCTAGCGACAGAACTGGTCAGTCCACGATGTGGTAGCGGCCGCGATAGTCCGGGCAGACGCGCACGAAGCGGCGGTCGACGCGGCCGTCGGGCAGGTAGACCGGGCTCTCGGCGAGCGTGCAGCCGTCCGGCGCGACCCGGTCTTCGACCACGCGATAGCGCACGCCGTGCCGGCCATAGACGAAGATCGCCGGGCCGGGGCCATAGGCCGGGGGCGGCGGCGGGCCGTAGTAGGCGCCGGGCGGCGGCGGAGGCGGCCCTTCGGGCTGATAGTAGGCCTGCGGGCCGGGCGGCGGCGGGGGCGGCGGCGCGTCGCCATAGGCCGGCGGCGGCGGCGGAGGAGGCGCGTCCCGGCAGGCGGCGGTGTTGTGGCCGATGGCGGCGCCGGCGACCGCGCCCAGCACGCCGCCCAGCAGCGAGCCGTCGCGGCGGTGGCCGCTGGCGGCCATCTGCGAGCCCACGACCGCGCCGCCGGCGCCGCCGATCACGGCCCCGGCCACGGCGCGGCCATTGGCGTCGCGCTGGCACGGATCGTAGTTGCTGTAGCCCGGGCCGCCCACCGGCGGGCCCGACTGCGCCGAGGCGCTCGACGCGACGCCCAGCGCCAGAATGGCGGCGGCGGCGACCAGACCGGCCTTGGCGAAGACGGAAGACTTGGTCATGGGTATCCCTCTCTCGACTCTCGGGCCGCCGTTCGGCGGCTTCGCGGATCGTTATGGTGCGGCCAAGCTGAACGGATTTTGAGCGCCCCGTTCATCTTCGTTCATCTTGGTGAACCAGCCGTTTACCGACTTCGCCCAAGGATCTGCCGCCGATCATGCCGCCGCCGCCGCGCCACCACCGCTCCGCCAAGCGCCGGCCCGACCGTCCGGCGCGGCCGTCGGGGCCGCCGTCGGAACTGCTGATCGCTGAGGTTGGCGGCGAGGGCGACGGCATGGCGCCTGGTCTGGCTGGTGGGGGACCCGCCTTCGTGCCCTTCACCCTGCCGGGCGAGCGGGTGCTGGCGGTGGGCGCGGGCGAGCGGCGGGAGCTCGCCCAGGTCCTGGAACCCAGCGCCGAGCGGATCGCGCCCGTCTGCCCGCACTTCGGGACCTGCGGCGGCTGCGCCCTGCAGCACTGGGCGCCTGAACCTTACCTGGCCTGGAAGGTCGCGCGCCTCGTCGGCACGTTCGCCCGCGAGCGGATCGAGACGGAAATCCTGCCCGCCTTCATGGCCGGACCGGGGACCCGGCGCCGCGTGGCGCTGCACGCCCGGCGCGGCGGGCGCGAGGCCGCCAAGCTCGGCTACAAGGCGCGCAAGTCCTGGGACCTGGTGGACATCGCCGTCTGCCCGATCTCCGACCCGGCGATCCAGGCGGCGATCCCGGCCCTGAAACGGCTGGCCGCGCCCCTGTTCGAGCACCCGAAATCGGCGCCGACCCTGCACGTGACGTGCACGCCCAGCGGCCTCGACATCGACATCACAGGCGTCGAGCGCAAGTCCGGCGGCCTCTCCGCCGACGCCCGCATGCAGGTCGCCGAACGCGCGGCCGAGGCCGATTTCGCGCGGGTGACGATCGATGGCGAGATGGCCTATCTCGCCCGCCTGCCGCAGGTCCGCCTGGGCCAGGCGGTGGTCAGCCTGCCGCCCGGCGCCTTTCTGCAGGCGACCCCAGGCGCGGAGGCCGCCATGGGCGCCTTCGTGGCCGAACAGGGCGCCGGCGCGACGCGGATCGCCGACCTCTATTGCGGGGTCGGGACCTTCACCTTCCGGCTGGCCGAGATCGCCCAGGTCTACGCCGCCGACTTCGCGCCGGACGCCATCCGTGCGCTCACATCTGCGCTTGCGGCCGCGCCGGGCCTGCATGGCGTCACCGCCGAGGCCCGCGACCTGGTCCGCCGCCCGGTCCTGGCCGAGGAATTGCGCAAGACCGACCTCGCTGTCTTCGACCCGCCCCGCGCCGGCGGCGCCGAACAGACCGCCGAACTGGCCCGCTCGTCGCTCGCCCGCGTCATCGCCGTCTCCTGCAACCCCGCCACCTTCGCGAGAGACGCCCGCACCCTCATCGACGCCGGCTTCTCCCTGGACCGCGTTCTGCCGGTGGACCAGTTCCTCTGGTCGCCGCACATCGAACTGGTCGGCGTGTTTTCGAGGTGATCGTCCTTTCGCGCGCCCACCTTGTGCGGATGAGTTCTTGTTTTGTTCTAGTCGCCGTATTAGCTTCAGCGGGTGAGCACCTTCACCCAGCAGATCACCGTCGTTCGCGGTCGCGGCGCGCGCACCAATGCGTCGGGCCGCTACGAGGCCGACAGCCGCGAGGCCTTCGACGACGGCTGGACGCCCGATGACCTGGAGCCCGTCCAGCTGACCACCACGGTCACGCCGGAGAAGGTCAAGCTCATCATCACAAGGAACGACAGCCCCGATGTCGGCTTCTCCGCCTCGATCAATCCCTACCGGGGTTGCGAGCACGGCTGCATCTACTGCTACGCGCGCCCGGCCCACGCCTACATGGGCCTTTCGCCGGGCCTCGACTTCGAATCCAAGCTGTTCTTCAAGCCGGAAGCCGCGCGGTTGCTGGCGCGCGAGCTTTCCAACCCGCGCTACGTCCCCGAGGTGATCCACATCGGAGGCAACACCGATCCCTACCAGCCGCAGGAACGGCGCCTGCGCATCACCCGTGGGATCATCGAGGTGCTGTCGCGCTTCAACCACCCGTTCTCGGTGATCACCAAGTCCGGCCTGATCCTGCGCGACCTCGACCTGCTGGCGCCCATGGCTGAACGCAACCTGGTCCGCGTGGCGGTCTCGATCACCAGCCTCGACCGTAAGCTCGCCCGCTCCATGGAGCCCCGCGCCGCCACGCCGGAGAAGCGCATCGACGCGGTCAGGCGCCTAAGTGACGCTGGCGTGCCGACGGTGGTCATGTTCGCCCCCTGCATCCCGGGCCTCAACGACCACGAGATGGAGGCGGTGCTGGAACGCGCCGCCGCCGCCGGAGCGCGCGGCGCAGGCTATGTGGCGCTGCGCCTCCCCATGGAGATCGCCGACCTCTTTCAGGAGTGGCTGGCCACCGACCACCCGGACCGCGCGGCGCGGGTCATGTCGCTGGTCCGCCAGATGCGCGGCGGCAAGACCTACGACAGCCAGTGGGGTAAGCGCATGAAGGGCGACGGCCCCATCGCCGCGCTCACCTCCCGCCGCTTCGCCGTCGCCAAGGCGAGGCTCGGCATTGCCGGAAAGCTGCCGCCGCTCGATCTGCGCCTGTTCAAGGTCCCGCCCAAGGCCGGGGATCAGATAGACCTGTTTGGGTGACCTTCCTTAGGCGGTTGACCTTGGGCCCGACGCGCCGCCTTGTGCCCGCATGCTGAGCGTGATCGTCGAGACCGCCGACGCCGGGGACCGGCTGCCGGCCCTGCTGGGGGCGCTGACCTCGGCGGCGGTGGACGGCCTGGTGCGCGAGGTGCTGATCGCCGGCGGCGGGCCGCCGGAACTGCTGGCGGTGCTGCGCGAGGAGACCGGGGCGGAGCTGGCGGCGGACCTGGCGGCGGGGATCGCGGCGGCGCGGGGCGACCGGCTGCTGGTGCTGCCGGCCAAGATCCGGCTGAAGCCCGGCTGGCTCGACGCGCTGGGCCGCCACCTGCGCGAGGGCGGCGGGGATGCGATGATCGTCGGCGAGGGCCGTGGGTTCTTCGGCGACAAGCCGTTCGGCGTGCTGGTCCTGAGGTCGGCGGCGGCCGGCCTAGCGCATCCCGACCTGAAGCGTCTGCGCGGCGTACTGGGGCGAGGCGCCGCGCGGCTGGCCTAGGTCCAGGCGCTCGTCGACGGCGCGGCCGCCGGCCGCCAGCGCGTCGAGGGTCGGCGAGGGCTGGCCCCACATCTTGCGATAGGTCCAGTAGCCGGTCAGCACCTTCTGGACATAGGCGCGGGTCTCCTGCGCCGGCAGGCACTCCATCAGGAGCAGGCTGTCGCTGTCGCCGCCGATCATCTGGACGGTGCGCGCCACGGTGGTCGGGCCGCCGTTGTAGGCCGCAACCGCGCGGACCAGATCGTGGCCGACGCCTTTTTCCAGCAGCCAGGTGAAGTAGTCCTGGCCGACCCGCAGGTTGAAGGCCGGGTCGAACAGCGGCGTCCGGTCCGTCTTCAGCTTGTCGTCGCCGGCGGCGGCCGCGGCGGCGGTCGGCATGATCTGCATCAGGCCCGCCGCGCCCACCGGCGAGACCGCCTGCGGGTTGAAGCGGCTCTCGGCGCGGACCATGGCGTAGACCAGCGCCTTGTCGAGGGTGAAGCCGCCGATCGGAATCAGTTCCGGCTGCGGATAGTCCAGGTCGCCGCTGCGCGGCGGGCTGGCGCGGTCGGCGAGCGAGGCGCCCATGGCCAGGGTAAGGGACTTCCAGCGTTCCCGCTCATCGGGCGTGCGGGCGAGCGCCAGGCCGGCGCGCAGTTCCTGGATGGCGTCGGCCCCCCGGCCGATCTGCGCCAGCGCCGCGGCGCGATGGGCGCGCGGGTCGTTGGCCACGAAGCGGGCGAGGTCGACGGTCGGCACGGACGCCGGCTGGGTGACGTAGCCGGCCAGCAGCAGGCGGCCCACCGGATCGTCGGCCGCGGCGACGCTCGCCTGGTCGATGAGCTTCAACTGGCGGCCGGCCACCAGGCCGTAAAAGGTCTCGGAGTTGCGGGCAGCGGCGCGCAGGTACTTCGCCGAGGCCTGGCTGTCGCTCAGCGCGTCGGACGCGCGCGAGGCCCAGTAGGCGGCGGCCGATTGCATCCAGGCGTCGCACTCGCCGTCGCGGGCGAGGTCGGCGAAGGCGTCGCGGGCCTTGTCGTAGGACTTCAGCCGATAGGCGGCGAGGCCGACGATCCAGCGGTCGCCGGAGGCCGACGCGAGCGTCAGCGCCCGGTTCAGGTCGCCGGCGAAGAAGGCCTCGCGGCCGCGCCGCGCCTTTTCCGACAGCACCGGGTTGGCGATCCGCGGCCCGTCGCCCAGGTCCATCGGCTTGGGGCCGGCGTCGGCGGTGGGATCGGTTTTGCGCTTCGAGGCCAGCGCGAAGATGCGGTCGGCCACCGGCAGGTCGCGGAACTTGGCGAGCCAGGCCGACAGTTCGTCGAAGGCGGCGACATGCGCGGTCGGATGCATCAGTTCGTGGAAGGTGAGGTAGCCGACCAGCGAGCGGTCCTTGACCGCCGCGCTCTGCATCTGGGCGTCGATGAAGTCGCCGCGCTCGGTGGCGTCGAAGGCGGCGGCGTAGGCGCGGGCGTCGTCGCTCGACAATGCCGGCGGCGCATCAGCGGCCGCAGCGGTGGCGATGGAGGCGGAGCAGGCCAGAGCAAAGGCTCCCGCCCACAGGCGCTTCTTCAGCGTCATGCCGTCTCTTTGCGCGAACCCGTCTTGTCGCGGGCGGCGGCGCAATCCTCTTCTCGAAGTCCCCGGCGCTAAGGGTTAAGCGGGGTGGTCGGTGCGATCAACCCCCAACGGCCTTTCCAAGCGGTTTCGCCGCAGGGTTAAGGGGCAGATGTGCGTTCGGGGCGGTCCAGACGCTCGGTGAGCGTGAGGAGGTCGGCCCAGGCGCGCTTCTTGGCGGCCGGCTGACGCAGCAAGAAGGCCGGATGCAGGGTCGGCAGCGCCGGCAGCTCCAGCGTCCCGTCCGCCGAGCGCCATTCGTGCCAGCGGCCGCGCATCGACAGGATGCCTTCGTCCTTCCTCAGCATGGCCTTGGCCGAGGCGCCGCCAACCAGCAGCAGCATCTTCGGCTGCACCAGCGCGATGGCCCGCTCGACGAAGGGCGCGCAGACCGCCTGCTCCTGTGGCGTCGGCGTGCGGTTGCCGGGCGGGCGCCAGAAGACGGTGTTGGTGATCAAAACCCGGCCGGTCAGGCCGGCGGCGGCCAGCATCTTGTCGAGCAGCTGGCCGGCCCGGCCGACGAAGGGTTGGCCCTGGCGGTCCTCGTCGGCGCCGGGCCCCTCGCCGATCACCATCAGCGGCGCGGTCGGCTCGCCGCGCCAGACCACCGCCTGGGTGGCGGCGCCTTCGAACTTCAGCGGGCAGCCGTCGAAGCCGGCGATGGCGGCGGCGAGCGCCTCAAGACTATCCGCGCTGGCCGCCAGGGCCTGCGCCTGGGCGACGGCGGCCGAGACGTCGGGCTGGCTCGCCGCGCGCAGCGGCGAGGGCGGCGGGGCGGCCACGGCGGCCTTGCGGGCGGGGGGCGCGGGCGGGGCGATCTTGCCCGCGGCGATCCGGTCGACCGGCGCGTCCAGCAGCATGGCGTCCACGCCGCCCTCGGCCCAGAAGGCCAGCAGGGATTCGGCGGTCGCGGGGTCGAGGGACATCGCGCTCAGTCTTGGCGGTCC
Organism: Phenylobacterium sp.; assembly: GCF_035309685.1. GTDB lineage: Bacteria > Pseudomonadota > Alphaproteobacteria > Caulobacterales > Caulobacteraceae > Phenylobacterium. The sequence continues at coordinate 10,795 of NZ_DATGEX010000043.1, forward strand.
CGGCGGCGGTTGTCAGCACCCCATTGCGTCGCCCATTGCATCACGGGGCGGCTGGGGTCTGAATACGGGCAAGAGCAAAAGACCCTTGGGAGGTCGCCATGCACGACGGAGCCGTGGACCTGAAGGCCGAGGCGCGGGCGCGGATCTACGCCCAGCCCCTTGAGGAGCTCGATCCCGCGCAGCCGGAGCTGTTCACGCAGGACGCCATGTGGCCGATCTTCGAGCGCCTGCGGGCCGAGGACCCGGTGCACCAGGTGACCTCGCCGACCTATGGGACCTATTGGTCGATCACCCGCTGGGACGACATCATGGCGGTGGATTCCAACCACCAGGTGTTCTCGTCCGCCGACGGCATCACCCTGCAGAGCCACGAGGCCAAGGCCGAGCAGGTCCGGCGCGGCACGCGGCCCAGCTTCATCTCCATGGATCCGCCGCGCCACGACGAGCAGCGCAAGACGGTGAGCCCGGTGGTGGCGCCCTCGAACCTGCAGGTTATGGGCCCGGTGATCCGCGAGCGCGCCGGCAAGATCCTCGACGGCCTGCCGATCGGCGAGGAATTCGACTGGGTGGAGCGTGTCTCCAAAGAGCTGACGGCGATGACGCTCGCCACGCTCTTCGACTTCCCGCAGGAGGAGCGCCAGCTGCTCCCCTACTGGTCGGACATGATGACCAACATGCCGGGGCACGGGCCGGTGAAGAGCTGGGAGCACAAGCGCGAGGCCATCGACGGCATGGTCGAACGCTTCGTGGGCCTGTGGAACGAGCGGGTGAACGCGCCGCCGGCCGGCGACCTGATCTCCATGCTCTGCCACGGCGCCTCGACCCGCGACATGGACCGCCTGGAATACGCCGGGAACCTGGGCCTGCTGATCATCGGCGGCAACGACACCACGCGGAACACCATCTCCGGCTCGGTCTATGCGCTCAACAAGCACCCGGGCGAATACGCCAAGCTCAAGGCGAATCCGGCGCTCATCCCCTCGATGGTGTCGGAGACCATCCGCTGGCAGACGCCGCTGGCGCACATGGCGCGCACCGCGACGCAGGACCATGAGCTCGGCGGCAAGACCATCAAGGCCGGCGACCGCGTGGCCATGTGGTACGTCTCGGGCAACCGCGACGAGGCGGTGATGGAAAGCCCCAACGCCTACATCATCGACCGCGAGCGGCCGCGGCATCACATGTCCTTCGGCTTCGGCATCCACCGCTGCGTGGGCAATCGCCTGGCCGAGCTGCAGCTGACGATCATCTGGGAAGAGATCATGAAGCGCTTCCCCTCGATCGAACTGGCCGGCGAGCCGACGCGGACCCACTCGGTCTTCGTGAAGGGCTACGAGACCCTGCCGGTGGTGATTCCAACGCGGAACTAGGTCATCCGCATCCAGAAGCTGGCGCCATAGAGATCGACGGATTCCATCGGGCCTTTGCGGAACAGGGCTTCGGCGTGGGCCATAAGGTCGGGGTCGCGGCCGACGAACCAGCTCGGGAACAGGATCTCGAACCGCTGGGGGCCGAACAGCAGGGCGGCGGCCAGCAGGTACTGTTCGTTCCACATCCTGGGGACGTGGCCGGCGATGTAGTCGTAGGGCAGGTAGATGTCGTGGATGTGGACGATCACTCCGGGCTTCAGCCGGGGCAGGATCTCCAGGAAGAAGACCGTGACGTCGGAGCCCTGGAACGACCGGTGCGAGGAGTCGAGGAAGAAGATGTCGCCGGGCTCCAGCACGTCGAACATGTCGGTGCTGCACTGCTCCAGCGGCTTGCGGATGACCTGGTCGCAGAGTTGATCGATCTGGTTGCGCGGCTGCGGATCGATGGAGACGAGCCGGGTGCGCAGGCCGTAACGGGCGACCGCCCGCCGTGCGTACTTGGTCGAGACGCCCGAACCGATCTCCACCATCAGCCGGGGATTTTCCGTCCGCAGCATGCCGGTGAGCGCGATGGCGTCGAGCGGCGAGAACCAGGAATTGAACCAGAACGGCGTGAGCGTCTCGTAGGTCCCGCCGAGCGGCACGTCGGCGAAGTCCGGCTGCAACGGGCCCCAGAGATCGAGCACGGCGCGGTATTGCTTGCGACCCGCGCCGATCAGGGCCGCGAGCTCAGGGTGGGCCGGCCGGCCGGCGCCGTAGCGGACGTGCGCATGGTAGGGGTAGTCGAGCAGGGTGAAGTCATGGAACCCGTGCTCGATGCAGAACACCGCATCGCCAAGCGGCAGGGCGCCGGCGTTCTGCGAGAGGGCCAGCCCCTTGGCGTAGGCCTCTTCGGCGGCCTGGACCTGGCCGCTGTCGCGCAGGGCCACGGCAAGGTCGGCCCAGGCGCGGGGGTTGTCCGCCTCCTCGATCACGCCGGCCTGCAGGGCGGCGAGGCCTTCGTCGCGCCGCCCCAGTTTGAACAGCGCGATCCCGTGCATGCGGGTCGCCATGGGGCGCTTGGGATCTTCCGCCAGCACCTCGCGCAGGGTGATCTCGGCGTGGTTCAGCAGGTGGGACTGCAGCCAGCCGACGGCGCGGCTCATCTTCAGATCGAGCGGCGTCTGGGCGGGAGGGTCGGACATGGAACGCGACTGGCCTCGATCTAGCTCAGGCCCTTGCTCGGATTGATCAGGTACTTCGCCCCGGTGGTCTTCCGGTTGTAGGCGGCCACGACCTTGGGATCGAGGGCCTCGGCCAGGCCGATCTCGGCGGTGTAGTGGCTGGCGAAGGTGGTCTTCAGCTCGTCGGCGACCCGCTGGCGCAGCGCCTGTGCCTCGGCCGGCGGGGTCTTCATCAGGAAGTAGGTCAAGAGCCAGCCACCGAGCCCCCAGGACATGCCGAAGCTGCGGACCAACTCGGTGGGCCCCACGTCCAGGCCGCCGTAGATGTAGACCTGCTTGTGGGTCGCCGAGCCGTAGCGGCTGTAGACCTTGGCGGTGCGGTTCAGCGCCGCTTCCATCGCGCCCAGGATCTGGCCCGCCAGCTTGCCGCCGCCGATGGCGTCGAAGGCCAGCGTCGCCCCGGTCTCGGCCAGCGCGTCGGTCAAGTCGGCGACGAAGCTGGGCGTGGTCGAATCCAGCACGTATTTCGCGCCGATGTCGGTGAGGATCTTGGCCTGCTCGGCGCTGCGCACGATGTTGATCAGCGACACGCCGTCCTTGAGGCAGATCTTCTGCAGCATCTGACCGAGGTTGGAGGCCGCGGCCGTATGCACCAGGGCTGAGTGGCCCTCGCGCTTCATCGTCTCGACCATGCCCAGCGCCGTCAGCGGATTGACGAAGCAGGAGGCGCCGTCGGCGGCGGTGGCGCCGGGCGGCAAGGGTAGCGCGTCGGCGGCCTTCAGCGTGCGGTACTGGGCGTACATGGCCCCGCCGATGCCGGCGACCAGCTTGCCGAGCAGCGCCTGAGCGGCGGGATCGGAGCCGGCGGCGACGACGGTCCCCGCGCCCTCGTTGCCCACCGGCATCGACTGGTCGAGGCGCCCGGCCATGGCGCGCATCAGATGCGGCGGCACGGTCCCGCTCAGGGTCGGGCCGGCGCCGGCCTTCAGCGTCGAGACATCCACCGCGCCCAGCAGCAGGCCCAGGTCCGACGGGTTGATCGGCGAGCCCTCGACGCGGACCACGATCTCGTCCGGCGCGGGATCGGGGACGTCGACCTTGGCCAGCGAAAGCTCCAGCTCGCCGCTCGCCTTGATAAGCGAGCGAAGCTGCAGGCCGGAACCCGGGTTGCCGTCGGCCATGGTGGCCTCCTCGTGACGCCGTTGAAGCGGGGCACAGAACCGCTTTGCGTGGCTCGGGGCAACAACAGAAGCCTTCGCCTAGGCGTCAGCAGAGCTTACGGTGATGCTCCATGAACGACGCCGTTCCTCCGGGCGCCCGGACATCGCCCTCGACCGCGCGCAACCGCCAGCCGATCCTGGAGGTGCTGGAGCCGCGCCTGACCGGTGGGGCGCGGGTGCTGGAGGTGGCGAGCGGGGCCGGCGAGCACGCCATGTTCCTGGCCGCCCACCTGCCAGGCGTGATCTGGCAGCCGACCGACCGCGACTGGGAAGCCATCGCCAGCATCTCGGCCTGGCGCGCCGCGGCGGGGCCCGCGAACCTCGCCACCCCGGTGCGGCTGGACGCGGCCGACCAGCACACGTGGCCCAAGGGCCCGTTCGACGCGGTGGTCTGCATCAACATGGTCCACATCTCGCCCTGGGCGGCGACGCGGGGGCTGATGGAAGGCGCGGGCCGCGTGCTGCGGCGCGGCGGCAAGCTCTTCCTCTATGGTCCTTATCTCGAGGCTCAGGTGGAGACCGCGGCCTCCAACCTGGCCTTCGATGAGAGCCTGAAAAGCCGCGATCCGGCCTGGGGCCTGCGCCACGTGGCCGACGTGCGGGCCGAGGCGGCGACGCGGGGCCTGCGCTTCGCCGAGCGGGCGCCCATGCCCGCCAACAACCTCATCCTGGTGTTCGAGAAGGCCTAGCTCTTCAGATCGGGGCGCGAGGCCAGGAACGCCGCGCGTTCGGCGGCTGTGAGCACCTTGGCCTTCTTCTGCCGCGAGACCTTCGGCGTCGGCGGGGCGTAGACGCCGGTCGGTCCTGGTGCGGGCTTCAGGTCCGCGAAGCGTTTGATCGGCGGCGGGCTCATGGCGGGCGTCCTAGCGTTTGCGGAAACGCTTGGCCTCGGCCGCCAGGGATGAACCCCAGGGATCGGGCCTGTCGTCGTCCGGCAGGAAGGGGAGCGTTCCGGCGACGCCGCGGATGGCGAGCCAGAGCTGCTGGTTGAAGTGGCCAAGCACCCGCAGCGGCCGGCGCTTGTCGTCGGTGACGTCCCAGCCCTCGGCCTCAAAGGCCGCGACCTGGGCCGGGATCGGCAGGCGTTCGGGCCGATCCCAGTTGGCCGGGCGAGGGTGGTCCTCCGCCTGTTCGGCGGTGAGGCCAAAGTTGGCGACTGAGCATGCCTCGATGGCGGGATGTTCGGCCCGCGCTTCGGGCTCGGCGAAGTCGCGCTTGAGGATCGCCTGGTACTCCAGGTCGGAGACGCCCGGCAGGTCGAACAGGCGGCGAAGCGCGGGCGGGCGGTCCATACGGCTGGCCTATCGCGCTTCGCCGTCCTTGGATTGCAAAAAGTGCGCGGGCGCTGTCGGATTGGCGCACGCCCGCGCGTCCTTCGGACGGACAGCGCCCAAGGAGGCCCCGCATGCCGAAGATCCATCCGTTCCTGTGGTTCCGTGACCAGGCGGTCGAGGCCGCGAAGTTCTACGTCTCGGTCTTCCCCAATTCGAAGATCCTGGGCGATCAGGGCAACACTGACGGCGCGCCGGGGGTGCTGGCCATCGACTTCGAGTTGGACGGCCAGCGGGTCACGGCCCTGAACGGCGGCGACTATTTCACGCTCAACGCGGCCTTTTCCTTCTTCATCGATTGCCAGGACCAGGCGGAGGTCGACCACTACTGGAACGCGTTGCTGGAGGGCGGCGAGCCGATGCAATGCGGCTGGCTGAAGGACCGCTTCGGTCTCACATGGCAGGTCGTGCCGAAACAGCTCTTCGAAACCATCTATGGCCCGGACCCCGCGGGCCGCGAACGGGCGACCGCGGCCATGATGCAGATGGTCAAGCTCGACGTCGCCAAGCTGCAGGCGGCCTACGCGGGCGAGGGTTAGCGGAAGAGGCTGAGGTCGATCGCCTCGCCCATCACCCGGTAGCCGGCGTCGTTGGGGTGCAGCCAGTCGCCGGACTGCAGGTCGGCGCGCATCTTGGTCGGGGCCGCGGGATCGCGGATCGCGGCGTCGAAGTCGATGACCCCGTCGAACTCGCGGCCGGTGCGGATCCAGGCGTTGATCTTCTGGCGTTCGGCCTCGCCGGCGGCGCTGAAATAGGCCGCGCCGTCGTAGGGCAGGACGGTCGCGCCGATGATCTTGACGCCGTGCGCGTGCGCCCGGGCGATCAGCTGCCGATAGCCGGCGATCAGGTCGGCGGCGGCGGGCGTGGGCTTGGTCATGCCGAGGTCATTGACGCCCTCCAGCACCGTCACGTGGGTTACGCCGGGCACGGCCAGCACATCGCGGTCGAAGCGGCTGAGCGCGTTCTGGCCGAAGATCGGCAATTGCTCGCTCAGCACCCGGTTGCCGCTGATCGCGGCGTTGACCACGGCGAAGGGCCTTTTCGCCGCCGCCAGCCGCTCGGCCAGCCGGTCGGGCCAGCGGTGGTCGGCGCCGTCCGTCGAGCGGTAGCCGTCGGTGATGGAGTCGCCGAAGGTCGCGATCACCGGCCGGACCGGCGCGGCGCTCTCCACATCCACCTCGGTGAGGAAGGTGCGGTAGTCGCCGGCGCCCTTGGCCGGTGGCGGCGGGGCCGCCGTCGCGTCGCCGGGCGCGATGGAGATCAGGTCCTGGCCGGTCATGTGACAGGTGCAGCCGTTGCTGTCGGCGGGCAGGTAGAGGCTCACCCGCAGATGGGCGAGCGCCCTGGTCGGCAGCGGCACCGGGTCGCTGACCATCGGCGCGCCGGCGGGAATGACCGCGCCGGCCGCGCCCGAAAAGCTCACCGTCCGTTCGCTGCCCGGGACCACCGCGCCGTCCGCCGCCACCAGGGCGACGCGCGCCGCGCCCACCTGCAGGGGCTTGGGACCATATTCGTTGGAGAGACGGATGCGCAGGCGCGGCCCGCCGGCCGACAGCCGCACCACCTGGGTCACGGTCTGGTTGTTGAAGCTGGCCGTGCCGCGGGCCGGGTTGTTGGCGGGCGCGGCCATGGGCATGGCCGGCGAGGCGCCCCAGCTGCCGATCCAATACCCGGCCGCCTGGGCCTGGAGGGGCGCGAGCGCCAGCGCGAAGACCAGAATCGACGGACGCATGATGTTCCCCCAAACCGCTCTTGGGCGGCTTTTCCTTGACCACCGCTAGGTGACCTTCCGATAAGTCGGCGCAGGGATCAACGGAGCGGCGGGGCCAATGAGCGAACAGGTTGAACGCGAGGCGATGGAATATGACGTCGTCATCGTGGGCGCCGGGCCGTCGGGGCTGTCGGCGGCGATCCGCCTGAAGCAGCTCGCCGCCGCGGCCGGGACCGAGATCACCGTGGCGGTGCTGGAGAAGGGCTCCGAGGTCGGGGCGCACATCCTGTCGGGTGCGGTGATCGACCCGCGAGGGATCAGCGAACTCTTCCCAGACTGGAAAGCGATGGGCGCGCCGCTGGAGACGCCGGTCAAGGCCGACAAGTTCGTGCTGCTGGGCCCGCAGGGCTCGGCGGAGCTGCCGATGTTCGGCATGCCGGGGCTGATGCACAACCACGGCAACTACATCGCGTCGCTAGCCAACGTCTGCCGCTGGCTGGGACAGCAGGCTGAGGCGCTGGGCGTTGAGGTCTATCCGGGCATGGCCGCGTCGGAAGCGGTGTTCGACGAGGCCGGCGCCCTGAAGGGCGTGGTCGCCGGCGTGTTCGGCGTCCAGAAGGACGGCACTCACGGTCCGGACTATCAGCCGGGCATCGAGCTGCACGGCAAGTACGTCTTCATCGGCGAGGGTGTGCGCGGGTCGCTCTCCAAGCAGTTGCGGGCCAAGTACAGCCTGGCCGAGGGCGCGGATCCGGAAAAATACGGCATTGGGCTGAAGGAGATCTGGCAGGTCCCCGACGAGGTCTTCCAAGCCGGCCTGGTGCAACACACTGTCGGCTGGCCCCTGGAAGACGCCACCGGCGGCGGCAGCTTCCTCTACCATTTCGGCGACAACTACGTGTCGATCGGCTTCGTGGTGCACCTGAACTACAAGAACCCCTGGCTCTCGCCGTTCGATGAGTTCCAGCGCTTCAAGCAGCACCCGGACATCGCCAAGTACCTGGCCGGCGGCAAACGCATCGCCTATGGCGCGCGGGCGATCTCGGAGGGCGGTCTACAGTCGGTGCCGCGGCTTTACTTCCCCGGCGGCGTGCTACTCGGCGACAGCGCCGGCTTCGTCAACGTGCCCAGGATCAAGGGCAGCCATAACGCCATGAAGAGCGGCATGATGGCGGCCGAGGCCGCCTATGCGGCCATCCAGGCCGGCCGCTCGCGGGACGATCTCGTCGAGTACGATGCGGCCTATCAGGCGTCGTGGGTGCGCAAGGAGTTGCACGTCGCACGGAACTTCAAGCCGATCCTGACCCGGTTCGGCACCCTGCTGGGCGGGGCGCTCGGCATGTTCGACCTGTGGTGCACGAGCCTCTTCGGCGGTTTCTCGTTCTTCGGGACGATGCATCACGGCAAGTCCGACGCGGATTCCACGGGGCTCGCCAAGGACTACAAGCCGATCGTTTATCCCAAGCCCGACGGGGTCTATTCCTTCGACAAGCTCTCAAGCGTCTTCCTGTCGTCGACCAATCATGACGAGAACCAGCCGGCGCACCTGAAGCTCAGCGACCCGGCGGTGCCGATCGATATCAACCTGCCGAAATATGGGGAGCCGGCGCGTCTCTACTGCCCGGCCGGCGTCTATGAGGTGCTCTACGACGACAGGGGCCAGAACCCGAAGTTCCAGATCAATTTCCAGAACTGCGTCCACTGCAAGACCTGCGACATCAAGGATCCGTCGCAGAACATCAACTGGACGACGCCGCAGGGCGGAGACGGCCCGAACTACCCGAATATGTAACCCTGGCTCCGCACAGTGACAGCAAGCCGCCTTGCCGCGGCCATCGTTAGGTCCGAAGGTCTGATCATGCGCCTGTCCCTGTTGTTCGCCGCCGCCCCGCTCGTCCTGCTCGCCGCCTGCGCCACCGGGCCGGGAGGCGCGGGGTCCGCTTCCGCCGCCGGCCAACCCGGCGGTATCGCCGCCAATGTCTCGCCCTACGGCGCCTTCCTCGCCGGCGAGTCGGCGCTCAACAACGGCAAGAGCCAGGACGCGGCGCGCTTCTTCGAACAGGCGCGACAGGAGACCGGCAACCCGATGATCGGCGAGCGGGCCTTCACCGCCGCGCTGCTCTCCGGCGACATCCCCAAGGCGGCCGTGCTGGCGCCGGCCAGCGAAGACGCCTCGGAGGCCTCCAAACGCCTGGGCAAGCTGGTGATCGCCGTCGAGGACATCGCCACCGACAAGGGCAAGGACGCCAAGGCCCTGCTCACCGACGCCAACATCGCCTTCCCGCACAAATCGGCCGGCGCCCTGCTGGCCCCCTGGGCCGCGGCCCAGGCGGGCGACGTGGAGGGCTCGCTGGTCCGCCCGCAGGTGCGCGGCGATCGGCTGGTCGACTACTTCGGCCAGCTCGACCAGGGCCTGCTGTTCGAGCGCGCCAAGCGCTATGACGAGGCCGAGACGGACCTGAAGGCGACCGTCTCCGTCCAGACGCCCACCGAGATGGCGGTCATCGCCTACGGCGGCTTCCTGGAGCGGCGTGGGCGTAAGGTCGACGCCCTGGCGCTCTACACCGAGCATCTGGCCCGCGAGCCGGAGAGCGCGCCGGTGAAGGCCGCCCTCGCGCGCGCCTCTTCGGGCAAGCCCGCGCCGCCCATGCCGACGATCCGCGAAGGCGCGGCCTCGGCCATGCTCGCGCCGGCCGCCACCATGATCCAGGCCAAGCAGACCCAGGTGGCGCTCGCCTATCTGCGTCTGTTGCTGCGCCTCGACCCGGCCCGGGACGACGCCTGGGTGATGGTCGGCGACCTGATGCAGGGGTCCGGCGACGTCGAGTCCGCGCGTGTCGCCTACAGCCATCCCAAGCCCGGCTCGCCCGATTTTTCCGCCGCACAGGCCAAGCTCGCCTGGACCTACCAATCCGCCGACGACAAGCCGACCGCGCTGAAGCTGGCGCGCGCCGCGGCGGCGTCGGGCGACCTGGACTCGCGCATCAACCTGGCCGACCTGCTGCGCTCCGACGAGCAGTACGCCGAGGCGGTCAAGGTGCTGGACAACGTCATCGCCGAGCAGAAGACGCCCGATTGGCGGCTGCTCTATTCGCGCGGCGTCGCCAACGAGCGGCTGAACCGTTGGACCGAGGGCCAGGCCGACCTGCAGGCGGCGCTGAAGCAGCGGCCGGACGAGCCGGAGTTGCTGAACTATCTTGGCTATTCCTGGATCGACCGCGGCGAGCATCTGCAGGAGGCGCTGGCCATGGTCGAAAAGGCCGTGGCCGCTGATCCGCGCTCCGGCGCCATGGTCGACAGCCTGGGTTGGGCCTACTACCGCCTGGGCGACTACAAGCAGGCGGTGCAGCGGCTGGAGGAGGCCGTCGAGCTCGAGGCCGGCGACCCGGAAATCAACAACCACCTGGGCGACGCCTACTGGAAGGTGGGCCGCAAGGACGAGGCGCAGTTCCAATGGCGCCGGGTCCTGACCCTGAAGCCGGATGACAAGATCAAGGCCAGCGCCGAGGCCAAGCTGGCCTCGGGCCTGGGTCCTGATGGCCCGACCCCGAAGCTCGCCAAGGAGCCATGAGCCGCAGCGCCTTCGCGCCGGCCAAGGTCAACCTCTTCCTGCACGTAGGCCCGCCGGAAGGCGAGGGCGGCTATCACCCGATCTGCAGCCTGATGGCCTTCGCCGATGTCGGCGACGTGGTGTCGAGTTTCGCCGCCGACGCCTTGACGCTGCGCATCGCCGGGCCGTTCGCGGGCGAGCTGGCAGGCGAAGGGGACAACCTCGTCCTGCGCGCCGCCCGCGCCCTGATCGCGCAGGCCAAACGGCCGGTGGCGCCCATCGGACTTCGGCTGGAAAAGCGCCTGCCGGTGGCCTCGGGGCTCGGCGGCGGCTCGGGCGACGCGGGCGCGGCTCTGCGGCTGCTGCGGGAAGAGTTGGGCCTGGACCAGAGCAACGACGCCCTGGAGGCGCTGGCGGCCGCGCTGGGCGCGGACGGGGCGGCCTGTCTCTGGGGCGCGCCGGCGATCGCGCAGGGACGCGGGGAGCGCCTGTCCGCGGCGCCGGGCCTGCCAACCCTGGACGCGGTGCTGGTGCGCCCGCCGGTCCCGGTCTCCACGGCGGCGGTCTACCGCGCCTTCGACGCCGCGGGGCGCTTCGGCGACGTGCGCCCGCCAGCCTGGCCGGACGCCTTCGAGGACGCCGCCGAGTTGGCCGGCTGGCTGGCCACCCAGCGCAACGACCTGGAAGCGCCGGCCATCGCGATCGCGCCACAGGTCGGCGCGGTGCTGGAGACGCTCGCCGGCGAGCCCGAGACTCTGCTGGCGCGGGTCAGCGGCTCCGGCGGAACCTGCTTTGCGCTCTGCTCGGGCGACATCGAGGCCGAGGGCCTCGCAGAGCGCCTTGAGGCGATGTCGCCGACCTGGTGGGTCCAGCGCTGCCGCCTGGGCGGCCCCTGGCCAGACCCGGCCTAGGCGCCGTCCAGGCGGCCCTCAGTGGCGCATGGCCGTGCGCAGGAAATAGCCCAGGCTGACCAGGCCGATCGCCACGATGGCCATGAAGACGTAGGCGGCGGCCAGCTGCAGCCGGATGTTCGTCCGTCGCTGTCCGTTCGGCCCCAGGGTCAGGGCGTCGCGCTCGGCCCAGAGGCTCCCTCCCGCCACGATCAGGCCCAGGACCACCACCGCCAGGAAGGGCGCATGGACGAGGCCGCAGCCGAAGCCTAGGGCGAGAGCGACGACGAGCCCGTAGGCTATGCCGGCGGCCGGGAAGCCGGTGAACTTGGCGACGGGCGATTGGCGCTGCGTGGTCATGCGAATTGCATCCTCCATCCGGCGAACGGGCGCCAGACCCAAATGAAAGCGGGGGCCCCAAAAAGGACCCCCGCTCCCAACGCTCTCCAGTCTTGATCTTCGATCGGACGATCGCCGATCAGCCCTGCACCACCTCGCCGTGGAGGTTGATGTCCAGGCCTTCGACCTCGACCTCTTCGCTGACACGGATGCCGATCGTGTACTTCAGCACCGCGAGGATCAGGAAGGTGACGACGCCGCAGAAGACGAACACGACCCCCACGTCGATGAGTTGCAGGCGCATCTGATCGAAGTTGTGGTCGATCAGCCAGCCGCCCTTGGACGGGATGCTGCTGTTGATGGCCTTCGAGGCGAACATGCCGGTCATGATCGCGCCCAGCGCCCCGCCGACCCCGTGGACGCCGAAGCAGTCCAGCGCGTCGTCGTAGAAGCCCAGCGCCTTCTTCATGTGAACGGCCGCGAAGTAGCAGACGATGCCTGCCGCCAGGCCGATCCAGAGCGCGCCGGTCGGGTTCACGTAGCCGGAAGCCGGGGTGATCGCCACCAGCCCCGCCACCGCGCCCGAAGCCATGCCGATGACGGTGGGCTTCTTGGCGATGAGCCATTCCATGGCCATCCACGCCACGGCCGCCATGGCGGTCGCGATTTGGGTGGCGGCCGCCGCCATGCCGGCTTGGCCGTCATGCGACTCCACCGCCGAACCGGCGTTGAACCCGAACCAACCGACCCACAGCAGCGAGGCGCCGATGACCGCGTAGGCGGGGTTGAACGGCGCCATGTTCTCGGTGCCGAGGCCTTTGCGCTTGCCGAGCATGATCGCGGCGACCAGGCCGGCGGTGCCGGCGTTCAGGTGCACCACCGTGCCGCCGGCGAAGTCCAGCGCGCCGATGCCGCCCGCGCCCAGCCAGCCCTTGGCGGACCACACCCAGTGCGCGACCGGGCAATAGACCAGCAGCAGCCACAGGGCCATGAACCACAGGAACGCCGAGTACTTCATGCGGTCGGCCACCGCGCCGGCGATCAGGGCCGGCGTGATGATCGCGAACGTCATCTGGAAGAACATGTACACGGTCTCTGGAATGGTCGGGGCCAGGTCCGTGTTGGCGATATTGATGTCCCCGTTCAGCGGCGCGAGCAGGAAGTATTTGAAGTCGCCGATGTACGGATTCTTGCCCGTGAACGCGATCGAGTAGCCGATGATCATCCACAGCACGGTGATCACCGCCGTCGCGCCGAAGCTCTGGGCCAGGGTGTCCAGGATGTTCTTCTTGCGCACCATGCCCGCGTAGAAGAGGGCGAGACCCGGAATGGTCATCATCAGCACCAGCACCGAGGAGGTCAGCATCCAGGCGGTGTCGCCGGAGTTGACGGAGTCCTTGGGGTAGGTCTGGGTCGCGCAGTTCTTGAGCGCCGCGCAGGAGTCGGGCGCCGGCGGAGCCGCGGCGGCCGCGGGCGCGGCCGGAGCCGCGGCGGCGGCCGCAGGAGCTGTTGCGTCAGGCGCCGGCGTCGCCGCCGGAGCTGCCGCGGCGGGCGCCGGCGTGGCGGGCGCAGGTGCGGTCTGGGCGATCGCGGACCCGGCGAGCGGACCCCCGATCACGGCGGCGGCGAGCGCGAGCCCCGCCAGCCTTTTCAATCCGATGAGCTTCATTTTCAAATGTCCCCTGTTCTTTGACCGCTAGAGCGCCGCAGCGCCGGTCTCACCGGTCCGAATGCGCACGGCGTCTTCGACGTTGAGGACGAAGATCTTGCCGTCGCCGATCTTGCCCGTGGCCGCGGCGGCCTTGACCGCCTCGACCGCCTTGCCGACAGCGGCGTCATCGACGACCGCCTCCAGTTTCACCTTGGGCAGGAAGTTCACCTGGTACTCAGCGCCCCGGTAGATCTCGGTCTGTCCCTTTTGCCGGCCGTAGCCTTTGACTTCCGAAACCGTCAGGCCCTCGACGCCGGCGCCGACGAGCGCTTCGCGCACGTCGTCCAGCTTGAAGGGTTTGACGATCGCCATGATCAGTTTCATCCGCTCGCTCCCGCGCGGTCCTTGAGGCTGGACCGGCCGTCAGTGTTGAGTGTGCGCCGCCGCGAAGTGTCCCCATCCCCGTCTCGCAGCGGTCGGCTGACGCTATCGGGGCCGGACGGCGGCGCGCCCGGCTGGCGGGCCAAGCTGGACAAGAAGCCGCCGCTCGCCCGATTCCTGGGCGGCTCTGGCGGCAGGCGCCCGAAAATTGGGCGATTGGGACGCCCAGCGGGTTTGTTCTAGGCTGGGAAACGCCGCGTTCACGAAGCCGTGACGAGGCGGCCTAGGCTGCGCTGCCCGTAGACACCGCGAACCCTGCCGATGCATACGCGTGGCGGAGTTGTTCGCCTTCAAATCTGAGGACCTGATGCCGTTCCATCGTTTGCTGACTGCGGCCGCGGCCGTTTCCCTGATCGCCGGCGCCGCTGCGGCGCAGACCCCGGCTCCGGCCGCCGCCGCGCCGGCGGCCGCCTCCGCCGGCAAGCTGGTCGCCAACGGCGGCCTGGACACCACCCTGCAGACCAACGCCGACTTCAGCAATTTCGTGAAGGCGCTGACCGCGGTGAACCTGATGTCGCTGCTGAAAGCCAGCCCAGGCCTGACGGTCTTCGCGCCGACCAACGAAGCCCTGACGGCTGACAAGCTGGCGGCCATCTCGGCGGACAAGAACGCCCTGCAGAAGACCCTGCTGCACTACATCATCAACGCCAAGATCGACTCTTCGAAGATCAAGGGCGCCCACGGCGGCCTGCCGACCGGCGCCGGCGACAAGATCGTGGTGGACGGCACGGCGGCCGACGGCGCGCTGAAGGCCGACAACGCCACCATCATCCAGCCCGATGTGATGGTGTCCAACGGCGTGATCCACGTGATCGACGCCGTCCTCGTCCCGGGATCGGTGCCCGAGACCCTGCCGCCGCCGCCGGAAGCGCCGGCCGCCGCCCCGGCGCCGGAGCCGGAAAAGCCCGCCGCCAAGGCCCCGGCCAAGAAGAAGAAATGAACCTTCACCGGCGTGGGGCGCTTTAGATGCCGACAAAGGCATTTGGAGGCCCCCGCCATGAAGATCGCTCACCTGCTGACCGCCGCCGCCGCGACCGCTCTCATCAGCGGCGCGGCCTACGCGCAACAATCCACCACGACCACCACCGTGACGACGCCGGCGCCGGCGGCCACGACGTCGACTGGGACGACGGCTGCGCCCACCGGTACGGCCACCTCGACCTCGACGACAGCCGTCGACCCAGCGACGGGCGCCTCGGTGACCAATACCCTGACCACCAATGGCCCGGTGCCGGACACCCCCGAGAACCGCGCCAAGTACGGCCAGCCCATGTCCCATGCCGGCAAGCGCACCCCGGCCAAGGGCAACTAACCAAGGCGCTCTTCCGCTCTTTACGAGCGGGTTGAAGCCACAGTCGGCGGGCCCTATGGTCCGCCGACTTTTTTTGCGCCTGCGAACAAGCCCCCAAAGCCCCATTCCTATGCCCGACAAGCCGCTTTCGTTTCAGGACCTGATCCTGAAGCTGCACGACTATTGGAGCCGCCAGGACTGCGTGATCCTGCAGGCCTATGACGTCGAGGTCGGCGCGGGCACGCTCAACCCGGCGACGGTGCTGCGCGCGCTCGGCCCCAAGCCCTGGAAGGTCGCCTATGTGCAGCCCTCGCGCCGGCCGGCCGACGGGCGCTATGGCGAGAACCCCAACCGGCTGCGCCAGCACCACCAGTACCAGGTGATCCTCAAGCCCAATCCGGCCAACCTGCAGGAGCTCTACCTGGGCTCGCTGGAGGCCATCGGCATCGATCCCAAGGTGCACGACATCCGCTTCGTCGAGGACGACTGGGAAAACCCCACCGTCGGCGCCTGGGGCCTGGGCTGGGAGGTCTGGTGCGACGGGATGGAGATCACCCAGTACACCTATTTCCAGCAGGTCGGCGGCCTGGACGTGTTCCCAGTCGCGGGCGAGCTGACCATCGGCCTGGAGCGGCTCAGCCTCTACCTGCAGAACGTCGATAGCGTCTACGACCTGCGCTACAACGACGAATTCACCTACGGCGAGGTGTTCCTGGCCAACGAGCAGCAGTTCTCGGCCTTCGAGCTGGAAGTCGCCGACGTGGACGTCTTCAAACGCCACTTCGAGGACATGGAACGCCAGGTGCCGATCATCCTGGGATCGCGCGGCCGCAAGGGCGAACAACTGGTGCTACCGGCCTACGACCACGTGCTGAAGGCCAGCCACATGTTCAACATCATGGACGCCCGCGGCGCCATCGCGGTGGCCGAACGGCAGAGCTACATCGGCCGCATCCGCGACCTCTGCAAACAGTGCGCCGAGGTCTATGTGGCCCAGCAGGGCGGGAACGCCTGATGTTCGAGCATGAGGGGCATGCCAAGGGCGCTGTCGCGCGCGGCCGCCGACTTCGTGAGGCGATGACGCCATCGGAGCAGCGCCTCTGGAAGGCGTTACGGAAGCTTGACGTTCATATCCGACGCCAGGCGCCCATCGGCGCTTTCATCGCCGATTTCGCCTGCCACGCTCGCAGGTTGGTGATCGAGGTGGATGGCGACATTCACGAACGACTGGACGACGTCGTGTTGAGAGACTTCGAACGGGCGGAATGGCTTCGCAGTCAGGGCTACCGTATCGTTCGCTTCACCAACCGGCAGGTCGACGCCGACGTTGGTTCGGTGGTGCGCGAGATCGAACGCCACCTAGCCCTTCCCCTCGATGGGGAAGGGTTGGGATGGGGTGTGACGCCTGAAGGGACGATTGGGTGCGAATTGGCGTCGGCGCCAAACGGCGCTCACTATTCGGCCGCTCCGCACTCACCCCAATCCCCAACCCTTTCCCCATCGAGGGGAAAGGGAGCTTAGCCATGCCCCAACTCTTGCTTGAACTGTTCTCCGAAGAGATCCCGGCGCGCATGCAGGCGCAGGCGGCGAAGGACCTTGAGCGGCTGGCGCGGGAGAAGCTGGCGGCCGAGGGGCTGCTGCCGGAGGCGCTGACGGCGTTTGCGGGGCCCAGGCGCCTGACCCTGGTGGCCGAAGGGCTCGCCGCCGCCCAGGCCGAGCGGCATGAGGAGCGCAAGGGGCCCCGCGTCGGCTCGCCCGACCAGGCGATCGAGGGCTTCCTGCGCTCCACCGGCCTCACCCGCGACCAGCTCACCGAGCGCGACGGGCTCTATTTCGCGCATATCCACAAGGCCGGCCGCCCGACGCCGGAGATCATCGCCGAGATGGTCGAGGCGATCGTGCGCAACTTCCCCTGGCCCAAGTCGATGGTTTCGGGCGTCTCCAAGCTGCGCTGGGTCAGGCCCCTGCAGCGCATCCTCTGCGTCTTCGACGGCGAGGTCGTGCCCTTCGAGATCGACGGCCACGTGGCGGGCGACCTGACCCAGGGCCATCGGTTCATGGGGACCGGCCAGGCCTTCCACGTGCGCAATTTCGACGACTATGCCGACGGGCTGGCGAAGAACTTCGTGGTCATCGACCCGCAGGAGCGGCGCGAGCGGATCATGGACGCCGCGCGCACCCTCTGTTTCGCGCGCAATTTCGAGCTGGTGGAGGACGAGGGCCTGCTGGACGAGGTCGCGGGCCTTGCCGAATGGCCGACGCCGGTGATGGGCGACATGGACCCTGAGTTCCTGGACCTGCCGCCGGAGGTGATCCGCACCTCCATGCGCGTCCACCAGCGGTTCTTCGCCGTGCGTGACCCGCAGACCGGCTTCCTGGTCCCGCACTTCATCACCGTCGCCAATATCGAAGCGACCGATGGCGGCAAGACCATCGCCACCGGCAACGCCCGCGTGTTGGCCGCGCGGCTCGCCGACGCCCGATTTTTCTGGACCGAGGACCAGAAGGTCCGGCTGGAGGACCGCCTGGAGAAGCTGAAGGGCGTCACCTTCCACGCCAAGCTCGGGACGATGTACGAGCGCGTCGAGCGGATCGTGGCGCTGGCCGGCGAACTGGCCCCCTACGTCCGCGACGACGGCGCCACCAAGACCAAGGCCCAGCAGGCGGCGCTGCTCTGCAAGGCCGACCTTGGGACCGGCATGGTCGGAGAGTTCCCCGAGCTGCAGGGGATCATGGGCAGCTACTACGCCGAGAAGGAAGGCCTGGAGCCGGAGGTCGTCGACGCGATCCGCTGGCACTACAAGCCGCAGGGCCCGACCGATGACGTGCCGGTGCAGGCGGTGGCCGCCACCGTGGCGCTGGCCGACAAGCTCGACACCTTGGTGAGCTTCTTCGCCATCGGCGAGAAGCCGACCGGGAGCCGCGACCCCTATGCCCTGCGCCGCGCCGCACTTGGCGCAATCCGCATTATTCTCCAAAATCGAATTCGAATGTCCGTTCCCGGGCCCGCTGAGCGAAGCTTCTGGGGGTTGCCGGTGGACAGCATGGTGGGGCCGAATGCTCCCCCTGCCGCGGGGATCGATTTCCTAAGCGAAGGCGATCAGTTCCGCCGCAACGTCTATCTGCCGCTCGCACAGGAGCTTCGAACCTTCTTCATCGATCGTCTGAAAGTGCTCCTGCGGGAGCAGGGTGAACGGCACGATCTGGTCGACGCGGTCTTCGCACTCGGAGACGACGACATTGTGCGCATCGTCTCGAAGGTCAACGCGCTGTCCGGCTTCCTCGGGACCGAGGACGGCAAGAACCTCTTGGCCGGCTACAAGCGCGCGGTGAACATCCTCAAGGCCGAGGAGAAGAAGGGCCCGCTGCCGAGCGGGGAGCCCAACGACTCCGCGCCGGGCGAGGAGGGCGCTCTGACCAATGCCGTCGGCCACATGGAGGTCGAGGTCGGCAAGGCGCTGGCCAAGGAAGACTACGCCGCGGCGATGACCGCGCTGGCGGAGTTGCGCGAACCGGTGGACGCCTTCTTTGACAAGGTCTTAGTGAACTCCGACATAGCTACGGAACGCGAGAACCGGTTGAAGCTCTTGATGAAGGTGCGCGACGCCATGGGCCGCGTCGCCGACTTCGGCCAGATCACCGGATAGACGAGGGACACTTGATGCCGGCCGAGACGATGACCAAGACGCGTTGGGTCTACGCCTTTGGCGGCGGGCGCGCGGACGGCGACGCCTCGATGAAGGACCTCTTGGGCGGCAAGGGCGCGAACCTGGCCGAGATGTCGGCGCTGGGCCTGCCGGTGCCGCCGGGCTTCACCATCACCACCGAGGCCTGCGTCCACTACTACGCCAACGACAAGCAATACCCCGCCGAGCTGAAGGCGCAGGTCGACGCGGCGCTGGCCATCGTCGAACAGCAGACCGGCAAGGCGTTCGGCGACGCGGCCAATCCGCTCTTGGTCTCGGTGCGCTCGGGCGCCCGGGCCTCGATGCCCGGGATGATGGACACGGTCCTGAACCTGGGCCTCAACGACGAGACCGTCGAAGGTCTGGCGAAACTGGCCGGCGACCGCCGCTTCGCCTTCGATTCCTATCGCCGCTTCATCCAGATGTACTCGAACGTGGTCCTCGACCTCGATCATCACATGTTCGAGGAAATCCTTGACGAACATAAGGAACGTCTCGACGTCACCATCGACACCGCGCTCTCCGCCGACGACTGGGAGGCGGTGGTCGCCGACTACAAGCGCGTCGTCGCTGACGAGCTAGGCCAGCCGTTCCCGCAGGACCCGCAAGCCCAGCTCTGGGGCGCCATGGGCGCGGTGTTCGCCAGCTGGATGAACGACCGGGCGAAGTTCTATCGCCGCATGCACGACATCCCGGAAAGCTGGGGCACCGCGGTCAATATCCAGTCCATGGTGTTCGGCAACATGGGCGAGACCTCGGCCACCGGTGTCGCCTTCACCCGCAATCCGTCGACCGGCGAGAACCGGCTCTACGGCGAATATCTGATCAATGCGCAGGGCGAAGACGTGGTGGCCGGCATCCGCACGCCCCAGGCGCTGACCAAGATCGCCCGCGAGGAAATGGGCGAGAAGAACCCCTCCATGGAGGAGGCGCTGCCCGAGGTCTTCGTGCAGTTCAAGGCGGTCGTCGAGAAGCTCGAGACCCACTACCGCGACATGCAGGACATCGAGTTCACGGTCGAAAAAGGCCGGCTCTACATGCTGCAGACGCGCAACGGCAAGCGCACCGCCAAGGCCGCGCTGAAGGTCGCCGTCGACCTCGCCTCCGAGGGCCTGATCAGCAAGGAAGAGGCGGTGATGCGGGTCGAGCCCGGCTCGCTCGACCAGCTGCTGCACCCGACCATCGACCCGGCCTCGAACCGCGAGGTCATCGCCACCGGCCTGCCGGCCTCGCCGGGCGCCGCCACCGGCAAGATCGTCTTCACCGCCGCCGAGGCGGAGATCCAGGGCGGATCGGCCGGCGCGGTGATCCTGGTGCGCGAAGAGACCAGTCCTGAGGACATCCGCGGCATGGACGCGGCGCGCGGCATCGTCACGGCGCGCGGCGGCATGACCAGCCATGCCGCGGTGGTGGCGCGCGGCATGGGCCGTCCCTGCGTTTCCGGCGCCGGCGAGATCCACATCGACCTGCGGGCCGGCGAACTGCGGGCGCGCGGGCGCACCTTCCGGGCCGGCGACGTGATCACCATCGACGGCTCGACCGGTGAGGTGCTGTCCGGTGTCGTCAAGATGATCGAACCGGAGTTGTCGGGCGATTTCGCGACCCTGATGAGTTGGGCCGACGGGGTGCGCCGCCTGAAGGTCCGCGCCAACGCCGAGACCGCCGTCGACGCCCGGACCGCGCGGCAGTTCGGCGCCGAGGGCATCGGCCTTTGCCGCACCGAGCACATGTTCTTCGACCCCACCCGGATCGCCGCCGTGCGCGAAATGATCCTCGCCGACGACGAGGCCGGCCGCCGCGCGGCGCTGGAGAAGATCCTGCCCATGCAGCGGGACGACTTCGTCGAACTGTTCGGGATCATGGAAGGCCTGCCGGTCACCATCCGCCTGCTCGACCCGCCGCTGCATGAATTCCTTCCGCATACGGAGGAAGACGTCGCCGCCGTGGCCGCCGCCACGGGCCTCGACGCCGGCAAGCTGCTGCGCCGGGCGCAGGAGCTGCACGAGGTGAACCCCATGCTGGGCCACCGCGGCTGCCGCCTGGGCGTGAGCTATCCCGAAATCTACGAGATGCAGGTCCGCGCCATCATCGAGGCGGCCTGCGAAGTGGCCGCATCCGGGCGGCCCGCACCGATCCCGGAGATCATGCATCCGCTGGTCGCCAAGGGCGAGGAGATGAAGTTCCTCCGTGTGCTGACGGACCGCGTCGCCAGGCAGGTGATCGCCGAGAAGGGGCGCGAGATCGAATACCTCGTCGGCACCATGGTGGAGCTGCCGCGTGCGGCCATCCGCGCCGCCGATCTGGCCGAGCACGCGGAGTTCTTCTCGTTCGGCACCAACGACCTGACCCAGACCACCTTCGGCATCAGCCGCGACGATTCCGGTCGGTTCCTGAACGCCTATATCGACAAGGGCATCTTCGAGAAGGACCCCTTCGTCAGCCTCGACCAGGAGGGCGTCGGCGACCTGATCCGCATCGCCGCCGAGCGCGGGCGCGCCGCGCGGCCCGACGTCAAGCTCGGCATCTGCGGCGAGCACGGGGGCGATCCGGCCTCGATCACCTTCTGCGAAAGCGTCGGCCTGGACTACGTCAGCTGCTCGGCCTACCGCGTGCCGATCGCCCGCCTCGCGGCCGCCCAGGCCGCCGTCGGCGAGCGCGAGAAGGACCGCTAGCTAGCGCCCCGCCGCGACGCCGCGCTTCTCGGCGATCCAGGCGTCGATCTGGGTGAGGCGCCGGGCCTGGATGTCGGCGTTGTTGCGGATCCGCGAGACCGCGACCTTCACCTCGCGCATGGCGTCGGGCGGGATGTTCTTGGCGGCGTAGGCGGAAAGCTCCGCGACCATCTTGGGATCGTTCGACGACTCCGCCACGCGGGGCACGAAGGTCGAGCGGTTCAAGGTGTCCAGGTTCCTGGTGATCGTCGCCACATTGTCCATGGTGAAGCGCCAGGCGAGCGCTGGATGCACCGCGGCCACCTCGCGAACCAGCACCGGCGCCATATTGGTCGGCGCTTCGTCGGTGATCGACAACGCCAGCACCTGGGCGGCCAGGGTCTCGTCCTCGACGGCGGCTAGGTCAATGTAGAGCTCGTTGCGCTCCAGCGGGTCCTTGGCGGCTTTGGCCAGGCTGCGCAGCGTCTGGAAGGTCTGCGGATCGGCGGCGCGGGCCGCGCCCACCACCACCCAGCGCCGCTCGCCGGGCGCGAGCCTGGAAAGATCGCTGGCCGCGGCGGCGAACCGCTGGCGCGCCTCGGCGCTGACGGTGGGGTCGCCGATCTGGCTCAGCGCCAGCAGCAGGGTCTCGCGCAGCACCGCCTCGGTGGCCGGCTCGCCGGGCCGGGAATCGAAGCCCACCCGCTTCAGCACCGGGGCCAGCACACCCGACGCCCAGGCGCGGAAGGCGGTCTTGCCGGGGCCCGGGCCATAGTAGCCCTCGAGGCCGGCGAGCGTGCGGGCCTGGTCGCGCCAGACCACCGCGTCGGCCATGGGCGGGAGCGCTGCGGTCAGGCGCAGATAGTTGGAGATCGGCTCCTCGCCGCCCATGCCCAGCGCCAGGCCGTCGTTCAACAGGCCGAACTGGTCGGCGGCCGGCAGCTTGCCCAGGTTCTCCACCAGAGGCGCGAAGGCGGGGCGGTCATAGGCGACGCGGAAGTAGCCGAGCTGGCCGGCGTTGACGACCACGGCGCCCTCCGCCGACTGCGGCGAGGTGCGCGAGACCAGGCGTTCCCGGACCGGCCCGCCGTCCGGCGACTGCAGCTTCACCGGCGCGCGCCAGGAGAGGATTCGCGCCTGGGCGGCGTCGACGTCCTGCTGGCTCTGGGCGATGTTGAGGCTCTGCATCTGGGCGTCGCTGGCCAGCCGGGCCTGGGTGAGGTTGGTCCCCGCCGAGCTGGACGCCACACGGATCAGCGGCACGCCAGGCTGGGTGGTGAAGTCGCGCGCGACCGCCGACACCGGCTTGCCCGCCGCCTTGTCGATAGCCTTCCACAGGTCGTCGCTGGTGGCGTTGCCATAGGCGTGCTCGGCCATGTAGGCGCGCACGCCGGCCTGCCAGGCGTCAGGGCCGGCATAGGCCTCCAGCATGCGGATCACCGCCTCGCCCTTCTTGTAGGTGATCGGGTCGAAGGCCTGCTCGGCCTGGGCGACGGAGGCGACGCGCTGGACGATCGCATGGCTGCCGGCCCGGGCGTCGAGGTTCATGGCCTCGTCCTTGTCGGCCAGCGCCACCAGCAGCGGCCGCCATTCGGGATGGAAGTGGTCGGTGGCCTTGGTGGACATCCACGAGGCGAAGCCCTCGTTCAGCCACAGGTCGTCCCACCAGGCCATGGTCACCAGGTCGCCGGACCACAGGTGGGCCATCTCGTGGGCGACGATCCGGAAGACGTCCTGCTGATCGCCGACGCTGGAGAGCTTGGGGTCGTAGATGACGTTAGACTGGGAGAACAGGATCGCGCCCCAGTTCTCCATGGAACCGGAGACGTCGCCCGGCGCCGCCACCAGGTCGAGCTTGGGCAGCGGGTATTTCACACCGAAATAGTCGTTGTAGTAGCCGAGCAGCTGTTCGGCGCTGGCCAGCGCATAGGCCGCCTGGGCCGTCTGCCCCTTGCGGATCACCACGCTGACGGTGACGCCGCCGACCTCCTTGCTGACCCGCTCCAGGTCGCCGACGCCGAAGAACAGCAGGTAGCTGCTCATCTTGGGGGTCGGCTTGAAGGTCACCCGCTTGAGGCCGCCGAGCAGCGGTTCGCTGGCGGCCTGCGGCATGTTGGAGACCGCCAGCTGATCCTGCGGCACGATGGCGGTGAGGCTGAAGACCGCCTTCTTGGAGGGCTCGTCGAAGACCGGCAGGAAGCGGCGCGCGTCGGCCGGCTCGAACTGCGTCGTCAGCATCCGCCCGCCGGCGTAGTCCACGTGGAAGAAGCCGGTGGCGCTGCCGCCGATCTTGCCCGTGTAGTCGAGCACCAGGGTGTGCAGGCCCGCGCCGAGGCTCTTCGACGGCGTGAAGCTGGCGGTCTGGGTCTTGGGATCGATGGCCACGCCGGCCGTCGCGCCGTCGATGGCGGCCGAAGAGATGTCGAGGTCCAGCGAATTCAGCACGATGCGGCCAACGCCGCGGTCGCTCATCAGGCTGACGCTCAGGTGGCCGGCGAAGGTCAGCTTCTGGGCGTCGGGGGTGACGGTCAGGTCGTAGCTGACCGGCTCGACCCCGGTCGGCAGCTGGGTCGGGACCTGCGGCGCGGCGAACGCCGGCGCCGCGCTGAGGCCCATGAGCAGGGCGACGAGCGCAAGGGCTGAACGGAGCATGGAAGAGGCCCCGCTCACCAGGCCCAGTCCTTGGCGCTCTTGCGGCATCCGCCGTCCTTCCAGCCGGTCCAGCCGCGGCCGCGCACCACGCGGCCGGCGTTGGCCCCCGTCGCCTGGCTGTCCCTCAACACCTGCTGGCCGTTGACCAGCACGTCGGTGACGCCGGTCGCCAGCTGCTGCGGCTGGGTGTAGGTCGCGTGGTCGGCCACCGTCCTGGGGTCGAAGACCACCACATCGGCGTAGTTCCCAACCCTCAGCATGCCGCGGTCGTGCAGGCCGAGATTGTGGGCGGGCAGGGCGGCCAGGCGCCGCACGGCTTCGGGAAGGGTCAGCAGCTTTTCGTCTCGCGCATATTTGCCCAGGACGCGGACGAAGTTGCCATAGGCCCGCGGGTGGGTGGAAGAGAGCAGGAAGACGCCTTCCGGCGCCTGGGCCGAGGCGTCGGACCCGAAGCTGACCCAGGGCAGGGTCATCTGCTTGGCGACATTGGCCTCATCCATCAGGAAATAGACCACCTGCACGCGGCTCCCGTCGGCGATGACCAGGTCGATGACCGTGTCCTCCGGTGACGTGCCGCGGGACTTGGCGACCTCGGCCAGGGTCTTGCCGGTGAGCGGCTTCAGCGCCGGGTTCTTGAAGCCGACGAGGATGGTGCCCTCGGGTCCGGCCTGGCCGAACAGGTTTTCCCAGTCCTTGGGGTGCATCTGATGCATCTCGGCCAGCACCTTGGCGCGGGTCGCCGGGTCCTTCAGGCGCGCTATCCACGCCTCCGTGCCACCCGCCTGCACCCACGTCGGCATGGCCGCGTCGAAGCCCGTCGAGCCGGCGGGGTAGGTGTACATGTCCGCCGTGATCCGCTGGCCGCGGGCGCGGGCCTTCTGGATGTCGGCGATCAGCTCGCCTTCCTTGGGCCAGTTGTCGCGGCCGCTGACCTTCATGTGGAAGATCTCGGCCGGGGCGCCGGAGCGGCGGGAAATCTCGATCAGCTCATCGGTGGCCTCGATCAGCCGGTCGCCTTCCGAGCGCATGTGGCTGATGTAGATGCCGCCGCACTTGCCGGCCTCGGTCATCAGCGCGGCCAGTTCGTCGGTGCGGGCGAAGGTCCCGGGCGCGTAGATCAGGGCCGAGCCGACGCCCATGGCGCCCTGCTGCATAGCCTGGCGCACCAGCGCCTTCATCTGCTCAAGCTGCGCGGGCGTCGGCTGCACATCGTCCTCGCCCAGCACATTGACCCGCACCGTCGCGGCGCCGACGAAGGAGGCGACGTTCAGCGACACGCCCTTCTTGACCATCGCCTCCAGGCCGCCGTCCAGCGTCGTCCAGGTGACGGGGTATTTGATGTCGTGCTGCCGCTGCGCCTCCAGCGTCTGCATCTTGGGCGTCAAGGGACCGATCGAGCCGCCTTCGCCCATCACCTCGAGCGTCACGCCCTGGCGCAGTTCCGAGAGTCCCCGGCCGTCGGCCATGAAACTGTCCTCGGAGTGAGAGAGCATGTTGATGAAGCCCGGCGCGACCGCCTTGCCGTGGGCGTCGATCTCGCGTTTTCCGCGGCCCGGCGCGTGCGGACCGACATAGGCGATCCTGTCGCCCTTCACCGCCACGTCGCCGACGAACGGCTTGCCGCCGGAGCCGTCGAGGATCTCGCCGCCGCGCACCACCACATCATAGGCCGCCGCCGGCGCTTTCGCCGCGCCCAGGCTGAGCGCGGCGGCCAGGACGGCCAAGGATGCGGTGGCGAGCAGTTTCATCCGTCGACTCCCTGATTTTGGGGCACAGACTAGCGCGCTTTATCGCCTGACAAGCGAGACAATCTCTGGCCTCCTGCGCCTCCGAGGAAACGGGGGAGGCCTAGATGGCCCAGGGATTCGATCCGGTCGCGGCGACCAACGCCTATCTGGCGACCCTGTCGCCGGAGGCCCACGCCAAGGCGACCGCCTACACCCAGGGCGGCCACTGGGTGCTGCTGTGGACCGCCGTGGTGGGCGTGCTGATCTCGTGGCTCGTGCTGAAGTCAGGGGTGCTGGTGCGGGTGCGCGCGGGCGTCGAGGGGCGCAAGCCCAGGCCCTGGCTGGCGGTGCTCGTCGTCCTCCTCGTGGATTTCGTCATCGAAGGCCTGCTCTCCGTCCCCTGGGACGCCTACGCCCGCTGGTGGCGGGAGAAGGGCTACGGCCTGACCAGCCAGCCCTTCGCCGGCTGGTTCACCGAGCACGGCATGGGCCTGGCGATCGGGGTGGTGAGCTCGCTCATCGTCTATTCGCTGCTCTACTGGCTGATCCGCCGGGCGCCCAGAACCTGGTGGCTGTGGGCGGGCGTGGCGACCACCGTCGTCACCATCGTCTTCTTCATCATCGGGCTCTTCCTGATCGAGCCGCTGTTCAACACCTACAAGCCGGCGCCGCCCGGCGCGGTCCGCGACGAGGTCGTCGCCATGGCCAAGCAGGTGGGCGTGCCGTCCGACAAGATCCTGATCTACAACGGCTCCAAGCAATCCAACCGCTACACCGCCAACGCCGGCGGCCTGTTCGGCTACGGCCGCGTCGCCATGAGCGACGTGATGTTCAAGAAGGACGCCGACCTCGCCGAGGTGAAGGGCGTGGTGGGCCACGAGATGGGCCACTATGTGCGCAAGCACGTCCTCTTGGGCGCGCTGTTCCAGGGGCTGGTGGCGCTGGTCGGCCTGTTCCTGGTGAGCCGCCTCTTCGGCTGGACGGCGAGGGTGCTGGGCGCCAAGGGCGTCACCGGCATCGCCGACCCGGCCGGCTTCCCGGTGATCTCGATCATCATCACCGTGCTGACCCTCTTGGCGACGCCGATCACCAACAGCTTCAGCCGCTGGGGCGAGGCCGACGCCGACCACTTCTCGGTGGTCCACTTCAACGAGCCGGACGGCCTGGCCAAGGCGCTGGTCAAGACCATCGAATACCGCGCCGACAGCCCGTCCAAGCTTGAGGAGTTCATCTTCTACGACCACCCCTCGGTGCGCGCGCGGGTGCAGGCGATGATGGACTGGAAGGCGGCGCATCCGCCCTCTCAAACACCGATCACCCCGGCGAACGCCGGGGCCCAAGCCGAGTCTGAAGCGCCGCACTGAGGCGCAAACGCCCCGTGGGTCCCGGCTTTCGCCGGGATGAACGGATTTGGGTCAGCGCTTCCTGACGAACACGGTCCCGGCTGAGTAGCCCGCCCCGAACGAGCAGATCAGGCCCATCTCGCCCGGCGCGAAGTCGTCGTTGGCGCGGTGGAAGGCGATGATCGAGCCGGCCGAGGAGGTGTTGGCGAACTCGTCCAGGATGATGACGTTCTCGCCGGGCGCCGGATCGCGGCCCAGCACCTTGCGGCCGATCATCTCGTTCATGTTGATGTTGGCCTGGTGCAGCCAGAGGCGCTTTAGGCCCGTCGGGTCGATCCCCAGGTCGCCGGCGTGCTCGACGATCATGTCGCTGACCAGCGGCACCACCTCGCGGAACACCTTGCGGCCCTCCTGCACGAACAGCTTGTCGACGGCCCCAACCCCTTCCGGCGCCGCGCGGTTCAGGAAGCCGAAGTTGTTGCGGATGTTGTTCGAGAACTGGGTCTTCAGCCGCGTGCCCAGGATGTCCCAGCCGCCGGCGCCCGCCCGGTCCGAAGCCTCGACGATCACCGCGGTCGCCACATCGCCGAAGATGAAGTGGCTGTCGCGGTCGCGGAAGTTCAGGTGCCCCGAACAGATCTCCGGATTGACCATCAGCACGGCCCGCGCCGAGCCCGAGGTCACGAAGTCCGCCGCCGTCTTGATCCCGAACGTGGCGGAGGAACAGGCGACGTTCATGTCGAAGGCGAAGCCGCCGACGCCCAGCGCCTGCTGCACCTCGATGGCCATGGCCGGATAGGCGCGTTGCATGTTCGACGCGGCGCAGATCACCGCGTCGATCTCGCTGGCGGGCTTGCCCCAGCGCTCGATCGCCTGCCTGGCCGCCACGACCGCCATCTCGGCCAGCACCGAAAGCTCCTCATTGGAGCGTTCGGGGATGTTCGGACGCATGACGTCGGGGTCCACCAGGCCGGTCTTGTCGACCACATACCGCGCCTTGATGCCCGAGGCCTTCTCGATGAACTCGACCGAGGAGGGTGTCAGGGCCGCCGTCTCGCCGGCCGCGATCGCCTGCGCGTTGGCCGCGTTGAAGCGCTCCACATAGGCGTTGAAGGTCTCCACTAGCTCGGCGTTGGAGAGGCTGTAGGGCGGCGTATAGAGCCCGGTGGCGGCGATCACGGCTTCGGTCAAGGGCTCTCTCCGGCGGCGAAGGCGGAGTGATAGCACGCCGCGCCCCGCTCAAAAGCTCCCGCAGGTTGAGTGGCCGCAAGCCGCCCCCCGAGGGGCGTGCGTGGCCCACGAGCCACATACGGCGTTCGCCATATCAATAAGGCCGAACCGACAACGCAGGGCCGCGTTTGGAGCCGAACCCCACAAGGGTTGGGCTGTTTGTGTGTACTCGTAAGGATCTACTCCAATGAAACTTTCCACTCTCGCCGTCTCCGCCGCGGCGATCGCGCTTTCCCTGCCGGCCGCCGCCATGGCGCAGACCGCCGCGGCCAATACCGGCACGACCTTCTACGGAACCCTCGGCTACGCCGACACCGACCTCGACCACGTGAACCTGGGTTCGATCCAGGGCCGCCTGGGCGCCCGCTTCGGCCAGTACTTCGGCGTCGAGGGCGAACTGGCCGGCGGCGTCAAGGATGACACCGTCACCGTGGGCGGCGTGGACGCGAAGGTGAAGCTGAAGAGCCAGGAGGCCATCTACGGCGTGGGCTTCCTGCCGCTCTCGCCCAACTTCGACCTGCTGGCTCGGGTCGGGTATGGCCACTCCGACGGCACAGGCTCGGTGGCGGGCGTGACGGCGGACGCCAAGGGCGACTCCTGGAACTACGGCGTCGGCGGCCAGTACAGCTTCGACGGCAAGAACGGCATCCGCGCCGACTACACCCGCGAGCAGTTCCAGAACAAAGGCGGCGACGCCAACGTCTGGTCGGTCGCCTACGTCCGGAAGTTCTAAGACCTCGCGGGCGTAAGGCCGCGTCGGAAAGCCCTCCCGTTCGCGGGAGGGCTTTTTCTTGACCCGGAGGGCGAGCATCGCCAGCTTCCGGCGGTGAACAGCGCCGCCCTCATCCAGTTCGCCATTTCCGCCGTCGCCGTCGCCGCCATGGTGGGTCTGGCCGCCTGGGCGACGCAGGGGCGCCCTGCGCCGCCGCTGGACGAGGCCACGGCCCGCCGGTGGCTTGCCGACGAGTTTCCCGGCCGGACCCTCGACGGGCTCTGGCTGGCGGCGGACGGCAAGGGATGCGTCGCGCGCTCCGGCGACCGGGCCCTGGTGCTCACCCGCATGGGCCTCGGCTACGCCGCCCGCCAGGTCCCCTGGCGCCAGGCCGCCGCGGCGAGCTTCCGGGACGGCCGCCTCAGCATCGCCTTCGGCGACGTCGCCGCACCGCGCGCGGTGCTGGCCATGACGGCCTGGCCGCCGAAGGAGTTGGCTGCGTGACGAACCCCGATCTGGTCATCACCCTGGCCACGCCTTTCTTCGTCCTGACGGTGATCCTGGAGATCGTGCTGGCGCGGTTCGGCAAGCTGAAAGCCGACTATGAGACCGCCGACACCGCGGTTTCGCTGACCATGGGCCTGGTGTCTTCTCTGGCCGGCCTGCTGACCGCCGGCGCCAGCTTCGCCGCCGCCATTTGGATCTATCAGCACCGCATCTTCACGATCCCGATGACCGCCGTCTGGGCCTGGGTTCTGGTGTTCTTCGCCGAGGACCTGACCTACTACTGGTTCCATCGCCTCAGCCACGAGCGGCGGCTCTGGTGGGCGGCGCACGTCAACCACCACTCCTCGCAGCACTACAATCTCTCGACGGCGCTCCGGCAGACCTGGACCGGCGGGATCGCGGGGACCTGGGCGCTGTGGCTGCCGCTGTCGCTGCTGGGCTTCCCGCCGGTCATGGTGCTGATCGAGAAGAACGTCAGCCTGGTCTACCAGTACTGGATCCACACCGAGGCGATCCGCCGGCTGCCCAGGCCCATCGAGGCGGTGTTCAACACCCCCTCGCACCACCGGGTGCACCACGCCAGGAACCCGCGCTACCTCGACCGGAACTACGCCGGCATCCTGATCATCTGGGACCGCCTGTTTGGCACCTTCCAGCCGGAGCTGGACGAAGAGGCGCCGCGCTACGGCCTGGTCCACAACCTGGGCACCTTCAACATCGTGCGCGTCGCCTTCCACGAGTGGATCGGCATCGCCCAGGACATCGCGCGTTCGCCCCGCCACATCCTGGGCTGGCTGTTCGGCGCCCCCGGCTGGACCCCCGACGGCAGCCGCGACACCAGCGCCAAGCTGAAAGCGGAATGGGCGGCGCGCCAAGGCGCACCGCCCGCCGCGCGTGAGGCGGTCTAGGCTGAAAACTCAATTATAGTATATAAAAATCAATATCTTAAAATTCCCGTCATCCCGGGCGGCCGTAGAGCCGACCCGGGACCCAGGGGCAACCGCACAGCCTGAACCCCTGGGTCCCGGCTCTCCGCTACGCTGCGGCCGGGATGACGGATTTGAGCGTGCGAATAATTGAGTCTTCAACCTAGTCGCGCAGCAGCGGCAGGCTGAGCCCCGACACCGGGCGCGCGCCCAGGATCTCGCGGCGGAAGCGGTAGAGTTCGGCGGGGCGCCCGCCGGTGTCGGCGTCCATGCGGCCCAGGCCCTCGACCAGTTCGGCGCGCTCCAGGGCGCGGCGGAAGTTCTGCTTGTGCAGCGGCACGCCGGCGATCGCCTCCACCGCCCGCTGCAGGGCCGAGAGCGTGAAGGCCTCGGGCATCAGCTCGAACACCACCGGGCGGTACTTCAGCTTGCCCCGCAGGCGGGAGACGGCGGTCGCCAGGATGCGGCGGTGGTCGCTCAGCATGGGCTCGCCGAGCGCGGCGCTGAGCGGGCCGGACATGGCCGCGGCGACCTCGCCCCGGTCGCGGGCGGCCTCCGGGGCCAGGCCGGCTTCGTAAAGCAGCTCATAGCGCTCCAGCACCCGCTCCTCGTTCCAGGGCGCGCCGTCGAGCGCGAACAGCAGGCGCGCACGCGCCATGCGCTGCCCGTCGTTGGCCGCCCATCGCCAGAGCGCGTCCTCGATCAGCGGCAGGGCGGCGGGCCGGCCCTCCCGCCAGTCCTCGTAGGGGAAGAACCGCGTCCAGGGCCGCCACTCCGAGCCCGGCGCATGGGTGTCCACCGCCGCCGTCGCCAGCGCCAGGTAGCCCACGGAGATCACCCGGCCATGGTCGGAGCGCGCGCCCATATCGGCCCCACCGCTCATGTCGGCCAGCGGCGCGTCGCGGCCCTTGTCGCCGAAGGTGTAGAGCTGCTCGACATAGCCGAGCGTGAAGCGGGTCTGCTCGGTCACGAAGGCCCGCATGGCGAGCTCGAAGGTGCGGTGCCCGAGCGGATCGAACGGTCCGAACGGCAGGCCCTCGGCGGTCGCGCCGGGCGGGCGCACGGTCAGCACGACGGCGTCGTCGTCCTGGATCGCCACCACCACGGCCGAGAGGCCGATGACGACGTTCCCATCGGACCGGGGGCTGTCGGCGGCGCCGCTCATTCGGTGTCGAAAGCCCCGGCGCCGGTGGTGTAGCCGGCGGCGTCCGAGAGCACATGGAAGCGCTCGATGTAGCGCGCCTGGGCCGCGGCCGGCGGCAGGGGGTCGATGGTCAGGCTGTAGCCCTTTGGCGGCGCGTCGAAAAACGCCAGGGATTCCGCGTGGTT
The DNA here is from genome assembly GCF_035309685.1 of Phenylobacterium sp. Lineage (GTDB taxonomy): Bacteria > Pseudomonadota > Alphaproteobacteria > Caulobacterales > Caulobacteraceae > Phenylobacterium. Next base: position 42,515 of record NZ_DATGEX010000043.1, read on the forward strand.
GAACCCCGCCAGCTGGGTCGCCTCGAAGAAGGCGCAGGCCCGGTCGGCCTGTTTGATCAGCCGCTTGATCTCGCCCGGTGTCTTGGCGGGCAGACCGAAGCGGACGTGGATCGCGGTCTCCAGCCGCTCCTCGAAATCCTTGTAGTTGACGCCGAGCGCCGCCTTGAACGGCGAGATCATGTCGCCGATCACATACTCCGACGCATCGTGCAGCAGGGCGGCCAGCCGCCAGCGCGGCGCCACCCCCGGCTGGATGTGGGCGACGATCTCCTCGACCACGACCGAATGCTGGGCGACGGAGAAGGCGTGCTCGCCGGTGGTCTGGCCGTTCCAGCGCGCGACGCGGGCCAGGCCATGGGCGATATCCTCGATCTCGATGTCCATCGGCGAGGGGTCGAGCAGGTCCAACCGGCGGCCCGACAGCATGCGTTGCCAGGCGCGGGGTTCCGACTTTGAACGACGCAGCCCTTTCCTCACGAAAGCATTCCCTCCACAGTCAAGCCAATCCCACGCAAGAGCGTGACCTGACCCATGCCTTGGCAAATATCAATGCGAGCATAGGCCCCCAATCGCCAAAATGGGGCTGACGTTCACGCAAGAAGGAGCCGAACCGATGAGCTGGGCTCGGATCATGGCGCCGCTGTCCGGCGGCGCGGGCGACAAGGCGGCGGTGGCGGCGGCGGTGATGCTGGCCAAACCGTTCGACGCCGAGATGGTCGCCGCCTACACCCCCGCCGATGTGGCCGACGTGATGCCCTGGATGGGCGAGGGGTTCCTGGGCGGTGTGCAGACCGCCGCGCTGGAGTCCCTGAAGGAAGCCGCCGACGCCGGCGAGAAGAGCGCTCGGGCCGCGCTGGAGACCACCACCTACGCCAAGGCCCGCTTCATCGCCCTGCAGACCCCTGTCTGGGCGGGGCTTTCGGCGGAGAGCCGGCTTTCCGACGTGGTGGTGTTCACCTCGGACTCCGCGCGGGGCCGGGGCCCCCTGGCCGAGGCTTTCCAGCAAATGGTGGCCGACGAACAGCGCCCGGTGCTGATCGCGCGCGAGGGCCTCAAGGTCGGCGGCACGGTCGCGGTGGCCTGGGACGGCGGCAAGGAGGCCAGCCGCGCCGCGCGGCTGGCCCTGCCGCTGCTGGAAAAGGCCAAGAAGGCGGTGATCCTGGCCGCGCCCAAGGCGAGCTCCCGCAGTTTCGATCCCGGGCGGCTGAAATCCTACTACGCCGCGCGCGGCGTCGACGCCCAGATCGATATCCTGCCCGACAGCGGCGACGCCGCCCCGCTGCTGCTCTATGCGGCCAAGAAGGCGGGGGCCGATATCCTGGTGGCCGGCGCCTTTGGCCATCCGCGTCTCCAGGAGTTCATTTTTGGCGGCACAACGCGCAGTCTGTTGAACTCTGACGAGCCTTCGCTGTTTCTATCTCACTAGCTGTCATCGAGGACGTCCAATGACTCTGTCGCGCATCGTCATGCGGCTTGCCCGCAACCCTGGCACCGAATTCGCCGGTGGCGACGACCACCGCGGCTATGCGCTCACCGCGCCGCTGACCGATGACGGACACCTGGACGAGGCGGCCTACGCCAAGGCGCGCGACGCCTGCACCGTGCGCCGCTTCGCGCCGGACGAGGACCCCAGCGACGGGCGCCTCTCGCGCAAGGGCCAGCGCTGGTTCTTCGACTATGACGAGGACGACGTGGCCGAGGACGAACAGCCCTTCCGCCTTGGCCAGCACCGCTTCGCGGTCGGCGAATACGTCACCGTCACCGACGAGGACGGCCGGCCGCTCACCTACAAGGTGGTCGAGGTGCAGCCCGCCGGCTGAGGATCAGCCGCCGGGATCCTTCCACGGACGCTGAGCCTGGGCGGCTCGCGTGGTGGCCTGGTCGACGCGGCGGCGTTCGGCGATCTCGTCCCGCCGGGCGCAGACCTCCTTGGGGAACAGGCTGCCGATCACCGGCTCCTTATGGCAGATCATCTCCGCCGGGTCGGGCGCGCTCGCCTTTCGCCCCGAGGTGACGGTCACCGGGCTCACCGCGTGAGTGGCCGGCGCCGCCGTTGGCGCGGACACTGGAGTCGAAGCTGGCGCGGCCGCCTCGGGCGCGGCCTGCAGCAGCAACAGCACCGCCGTGGAAAAGATGGCGCCGATCATCGCTCGCCTCCTGAAAACTCAGGAAAAGCTTAGCCACGGGCGTTGCATTGTCACGCGCTCGAAAAAGCCGACCGAGCGCTGTCAAACGCTCAAAAAGATCGTGCGCGCCGGAGGTTAGACCCCCGCGTTCTTGCGGACCAGGCGTTTGACGTCTTCGGAGACGTCGTGATGATCGCCGTGATGGGCCTTGAACACCGCCACGGTGATCGGGCCGGACTTGGGCCCAGCCGCCTCGTAGCCGACGGCCTTCCAGCCGTCCTTCAGATTGTCCTTGGCCAGGATGTAGGTCGCCCGGAAGCCGCGGCGCTCACGTGACAGCGCCTCGCCGCGCAGGCGCACGTCGCGCGACATGCGCACCGTCGCCCCGTCCTCGCCGGCGTCCACATGCACCCCGCCCACGCTGACATTGGCCTTGTCGTCGTCGGCGCTGATGTGGATGCCGGGCAGGTTGATGTTGGCGTGGTCGCCATGCGCGCCGGAGTCGGCGACGATCGTGCCGCCGCCGATCGAGACGTGGTCGGAGCCATTGCCCTTGTCGTGGTCGCCGTCGCTGTCGGCCTCCTTGCGCGCCTTGCGCAGATCGTTGAAGGCGTCGCTCTCGGCCTGCTGGGCGGCCTTGGCCGCGTCGGCGGCGGCGTTTTTGGCGGCCTTGGTGTCGACCGGCGTTCCCGCCGCCTTGGCGTCGGCGCCCGGCGCCGCGACCTCCTGCTCGCCCTGAAGTTCGGTTTCGATGGGCAGCAAGGCCGCTTCGTAGGTGGAGGACACCGGGAGCAGGCGCAGCGACACCTCATCGCCATTGCGGCTCGTGTAGCTGCAGGTCTTCTTGTCCGGCGCCACGGTCGAAAGCTTCAGGTCGCCCTGATCCGACGGGCAGTCCAGCGCCACGCGCGCGGTCGGCGGCGTGGTGGGGCCGCAGGCCGAAAGGCTCATCAGCGCGAGCCCGCAGGCGGAAAGCGTGAACAGCGGCTTCATATGAAAAAGGCTCCAGTCCCTCTCGTTGCGAAACCTGACCGGAGCCCCTTCAAAAGGCGAGTGAATTCGATGTAACGCCGGTTACGTGGCGCCTATTGCCCAGGCCGCGACCCCGCGCCCTCGCGCCGCGCCAGGAACGCCAGGCGCTCGAAGAGGTGCACGTCCTGCTCGTTCTTCAAGAGCGCCCCGTGCAGCGGCGGGATCAGCTTGGTGGGGTCCTTTTCCTTCAGCGCCTCGGCGTCGATGTCCTCGACCATCAGGAGCTTCAGCCAGTCGAGCAGCTCCGAGGTGGAGGGCTTCTTCTTCAGGCCCGGCACCTTGCGCATGTCGTAGAAAATCCGCAGCGCCTCGGCGACCAGCTTCTGCTTGATGTTCGGATAGTGCACATCGACGATCTCGTTCATCGTCTCGGCTTCCGGGAAGCGGATGTAGTGGAAGAAGCAGCGGCGCAGGAAGGCGTCCGGCAGCTCTTTTTCGTTGTTCGAGGTGATGATCACGATCGGCCGGACCGCGGCCTTGATCGTCTCATTGGTCTCGTAGACGTAGAACTCCATCCGATCGAGTTCTTGCAGCAGGTCGTTCGGGAACTCGATGTCGGCCTTGTCGATCTCGTCGATCAGCAGGACCGGGCGCTTCTCGGCGGTGAACGCCTCCCAGAGCTTGCCCTTCTTGATGTAGTTGCGGACGTCCTTGACCCGCTCGTCGCCCAGCTGGCTGTCGCGCAGGCGGGTGACGGCGTCGTACTCGTAGAGGCCCTGGGCGGCCTTGGTCGTCGACTTGATGTGCCAGGTGATCAGCTCGGCGCCGAGCGCATTGGCGATCTCGTAGGCCAGGACCGTCTTGCCGGTGCCGGGTTCGCCCTTGATCAGCAGCGGCCGCTCCAACGCCACGGCGGCGTTCACCGCGACCTTCAGGTCCTCGGTGGCTATGTAGTTCTCGGTGCCTTCGAAACGCTGGCTCATTGGGATCCCCGCGGGTGGGCGTCTAAGCCCAAGTTCGAACAGTTGTTTGTTTGCGCCAGCCTAAAGCCGTGCGCGCGGCTTGCAAGCGGCTTTGCCCGCAGACGGCTGCGGCGTAAGCGTCAGGTTGTCGGGCGTGCAGAGTCGGCGCTAGGTGAGGCGTCTTTAGAGGCCAAAGCCACTTGAACCTCGCCATCCTACAGGCCCGCATGACCTCGTCCCGGCTGCCGGGAAAGGTCATGGCGCCGGTGCTGGGCGAGCCGATGATCGGCCGCCAGCTGGAGCGGCTGCGCCGTTCGAAGCGCATCGACATGCTGGTCGTGGCGACCAGCGTCGACGCCAGCGACGACCCGTTGGCGGCCTATATCGAGCGCCTGGGCCTGCCGGTCTACCGCGGGCCGCTGGACGATGTGCTGGAGCGCTTCCGGGGCGCGGCCGCCCTGCTGCCAGGCGCGGCCGCCGTGGTGCGGCTGACCGCCGATTGCCCCTTGGCCGACCCCGGCCTGATCGACCAGGTGATCGAGCACCATCACGCCGTGGGCGCGGACTACACCTCCAACACGCTCGGGACCCGCACCTATCCGCATGGCCTCGACGCCGAGGTGATCCGCACGCAGGTGTTGATAGAAGCCGCCGAACTCGCCGCCGACCCCTATGAGCGCGAGCACGTGACGCCCTATATCTACCGCCGGCCGCAGACCTATAAGCTGGCCGGGGTGGCGCGGCACGACAGCTGGGCGGCGCTGCGCTGGACGGTGGATCTGCCGGAGGATCTGGTCTTCGTGCGCGAGGTCTACGCCAAGCTCTATCCCTTCGATCCGGCCTTTACCTCGGAGGCGGTCGTCGCCCTGCCGGTGAACTCCGCCAAGGTCCCGGCATGAGCGGCGCGGTGAAGGTGGTGCTGCGGCCCCTGGCGGCCGAGGACAGCGGGCGGCTGCTGGTCTGGCGCAACCTGCCGGAGGTCGCGCGCTGGATGTACTCCGACCACCTGATCAGCGCCGAGGAGCACGACCTGTGGTTCGTCGGCGCGCTGGGCGACGCGCGCCGGCGCTATTGGATCATCGAGGCCGACGGGACGCCGGTCGGCCTGGCCAACCTCTACGACCTGGCCCCCGAGCATGGCCGCACCTCCTGGGCCTACTACCTGGCCGATCCGTCGACGCGCGGGCAGGGGATCGGCGCCTTCGTGGAGTACTGGGTGATCGAGCACGTGTTCGGCGAGTTGGGACTCAACAAGCTCTGGTGCGAGGTGCTGGTCGACAACGAGCCGGTCTGGCGGCTGCACGAGGGATTTGGCTTCCAGCGCGAGGCCCTGTTCCGCCAGCACGTGCGTAAGGACGGCCTGCCCGCCGATGTCGTGGGTCTGGGCCTCCTGAAATCCGACTGGGCGGCGGCGCGGGCGGCCAGCCGCACCCGCCTCGTGACCCGGGGCTTCGACCTGCCCGCTTAGGTGTCTGACTTGGCGCGCACCGTCCCGTCGCGCCCGGCCTCCGAATAGCCCATCGATTGCAGGTCGGCGTCGGAGAGGTTCGTCGCCTGGAAGTCGGTGACGTCGTCCTCGCCCCCCTCGACCGTGTCGGCGTCGCCGATCTGGTCCAGGCCTTCGAGGTCGCGGGCGGACAGGCGGTCTTCATCGTAGCCGTCCTCCGGACCCTGGCCGTCAAGGTCGTCCTCACGTGTCTCGGCGGCGGCGCGGTAGTTCAGTTCGTGATCTTCCTCGGTGTCGGCGTCGTCGACGGCGTCTTCGTCGAACGCGTCGGCGTCGAGGGCCAGCGCCTCGTCCTCGTCGCGGTCGCCATCGGCCTGGGTCACGTCCAGGACGTCGTCCAGTTCCTCGAAGGTTCGCATCTCGCCGCGCAGTTCGTCGGAATCGAGGTTGTCCTCGTCAAAGGCCTCGGCGCTGTCCTGCGGGTCGGCGTCGTCGAAGGCGTCGTTCGGATCTGGCATCGGGCGTCTCCTCGGCTTCGAGGGATGAACCCCAAATCAGCGTCAGTGTTCCGAGACGAAGGCGCCCAGCGCGTCGGCCATCTCGCCCATGACCGTATCCCATTCGCCAAAGCCCGGCGGCAGGAAGACCCGGGTGGCGGGATACCATGGCGAGGTGAGGGTCCCCAGCCGCGTCCAGGCGCCGGGCACCGAGATCAGGTAGTTCGGCACGCCGCAGGCGGCGGCGATGTTCCAGGTGGCGTTGGCGAACCCGACCACCAGGTCCATGGCGCAACAGAGGGCGGCGACCTCGTCCAGGTCCTGCTTCAGATCGATGCCGGGCGGCGACCAGATCTCGACGCCGAAATCGCGCTTGGCGGCGGCCAGTTCCTCGGAACAGTCGCCGTACTGCAGGTTGACGAAGGTCACGCCCTTTTGCGCCAGCACCGGCGCCCAGGCCGCGAACGGGGAGAAATAACGGTGACGGGAATCGCGGCTGATCGCGCTTTTCCAGAGGAGGCCGACCTTTAGGCCCGCCGGCGCCGTCTGCAGCACCTTGCGCCAATGGGCGACGCGCTTGGGGTCAGCGGTCATGAAGCTGGGCCGGGCCGGGAAGTCCGCCAGCGAGCGGCGGAACTCGCGCATCAGCGAGGCTTCCGGCGCCCACAGGTCGATCGCCGCGCCGTCGCCGATGAACGGCACCACGCGGGTCAGCCGGCCGCTGATTTCGTAGGTCGCGTGCGCGCCGACCGTCGCGGTGGGGAACGAACGCTGGAAGAACGGCACGAGCCGCGCCTCCACGGCCAGCGTCAGCTTGCCCTTGGGTCCCAGGCGCTCGAGCACGTCGGGCAGGACGTTGGCGAACAGGATCTCGTCGCCCAGGCCCTGCTCGCAGATTACCAGGAACGACTTGCCGGCCAGGTCCGCGCCGGGCTCCCAGCGCGGACGGTCGATCGCGAAGGCGGTGCGGCCGTTGAACTGCGGATGGATGCGGGATTCGTACTCGTCCCAGCCTTCGCCGATCCGCCCCACGCAATGCAGCATGGTCGAGCGGGCGAGCCGCATCATCTGGCGGTCGTCCTCGGCCCTGACCTTGGCGATCGCCGCCTGGTTCTCGACCAGGGCGCCCTCGATGTCGCCCTGCATCAGCAAGACGGTGGCGAGGTTGTGCCGCGCCTTGGGGAATTCGGGATCGAGCCGCAGGGCTTCGGTGAAGAACACCTGGGCGTTGGGGAAGTCGCCCTGGTCGGACATGATCGTGCCCATGGTGTTCCACAGCATGGGGTTGTCGGGCGCCTTGAGGATCGCCGCCCGCAGGTTCTCGATGGCCTCGTCGGCGCGGCCCTGGTCGCGCAGCGCGCAGACCAGGTTGTTGGCGGCCTCCGCGTCGTCGGGGTAGCGCGCGAGAAAGCGCCGGAACAGCTCTTCGGCTTCCGGCTTCATGCCCAGCCGCAGCGCCAGGCGTCCCAGGTCGCAGGCCACCTCGCCGTGGTCCGGCAACAGCTTCAGCGCCGCTTCATAGGCGCGGATGGAGTTGGCGAAATCGCCGCGCCGCTCCAGCGCGATCCCCAGGAGATACCAACCAAGGCCGCTGTGCTCATCCAGTTCGAGCGCCTTGACGGCGCACTCGTAGGCCGTGGTGGCGTCCTCGGCCCGGATGGCGTCGATGGCGCGTTGCAGCAGGGGCGCCAGCGCCAGCGCCTTGAGCTCGGCGACGGCGGCGTTCAGCTTCTCGAGCGCCGCGTTGGACCCGGCCTCGCCGGCGACGCCGGACGAAAACCCGGGTTGCGCCGGGATCGCGGAGTGCAGCGCCTGGGCGGAGGTGGCGGTCGGCAAGGCCTGGCGCGGCATAGGACTGAAGTCTCCCGATGGAAGCTCCAGCTTTTCGGCGAACATGGCTAATGCCAGCTTAAGGTCGCGCCTGAACCTGAGTGTGGTTACGCAAGTTCGCGCAAAATCTCGGCGAGCAATCGGGCGTTAACCCGGCGCCGACTAACTCTCTCGTGCGCCGGGCCCTGCAGAAGGCGACTATGGGTCATTCGAATCGCGAGAGGCGGTTCGTCACGCGCTGAGATCGGGAGGCGGGTTTGCCGCTAAAATTGTCGCTGAAGCCGGGGGAGAAGTTCGTTCTCAACGGCGCCGTCGTGCAGAACGGAGACCGCCGAGGCGTGCTCGTCCTGCAGAACAAGGCCTCCGTCCTTCGTGAGAAGGACATCATGCAGGAAGACGAGGTCAATACGCCTGCCCGGCATATCTATTTCCCGGTCATGATGATGTATCTCGATGAGGCCGGAGCCGACCGCTACTACGACGAGTTCGTGCGCCGCCTGACCGAATTCATGAACGTGATCGGCAATCCCGCGATCCTCACCGAATGTGTGGAGATCTCCAAGAACTGCATGGAGCGGGAATACTACAAGGCGCTGATGCGCTGCCGCAAATTGATGGACTACGAAGAGGAGAGGCTCGGGAATGTCCCTTCGAGCGTACCACCAGGCGGCGGTTAGGACGGAAAGTCCGCGCGAGACCGAATATCGGCTGTTCGCGCAGGTCACCCTGGCCCTGATGGAGGCGGCCAAGGCCGATCCCCACGACGTCGCCGCGCGCATCGATGCGCTGGATTGGAATCGCCGTGTCTGGACGGCGCTCAGCGAGGACTGCTCGAATCCGGGCAACGCCCTGCCGGCGCAGCTGCGCGCCTCGATCATCTCGCTGGCCATCTGGGTCGGCCGCCAGACGAGCAAGGTGGTTCGCCGCGAGGACACCATCGAGTCGCTGATCGAGATCAACCGCATGATCATGCAGGGTCTGGCCCCCAAGTCGGTGGCCGCGGGCGTCGCCGCCTGATCGCCGAAACCCTCGTTTCCGCCGGAGTTCCGAACGCCCGCGCAGCCCCTGCGCGGGCGTTTTCCATGGCGCCCTGCGCATTCTGCCGAGTGAGCCCGGCAGGAATTGCCGATCAGGGCTCCAGCTCGGCAAAAACTGCCGGGCCAGAACGTGCTTAATGAGGGTATAACGGCATAATTTCAATAGCTTATGAGTGAGTCCCGAGGTGGGCGAAATGGCCCGATGCTTGCTGCTTACGCCCCCGAGCAAAACGCTCACGGCTGCCAAAACGACGGCCGAAGACCTGAGAAAAGGACTACCCAATGAGCTTTTCCGTCAACACCAATGCCGGCGCCCTGATTGCGCTCCAAAACCTGAGCACCACGCAGTCGCAACTGCAGACGACTCAGAACCGCATCAACACCGGCCTCAAGGTGTCGTCCGCTAAGGACAACGCCGCTATCTTCGGTATCGCGCAGAACCAGCGTGCGACCTCTCAGGCGCTGAACTCGGTCATCTCTTCGCTGCAACGCGGTCAATCGACCGTCGATGTGGCGCTGTCGGCCGGCTCCACCGTCTCTGACCTGCTGAACCAGATGAAGGAAAAGGCCCTGGCGGCCGTTGACGTCACTCTGGACACCACCAGCCGCGCGGCTCTGAACAACGAATTCATCTCGTTGCGCAATCAGATCACGACGGTCACGTCCAACGCCGTGTTCAACGGCGCGAACCTGATCGACGGCGGCACCACGCAGCTGCAGGCCCTGGCCAACGATTCCGGCAGCCAGGTGATCAGCGTCGCGCACCAGAGCCTGACTCTGGGCGGTGCGAACGTCACGGTTGCGGCGGCCGCTTCCATCGGCACCACCGCCGCCGCCAGCATCCAGATCGCGGCGCTCAACGCCTCGATCGCCAACGTTTCGAGCGCCCTCGGGAAGCTCGGTACGGGCAGCAAGGCGCTGGGGTCGCACCAGACGTTCATCACGAACCTGCAGAACACGATCGACGTGGGCGTGGGTAACCTGGTGGACGCCGACCTGGCGAAGGAAAGCGCCAATCTCCAGGCGCTGCAGACCAAGCAGCAACTGGGCATTCAGGCGCTCTCGATCGCCAACCAGTCGTCCTCGATCCTTCTCGGCCTCTTCAAGTAGGTCGTTTGGCGGCGGCGGGGGGCTTCTAGCCTCCCGCCGACGCTTTTTCCTTCATTGGAGCGCCGGCGCGTGAGCGCCTGCGACAGCAGAGATGGACAACAAGGTTGCGGCCTTCGCAGCCACCCCCGATCCCACCTTCGGCCAGAAAACGCCCCCTCAGCAGCGCCCCGACACAGGGTCCGCCGCCAAGAGTGTCGCGCAAGGCCCGGATCCGGTGGACATGCGTTTGGTCATCGAAGAGGACAAGGCCACCAATTCCTACGTGTACAAGACGGTCAATCGGCTCACCGGTGAAGTGATCCAGCAGCTGCCCAGAGAGCAGGTGCTGCAGCTCCGGGAGCAGCTCGATTACGAAGCCGGCAACGTCGTAAGAACCAAGGCCTGATCCGGCTCCCCACGAGGGAGCGAACTGAAAAGTCTTAACCGCTTCGGTCATCCGAGGCGGCAATCGGCGTTGTCGTTAACCATCTGCCAACCACGATTCCATAGCTTCCTCGGCGAACAGGCCCGCGACTCGCTTAATTGCGATCAGGGCGGGCACGAGGAGATCCGCAATGGCGCTGAGCGTACATACCAACGATGCAGCCCTGATCGCGCTGCAGAACCTGAACAACACCAGCACTCAACTGCAGGACGTGCAGAATCGCATCAGCACCGGCCTGGCGATCAACAACGCCAAGGACAACGCCGCGGTCTGGGCCATCGCCCAGGGGCAGCGGGCCGATATCGGCTCGCTGGGGTCGGTGCAGTCCAGCCTGAACCGGGCGACCTCGATCGCCGACGTGGCGTCCACCGCCGGCGCCACGATCTCCGATCTGCTGGTGCAGATGAAGGCCAACGTGGTCGGCGCGCTCGACCCGTCGATCGACACCGCCTCGCGCAATGCGCTGGACTCGGCCTTCAAGTCCGAACTTCGGCAGATCACCTCGATCGTGCAGAACGCCAACTTCGATGGCGCGAACCTGCTCGACGGCAGCGTGGCTCAGATCAAGTTCATCGCCAATGCGGACGCCACGGGCACGATCACGCTTTCCAGCCAGAACCTGACGCTCGGCGGCGCGATCATCACCCTGCCGTCGACCTCGTCGATCACCAGCGTGGCCACCGCCAGTATCGCGCTGGCGCAGCTTTCGGCCTCGATCCTCAACACCAACCAGGCGTTGGGCAACCTGGGCTCGCAGGCCAAGGAAATCTCCAACCACAACCTCTTCGTGCAGAAGCTGTCCGATCAGCTGCAGACCGGTGTCGGCAACCTCGTCGACGCCGACCTGGCGCGGGAAAGCGCCCGTCTGCAGTCGCTGCAGGTGCAGCAGCAGCTCGGCACCCAGGCGCTGTCGATCGCCAACCAGGCGCCGCAGATCATCCTGTCGCTGTTCAAGTAAAACCCGTTCCGTTGGGGCGTTAGTGAGGAAAGGCCCGGGCCGCAGTGGCGCTCGGGCCTTTTCTTTGCCTGAAAGGCCACCCCGCGGCGGCCGTTTTACACGGCCGAATTAACGGGTCCGCCGAGGTGAAATCGGCCAAGTCTTAACGAATGGGCAGGGGTTGCGGCCGCAAAGTCCACGCGCGGAGCAGTGTGCTCCGCGCAAGGCGCGTCATGGTCTCCTCGGTCAACAATAGCTACCTGCTGGGGCTGTTCAGCACGACGAACTCCGCCGACAGCCACGGCATCATCAGCATGGACCTGTCCAGCCTGATCGCGCCGAGCTCGAGCAGCTCCGACTCCTCGACGCCCAGCAAGCCCGTGGCGCCGACGCCGCCGTGGAATTCGAGCGAGACCGCCGACCAATCCAACAGCAACGTGACCGCCGCCCTGTCGGGGCAGGCGATCATCAACGAGGGCGCCGCGCAACTGGATTTGCCTGGCGCGTCAACGGACTATCGAAAGCTCTTCACAATGTACCAGGGTCTGTCGACCCTGATGGACCTGGCCAATGCGGCGTCCGGGGGCATCTCGCCGCAGTATCAGGCGCAGCTCTCCAAGGCCTTCGACAGCGGCCTGTCGCAGCTTTCGCAATACATCGACACCAGCAGCCTGAGCGGTCTGCGCGTGACGCAGGGAACCACCGCCACCAGCGATACCGCGACGCTGGCGATCAACAAGCCGACGAGCAGCTATATCACCCCGCCACTGACCAACTCGCTCACCGCCGACGTTCCGGCGTTCGACGGCAACGTGGTGTTCAACATCGGCGTCACCCTGAACAAGGTGACCACCAACGTCCCGATCGACCTGTCGAACCTGGGCGCGCAGCCGCGCAGCCTGGCCAACGTCATCGGCTACATCAACAGCCAGCTCGCCGCGGCTGGCGTGCAGACGAGGGTCGCCACCAACCGCATCCCGGGCCAGGCGCAGACGATCACCGCGGGCGGCACCACGGTCACCTTGCCGCCGACCTCCGACCAGTGGGCGCTCAAGATCAACGTCGGCACCAGCGAGACCGTGAATTTCAGCGCGCCGCAGACCGCGGGCGCGGTCTATGTGGGCCAGACGGTCGGCAATCCTGACCCCGACAACAATCCCGCGACCAGCGACTCGGACACCCGCGACCAGCTGGTGAAGTTCCAGACCGACACCGCCAACGTCGCCGCCCCGCCGCAGATTCCGGGCCAGGCGAACTTTACGCCAGGGCGCGTCTTCGCCGAGAACCTCGACACCGGCGTGGGTACGATCCACGCCATGCAGACCGGCGCGGACGGGTCGGTGTACATGCTGGCCGACGTCAGCGGATCGGTGGAAGGGCAGTCCGTGCAGGGGACGCAGGACGTCGCGCTGCTGAAGTACGATTCCGCCGGCCACCTGATCTACACGCGCACGCTCGGCGCCTCGGATAGCGCGTCGGGCCTCGGGCTCGCCGTCTCGTCGACCGGGCAGGTGGCGGTGGTGGGCCAGGTCACCGGCACCCTGAACGGCGCGACCAACGGCGCCCTGAATTCCAACGAAACCGGCGAGGCCGATCAGACCGACAGCTTCACCACCCTCTACGACGCCAGCGGCAACGAGGTGTGGACGGACCGTCGCGGCGCGACCCTGCAGGACCAGGCCAACCAGGTGACCTTCAGCGCCGATGGCAGCACGGTCTATGTCGCCGGCCAGTCGCAGAGTTCCATGCCGGGCAGCAGCGTCAATCCGCAAGGCGGCTACGACGGCTATATCGAGGCCTTACAGACCTCGGCGACCGGGACGCCGCACGCCGTCTTCACCCAGTCGTATGGCACGGCGGGACAGGACACGCCCAAGGGCCTGGCGGTCGACGGCAACACGCTGTTCACCGCCAGCGTCGAGAGCGGACACGCGGTGCTGCGCAGCTTCGACATCTCGTCTGGGACCCCGGTGCTGTCGAACACCCGCGACCTGGGCGACCTGCAAGGCGGCAGCATCAGCGGCCTGGCAGTGAACAACGGTCAGCTGGTGGTCGCCGGCACGACCTCCAATCCCGCGCTCTCGGCGGGAACCGTCACGCTGGCGGCGTCGGGGGGCAGCGACGCCTTCGCCGCCCAGGTCGACGAAAGCCTGAACCCCACCGCCGGTGACGCCATCGCCTACTACGGCGGGACCGGCAACGACCGGGCCACGGCGCTCTCGGTCTCCAACGGCCAGGTGTGGATCGGCGGCCAGGCCGGGACCGATCTGCCGGGCCAGGCGCCGGTCGGGACCAAGGACGGCTTCCTCGCCGAACTCGACATCGCCAACGGCACGATCCTGAATTCGCAGCGGTTCACCGGCAAGGACGGCATGGCCGCGCCCACCGCCATCGCCGTCGACACCACCGGCTCCAGCATCCTGGACCGCCTGGGCCTGCCAAAAGGCAATCTGACCTTCGACACCTCGCAGCAGCTGAGCTCGCAGAGCACGCTTCGGGCCGGCGAACAGTTCGTGGTCGGCGGCCTTACCGGGCCGGGCGTCACCGTCACCATCGATCCGGGCGAGACCCTGCAGACGCTCGCGACCAAGATCCAGCGGGCCAGCGGCTCGCAACTCACCGCCACGGTGGTGAACACCGGCACCCAGTCTCAGCTCAAGCTCACGCCCGCCTTTGGCTCCTCGCTGGTCACCCTGACCGGCGGCCCGGGCGACAAGAACGCGCTGCCGACGCTCGGCCTTCCCGAAGGGCTGATCAGCGGCACCGTCACGGTGGGCAGCACGACCTCGCCGGCCGACGGCGGAACCCAGATCTTCGGCCTGGGCCTGGCCAGCACCTTGAACATCGACAACGCCGCCCAGCTCAGCCACGCCAAGGCCGTCGTGGCCTCGGCCCAGGGCGTTATCCGCAAGGCCTACCAGGCGCTGGTCACCGCGGCGACGCCGGTGAACCCGGCCCAGGCCTCGGCCGCGGCCAATGGCGGCACGGGCGGCACCGTGCCGCAATATCTCAGCAACGAGCTGGCCAACCTGCAGGCCGGCCTGGCGCGCCTGACCGGCGGCAACAGCGCGCCGAGCACCAGCACCTTCGCCTGATCGCTCGGGGGCGCTTGAAACCGTGGCGCCCGAGGTCTAGCGAAAGCCATGGACTTCCTGAAGGACCGCGGCATCGCGCTGGCGCTGGGCGGCGCCGCGGTGGCGCTTGTCGCGGGCCTGGCGATCGCCTGGGCGCTGGTGGCGCAGCATCGCGGGGAGACCGCGCCACCGCCGCCCGCCTCACAGGGCGGGCTGGTGATCGACGCCGCCGGCGCCAGCGAGGGCCACATCAATCCGGCCAAGCCGCTGCGCTGTTTCGTGGCCGGCCAGTCGGTCGGCGACATGACCATCGCCGAGTGCGCCAAGCGCAACGGCGTCTCCACCGACGCCCTGGACGTGGGTCTGGACCAGTCCGGCGCCCTGGCCGCCGGCGGCCAGGCGGGGACCGCGATCACGCCCCTGCCGCCGGCTGAGGGCAAGCCGGCCGTCGAGGCCGCACCGGAGCCCGTGACGGTCGCGAGCGCCGCGCCGCAGGCCGCCAGCGGACCGGCCGACGCCTGCTGGCGCTATGCCGCCGGCCAGTGGCGCAAGCTCACGCCGGACCTGGCGCTCACCGCCTGCGCCCAGACCCTGTTCGCCGGCCGTTGCGTGCGCCAGGGCGACGCCGCCTACGGCCGCTGGGGCCAGCAGACCCTGCGGCTGGTGCCGGGCCGGGTGGAGGCCTCCGCCGACAACCGCAACTTCCGCCCCCTGATGGACCAGCCGGGCTGTCCGGCGGCCGGCTGAAGCGGCCGGATAGCCGGAGTGGCTGACCGCTCGCGCATCGCGATTTACTTGTGTAGGATTTGGCGCATGAACCGCTTGATCGCCCTTGTCGTCACCGCCGCCGCCGGTCTGGCGCTCACCGCCTGCGAAGCGCGCACCGAACCGCCGGGGGATACCGGCGTCTGCTACCACGTGGTGCCGCAGAAGGACGGAAAGCTTAAGTATTTCAAGCTTGTGAACGCGCCGAACCTGGAGACCTGCGCCGCCAACCTCGAGGCCATGCGGATCAAGTTCCTGCGCATGGGTGGCAGCCAGCAGAACATCTACGGCGCCTATCAGGCCAATTTCCTGTTCCTGGAGGCCGAGGGCGTGCAGACCTCCACCAGCCTCGAAGGCCCGCGCTACACGGCCCTGGTGCGGACCGGCGACGGCCGCCTGGCCGTGCCCGGCGCCATGCCCATGCAGCCCAAGTGAAATCGGCTGTGGACGGAACGGCGCAGACCTGAACGAAACAGGAACAAAGTCCTTGCCCGCCGGTTAACGGCTCGCTAGATTTGCGGCCCTCGACTTGAATGGGGCGACAAGCCCGCAAACACGGAAGCTTAGGACAATCGACATGGCGGGCAGCGTCAACAAGGTCATTCTGGTGGGCAACCTCGGGGCCGATCCCGAAATCCGCTCGCTCAACTCCGGCGATCGGGTGGCGAACCTGCGCGTTGCGACCTCGGAAACCTGGCGCGACCGCGGGTCCGGCGAGCGCAAGGAAAAGACCGAGTGGCATCGGGTGGTGGTGTTCAACGAGAACATCGTCAAGGTCTGCGAGCAGTACCTGCGCAAAGGCGCCAAGGTGTACATCGAAGGCGCGATCCAGACCCGCAAATGGGCCGACGCTTCGGGCGTGGAAAAGTTCTCCACCGAGATCGTGCTGCAGAAGTTCCGCGGCGAGCTGACCATGCTGGACGGCCGCGGCGACAACGCCGAGGCGGGCGAGGGCGGTGGCGGCTACAACGGCGGCTTCTCGTCAGGCCCGAAGGCGCAAAGCTCGGCCCCGCGCGAGGATTTCTCCGCCGACCTGGACGACGAAATTCCGTTCTAGAATACGGTTTTAGGGCCGTTAGTTCGCCGGCGCGCCGGGTTCGGGGCAGGTCTCGCCCAGCTTGTGCGCGTCGGTGGACGCGTGCACCGGCACGCTCAGGCCGCCGACCTGCAGGGACACGCGCGCATCGATGTGCATGCTGTCGCTGGTGAAGACGCCTTCGCCCTGGATCGGCACCGGTGCGCCGTCCTTGGTGGCGCAGGAGCCGGCCAGCCTGATCTTGCCGTCGCCCACCTGCTTGGTCGGGTAGGTGCAGGTGTAGATGTGGTTGATCCGGCCTTCCATGAACTTGGCGACGTCGGCGGGCCGGATGCACTTCTTCTCGGTCTTCTGGGTCGGGAACGGCGAGGTGACCTTGCTGGTGGTCTCCCAGTAGCCGGGGCTGATGGCCTTCTGGGCGGCGGCGGGCGCGGCGACCGCCAGGGCTGCGAGCAGGGGGGCGATCGTCAGCGGGAGGGCGAGCCGGGGAAGCGATCTGGTCATGGTCACACCTGAAACACGCGATTGCGGCGGAGTTGGGGGCGAGTGTTGCAAGGCGCAAGCCACCGCCGATGGTTTCACGCCTCGGGGCCGCCGACGAAGCCGCCGTTGGCCGCCCGCAGCTGGTGGCCGGCCTCGTCGTAGAGGAAGGGCAGGAAGGCGTAGCGGCGGCCCTTGGTGACCGGCGTCGCCTCGTGCTGCAGGGAGCACGAGAAGATCACCGCGCCCCCGGTCGGCGGCCGGTAGGTGCGCGGGCCGAATTCCGGGAACCGCAGGTCGCCGCCTTCGAACCCCTCGGCGTTGAGGTTGATCGAGACCGCGAACTTGCGGTGCGCGGTCCCCAGCGTCTCGTTGTCCCGGTGCGCGCGGAAATAGCCGCCGGTCTGCGCGTCGTAGCAGGCCACCAAGTAGCGCTCGAGGCGGGTGACCTGGAACTGGAACACCCGGGCGATCTGCGGGGCGATCCGGCGGCTGATGCGGGACAAGAGCTCGGCGCGCAGGGTCTGGTCCTCGATCACGAGGTCGCGGCGGCGCTTGAAATCGTCCATGACCCCGACCGTGCGGCCATCGACATCGCGCATTACGCCCGACGGCGAGCCGCCGTCGGCGTCGTAGAGCGCGATCAGCCGCGTGCAGAGCTCGGGCTCGAATACGCGCGGCAGGATCAGCACCGGAGCGAAGAGCTCGACTCCGGCATAGTCGGCGACGTCCGGCAGGGCGGCGATCGCGGCGAAGAGCTCGCCCGTCGCCTCGATCGGAAAGGCGCCGATCGTCCGGTGCGCGGGGTCGATGAGCAGCCAGTAGGGCCGCGCCTCGCCGCCCTCGCCGACCGCGCCGTAGAGCCGGCTGAGCGCGCTGTCGGCGTCCAGGAACCAGCGCAGGCCCGGCAGCTGGTTGCGCGCCATGGCGATCGATTCCGCGTCGCGCAGCACCAGGAAGGCGGAGGCCTTGGCGTCGTTGAACAGCGCGCGATGGTGCTGGAAGGCCAGCAGCGCCGCCTCGCGCGCCGGTCCGGGGGAGGGCAGGAAGCCCAGCAGGATGTAGCGCCCCACGGTCGTGCTGAAGTGGAAGCTCGGCGAATGCGGCGCCGGGACCTGGAACCAGGGCGCCGGATCGCCAGGCGCGAAGGGCGGCGTCCAGGCGAGGGGCGAGGCGGCGGCGTCCATCAGACGGCGGGCTCGGCGGGCGTTGCGGGCTCGCCCACGCGCCGGCGGTAGGCGTCCAGCACTTCGGCGGCCGCGGCGTCGTAGAAAAACGGCAGGAAGGCGTAGCGCCGGCCCGCCGTCACCGGGGTCACCTCGTGCAGCATGTCGCAGGAGAAGACCACCGCGCCGCCCAGCGGCGGCCGATAGGTCCGGCGCCCATACTCCGGGAAGCGCAGGTCACCGCCCTCGAAGCCCGCGTTCAGGTTGATCGAGCAGGCGAAGCGCCGGTGCGCGGTCCCGAAGGTCGTGGTGTCGCGGTGGGCGTGGAACACCGCGCTGTCGGCGGCGTCGTAGCAGCTCACCACGTAGCGCTCGACCTCGGTGACCGCAAAGCCCAGGCCGCGCGCGATCATCGGAAACAGTCGCCGTTCCAGCCGCTCGCGCAGCAGGTCGCGCAGGCCGGCGTCCTCCACCAGGATGTCGCGGCGCTTCTTCAGCTCGTCCATCACCACGACCGTGCGTTCGCCTTCGTCGCGCATGACGCCGGTGAAGGCGCCGCCGTCGGCCTGATGCAGGCCGATCAGCTTCTCGCAGAGCTCCGGCTCGAACACCCGGGGGACCACCAGCACCGGCGCATGCAGCGGCGCCCCGGCGTGCTCCGACGGGGGCCTAAGCCGCGCCAGGGTGTCGAACAGCATCTGGGCGTTGGAAAGCTGCACGCGGCCCATGACCCGAAGCGCAGGGTCGAGCAGCAGCCACATGGGATATTCCGCCCCGTCGGCCCCCAGGGCTCCGTAGAGCCGGCTGACCGCGCCGTCCTCGTCCAGGAACCAGCGCAGGCCGCGCATGTCCTGGGCGCTGGCCGCGGTGGCCGGATCGCGGACCACCACGAAGGCGCTGACCCGCTCGTCGTCGAACTGGTTCCGCTGCTGGGCGATGACCCGCAGCGCATCGGCCGCGGCGGCCACATCGTCCTTCGGCAGGAAGACCAGCAGCACATAGCGCCCGCCCACCGTGTCGAACACGAAGGCGGGGTTGCTGGGCGTCGGCGCCGTGAACCACGGCGCGGGCTCGCCAAGGGATAGGGCCATGGGCAGCTTAGGTCCTTGTCGCGCGTGCTTCATAGGACGCCGCGGGCCCGCGGTCACCGCCCAGAAACGGCGGATCGATGTTCGCCGAAAGCGACCGTTTTGCGGCTGTCCTTGGGACCTGTGCGGGCGCTGGCCGGCGCGCTCGCATGCGCGCTCGTGCGTGCGCGAGCGCACGCGCGCACGAAAGTTGGCGTCCGGCGCTTCCGAATGCTAACTATGGACCCCACTTAACCCGTCCGATTCTAACGGCTAAATCCCCGCCTTGACCGACGAAAACACCACCCCGCCGGCTGACCGGCATGGGGGCATCGCCCCTATCGCCATCGAAGACGAGCTGAAGCGCTCCTACCTCGACTACGCCATGAGCGTCATCGTGAGCCGGGCGCTGCCCGACGTGCGCGATGGCCTGAAGCCCGTGCACCGACGCATCCTGTTCTCCATGGGCGAGCAGGGCCACACGCCCGACCGCTCCTATGTGAAGTCGGCCCGCGTGGTCGGCGACGTGATGGGCAAGTATCACCCGCACGGCGACCAGGCGATCTACGACACCCTGGTGCGCATGGCGCAGCCGTTCTCCATGAACCTGCTGCTCATCGACGGGCAGGGGAACTTCGGCTCGGTGGACAACGATCCGCCCGCGGCCATGCGCTACACCGAATCGCGGATGACCAAGGCGGCGGTGGCGATCCTCGCCGACCTCGACAAGGACACCGTCGACTTCAAGGACAACTACGACGGCTCGGAGAGCGAGCCGGTCGTCCTGCCGTCGCGCATCCCGAACCTCTTGGTGAACGGCTCCGGCGGCATCGCCGTCGGCATGGCCACCAATATCCCGCCGCATAACCTGGGCGAGATCGTCGACGCCTGCCTGGCCTATATCGACGACCCCGAGGTCACGCTGGAGGCTCTGCTGGACATCGTGCCGGGCCCCGACTTCCCGACCGGCGGCCAGATCGTCGGGCGCACCGGCCCCAGGCTGGCGCTGATGACCGGCCGCGGCTCGGTGATCATGCGCGGCGTGGCCTCGGTCGAGGAGATCCGCAAGGAGCGCGAGGCGATCGTCATCCATTCGATCCCCTACCAGCTCAACAAGGCCGCGCTGGTCGAGCGCATCGCCGAGCTGGTGCGCGAAAAGCGGGTCGAGGGCATCAGCGACCTGCGCGACGAGAGCGACCGCCAGGGCATGCGGATCGTCATCGAGCTGAAGCGCGACGCCTCGGCCGACGTGATCCTCAATCAGCTCTACCGCTACACGCCCCTGCAGTCGTCGTTCGGCGTCAACATGCTGGCGCTGAACCGCGGGCGGCCCGAGCAGATGGGCCTGCGCGAGATGATCACCTGCTTCGTGGACTTCCGCGAAGAGGTCGTCGAACGGCGCACCAAGTTCGAGCTCTCCAAGGCCCGCGACCGCGGCCACGTGCTGGTGGGTCTCGCCATCGCGGTGGCCAACATCGACGAGTTCATCCACATCATCCGCTCGTCCAAGGACCCGGCGGAAGCGCGCGAGCGGCTGATCGCCAAGGACTGGCCGGCGGGCGACATGCTGCCGCTGGTCGAGCTGATCCAGGACCCGCGCACCCTGGTGATCGACGGGGACAAGATCCGGCTCTCCGACGAGCAGGCCCGCGCCATCCTGGCGCTGACGCTCTCGCGCCTGACGGGCCTGGGCCGCGACGAGATCTTCGGCGAGGCGGAGTCGCTGGCCGAGGCCATCGCCGGCTACCTGGCGCTGCTCGCGTCGCGCGAGAAGATCATGGCGATCGTCCGCGAAGAGCTGGTCGAGGTGCGCGAGGCCTTCGCTGTCCCGCGCCGCACCGAGATCGTCGAGGGCGACGCCGACGTCGAGGACGAGGACCTGATCGTCCGCGAGGACATGGTCATCACCGTCACCCACGGCGGCTATGTGAAGCGCACGCCGCTGTCGATCTACCGGACCCAGCACCGCGGCGGCAAAGGCCGCTCGGGCATGTCGACCAAGGACGAGGATGCGGTCACCCGGGTCTTCTCGGCCAGCACCCACACGCCGATGCTGTTCTTCTCCTCCGGCGGCAAGGTCTACAAGCTGAAGGTCTGGCGCCTGCCGGTCGGCACGCCCACCTCGCGCGGCAAGGCCTGGGTCAATATCCTGCCGATCGAGCCGGGCGAAAGCATCACCTCAATCCTGCCGTTGCCCGAGGACGAGGCGACCTGGGAACAGTTCGACATCATGTTCGCGACCCGCTCGGGTGGCGTAAGACGCAACAAGCTCAGCGATTTCGTCGACGTCCGCCGCAACGGCAAGATCGCCATGAAGCTGGACGAGGGCGATTCGATCATCGGCGTGGGCGCCTGCAACGCCGGCGTCAACGACATCCTGCTGACGACGGCGCTGGGCCGCTGCATCCGCTTCGCGACCGAAGAGGTGCGGGTGTTCGCCGGCCGCGATTCCACCGGCGTGCGCGGCGTTCGCCTGGCCGAGGGCGATCGGGTGATCTCCATGGCCATCCTGCGCTCGGTGGATGCGACGCCGGCCGAACGCAGCGCGTACCTGAAGCACGCCACCGCCATGCGCGCCGCCGCCAACGGCGAACCGGGCGAGGGCGAGGACACAGCCGCCGCGCCGCCGGAAGAGGACGATGCCGAGGCCGACGAGACCGTGACGCTCAGCGTCGAACGGATCGCCGAACTGGGCGGCGCCGAGGAGTTCATCCTGACGGTCTCCACCGAGGGCTACGGCAAGCGCTCGTCGGCCTACGACTTCCGGCGCACCGGGCGCGGCGGCCAGGGCCTGCTGGCCCAGGACCTCAGCAAGCGCGGCGGCCGTCTGGCCGCCTCGTTCCCGGTGGAGGACAGCGACCAGATCCTGCTGGTCACCGACCAGGGCCAGCTTATCCGCACCCCGGTCAGCCAGGTGCGCATCGCCAGCCGCAACACCCAGGGCGTGATCATCTTCCGCACCTCCGACGAAGAGCACGTGGTCTCGGTCGAGCGGCTGGCCGACACCGGCGAGGATGAGGCTGACGACACCGCCGCCGATCAGGCGGACGAGGGCGGCGCAGGCAGCGATGAGGCCCCGCCAGAGACTCCGCCAGAGACTCCACCCGAGACCTAGTTTGAAAAACACGGTCCGGTGAACGCTGTCAGCTCCGTTTGACAGACTGCCTGCTGGCGTTCAGGTTCCCGCCCGGAATTTCCGGGGGGAAGCCATGAGCAAGATCGTCACCGTTCTGTACGGCGTGGTGAGCTATTTCATCTTTTTCGGCGCGTTCCTCTACGCCATCGGCTTCGTCGACGGCCTGGTGGTTCCTAAGACCATCGATTCCGGCGCGGCCGGCCCACTCGTCCCGAGCCTGATCGTCGACGCCCTGCTGCTCGGAGTCTTCGCGCTCCAGCACAGCGTCATGGCGCGCCCGGCCTTCAAGGCCTGGTGGACCAGGATCGTCCCGCCGGCCGCCGAGCGGTCGACCTATGTGCTGCTCTCGTCGCTCGCGCTGATCCTGATCTGCTGGCAGTGGCGTCCCATTCCGACGCCGGCGATCTGGGCGACCAGCGGGACGGCGGCGACCGCGCTCCTGGCGCTGAGCGGCCTGGGCTGGCTGATCGTGCTCACCAGCACCTTCCTGATCAACCACTTCGACCTGTTCGGCCTGCGGCAGGTTTTCGCCTACGCCTCGGGCAAGGAGATCCCGCCGCCGGAGTTCCACACCCCGCTGTTCTACCGCGTCGTGCGCCATCCGCTCTACGCCGGCTTCATCGTCGCCTTCTGGGCGGCGCCGACCATGAGCCTCGGCCACCTGGTGTTCGCCGTCGCCACGACCGGCTACATCCTGATCGCCATCCAGTTCGAGGAGCACGACCTGATCGGCGTGTTCGGCGACACCTACCGCGGCTACCAGAAGCGGGTGTCGATGATCCTGCCGTGGATTCCAGGGTCCGGAACCTGAGTTCGCGGGCCTGAGTCCGCGGGCCTGAGTTCGGCCGCCCCAATTTCAGAGGCTTGCGGCGATTTCCCCTTGCCAGAACCGCGTCCGGCGGCGAAAGGCGAAGCTCGGTTGTTTGGGGACCAAGCCGCATGACCCGTGTCGGGCTCTATCCGGGCAGCTTCGATCCGATCCACAACGGCCATACCGACATCATCGGCCGCGCGGTGAAACTGGTCGACAAGCTGGTGCTGGGCGTCGCGATCGACACCGGCAAGAGCCCGATGTTCGCTCTTGAGGAGCGGGTGGCGATGGTCGAGGAGGCTGTGGCGCCGTTCCGCGCCTCCACCGAGATCGTCGTGCAGCCCTACAAGGGGCTGACCACCCATTTCGCCCGCGAGATCGGCGCGGGAATCATGGTGCGGGGCCTGCGCGCCGTGTCGGACTTCGAGTTCGAGTTCTCGATCACCGCCATGAATCAGCAGCTCGACCGGGACATCGAGACGGTGTTCCTGATGGCCGACCCGCGCCACCTGGCCATCGCCTCCAAGCTGGTGAAGGAGATCGCGATCCTGGGCGGCGACGTGACCCGCTTCGTCAGCCCCAGCGTCAAGGATCGCCTGATGGCCAAGGCGGGCCGCGGCTGAGCGCGCCCGGCGGCTCGACCGAGCGCTGGCGTCCGGGCCTGAGGCCCGCTACGAGGATTTGCATGAACCGCACGCTCTTGCTCGCCGCCTGCGCCGCGGCCGTCGCCGTCACCGCCTCGGCCGCGCCCAAGCCCAAGGCCCCGCCGGCCGCGGCGCCCGCCGCAGCGGCCCAGCCCGCTGCGCCCGGCGGCCCCGGTCCCGCCGATTGGCGCACCCCCGACCCGAACGACGTCCTGGTGATCGACACCAACAAGGGCCGGATTCTGGTCGAGATGGTCGGCGAGGTCGCGCCGCAGCACGTCGCCCAGGTGCGCGCGCTGGCGCACGAAGGGTTCTACGACGGCCTGAAATTCTTCCGGGTCATCGACAGGTTCATGGCCCAGACGGGCGATCCGCAGAACAACGGCCAGGGCGGTTCGTCCAAGCCGAACATCCCCGCCGAGTTCACCTTCCGCCGCGGCGCCGACCTGCCGTTCGTGCTGGCGGTCGACCAGACGGTCGCCGAGATCGGCTTCACCAAGTCGCTGCCGGTGGAGAGCCAGTCGATGCAACTCGCCGCCATGACCAAGGACCAGAAGGTCACCGCCTGGGCGCTCTATTGCCAGGGCGTGATGGGCATGGCCCGCGACGAGAACCCCGACAGCGGCAACAGCCAGTTCTTCCTGATGCGCTACCCCTATCCCTCGCTGGAGCGGAAATACACCGCCTGGGGCCGGGTGATCGCCGGTGAGGACGTGGTGCGCGCGATCAAGACCGGCGAGCCGGTCGAGCAGCCGCAGGACTATATGGAACACGTCCGCCTGCTCGCCGATTTGCCCGAGGCGACCCGGCCGAAGGTGCGGGTCATCGATCCCAAGGGGCCGTGGTTCAGGGCGCAGATCGACCGCGTGCGCGCGGCCAAGGGCTCCGACTTCACGGCCTGCGACGTCGACATTCCAGTAGAGGTGAAATGATGGCTCCCAAAGCCAAGGCGAAAGCCGCGACCGCCAAGACCGCCAGCAAGGCCCCGGCCAAGCCCAAAGGGGGCGAAGACACCCTGCTGCTGCAGCTCTCGACGGGTCTCGTGACCATCAAGCTGCGCCCGGATCTGGCCCCGCTGCATGTGGCGCGAATCAAGGAACTGGCGCGCGAGGGCTTCTACGATGGCGTGGTCTTCCACCGCGTGATCCCGGCCTTCATGGCCCAGGGCGGCGACCCGACCGGCACCGGCATGGGCGGCTCCAAGAAGCCGAACCTGCCGGCGGAGTTTTCGCGCGAGCCGCATGTGCGCGGCGTCTGCTCCATGGCCCGCAGCGCCAGCGAGAACTCGGCCAACAGCCAGTTCTTCATCTGCTTCGACGACGCCCGCTTCCTCGACGGCAAATACACCGTCTGGGGCGAGGTGACCGAGGGCATGGAGCACGTCGACGCCCTGCCCAAGGGCGAGCCGCCGCGCGATCCCGGCCACATCGTCTCGATGAAGGTCGCCGCGGACGCCTAGGGCGCGGCTGGGCGCGGCGCCACGGGCGCCAGCATCACCACGATCGGATAGTGATCGGACCCTAGCGGCGGGCCGCGCTTCACGCTGACCGTCGCCCAGCCCGGACCGGCGTAGACGTGGTCGATCGGCAGGAAAGGGAAGGGCGCGGGCAAGGGCCAGGGGCCCGCGTGTCCGGTCGGCCAGGTGGCGAGCGCCCGGTCGCGGCGGATCAGGCCGTAGGCCGTGTCGTCGCGCCGCCGCGCGAAGGACCAGGGCGTCGAATTGAAATCGCCGGCCAGAACCATCCGATCTCGCGGCCGCTGGGCCAAAACATCGCGCAAGGTGGCGTCGCCCAGCGCATGGAGACGAACTTCGGTGGGCCACCTGAGGTGAGTGATCACCATTTCGATGGGCCCGGTGGCGTTGGGGAAGGTGGCGTTGACGAAGGTCACGCCCTTCGGCGGCTCGATGGGGCGGTCCATGATCAGGTAGCGGTCATGCGCGAAGCCGATGGTGTTGCTCTGCGACCCCATGGTCTTCCAGCCGGTCCGGACCCTGATCAGATTGAGCAGCACGGGGGTCGGTTCGGTCAGGAAGAAGAAGTCGGGGTTTTCACGCTGCAGCCAGTCGACGACGGCCTTCGGGTTGCGGTTTTCCTGCCAGGCGTTGAACTCGATGACCTTGATCTGATTAGGCGCGTCCGGAGGGGCGACCGGACCGGTCGAACGCAGGAATTCGGGCAGGATCAACGCACCGGCCGCGACCACGCCTACGGCGGCGAGGACGAGACCGGTCCGGCGGGTCCGGTCGACCCCGAGGGTCGAAAGGAGGGCTGCGACAACGGCAGCGGCCAGCAACAGCGGAGCGACGTGGGTGATCAGGTCCAGCGTGGCGCTGAACCGGCCGCCCTGGGCCAGCAGCGCAAGCGCCGCGCAGACGCCCGCCAGCAAAACTCCGCAGCCGCCGAGGATCCTTTGCATCAGGCGCATTCCGCGAGCCCTGCTTGACGCGCGCCCAGTCGCATGCGCTTCACCGGGCCTTCATGCAGCTAAGCGATTTTGATTTCCATCTTCCCGACGCAAACATTGCGTTGCGGCCGGTGAGCCCTCGCGACGCGGCGCGCCTGCTGTTGGTGACGCCGGGGGAGGCGATGCGCGACCTCAGCGTCCGCGACCTGCCGGGCCTGCTGCGGGCGGGCGACGTGCTGGTGCTGAACGACACCAGGGTGATCCCGGCGCGGCTGAAAGGTATGCGCCATCGCGGCGAACACCGGCTGATCTGCGAAGCGACGCTGCACCGCCGGCTTTCGCCGCATCAGTGGACCGCCTTCATGCGGCCCGGCAAGCGGTTGGCGGTCGGCGACCGGGTGGTGTTCGGCGAGAGTTCCGACCGGGCCTGCCTGCTGGGCGCGCTGGACGCCGCGATCACCGCCAAGGGCGAGGGCGGCGAGGTGACGCTGAGCTTCGACCTCTCCGGCCCTGACCTGGACGCCGCCATCGCTGAGCGCGGGGCCATGCCGCTGCCGCCCTACATCGCCGCCAAGCGGGCGCAGGACGAGCGGGACAGGGCCGACTACCAGACGGTCTACGCTGAGGTGGACGGCTCGGTCGCCGCGCCCACGGCGGGCCTGCATTTCACGCCGCAGCTGTTCGACCGGCTGGCGGCGGCAGGGGTCGAGACCGCGTTCGTCACCCTGCATGTGGGCGCCGGCACCTTCCTGCCGGTGAAGACGCAGGTGGTGGCGGAGCACCGCATGCACCCGGAATGGGGCGAGGTGGACGCCGCGACGGCGGATCGTCTGAACGCTATTCGCCGCGCGGGCGGGCGCATCGTCTGCGTCGGCACCACCTCGCTGCGCCTGCTGGAGTCGGCGACCGGCGAGGACGGGGTGATCCGCCCGTTCATGGACGAGACGGCAATCTTCATCACCCCCGGCTACCGGTTCCGCGCCGCCGATGGCCTGATGACCAACTTCCACCTGCCGCGCTCGACGCTGTTCATGCTGGTGAGCGCCTTCGCCGGCCAGACGGCCATGCGCGCGGCCTATGAGCACGCCATCGCCACCGGCTACCGGTTCTATTCCTACGGCGACTCCAGCCTGCTGTGGCGTGCAGATTTGGGGCGGGCGGCCTGATGGCGGCCTTTCCCTTCACCATCGCCGCCACCGACGGCAAGGCGCGCACCGGCCTGCTCGCCACCCCGCGCGGCGAGATCCGCACGCCCGCCTTCATGCCGGTGGGCACGGCCGGGACGGTCAAGGCCCTGACCGTGGAACAGGTGGCCCAGACCGGCGCCGACATCCTGCTCGGCAACACCTATCACCTGATGCTGCGGCCGACGGCGGAGCGGGTGGCGCGGCTGGGCGGCCTGCACCGGTTCATGCGTTGGGAAAAGCCGATCCTCACCGACAGCGGCGGCTTCCAGGTCATGAGCCTGTCGAAGATCTCCAAGGTCACCGAGGCCGCGGTCACCTTCCAGAGCCACATCGACGGCTCCAAGCATGTGCTGACCCCGGAACGCTCCATCGAGATCCAGGCCGACTTGCTGGGGTCCGACATCGTCATGCAGCTGGACGAACTGGTGTCCCTGCCGACCACCGAGGATCGCGCCGCCGACGCCATGCGCCGCTCGGCCCGCTGGGGCGAGCGCTCGAAGGCGGCGTTCGGCGAGCGCGAGACCCAGGCGCTGTTCGGCATCCAGCAGGGTGGCATGTCGGAAGCGCTGCGTCGCGAGTCCGCTGAGCGGCTGACCGAAACCGGCTTCGACGGCTACGCCATCGGCGGCCTGGCGGTTGGCGAGGGGCACGCCGGCATGGTGGAGGTGCTGGACTATGCGCCGGGCATGCTGCCGGCGGATCGCCCGCGCTATCTGATGGGGGTCGGCAAGCCCATCGACATCGTGGAAGCTGTCGCCCGCGGCGTCGACATGTTCGACTGCGTGCTGCCAACCCGATCTGGCCGGCACGGCCAGGCCTGGACCTGGGAGGGCTCGATCAACCTGAAGAACGCCCGCTTCACCGACGACGAGGCGCCGCTCGATCCCATAAGCGCCTGCCCGGCCAGCCGCGACTATTCCAAGGCCTATCTGCACCACCTGGTGAAGTCGGAGGAGATCCTCGGCCAGGTGCTGCTCTCCTGGCACAACCTGGCCTTCTTCCAGCAGCTGATGGCCGCCCTGCGCGCCGCCATCGGCGAAGGGAGGCTGGAGGCCTTCCGCAAAGACTTCCACGCGCGGCAGGCCAGGCCTTGAGCGAAGGCCAGCGCCTGAGCCGACCGGCGCGGGCGGCCTTCGCGGGCGCGCTGGCGATCTATTTGGGGGTTGCGGGTTGGCTGGTCTGGCGGACTTCGATCCTCGAGCCCTATTCGGACATGTACGACTGGCTGGCGCGCTGGCGGGCCTGGCAGGCCGACGGGAACCTGGGCCGCTACCTCTGGGCGCCGCACAACTTCCACCACCTGGTCTGGACCTTCACGGTGCTGGCGCTCGACATCCGGGCGTTCGGGGCCAGCGGCTACCTGTTCCTCGCGGTCGGCGTCATCTGCCTGGCCGCGACCGCGGCGATGCTGGCGCGGTTCGCAAGCCGCGCGGCCGGCCCTGGCCTGGGGCTGATCGGCGGCGGCGTGGCGCTTGCGCTCAGCCTGATGGGCTGCGACATCCTCGACGCCACGGCCGACATCAACATCACCTACGTCCAGGCCCTGCTCTTCGCGGTCGCCGCGATCCTGCTGGTGCAAAGGCAGGTCCGATGGCGCAGGTGGAGGCTCTTCCTCAGCTTCCTGGTCTGTGCGCCGGCCGCCGGCCTGGGCAGCGCCGCCGGTCTCGCGGTCTGGCCCGCCTTGCTGTTTGTGTTCTGGCGGTCGGACAAGCCGCGCCACGTGCTGCCGCTGGCGTCCATGAGCGTGAGCTTCGCCGCCATCTACCTGTTCGGCCAGAGCTATGCGACCAGCGGCCTGGCGGTGCACGGCGGGGGGCTGCAGTCGGTCGAGCTGATCCTGAACTATCTGGCCCTGCCGTGGGTGAGGGCGGTTCCGGCGGCTGGGCTGCCGCTGGGCGTCGTCGTGCTGGCGGTGTCGCTGGTGGCGTTGGCCGGCGCCTTCCGGCAGGAGGCGCAGGGGACAGCGCGGATCGCCGGCGCCCTGATCCTGTTCTCGCTGGGCACCGCCGCCATGGCCGGTCTGGCGAGGACCGGCGCCACCGCGCCGAGCCTTGTGCCCATGCGCTACGCGGCCTTCATGATCCCATTGCATGTCGGCCTCTGGGTTCTGGCCTTGCCGTATATGCGCAGGTTCCGGGCCCGCCGCCCGCGCGCCAGGGACGCCGCAGTGATCGCGGTCGCGGTCGCCATGCTCGGGCACCAGGGCTTGATGGGCCTCTTCGCCGTCCGCACCGCCGACATCAATTTGCGCGTCGTGGCCGACTTCCGCGAGGGCCGACGCAGCCCGGCCATGCTGACGGCCATCGGGCCGGATCTTGCCCTGCGCGCGGCGCAGGCGGCGCAGCTGCGCCGCGAAGGCCGCTATCAGCGCGAACTGCGGCGCGATCCGCCTACTGCTGGCGGATCGGGTACTTCGGCTTCATCGCCTGGTCGATGATCGGCGCGCCGGCCAGTTCGTGCGACGGCGTGGCGGGCGGATTGCAGCCCTTGGCCTCGCCCAGGCCCTTCAGATAGGCGCGCCGCACCGCGCCTGCGGTGATCGCCGCCTGGACGTATTTGTCGTGCTGTTCGGCGCCCGAAAGCTTGCGGATCCAGCCGCGGAACGGGATCACGTCGCTGGCGGCGCCCGAGGCCAGGGTCAACGCCGTGGTCTTGCCCTTGGCCATCATCCCATCCTCAGCGGCCTTGGCGGTGAGGTCGAGATCGTCGCCGAGCGCGTCGTTCAGCGGGTTCAGCCGCGCGACCAGGTCGATGCAGCGGCCGCCCGCCGGGCGCTCGTAGGGATCGGCCATCGCCTGCAGCAGCACCTCGGGGATCTTGGTGCGCAGCACGTTGAGGTCGCGCAGCGGCGATTCCGCGACGCCCTTGACGCCCTCGCGGTCGGCCTCGGCGGTGGTCTGCACCTTCGGCGAGCCGTTTTCAGGCGCGGTCACGCAGGCGGCCAGCATGAGGGCCGGCAGCACAAAAGCCGCGGCGCAGCTGGCAAGGATGGTCGCGTAACGCATCGGCGGCCAGCTTAACCGAAATCCTGGCGAGTTCTGGGCGCCTTGGCGCCTTGCGTCGAGAGGGTGCGGCGCCTAAGGTCCGCGCCGCTTCGCCCGGGCCATCAGAGCCATGCGAATGTGGGCCGGTAGCTCAGTGGTAGAGCATTCGACTTTTAATCGAATGGTCGTGAGTTCGAACCTCACCCGGCCTACCAATCTTCCGATCGCTAGCGGGCGTCCTTGACCGCGAACAAGGCCGTCATCGGCCGCACGCCCTTGGCGGTGTCGGCCGCGTGGCTCAGGTGCTCGGCGATCCCGAAGGCGTCCTCGAGGGTTCTGAGCAGCGAATAGTGGTTGTAGGCCGTCTGATCCTGCAGGCCGCGCGGGCCGTGGTTGGTGATGACGATGGTCGGGATGTGGCCGCCGCCCAGGCTGGTCCCGGCGGGCGCGCCGTCGCAACAGCCTTCGTGCGAGCCGCCGACGCCTTCGTCGAAGGTGATGACGATGGCGACGTTGCCGGCGCCCTTCCAGGCCTTCGTCGCCTGCAGGCGGCGGACCAGCTCGCCCGTCACCGCGTCGCCCCGGCGGATTAGGCCCGCGGTGTTGCCGCTCTGGCAATCGGCCGGCGCATCGGGGACGCCCAGGCCGTGCATCTCGTTGCACTGGTTGGGCACGATGAGCGCGAAGCTGGGCAGGGCGTCGGCGGCGAGGTCGCGGTCCAACTGCCCGAAATCCACCAGGCGCTCGGCCCGATGGGGGTCCTTCTGCGTGCTCTCGAAGTTGGTGAAGCCGGTGTGCTTGGCCGCGTAGAGCGAGGCGGTCTTCATGCTGTTGGTCGACTTGGGGTCGCCCGCCACGATGGCCAGTGAGCCGGGCTCCGGCAGGTTCTCGTAGTAGCCCTTCCAGGTCAGGCCGGCGGCGGCCAGCTGGTCGCCCAGGTGCGGGGTGTGGGCGGTGTGGTCGCGGTAGCCGGGCTTGGCCGCGCCGCCGCAGTAGGGCTGGGTCGAGCCGGGCGTGCAGTAGAAGGCGTCGTCGTCATGCATGCCCAGATTGTCGCCGCCCAGGAGCGCCACATAGTTGCCCTCGCTCGGATGGCCTTCGCCGAAGAACTGCGCGGCGTCGCCGTATTTGGCGGCCAGGCCCGCGATGTTGGGCGCCGCGGCGGGATTGAGGATCTGGCTGTAGTCCTTGTTCTCCTCGACGATGACGAAGACGTGGTCGTAGCGCGGCACGCCTTCCAACGCGCCGGACGCCATCGGCGGTGCGGCCGCAGCCGGCAAGGCCAGGGCCGCGGAAAGCGCCGTCGCCGCCAAGATCCGAAATGACATCATCCACTCACTCCCCGAAAGTCGCCCTTTCCCCGCCCTATGCACCCCTTGCGTGGCAAGTTTGTTGCGCTGCGCCTCTGCGCCTAGAATAACCGGGCTGCGGCGGGCTACGACGGCCCTCCGGTGCGCCATCTCGGCCCCGTTTGGACGGAGGGTCAGGGCGTCGTCGCAAGAACGCCTTCCCGCCGCAGCGCCTTGTTCCGCGCCAGGCCGTTGAGCCTAGAGCTTGGCTTTGCGTTAGGCTGGCGATGACCATCGATCCCAACATCCTGAGCGCGTTGGCGCCCAGGCCCTACGCCGAGGTGCGCGAGACCGTGCGCGACGGCGACCTATTGCTCTGCTCGGCGACCGACGGCTTTTCGCGGCTGATCCGCTGGGCGACCAAGAGCCCGTGGAGCCACGTCGCCATCGCCTACCGCCTGGAGGAGATCGACCGGGTGATCGTGCTGGAGAGCGTCGAGAAGATCGGCGTGCGCGCCGTGCCGCTGTCCAGCTTCATCAGCCGCACCAGCAGCGGCGTCAGCCCCTATCCGGGACAGATCCTGCTGGCCCGCCACAAGGGCATGTCGGCGAAGTCCCGCCGGCAACCCATGAAGAAGATGGCGAAATTCGCCTTCGGCCGGCTGGGCGACAAGTTCTCCACCCGCGACATGGCCAGGATCGCGCTGCGCATCGCGTTCGGCCGCTTCGAGCGCAGGATGCCGCGCAGCCTGGGCGCCCGGAACGCGTTCATCTGCTCGGAATACGTCGCCCGCTGCTTCAAGGAGCTGGATCTGGAGATCCCCTGGGACGGTCTAGGCTTCATCGCCCCCTGCGACTTCGCCCTCGATCCGCGCGTCGAGGCGGTGGCTCAGATCAAGACCTGACCGGCGGCTATTGCTGCTGCTGTTGCTGCTGCTGGCGCTGCTGGTCGTAGGCCAGGCCCGAGTACTGGGCGCGGCGCTGGCCGGGCTTGGGCGCCGGCTGCGAGATGCGCAGGAACTCCGGCTCGGAGACCGCGGCGCGGGCCTTGCGCACGGTGACGCCGACCGCGAGTTCGCTCTCCGCGTCGCCCTTGTAGACGCCGCGCGACGGCGGCACGTCGGAATAGTCGCGGCCCACCGCGCAGACGATGTGGCGCTCGGCGCACATGATGTTGTTGGTCGGGTCGAAGCCCACCCAGCGCAGGCTCGGCAGGAACACCTCCACCCAGGCGTGGGTGGCGTCGGGGTCGGAGCGGTCGCCGGCCTTGCGGTCGGTGAACAGGTAGCCGGAGACATAGCGCGCCGGGATGCCCCAGCCGCGGCAGATCGCCAGCATCACGTGCGCGAAGTCCTGGCAGACGCCCTTGCGGGCCTTCAGCACGTCGTCGATGGGGCTGTCGGCGCGGGTGACGCCCGCCTCATAGGCGAAGGCCTCGTAGATCACCTGGTTGAGGTCCATCACCGCGCGCAACGGGTCGCGCACCCGCAGTTCCTCCAGGTTCCGCTCGGCGATGAAGGCGCGCAGGGCCTGCGTCGGGCCGGTGAAGCCGTGGGCGTGCAGGAAGTCGAAGTGCTCGCCGACCACGAAGTCGGACTTCAGCCGGTCCCACTCGCCGCGGTCGAGCTGGGCGGGCAGGTCGGCCAGCGGTTCGGTCTCCACCGCCGAGCGCGCGGTGATGTTCAGCC
Organism: Phenylobacterium sp.; assembly: GCF_035309685.1. Lineage (GTDB taxonomy): Bacteria > Pseudomonadota > Alphaproteobacteria > Caulobacterales > Caulobacteraceae > Phenylobacterium. Next base: position 75,590 of record NZ_DATGEX010000043.1, read on the forward strand.
GCTCGTGCGGCTGGGGGATGTCGAAGTGATAGACCGCGTTGCCGAAAGTGTCGGCGTAGGAGAACAGCTGGGCGGCCGGGTCGATGTCGAGGTCGAAGCTGACCAGCCGCTGATTGGCCCGCTTCTGCGGCTGCATCCACAGCTCCATGACGCTCTCGCGCACCGGCTGGTCGTACTGGTAGCGGGTCGAGTGGCGGACGGAGAGGAGCACGGGGTTTTGGGTCCTTACGCCGGCAGACGCTGTTCGAGGGTATAGGCGACGAAGGTCTCGTAGACTTGGCGGTGCACCGCGGCGCACTCGTCCAGCACCGCGCCCAGGAAGGCGCTGGCGCCGCCGGCCTGCACCTCGCCGATGTCGGCGTACTGCAGGCGCGCGCGCAGGCGCCCGGCCAGACGGTCGGGGCCGGAGACGCCGGCCGCCTCCACATGGCGGCTGATCGAGGTCAGGTGCTCCTCGATGCGCGCGGTGCAGAAGCGCACCGAGCGCGGGAAGTCCTCGTCGAGCAGCAGGAATTCCAGGATGAAGCGCGGCTGCATGTCGGCGGTGTAGACCCGCAGGTACGGCTCCAGCGCGCAACTCATCCGCAAGAGGCTGGTCAGCGCCGAGTGATCGGTGATCGGACGGCGGCGCCGGTCGCCGAAACAGACCTCCAGCAGGGCCCCGATCAGCTGGGCGCGCTCCAGATAGACGCCCAGCAGCAGGAACCGCCAACCCTCGCCGTGGCTCATGGTGGCGTCGGCCGCCCCCTTGAACAGGTGCAGGTCGGCGATGGTCTCGTGCAGGAAAGCCTGGCTGCCGTCGGCGAAGGCGCGGCCGGCTTGGGCGTCGCTCATCCGCAGGTGGACCAGGTTCAGCCGTTCCCAGGTCTCGGTGGTGATCTGGTCGCGCACCTGCCGCGCGTTCTCCCGCGCCAGCCCCAGCGAACTGGCGACCGACCCTGGATCGTCGCGGTCCAGCACCAGCGCCAGCGCCGCCTCGTAGGGGTTGCGCGCCTTGCCGGCGTCGTCGGGATCGCCCACGGCGGCCAGCGCGATGCGGGCGATCTGGGTGGCCGATTCCGTGCGGTCCAGCGTCGCGGTCAGCATGACGTCGGAGAGCCGGCACAGGTGCTCGGCCCGCTCCACATAGCGGCCGATCCAGTAGAGGCTGTCCGCCACCCGAGCGAGCATCATGCGAGCATCTTCCCGGCAACCATGCCCAACATCATGGCTGCAGATCTTTCTTGTCGGTCAGCACCCAGGTGTCCTTCGACCCGCCGCCCTGGCTGGAGTTGACCACCAGCGAACCCTTGCGCAGCGCCACCCGCGTCAGCGCGCCCGGCGTCACCGCGATCTTTTCGCCGGACAGGATGAAGGGCCGCAGATCGACGTGCCGGGAATCGATCTCATGGTCGATCAGGCAGGGGGCGGTGGAGAGCTGGATGGTCGGCTGGGCGATGTAGTTGTTGGGGTCGGCCTTCAGGGCCGCGGCGAACTCGTCCTGCTGGGCCTTGGTGGAGTGCGGGCCGACCAGCATGCCGTAGCCCCCCGACGCGCCTACCGCCTTGACCACGAACTTGTCGAGATTGGCCAGCACGTGGCTGAGCTGCGCGGGCTCGCGGCAGAGGAAGGTCTCGATATTGGGCAGGATGGCGTCTTCGCCCAGGTAATAGCGGATGATCTCCGGCACGTAGGCGTAGACCGCCTTGTCGTCGGCGACCCCGGTGCCCGGCGCATTGCAGATGACCACATTGCCGGCGCGGTAGGCGTTGAACAGGCCGGCCGACCCCAGGCCGCTGTCCCGCCGGAACGTGAGGGGGTCGATGAAGTCGTCGTCGACACGGCGATAGACGATGTCGATCCGGCGCAGACCGGTGGTCGTGCGCATGTAGACCATGTTGTCGTGCACCACGAGGTCGCGGCCCTCGACCAGCGGCACGCCCATCAGCCGCGCCAGATAGGCGTGCTCGAAATAGGCGGAGTTGTAGACGCCGGGCGTCAGCACCACGACCTGCGGATTCGGCCGCCAGTCCGCCGCCATGGACTTCAGCGTGGTCAGGAGCAGGTCCGGATAGCGGTCGATCGGCCGAACCCCAGCCCCCCGGAACGTGCCCGGGAACACCCGCTTGGACGCCTCGCGGTTGGCCAGCATGTAGGAGACGCCGGACGGCACCCGCAGATTGTCCTCCAGGACGGCGAACTGGCCGTCCTCCTGGCGGATCAGGTCCGAGCCGCAGACGTTGGCGTAGGCGCCGTGCGGCACATAGAGGTTCTGCATCTCGCGCCGGTAGGAGGGCGCGCTCAGCACGAGGTCGCGGGGCACCACGCCGTCCATCAGGATCTGCTGGCCGGAATAGATGTCGGCCAGGAACATGTTCAGCGCCTTCAGCCGCTGGGTCAGTCCGGCTTCGATGACCTTCCACTCCTCGGCCGCGATGATCCGCGGCAACAGGTCGGTGGGGATGATCCGCTCGGTGGTGCTCTCCGCGCCGTAGACGGTGAAGGTGATGCCCTGCAGCAGGAAGAAGCGCTCCAGCGTCTTCTGCCGCTCGGCCAATTCGTCGGCGCTCAGGGTGTCGATGCGTTCGGCCAGCGCCGCGTAATGCGGCCGCACGCCGCCCTTGCCGTCGCGCATTTCGTCATAGGGCAGGGCGGGGCCGCGGATTTCCCCGCCCCGGCTGGCCGCTTCGGCCTGAATGGCCTCCACACTCACGCGCGATCTTCCTTTTCCCACCCAACGATCCTTAAGACCCTTAAGGCTTCGCTGAAAGGTGGGCGCGGCCATTCGTCCGTCGAACGCCGTCGCAGCGCCGGGCGCCCAGGCTTTGGGCGCCTAAGTACTGGCCCGTAGGTGACAGCCAGGAGGGCCGCCGGTACATCCGGACAGGGGCGCGAGGATTCGAGAGCTTGGCTCGTCTTTTCTACGCGGTGACGGCTGGAGCCGCCCTTTGCTTGCAGGGCCTGCCTTCCGCCGCCTTGGCCGCTGAGCCGAAGGCCCAGATCGAAGGCGACTTGCCCGCCGACCTGCGGGCCGCGGTCACCCGCGCCGTGGGCGCCGCCGAGCGGCCGATCGAGAACCGCTTCGAGGCCCGCCGCCGCGCCCGCGAGGCCGCCGAGGACGCCATCACCGTCCTGCGCTCCGAAGGCTACTACGCCTACGACGTCCAACCCGACGTGGGCGAGGGCGACGCGCCCAAGGCGCTGGTGAGGATCGCCCCTGGGCCGCGTTTCAAGCTGGGCCAGGCGAAGCTCGACTGGATCGGCGCCCTCCCGGACCCCGCCGCCCTGGCCGCCGCCCAGGCCGCCATGGCGCTGAGGCCCGGCGACCCCGGCCGCGCCGCCGACGTGGTCGCCGCCGAGGGCCGCGTGGTCGCCGCCGTGCAGAAGCGCGGATACGCCGACGTGAAGGCCCAGCCGCGCGAGGTCACCGTCGACCACGCCGACAACACCGTGAACCCTGACTACCGGATCGAGGCGGGGCCGCTGGTCCACCTGGATTCCATCCAGCTCGACAGCAAGGGCCGCACCCATCCCGAATGGCTGCAGCATCTGGCGCCCTGGAAGCACGGGCAGGCCTACGATCCCGACGATGTGGCGGAGCTGGAGCGGCGGCTGCTGGACACCGCGGTCTACGAGTCGGTGACCGTGGCCTTGGCCCCGGCCAGCGACGTCACCCCCGACGGCCTGCGGCCGGTGGTCGTCAGCCTGGCGGAGCGGCAGAAGCGGACCATCGAGGCGGGCGCCAGCTACGACACCACCGACGGGGTCGGCGTCGACGCCAAGTGGACGCGCTACAACTGGCTGGGCCGCGCCGACACCTTCTCGGTGCTCGGCCGCTACTCCAACCTGGATTCCCGCCTGCAGCTCGACCTCAGCCTGCCGCACTGGGACACGCCGAAACAGACGCTTTCGCTGCGCGCCGCCGTCTACCGCAGCAATACGCCGGCCTATGACCAGCAGGGCGTCATGGCCAGCTTCGACGTCACCCACCGCTGGGGCCAGGACGCCACCTTCGGCCTGACCGGGACCTATTTCACCTGGGGCGGCTCGATCGACGCCAGCCGGGTCGATGAGCTGGGCCTTCAGACGCTGACGCCCCTGGGCCGCGATCTGGTGACCTTCGCCGCGCTCGCCGACATGGCTCTGGACCGTTCGGACAATCCGCTGGATCCCCGGCGCGGCTGGCGGATCAGCGCCCGGATCGAGCCCACCCTGCTCACCGGCGACGGCGTGCTGCCCTATGTGAAGCTGCAAGGCCAGGTCTCCGGCTATCTGCCGTTCGACGTGCGGGGCGACACGGTGCTGGCGGCCCGCGTCCGCCTGGGCAGCATCACCGACGGCTCGCTGGGCGATATCCCGGCGCCGCAGCGGTTCTACGCCGGCGGCGGCGGCTCGGTGCGCGGCTTCGGTTTCCAGGAGGTGGGGCCAAGGCTCGCCGACAACACGCCGGAGGGCGGTCTCTCGCTCGCCGAGACCTCGGTGGAGCTGCGCCACCGGCTCACGGAGAAGTGGGGGCTGGTGGCCTTCGTCGACGCCGGCACGGTGGGCGGCGCCCAGTTTCCGAGCTTCCGCGAGCTCAGCGTCGGGGCGGGCCTTGGCGTGCGCTACAACCTGGGCTTCGGCCCGATCCGCGTGGACCTGGCGACCCCGGTCACCAGCCGCAGGGGCGAGGCGCCGCTGCAGGTCTACGTCAGCATCGGACAGAGCTTTTGACCGAGGAAACGCCCCTTCCTCTGCGCCGGGCGCGCCGGGCGCGGACCCTGGGAATAGGGGCCTTGATCGCGGTCGCGCTGGTCGGCCTGTTCCTGGCCGGCGCGCGGTTCGGGGTGCTGCTGCCGCAGACGCGGCTCTTGATCGAGGCCGGCGCCGACGGGCTGAAGGTCGGCCGTTTCGGGCGGCTGAAGATCGAGGGGCTGAGCGGCGACATCTGGCGCGACGTCTCGGTGCGCCGCCTCACCGTGCGCGACGAGAACGGCGTCTGGCTGGAGGCGGATAACGTCCATATGACATGGACTTACCTGCAACTCCTGCGGCGGAATTTCCATGCCAGCCGCATCGATGTTCAGGCGCTGAAAGTGCTGCGCCGCCCGACGCTCACCAAGAAGGGCGAGGACACCGGTCTTCCGCTCTCCTTCCACATCGACCGCGCCAACGCCCGCGTCGAGCTGGCCCCGGCCTTCAGCTATGAGCGCGGCGTCTACGATGTTGGCTTGAACCTCGACGTCGAGCGCAACAACGACATGCGCGGCCAGGCGCGCGTCGCCAGCGTGCTGCATCCCGGCGACTATCTGAACGTCGACTACGACCTGGCGAAGGCCCGGCCCCTGATGCTGCGCATCGACGGCGAGGAGGCGCAGGGCGGCGCGCTCGCCGGCGCCATCGGCCTGTCGGCGAAACAGCCGTTCCTGGTGGAGGTGACCGCGGGCGGCAAGCTGTCGGCCGGCCAATTCACCGCCTTCGCCAACTCCGGCGCGGTCCAGCCGCTGCGACTTGAGGGCGCCTGGAGCAAGGACGGCGGCGACGCCCATGGCGCGGTCCTGCTCACCGCGTCCGCGCTGACCGCGCCCTACGCCCAGCGCTTCGGGCCGCGGGCGAGCTTCGTGCTGGCCGGGCGGCGCGCGGGGCCGGACCTCTTCGCCCTGGACGGCCGCGCAGCCTCGGAGAACCTGACGCTGCGGGCGGTGGGCTTCGGCGACCTCGGCCGGCGCACGCTGGGCCCGCAGGGGCTGAGCGTCACGGCGGAGACCGCGGCGCTGTCGCGCATCACGGGCGGTCCGCAGATGGGGCCGGCGCGGATCGAGGGCCGGATCACCCAGGCCAAGGCAGGCTGGCGGTTTGCGGGCTCGGCGGCGGTGTCGAAGGCGGGCGTCGGCGACTACGCGCTCGCCCAGGCGTCCGGCCCGCTGGAAATCGCCGAGGCCGCCGGTCAGTGGGACATCAAGACGAGGCTCACCGGGGCCGGCGGCCGGGGCGGCGGCTATGTGGCGGCCCTGCTGGGCGCGTCGCCGCGGGCGAGCTTCGATGGGAGCCGGCTCGCCGATGGCCGCCTCTTGATGCGCGAACTGCAGGTCGCCGGCGCGGGGTTGAAGCTCGACGCCACCGGCGGGCGCGGCCTGCTGGGCGGCCTGACCTTCAAGGGCAAGGCGGCCATCTCCAACCTGGCCCAGGCCCACACGGGCGCAACGGGGTCGGCTCAGGCGGACTGGTCGGCGGGGCAGGGCAGGGCTGGCCAGCCCTGGACCTTCAGCCTCGACGCCCGCGGCGACCGTTTCGCCACCGGCTATCCGGAACTCGATCGCCTGCTGGGGCCCAAGCCGCAGCTGAAGGCCCAGGCGAGCCTGCTGGCCCGCCGCCTGACCGTCGCGCAGGCCAGCCTCAACGGCGCGGCGCTCAACGCCACGACGGCGGGCGCGCTGGCCCCCGACGGCGGCCTCGCCTTCAAGGTCGACTGGAGCGCCGAGGGGCCGTTCCAGGCCGGCCCCATCGAGATCGCCGGCAAGGCCAAGGGCTCCGGCGCCATCGCCGGCGCGCTCAGCGCACCCCGCGCCGACCTGACCGCCGACCTGGCCGCCATCGACGTGCCGCGCCTGCCGCTCAAGGACGCGCACCTGACGCTGAGCTTCGCCCGCAAGCCGGACGGCTCAAGCGGCGCCTTCGCGCTCACCGCGACCAGCGCCTATGGCCCGGCCCGGGCGCGCTCGGACTTCCGCTTCCCTGAGGGCGGGATCGACCTGACCGCCCTGTCGCTGGACGCGGGCGGCGTCCAGGCGTCCGGATCACTGTCGCTGCGCCGCAATTCGCCCTCGGCCGCCGACCTGCAGCTCGCCGTCACCCGTGGCGCCTTCCTGGACGGCGGCAAGGTCGCCGGGACCGTGCGCCTCGCCGAGGCGGCGGGCGGCCCGCGCGCCGCGCTCAACCTGACCGCCGAGAACGCGCGGCCGCTCGGCGCGGCCTTCACCGTCCGCGCCGGCAAGCTGACCGCCGAGGGGCCCATGGCGCGGCTGCCCTACGCGGCCCAGGCGACCGGCGTTTCCGACGGCGGCGCCTGGGGCTTCAACGGGCGCGGGAGCTTCGCCGAAGCCAGGCCCGGCTATGCGGCGAGCTTCGACGGGCAGGGCCGGCTGGGCGGCCGCGAACTGCGCACTCTCGAGACCGCCCAGATCCGCTTCGGCGGGCCCGAGCAGAGCGCGCGCCTGAAGCTCGCGGCCTCTGACGGCGGGCGCGTCGACCTCGACGGCCGGCTCTCCGACGCCGGGACCGACATCCGCGCCCAGCTCACCGGCCTGACGCTGGGCCTGCTGGACGAGGACCTGACCGGCAAGACCGACGCCACGCTCAGCCTGCGGGGCGCGGGCGCGCGGCTCGACGGGATCCTGGAGGCGAAACTCAGCGGCGCGCGCGGACGCGGCGCGCCGGCCGCCTCCGGCATCGACGGGACCGTGCGCGGCCGGCTCGGCGACGGCGCGCTGACGCTCGACCTCACTGCCGCCAACGCCCAGGGGCTCAAGGCCAACGCCAGCGTGGTCCTGCCCGCCGAGAGCTCGGCCGCGCCCTTCCGCATCGCCATCGCCCGCCAGAAGGCCATGCGTGGGACATTCGCCGCGTCCGGCGAGGTCCGGCCGCTGTGGGACCTGCTGATCGGCGGCGAGCGCAGCCTGGCCGGCCAGGTGACGGCGCAGGGCACGCTCGGCGGCAGCCTGGACAGGCCCAACGCCGCCGGCCAGATCGCGGTGCAGGGCGGCCGTTTCGACGACGGGGCGACGGGGCTCTCGCTCCGCAATGTGGCGCTCAAGGCCGATTTCGCCCAGGAGGCGGTGAACGTTTCCGAGGCCAATGGCGTCGACGGCCATGGCGGCTCGGTGAGCGGAACCGGCCGCATCAGCCTGGCGCGGGAGGGCAGTTCCAGCTTCCGCCTGGACCTCAAGGGCTTCCGGCTGATCGACAACGACCTGGCCACCGCGTCGGCGACCGGCCAGGCGACCATCGACCGTACCGCCGACGGCAAGGTGCGGCTCTCCGGCGCGCTGCGGCTCGACCGCGCCGACGTGGCCGCCCGCCTGCCGACGCCGTCGGGCGTGGTGGCGATGGACGTCGTGGAGAAGAACCGCCCGCTCGACCTGCCCGCCTCGCTGCCGCCGCCTAGCGTGGGCGGCGGCTGGGCGCTCGACGTGACGCTGAAGGCCCCGCGCGGCGTGTTCCTGAAAGGCCACGGCCTCGACACCGAGCTGTCGCTGGACGCGCGGGTCACCGGCACGACGGCGCATCCGGACCTCACCGGCACGGCGCGGGTGGTGCGCGGCGACTACGATTTCGCCGGCAAGCGGTTCGAGTTCGACTCCGCCAGCGTGGTCTATCTGTCCACCAAGGCCGAGCAGGTGCGCCTCGACCTCACCGCCACCCGCGACGACCCGACGCTCACCGCCTCGGTGCGCATCCGCGGCACCGCCGCCAAGCCGCAGATCACCCTGACCTCGACGCCCAGCCTCCCCAACGACGAGGTGCTGAGCCAGGTGCTGTTCGGGCGCACCGCCTCGCAGCTCTCGCCGCTGGAGGCCGCCCAGCTTGCCTCGGCCCTCTCCTCGCTGGCCGGCGGCGGCGGGCTCGACGTGATCGGCAACCTTAGAACCTTCGCCGGCCTCGACCGGCTGGCGCTCGGCGGCGGCGACGCCGTTTCCGGCGCGGCCAGCATCTCCGGCGGCAAGTACCTGACCAACGACGTCTATCTGGAACTGACCGGCGGCGGTCGCGACGGCGGCGCCGCGCAGGTGGAATGGCGGGTGAAGAAGAGCCTCTCCATTCTCAGTCGGATCGGCGGCCAGGGCGACGGACGCCTCGCCGTCCGCTGGCGCAAGGACTACTGAGCGGCCTTGGCGCTGGCGTAGGCCTGGGTGCCCCGGGTGATCACCCCATCGCTCGGCAGGATCTCGGCGATCGGCACGTCGCGCGCGCCTTCCAGCCGTTCATAGATCGGGGCGAAGTCCTGCAGGGTGGCGTCGAGCAGGGCCTGCAGGGACGGGATCACGAAATAGACCTGCTGGAAGTCGTCGATCCGATAGGGCGTGCGCATCACCCGCTCCAGGTCGAAGGCGAGGCGATTGGGCGAGGGATCGTCGAGCGCGAAGATCGACTCCGCCCGGCTCGACACGATGCCCGCGCCGTAGATCCGCACGCCTTGCGGGGTCTGCAACAGGCCGAACTCGACCGTGTACCAATAGAGCCGCGCCAGGTTCGCGAGCTGGCCGCGCTGCATCGCCCGCAGGCCGCCGCGCCCGTAGGCCGCCATGTAGTCGGCGAACACCGGGTCGGTCAGCATCGGCACGTGGCCGAACACGTCGTGGAAGATGTCCGGCTCCTGCAGGTAGTCGAGCTCCTGCGGCTTGCGGATGAAGCGCCCGGCCGGGAAGCGGCGGTTGGCCAGGTGGTCGAAGAACACCTCGTCGGGAACCAGGCCCGGCACGGCGACGACGCTCCAGCCGGTCAGCCGGTTCAGCTCGGCGTTGATCCGCGCGAAATCGGGGATGCCGGAGCGGTGCAGGTCCAGCGCCTCCAGACCCCTGAGGAACGGCGCGCAGGCGCGGCCCTCCAGCAGGGCGGCCTGGCGCTCATAGAGGGTGATCCAGACCTGGTGCTCGGCCTCGCTATAGCCAGCCCAGTCCTGGTCGATCGTCCAGTCGGCTCTCGCCCCCGCGGGCGGGCCGCTCGTAAAGCCGTCGGCGCTCATGAGCGGGAGAATGGCCGCCTTCGCGGGGAAGTTCCGTTCTGAGTTCGCCGCGAAAGCCGGGGTCGGCGGAAGGATCGTCTCCGCAGGGACGCGGTCGCGCATAATTCGCCCACATGCCGGCCCGGCCGCGCCTCGCAATTGCCACTGTCGGACCTTCCAGACTAAGGCTCGGCGGACGAGGGCCCTTGTTGCTTAGACGAAGACATTTTCCGGCGGCGATCGCCGTGGCGTTCAGCCTTGCCGGCGCCGCCTACGCCCAGCCGGCCGCGGTCGGCCTGGCCGCCGATCCGAACCTGCTGCGCTGGGACCCGTCGATCCGCTACGGCGTGCTCCCCAACGGCCTGCGCTACGCGGTGCAGCACAACGCGCTGCCGAAGGGCGGGGTGGCGCTGCGCCTGGGCATCGGGGTCGGCAGCTTCGACGAGGCCGACGACGAGCGCGGCGCCGCGCACATGATCGAGCACCTGGCCTTCGACGGCGCCCGCTCGTTCCCGGAGCACCAGCTCGACCTGATCTTCGCGCCGCTGCACGTGGCCTGGGCCCGCGACCGCACCGCCACCAGCGACCTGAAGGCGACGATCTATCAGCTGGACCTCCCCAGCACCGACGCCAGCGAGCTTTCAATCGCCACCAAATGGCTGAGCGATGTGGCTGAGGGCCTCGCCTTCGCCGACGCCGCCGTGGCTCGCGAACGCGCCGCCATGGAGAGCGAGCGCCGGGGCCGGGCCGCCGACACCCTGCGGGCGCTTAGGGCCAAGATGGACGCCTTCGAGGACGGCGACCTGCGCTCCGCCGCGCGCCTGCCGATCGGCACGCCCGAGAGCCTGGCCGCGCTCACGCCGGCCCGGCTGCAGAGCTTCTACGACCGCTGGTACCGGCCCGATAACGCCGTCGTGGTGATGGTCGGCGACCTGCCGATCGATGTGCTGGAGCAGAAGGTCAAGGCGACCTTCGGCGACTGGGCGCCGCGCGGCCCGGCCGGCGTCCGCGCGCCCCGCACGCCGCCGACCTCGAGCCGCTCTGCGGAGGCCCTGGTGCTGACCGAGGCGAGCCTGCCGGCCATCGCCGGCATCTGCCGTGTCGCCGCCCCCGACGACGTCAGCGCCGCGCCGGACCAGCGGCTGCACGCGCTGCTGCTGCGCGGCCTCTGGGAAGCGATCCTGCAGGCGCGGATCAACACGCTCAAATCCCGCAAGGACGCGCCCTTCATCGAGGCGACCCTGAACGACGAGGTGCGGCCGGATTCGCTCAAGACCTGCTTCGGCGTCATCCCGCAGCCGGGCCAGGAGGTCCGCGCGGTGGGCATGATCGAGGCCGAGATTCGCCGCTTCGCCGCCGAGGGGCCGACCGAGGAGGAGACCGACGCCGGCCTGGAGCAGGTCCGCGCCTCGGTGCGCGGGGCCATCGCCTCCACCAGCCACGACTCCCGCGACCAGGCCGCCGAGATCCTGACCCGAGGCCTGGACAACCTGGCCCGGCTGACGCCCCGCGAGGGCCTGCGCGCCTTCGACATCCTGATGGAGGACACCCGGCCCGCCACGGTCCGCGCCGCCTTCGCCCGCGACTGGTCCGGCTGGGGCCCGCTGGCCCCGGTCAGTTCGCCCAAGGCGCTGGCGCAGGAGACCGTGCGCACCGCGATGACCAGCGACGAATACAAGTCCACGGGGGCCAAATGAGCCGGCCCTCGCGCGCCGTCGCCGCCGTCCTCGCGCTCATGGCCCTCGCCGGCGCCGCGCACGCCGAGACCCGCGACGAGCTGACCCGCGCCGCCCAGGCCTACCGCGCCCAGCTGCAGGCCAACCCGAACCAGCCGGACGTCCACGCCGCGCTCGGCGAGACGCTTGAGGCGCTCGGCGACGCGGCGGGGGCCATGGCGGAGTACGAGCGCGGCCTGCGCGGGCCCGGCGACACGCACCGCGCGCTCGTCGACCACGGCCGGCTGCTGGTGCGCCAGGGCCGCTTCGACGAGGGCCGCAAGGACTTCGACCGCGCGCTCTCGCAAAACCCGCGCGACGTCGACGCCCTGACTGCGCGCGGCCACAGCTGGGTCGCCGAGGGCAAGGGCAAGAAGGCCGGCGCCGCGCTCGCCGACTTCAACGCCGCCCTGGCCATCAAGCCCACCGACAGCGGCGCTCTGAACGCCCGCGGCGACTTCTACCTGGCGACCCTGAAACCCGAACTGGCGATCGCCGACTTCGACAAGGCGCTCAGCGCCAATCCGAACGACGACGTGATCCTGTTCAACCGCGGCATGGCCTGGAAGCAGCTCAACAAGTACGACCGGGCGCTGCGCGACTTCAATTCGGTGCTGCGGCTGACGCCGGGCGACCCGATGACGCTGGCCGCCAAGGGCGACGCCTACCGCCAGCTCGGCGACCTGTTGCTGGCCCGCGAGTTCTACGATGCGGCCCTGAAGGCCGATCCGAGGAACGCGATTTCGTTGGAGGCGCGGGGCGAGATCCGCATCGCGCTCGGCGATGGACCCGGCGGCGAGGCCGACAAGGCCCAGGCCAAGAAGATCGACCCCTCGGTCGAGCCGCCGCCTTAGGGCCTAGTGCGAAATCCGCGGCCGCAGCTTGTACTGCCCCTCGCGGAACGACTCGAACAGCATCGAGGCCTGCGGGTGGCCGATCGGCTGGCCGGTGTCGTCCGGCACCAGGTTCTGCTCGGAGACATAGGCCACGTAGGAGCTCTCGTCGTTCTCGGCGAGCAGATGGTAGAACGGCTGGTCCTTGTGCGGCCGGATGTTCTCCGGAATCGACAGCCAGTATTCCTCGGTGTTCGAGAAAGTGGGGTCGACGTCGAAGATCACGCCGCGGAACGGATAGATCCGGTGACGCACAACCTGGCCGATCGCGAATTTGGCGCTGTGCATATCCATGGTCCGAATCTACCCCCTTTCTCCTAACCGGGAGGTGAACGTAGCGTTCAATACCTTCCGTTCAAGGCCCACACTTCTTCGGGGCCAAGCCTTCCGAGAGGCGAGTGGGCTTGCTAAGCTCGGGCCCAAGTGAGGCGCGCCGCGTTCGGCCTGCGCCTGCGAAGGACGGGTAGCAGTCCATGACCGAGGCGCCGCGCGCGCCCGCAGCCGCCACAAGCGGCCGGGAGAGACCTGTAGGAGAGCCGCCGTGCTACGGCGCGCTGGACCTGGGCACCAACAATTGCCGCCTGCTGATCGCCACGCCCCAGGGGCCGGGCGGCTTCCGGGTGATCGAGGCCTATTCGCGGATCGTGCGCCTGGGCGAGGGCCTGGCCGCGTCTGGCCGCCTCTCGGAAGAGGCCATGGACCGCGCCATGGCGGCGCTGAAGGTCAGCGCCGAGAAGCTGCGCCGCCGCCGCGTCGCGCGCCTGCGCGCCATCGCGACGCAGGCCTGCCGCATGGCCGAGAACGGCCAGGAATTCCTCGACGCGGTGTTCGCCGAAACCGGCCTGCGCCTGCAGATCATCCCGCCGCAGGAGGAGGCCAGGCTGTCGGTCGCCGGCTGCCTGAACCTGATCGACCGGACCGCCGACGCGGCCCTGGTGGTGGACGTCGGCGGCGGCTCGACGGAACTTTCCTGGGTCGACCTGAAGGGCGCGCCGCCCACCGGCATGCCGCCGCTGCGCGCCTGGCTGTCGATCCCGATCGGCGTGGTGACGCTGGCCGAACGCTTCCCGGAGGGCGAGACGGCGACCGACCCCTGGTTCCGCGCCATGGTCGAGACGGTCAAGACCGAGATCGCCGCCTTCCGCCGCGCCGACGGCCTGCGCGAGGTGTTCGACGCCGACCGCGCCCACCTGATCGGCACCTCCGGCGCCATCACCAGCCTGGCCGGCCTGCACCTCAACCTGCCGCGCTATGACCGCAACCAGGTCGACGGCATCTGGATGACCCGCGACGACTGCGACGCCGCCGCCGGGCGCCTGCTGGTGCTGAACGCCCAGGAGCGCGCGCTACAGCCCTGCATCGGCCCCGACCGCGCCGACCTGGTGCTGGCGGGCGCGGCGATCCTGCAGGCGGTGCAGGAGCTGTGGCCGTGCAGCCGCGTCCGCGTCGCCGACCGGGGCCTGCGCGAAGGCATCCTGTTGTCCCTGATGTCCGAGCGCGGCGGCCGCCATCGCCGGCGCCGCCGCCGGGGTCCCCGGCCAACCGCGGCGGCTGCCGAATGAACGACAAGCCGCCGCCCGAAAAACCTGTGCGCAAGCGGATGGTCAAGCCACCCACTGGCGGGACCGAGTCCGGCCGCGTCGTGCCCGAGCGGCTGAAGACCGCCTGGAAGCGCACGCCCTCGCAACAGGCCTGGCTGAACCGCCAGATCAACGACCCCTTCGCCGCCAAGGCCCGCGCCCACGGCTACCGGTCCCGGGCCGCCTACAAGCTGACTGAACTCGACGACAAGCTGCGCTTGCTGAAGCCGGGCGCGCGGGTGATCGACCTGGGCGCGGCGCCCGGCGGCTGGACCCAGGTCGCCATCGAGCGCGGCGTGACCCGGATCGTCGGCGTCGACCTCTTGCCGGTCGACCCCCTGCCGCCGGCGACGATCCTTGAGATGGATTTCACCGACCCCGCCTGCGGCCCGGAGCTGATCCGCCTCCTGGGCGGCGCGCCGGATCTGGTGATGTCGGACATCGCCCCCAACACCGTCGGCCACCGCCAGACCGACCACCTGCGCATCGTCGGCCTGATCGAGGCCGCCGCCGACTTCGCCATCGAGGTCCTGAAGCCCAATGGCGTCTTCATCGCCAAGGCCTTCCAGGGCGGTGAGACCGCCGAGGTGATCGCGACGCTGAAGCGCCACTTCGCCAGCGTGAAGACGCTGAAACCCAAGGCCAGCCGGTCGGACTCCTCGGAGCTCTATCTGGTGGCGACGGGGTTCAAGGGGAAGTGAGCGAGGGCCTTGGATCGAAAGAGACCTGGGCCGATGTTCATCCTCTGTTGCCCGTGCTCGCGGTCCTTGTGGTCATCGGCCTCGTGTGGAGCGTCGTCGAGTGGGTTCCGCTAGGCCCGGCCACGACGGTTCGCGGCGTGATCCTCAAGATCGCTCCCTACAATGGCTGGGGCCGGTACGAGCGGCAGCTTGTGACTGTCGACATCAATGGCACGGCGACAGTTCTCAGCCCGTTGGCCGCAAAGGGGTGCGCGGTCGGAGATGCGATGTTGCTTCGACAGCAACGGCATGTCTTCGGCGTGAGCCTCATTCCCGGCTATGGAGTGCCCTGTAAGCCTAGGAGTTAGGCCCGCCGGGCCACATGGTTGAGCGGGGCAGGTGGGACTTGCTGGGCGTATGACAAAGTCATACTTTGCGGGCCGAAGGAGACTCGCCATGCCGCGCATGAGCCAACCCGTTACGGTGACCCTTGGTCCGCTCAGGCAATTCGTCGATCAACAGGTCGAGCGGGGAAACTACGCCTCGGCCAGCGAAGTCGTGCGCGCCGGCCTTCGGGCGTTGGAGCGCCAGGAGGCGGCGGTGGATGACTGGATGCGTGCAAAGATCGAGGAGTCTTTGAACGATCCCCGCCCGGACATCCCGGCGGAAGAGGTCTTCGCCGAACTCCGAGCTCGCAACGCGGCTCGGCGCGCGGTCGATGCCGAGCGCAAATAGGGTCAGATTCAGACCTGAGGCGCGGGGCGATCTCCTCGCGCTTCATGACTACATCGCTGACCGATCCGGTGGCGCGGTGGCGGGTCGCTATATCGAAAGAATAGAAACGGCTTGCCTCGGGTTGGCGGACTTTCCGATCCGTGGGACTCGCCTGGAAACGCCCGGCGGCGACTTGAGAATAATCGGCTTCGAACGACGGGCGACCATTGTCTTCCGCTTGCTGGGCGATGACGTTCAGATCGTTCGGGTGCTCTACGGCGGTCGTGACGTCGAAGCGACGCTAGGCCAAGACCCGCACGACGCTTGAGCTCGTGGGCGGCTCCGGCGTCTTCGCCCCCTGTTCCACCAGCCATCGCCGAAACACCCCCAGCGCCCGGCTTTCGGCGCCCGGCGCGGCCAGCAGCGCAAATGCGCTCTCCGCCCGCCGAAACCCGAGCGGGGCGACCAGCCGGCCCTCGGCGATCTCGTCGGCGACCATTGGCCAGGACATGATGGCGACGCCCAGGCCCGCGATCGCCGCGTCGAGGGCGTAGTGGATGTGGGCGAAGGGCTGCTCCGGGGCGGGCGCGAGCTCGAAGCCGGCCACCGCGGCCCAGATGGCCCAGCCCTGCGGGTGCGACTGCGAGCCCAGGCGTGGCGCGGACAGCGGGTCGCCGGCGAAGCGCTCGGCGAGCGCCGGTGTCATCACAGGGCCGGTGAAGTTCTGAATGAACGGGGTGACCAGCGGGTCGGCGAGTCGGGCGGCCAGCGCGATGCGCACCACCGCGTCGGCGCCCCGGTGCGAGGTCGCCTGCGACGGCAACTCCTCCAGGTGCAGGCGGATCTCCGGATGGCGCTGGGCGAAATCGCCCAGGCGTGGGATCAGCCACTTCACCGAGAGGCTGGCATTGACCGCCACGTGCAGGTCCTCGCCATCGCTCTTCAGCCGGCGCACCGCCGCGGCGATGCCGTCGAAGGCTCCGGTCAGCGCCGGCAGCAGCTCCTGGCCGGCCGGGGTCAGCGTCAGGCGGTGCTTGGGCCCCTGGAACAGCCGCACGCCCAGATGGGCCTCCAGCGCCTTCACCTGCCGGCTGACGGCGCTGTGCGTAACGTTCAGCTCCTCGGCCGCCAGGGTCGCGCGTCCGGTCCGCGCCATGGCCTCGAAGGCCCGCAGCGCATTCAGCGAGGGCAGGGCCTTTGATGTGAGATTATCGAACATGTTCGGGTAAATATGTCGATTTCCGCGCAACTGCAATTGCGGCATGCACGGATATGGAGCGGTCCCTCACCTTGCAGCAGCCCTTCAGCCTCCGCCGTGAAGGCGTTGCGGCCGCCGCCGACCGGCTCTTCACCTCACTGCTCGCCATGACGCTCGGCCGCCGTGCGCGGGAGGCCGCCGGCGCTCGGCCACGCGAGGAAGCCTGGCACAGCTACGCCGTCTATTCGGGCGCGCTCAGCCCGCGCCACCACAAATCCTCCCGGAGACTCCCATGACCCTCCACCAGCCCTTGCCCCTGGCGGCCTCTGACGCGTATAGCCAACCCGCAAAACGAGGTACTCCCATGGAGATTCGCGAAGGGCTCACCTTCGACGATGTTTTGCTTGAACCCGGCCCGTCCGATGTGATGCCCACCCAGGTGGATGTCGCGACCCGGTTCACGAAAGAGATCGCACTGAACATCCCGCTGGTGTCCGCCGCCATGGACACCGTCACCGAAAGCCGGCTGGCCATCGCCATGGCCCAGAACGGCGGTTTGGGCATCCTGCACCGCAACTTCACCGTCGAGGAGCAGGCCGATCAGGTCCGCGAGGTGAAGCGCTACGAAAGCGGCATGGTCATCAACCCGCTGACCATCCATCCGGACACCCCGCTCAGCGAAGTCCGCGAGATCAAGGCGCGCCGCAAGATCTCCGGCTTCCCGGTGGTCGACGACAAGGGCAAGCTGGTCGGCATCCTGACCAACCGCGACATGCGCTTCGAAGGCAGCGCCGAGGTGCCCGCCAAGGCGCTGATGACGCACGAGAACCTGATCACGGTGAAGGAAGGCGTCAGCCAGGCCGAGGCCCGTGAGCTGCTTCGCCGCAACAAGATCGAGCGGCTGATCGTCGTCGACGACGACTACCGCGCCGTCGGCCTGATCACCGTCAAGGACATGGAGAAGTCCGAGGCCCATCCCAACGCCGCCAAGGACGCCCAAGGCCGCCTGCTGGTCGGCGCGGCGTCCACGGTCGGCGACAACGGCTTCGAGCGCTCCATGGCGCTGGTCGACGCCGGCGTCGACGTGGTGGTGATCGACACCGCCCACGGCCACAACATCGACGTCGCCAAGGCGGTCGGGCGCATCAAGCGCGAGACCAACCGCGTGCAGATCGTCGCCGGCAATGTGGCCACCTACGACGGCGCCCGCGCGCTGATCGACGCCGGCGCCGACGCGGTGAAGGTCGGCATCGGCCCGGGCTCCATCTGCACCACCCGCATCGTCGCCGGCGTCGGTGTGCCGCAGCTCACCGCCATCGCCGACGCGGTGCGCGCCGCCGAGGGGACCGACGTGCCGGTCATCGCCGACGGCGGGATCAAATACTCCGGCGACCTGGCCAAGGCGCTGGCCATGGGGGCCTCGGTCGCCATGATGGGCTCGGTGTTCGCCGGGGTCGACGAGGGGCCGGGCGAGGTGTTCCTCTACCAGGGCCGCTCCTACAAGACCTACCGCGGCATGGGCTCGCTCGGGGCGATGTCCCGCGGCTCCGCCGACCGCTATTTCCAGAAGGACGTCACCGACGCGCTCAAGCTGGTGCCGGAAGGGATCGAGGGGCAGGTGCCCTACAAGGGCCCCATCGCGCCGATCCTGCACCAGATGGTCGGCGGCCTGCGCGCCGCCATGGGCTATGTCGGCGCCGCCAACCTGGTCGAGTTCCGCAACCGCGCCCGGTTCATCCGCATCACCGGCGCGGGCCTCCGGGAGAGCCACGTCCACGACGTGATGATCACCCGCGAGGCGCCCAACTATCCGAGCCCGGTCTAACCGGGCTCGCCGCAGGCTCTAACGCCAGCCGGCCGATCCCGAGCCGGCGGCGAAACGGGGGAGGCGACTATGGGTGCATCTGTTCCGATGGAGTTGAAGCTGTTGCTGGCGGCCGTGATCATCGGCCTGGTCCAGATCGTCTGGGCCGCCGCCGCCGGCAGCGGCGGTGAGCGCGATTTCGCGTGGCTTTCGGGGCCCAGGGACGATCCGCGGCCGGTGGGCACGGTGGCCGGCCGGCTCGACCGGGCGCTGAAGAATTTCCTGGAGACCTTCCCGCTGTTCGCGGCCGCCCTGCTGGCCTGCCTGGCGGCCGGCAAGCTAGGGTCGCTCACGCTCTACGGATCGGCCCTGTACGTGGCCGCCCGCGCCCTCTATGTGCCGGTCTACGCTGCGGGCATTTCGATGGTGCGGACCTTGATCTGGGCCG
The DNA here is from genome assembly GCF_035309685.1 of Phenylobacterium sp. GTDB lineage: Bacteria > Pseudomonadota > Alphaproteobacteria > Caulobacterales > Caulobacteraceae > Phenylobacterium. Next base: position 94,301 of record NZ_DATGEX010000043.1, read on the forward strand.
CCAGTTTGATCGGCCTGATCATGGTGATCGTGGCGTTCTTCCAGTGAGGTCCCTTGCGTGACGCCGGACGCCTCGCGGCGGCAATCGAAGTCCTGACCCAGATCGACGAGCGGCATCGCCCTGTGCGGATGGCGCTGAAAAACTGGGGGGAGTCCGCGCGTTACGCAGGGTCGAAGGACCGGGCCTTCGTGTCCGGCCTGGTCCTCGATGTTCTGCGCCGCCGCCGGTCGCTCAGCTGGCGGATGGGCGACGACAGCCTGCGCGCCGCCGCGCTCGGCGCGCTGGCGTTCGTCTGGGGCTGGCCGCTGGAGCGGGTCGCCGAAGCGGCCGGCGAGGAACCCCACGGCCCGGGCCCCCTGACGGACGCTGAGCGGGCGGCGCTCACGGCGCCCCGCAACCTCGCCGAAGCGCCACCGCCGGTGCGCGGCGACTATCCCGATTGGCTCGACGCGTCTTTCGCGCGCGCCTTCGGCGACGCCAGGGGCGAGGAGGGCGCGGCGCTCTCCGAGCGGGCGCCGGTGGACCTGCGGGTCAATCTGCTGAAGTCGGATCCCGAGCGGACCCTGAAGGCCCTGACGTCGCTGGCCGCCGAGCCGGTCGACCTCTTGCCGACGGCGCTCCGCATGCCCGCGCTCGACCCCATGACCCGCAGCGGCGCCGTCGAGACCATCCCGCAGTTCTCCAAGGGCTGGTTCGAGGTGCAGGACCTGGGCTCGCAGATCGCGGCGGCCTGCGCCGGCGAGGTGAAGGGCAAGCAGGTCCTCGACCTCTGCGCCGGCGGCGGCGGCAAGACGCTGGCGCTGGCCTCAGCCATGGGCAACTCCGGCCAGATCTACGCCTACGACAGCGATGCGCGGCGCCTGGCCGACACCATCCGCCGCGGCGACCGGGCGGGCGTCCGCAACCTGCAGGTCCGCTCGCCGGTGAACCCCGAGCCGCTCAAGGGGCTCGAAGGCAAGATGGACGTCGTTTTCATCGACGCCCCCTGTTCCGGCACGGGCTCGTGGCGGCGCCACCCCGACACCAAATGGCGGCTGACGCCCGACACCCTGGAAAAGCGCATGGCCGACCAGGACGCCGTCCTCGACGCCGGCGCGACCTACGTGAAGCCCGGCGGCCGCATGGTCTACGTCACCTGCTCGGTGCTGCCGGAAGAGGACGAGGACCGCGTCGCCGCCTTCCTGGCCCGCACGCCGGGGTTCGCCCCGACGCCGGCCAGCGCCGACGACAAGCTCACCCGATACCTCACCCCTGACGGTTTTTTGCGCCTGTCCCCACTTACCGCCGGCACCGACGGCTTCTTCGTCGCCGTGCTGGAGAAACCCCGCTAACGGAGCCCCATGTCCACGCCCGCTCACGCTCCCGATCATGAACGCGTCCTGATCGTCGATTTCGGCAGCCAGGTGACCCAGCTGATCGCGCGCCGGCTGCGCGAGGCCGGCGTCTATTGCGAGATCCACCCCTACGACAAGGTGGAGGCGATGCTGGACGCCTTCGCGCCCAAGGCGGTGATCCTGTCCGGCGGTCCGGCCAGCGTGCACGAGGCGGAAAGCCCCTCGGCGCCCCAGAAGATCTTCGAGCTCGGGGTGCCGGTGCTCGGCATCTGCTACGGCGAAATGACCATGTGCGCCCAACTGGGCGGGGCGGTGGAGGGCGGCCACGCCCGCGAGTTCGGCCGCGCCGAGATCCTCATCGAAAAGCTCTCGCCCCTGCTGGAGGGCCTGGGCGAACCGGGCGCCCAGGAGCCCGTCTGGATGAGCCACGGCGACAAGATCACCGCCATACCGCTGGGCTTCGAGGTGGTGGCCGCCTCCGAGGGCTCGCCCTACGCCGTCATCGCCGACGAGGGCCGCCGCTTCTACGGCATCCAGTTCCACCCCGAAGTCGCCCACACCCCACGCGGCGCGCTGATGCTGCGCAACTTCACCCACAGGATCGCCGGTCTCTCGGGCGACTGGACCATGGCCTCCTTCCGCCAGGAGATGGTCGCCAAGATCCGCGCCCAGGTCGGCAAGGGCCGGGTGATCTGCGGCCTCTCCGGCGGTGTCGATTCCTCGGTGGCCGCCGTCCTGATCCACGAGGCCATCGGCGAACAGCTCACCTGCGTCTTCGTCGACACCGGCCTGTTGAGACTGAACGAAGCCGAGCAGGTCGTGACCCTCTTCAGAGATCACTACAACATCCCGCTGATACACGTTGACGCCTCAAAGGAATTCCTCGGCGCGCTCGCCGGCGTTTCCGACCCCGAGACCAAGCGCAAGATCATCGGCCGCGTCTTCATCGAGGTCTTCGACCACCAGGCTTCCATGGTCGAGGGCGCGCAGTTCCTCGCCCAGGGCACGCTCTATCCCGACGTCATCGAAAGCGTCTCGGCCCGCGGCGGCCCCTCGGCGGTGATCAAGAGCCACCACAACGTCGGCGGCCTGCCGGACTACATGAAGCTGAAGCTGGTCGAACCCTTACGCGAACTCTTCAAGGACGAGGTCCGCGCGCTGGGCGTCGAGCTCGGCCTGGCCCCCGCCTTCGTCGGCCGCCACCCGTTCCCAGGCCCCGGCCTCGCCATCCGCATCCCCGGCGAGATCACCCGCGAAAAGGTCGCCGTGCTGCAGCAGGCCGACGCCATCTACCTCGACGAGATCCGCAAGGCCGGCCTCTACGACTCCATCTGGCAGGCCTTCGCCGTCCTGCTGCCGGTGAAGACCGTCGGCGTGATGGGCGATGCGCGCACCTACGAGGACGTGCTGGCGCTTCGCGCCGTCACCTACACCGACGGCATGACCGCCGACTTCTTCGAATTTCCCTGGGACGTGCTGGGCCGCTGCGCCACCCGCATCATCAACGAGGTGAAGGGCGTGAACCGCGTGGTCTA
>NZ_DATGEX010000044.1:0-103093 GCF_035309685.1 Phenylobacterium sp.
TGCCGCATCAGACCCAGGTGTTTTCGTTCTGGTCGATGATGTGTTTCCTCGGCGTGCTGACCGTCGGCTTTATCTATGAGTGGAAGAAGGGCGCCCTGGAATGGGAGTGATCGTTCCCGCCGGTGAGGCAGGCCGCACCACCGTCGAAGGCTATAATCCCAAGGCCCACGATCCGTTCTTCGACGGCGTGTCGCAACAGCTCGCCGACAAGGGCTTCATCACGGCCGGCGTCGATGACCTGATCACCTGGGCGCGCACCGGCTCGCTGATGTGGATGACCTTCGGCCTGGCCTGCTGCGCGGTCGAGATGATGCAGGCGTCGATGCCGCGCTACGACCTGGAGCGCTACGGCTTCGCCCCGCGCGGATCGCCCCGCCAAAGCGACGTGATGATCGTCGCCGGCACGCTGGTGAACAAGATGGCTCCCGCCTTGCGCAAGGTCTACGACCAGATGCCCGAGCCGCGCTACGTGATCTCCATGGGCTCCTGCGCCAACGGCGGCGGCTACTACTACTTCAGCTATTCGACCGTGCGCGGCTGCGACCGCATCGTGCCGGTGGACGTCTATGTCCCCGGCTGCCCGCCGACCGCCGAAGCGCTCGTCTATGGCGTCCTGCAGCTGCAGAAGAAGATCCGCCGCACCGGGACCATCATGCGATGAGCTGGCCCCAGCCCCTTCCCATGCTGGAAAAGCTCGGCCAGCAGATCGTCAAGAAGTCCAAGGGCGCCTTCTCGGGCTACGAGGTGATGTACGGCGAGGTCAACCTCATGACGTCCGCCGCCCGCGTGATCGACGCGCTGACGGTCCTGCGCGACACGCCGGAGTTCGGCTTCTCGATCCTGATCGACGTCTGCGGCGCCGACTATCCCGAGCGCGAGCTGCGCTTCGACGTGGTCTATCATCTGCTGTCGATGACCAAGAACCTGCGCTGCCGGGTGAAGCTGCAGACCGACGAGGACACCGCCGTGCCGTCGGTCACCTCGGTCTTCCCCAGCGCCGACTGGTACGAGCGCGAGACCTTCGACATGTACGGGGTGTTCTTCAGCGATCACCCGGACCTGCGCCGCATCCTCACCGACTACGGCTTCCACGGCCATCCGCTGCGCAAAGACTTCCCGATGACCGGCTACGTCGAGGTCCGCTACGACGACGAGCTGAAGCGGGTGGTCTACGAGCCCGTGAAGTCCGTCGAATGGCGCAACTGGGATTTCCTCAGCCCCTGGGAAGGCGCCGAGCCCGGCTATGCCCCGCTGATCCCGGGCGACGAGAAATCGCTTCCCGCGGCTAAGGAGCCCATTGCTAAAGAGGGGGGCAAATGACCGGCGCCAACGCTCCCGCCAAGGACTCCGACTTCTTCGCGCCCGACGTGATCGGCGAGACCAAGGTCCGCAAGTTCAACATCAACTTCGGCCCGCAGCACCCGGCCGCGCACGGCGTGCTGCGCATGGTGCTGGAGCTGGACGGCGAGGTGGTCGAGCGCGTCGACCCGCACATCGGCCTGTTGCACCGCGGCACCGAGAAGCTGATGGAGGCCAGGCCCTATCAGCAGACGATCCCCTATTTCGACCGGCTCGACTACGTCGCCCCGATGAATCAGGAGCACGCCTATGTGCTGGCCCTGGAAAAGCTGATGGGCGTCGAGGTGCCGATCCGCGGCCAGCTGATCCGGGTGCTCTACGACGAGATCGGCCGCATCCTGAACCACATCCTCAACGTCACGACCCAGGCGATGGACGTCGGCGCCCTGACCCCGCCGCTCTGGGGCTTCGAAGAGCGCGAGAAGCTCATGGTCTTCTATGAGCGGGCGTCCGGCGCGCGCATGCACGCCAACTACTACCGGGTCGGCGGCGTGCGCCAGGACCTGCCGCCGGAGCTGGTCGAGGACATCGCCGACTGGTGCAGGCGCGTGCCCAAGGTGTTCGACGACATCGAGGGACTGATCACCGGCAATCGGATCTTCAAGCAGCGCAACGTCGACATCGGCAAGGTGACTAAGGCAGAGGCCCAGGCTTGGGGCTTCTCCGGCGTCATGGTGCGCGGCTCCGGCATCGCCTGGGACCTGCGCCGCAGCCAGCCCTACGAGTGCTACGACGAGCTGGAGTTCGAGGTGCCGCTAGGCGTGCACGGCGACTGCTACGACCGCTACCTCTGCCGCATGGAAGAGATGCGCCAGTCGGTGAAGATCATGGCCCAGTGCTGCGAGCGCCTGATGAAGACGCCGGGCCCGGCGCTGACGCCCGACAACAAGTTCGCAGCCCCCAAGCGGGGCGAGATGAAGCGCTCGATGGAATCGCTCATCCACCACTTCAAGCTGTTCACCGAGGGCTATCGGACCCCGCCCGGCGAGGTCTATGCCGCCGTCGAGGCGCCCAAGGGCGAGTTCGGCGTCTATCTGGTTTCGGACGGCACGAACCGGCCGTACCGCTGCAAGATTCGCGCGCCGAGCTTCGCCTTCCTGCAGGCGATGGACTGGATGAGCCGCGGCCACATGCTGGCCGACGTCTCCGCGATCCTGGGGTCGTTGGATATCGTGTTCGGGGAGATCGACCGTTGAGCGTTCGCCGCTTAGCTCAAGTCCAGCCGGCCAGCTTCGCCTTCAAGCCGGCGACGCTGAAGGCCGCCCAGGGCTGGATGGCCAACTTCCCGGCCGGCCGGCAGCAATCGGCGGTGATCGCCATCCTGTGGCTCGTGCAGAAGCAGGAAGGCTGGGTCTCCGAGCCCGCGATCCGCGCCGTCGCCGAGCTGCTCGGCATGCCGGTGATCCGGGTGCTGGAGATCGCCACCTTCTACACCATGTTCATGCTGGAGCCGGTGGGCGAGGTCGCCCTGGTGCAGGTCTGCGGCACCACGCCCTGCCAGACCCGCGGCTCGGAAGGCCTGCTGGCCGTGTGCCAGCGCAAGTTCGGCCCCTCGAACCATCGCTCTGCGGACGGCAAGTTCTACTGGCAGGAAGTCGAGTGTATGGGCGCCTGCGCCAACGCGCCCATGGCCGCCATCAACGACTACTACTACGAGGACCTTACCGCCGAGAGCCTCGAGAAGCTGCTGGACGACTTCGCGGCCGGCAAGAAGCCGAAGCCTGGCTCGGCGATCGGCCGCCAGGGCTCGGCGCCGGAAGGCGGGGCGACGACGCTGACCGACGCCAAACTCTACGACGGCTCGCTCGCCAAGAAGATCAAGATCCCGAACCTGCCCGAGAAGCCCTCCAAGGCGAAGGCGTCGGCATGAGTGGCGACCTCGACCTCATGAAGCAGCGGTTCGTGCAGATGATCCTCGGCTGCACCGCGCTGATGTTGATCGCCGTCGCGTTTGCGATCGCGCACTTCATCTATGGCGTGGGCTGGGCGCTTTGGGGCTTCGTCGGCTTCATGGCGGTCTCGTTCGCCTTGCAGATCTGGTTCGTCCGCGGTTTCGCCCGCACGAAGAAGGGTGGCTGAGTTGGCCGGTTTGCTCGCGGACAAGGACCGCATCTTCCTCAACATCTACGGCCAGCGCGACTGGGGGCTGGAGGGCGCGAAGGCGCGCGGCGCCTGGAACGGCACGCGCGACATCGTCGCCCAGACGCCGGAATGGATCTGCGACCAGATCAAGGCGTCGGGCCTGCGCGGCCGCGGCGGCGCGGGCTTCGCCACCGGGCTCAAGTGGACCTTCATGCCCAAGCAGGAGAGCGAGCGGCCGCACTATCTGCTGGTCAACGCCGACGAGAGCGAGCCCGGCGCCTGCAAGGACCGCGACATCCTGCGCAACGATCCGCACCTCCTGATCGAGGGCTGCCTGATCGCGTGTAAGGCCATGCGGGCGCACACCGCCTACATCTATATCCGCGGCGAATATGTCTTCGAACGCGAGCGGATGACCGCGGCGATCAAGCAGGCCTACGACGCCAAGCTGATCGGGCCGGGCAACGTCCATGGCTGGGACTGCGACGTGCGCCTGGCGCATGGCGGCGGGGCCTACATCTGCGGCGACGAGACGGCGCTGATGGAAAGCTTCGAGGGCAAGAAGGGCCAGCCGCGGCTGAAGCCCCCGTTCCCGGCCGGCGCCGGCATCTACGGCTGCCCGACCACGGTCAACAACGTCGAGACCATCGCCGTCGTCGGCACCATCCTGCGCCGCGGCGCGGCCTGGTTCGCGGGTTTCGGCACCGAGAAGTCGACCGGCACCAAACTGTTCGCCGGCTCCGGCCACCTGAACAAGCCCTGCGTCGTCGAGGACGCCGTCGGCATCAGCGTCAAGCAGCTGATCGAAGACCACTTCGGCGGCGTGCGCGGCGGCTGGTCGAACCTGAAGGCGGTGATCCCCGGCGGCATCTCGGTGCGGATGATCCCGGCCGATCAGTGCGACGAAGCCATCATGACCTACGAAGACCTGCAGTCGCGGGGCTCGGGCCTGGGCACCGGCACCATGATCGTCTTCGACAAGGACGCCGACCTGGTGAAGGCGATCGCGCGGGCCTCCTACTTTTACAAGCACGAGAGCTGCGGCCAGTGCACCCCCTGCCGCGAAGGCACCGGCTGGATGTGGCGGGTGATGGAGCGGATGGTCACCGGCGAGGCCGAGATGAGCGAGATCGACCTGCTGCTCGACGTCGCCAGCCAGGTCGAGGGCCACACCATCTGCGGCCTGGGCGACGCCGCGGCCTGGCCGATCCAGGGTCTCTTCCGCCACTTCCGCCACGAGGTGGAGGACCGGATCACCCAGTACCGCGCCGGCAAACCTCATGTGCAGGGCCACACCCTGCAGGCGGCGGAGTAGGCCCATGCCGATTTGCAAGGTCGACGGCGTCGAGGTCGAGTTCGAGCCCGGGATGAACGTCCTGCAGGTGGCCGAACTGGCGGGGAAGGAAATCCCGCGCTTCTGCTACCACGAGCGCCTGAGCATCGCCGGCAACTGCCGCATGTGCCTGGTCGAGGTGAAGCCCGGCCCGCCGAAGCCGCAGGCCTCCTGCGCCCTGCCGGCCGCCGAGAACATGGAGATCTTCACCGACACGCCGATGGTGAAGAAGGCCCGGCATGGCGTCATGGAATTCCTGCTGATCAACCACCCGCTGGACTGCCCGATCTGCGACCAGGGCGGCGAGTGCGACCTGCAGGATCAGGCCATGGGCTATGGCCGCGACGACAGCCGCTACGCCGACAACAAGCGCGCCGTCGAAGAGAAGTTCATGGGGCCGCTGGTCAAGACGGTGATGACCCGCTGCATCCAGTGCACCCGCTGCGTCCGGTTCATCACCGAAGTGGCCGGCGTGCCGGAAATCGGTCTGATAAGTCGCGGCGAAGACGTTGAAATCACGACCTATCTCGACAAGGCCGTGACCTCGGAACTGAGCGCCAACATCATCGACCTCTGCCCGGTCGGCGCGCTCACCTCCAAGCCCTACGCCTTCAACGCCCGGCCCTGGGAGCTGAAGAAGACCGAGAGCGTCGACGTGATGGATGCGCTGGGCTCGGCGATCCGGGTGGACGCGCGGGGCGCCGCGGTGCTGCGCGTCCTGCCGCGCGTCAACGAGGACATCAACGAGGAGTGGATCTCCGACAAGACCCGCTACGCCGTCGACGGCTTGGCGCGCCAGCGTCTGGACCGGCCGTTCATCCGCTCGGCCGGCAAGCTGCGCCCCGCCACCTGGGCCGAGGCGCTGGACGCCGTGGCGGCGAAGCTGAAGGCGACGTCGCCGGACCGCATCGGCGTCATCGCCGGCGAACTGCAGGACGCGGAATCCATGAAGGCCGCGCTCGATCTCTTCCGTGGCCTGGGCGTGCAGTCCACCGACTGCCGTGAGGATGGGATGCAGCTGGGCGCAGGCCCGCGCCAGAGCTGGCTGTTCAACTCGACGATCGCGGGCATCGAAGACGCCGACGTCGTCCTGCTGGTGGGCGTCAATCCGCGGACCGAAGCGCCGGTGCTCAACGCGCGCCTGCGCAAGCGCTGGCTGGCCGGCGCGCTCAAGGTCGGCGTCATCGGCGAGCAGATCGACCTGACCTATCCTTACGAACACCTGGGCGCGGGCCCCAAGAGCCTGGGCGCGCTCGCCAAGTCGAAGAGCGATTTCGTCGCCGCGCTGAAGTCGGCCAAGGCGCCGGCGATCATCGTGGGGGCCGGGGCCCTGACCCGCGCCGACAGCGCCGCGGTGCTGAAAAGCGCCGGCGCCGTGGCCAAGGCCTTCGGCATGACCTGGAACGTGCTGCACAGCGCCGCCTCCCGCGTCGGCGGCCTCGACCTCGGCTTCACGCCGGGCGAGGGCGGCAAGACGGCGGCGGAGCTGGCGGCCAAGGGCGGCGCGGACGTGCTGTTCCTGCTGGGCGCCGACGAGATCGACACCTCGGCCTCCGGCGCCTTCACCGTCTATCTCGGGACCCACGGCGACCGTGGCGCGCACAAGGCCGACGTGATCCTGCCGGGCGCGGCCTACACCGAGAAGAACGGCCTCTACGTCAACACCGAGGGCCGGGTGCAGCAGGGCGTGCGCGCCGTGTTCCCCAAGGGCGAAGCCAAGGAGGACTGGGCGATCCTGCGCGCGCTCTCCGAGCGGCTGGGCGCCAAGTTGCCCTACGACAGCCTGGACGCGCTGCGCGCAAAGCTGTTCGCCGATCACCCGAGCTTCGGCCGCATCGACCACGTGGACGGCCGCGACGCCGCCGCCGGCCTCGACCTGGGTTCGCTCGGCGGCAAGGGTGACGTCTCCGACGCCCCCTTCGCTAGCGCGGTGACCGGCTTCTACCAGACCAACGCCATCGCCCGCGCCAGCGTGACCATGGCCGAGTGCGCCGCCCAGGCTTCGGGCGCCGCCAGACTTGCGGCGGAATAGATGGATTTCTGGACCACCCCCATCGGCTGGACCCTGCTGACCGTCGGCCAGATTCTGCTGGTCACCGTCGTCCTGCTGCTGACCGTCGCCTTCCTGATCTACGGCGACCGCAAGATCTTCGCCGGCGTGCAGATGCGCAAAGGCCCCAACGTGGTAGGCCCCTTCGGCCTGCTGCAGTCCTTCGCCGACCTGGGCAAGTTCCTGATCAAGGAGCTGATCGTCCCGGCCGGCGCCGACAAGTTCGTCTTCCTGCTGGCGCCGCTGATCAGCGTGACGCTCGCCCTCGGCTCCTGGGCCGCCATGCCTCTCGCGCCCGGCTGGGTGATCTCCAACATCAATGTGGGGATCCTCTACCTGTTCGCCGTCTCCTCGATGGGCGTCTACGGCATCATCATGGGCGGCTGGGCGTCCAACTCGAAGTACCCGTTCCTGGGCGCCCTGCGCTCAGCCGCGCAGATGGTGTCCTACGAGGTTTCCATCGGCTTTGTGATCATCACGGTCGTCCTGCTGTCCGGCAGTCTGAATCTGACGACGATCACCGAGAAGCAGGGCGGCGGCTTCTGGAACTGGAACATCTTCGGCGGCGCGGGCCTGCACAATCTGCCTCTGGCCCTGGTGATGATCCCGATGGGGGTGATCTTCTTTATCTCGGGCCTGGCCGAGACCAACCGCCCGCCCTTCGACCTGCCGGAGGCCGAGAGCGAGCTCGTGGCCGGCTATGCGATCGAATATGGCTCTACGCCCTACATGCTCTTCTACCTGGCCGAGACCGCCAACATCATCCTGATGAGCGGGCTGATGGCGATCCTGTTCCTGGGCGGCTGGCAGGCCCCCTGGCCGACGCACTACCTCGATGGCTTCCACGGCAACGGCCTCTTCAGCGGCGCCTGGATCGCCAGCCTGCATGGCCTGATCATGTTGGCGGTGAAGACGTTCGCTGTCTTCTTCATGAACGCCATGGTCCGCGCCGTCGTGCCGCGCTATCGCTACGACCAGCTGATGCGCCTGGGCTGGAAGGTGTTCCTGCCGACCTCGCTGGTCGCCGTGGCGCTCGTCGCCGGCTGGCGCGTCTATGCTCCGGTGATGGGATGATCCGCGCGTTTGCTCCCCTGCTGGCCGTGCTCGCGCTGGGCCTTTCGGCCTGCGCGGAGACGCAGGACGCCAACGTCACCGGCACCGCCGACTACGACACGCTGAAGCGCGCCACCGCTGACTGCGCGGCCAAGGGCGGCAAGTTCGTCCTCAAGGACGGTGGCGACAGCCAGTACATCCAAGACTACGCGTGCAAGGGGACCTGATGTTCAGCCGTATCGGACAGGCGATGAAGGGCGCGATGCTGCTGGATTTCGCCGGCGCGCTCGGCCTTGGCCTGAAGTACATGGCGCGCCCCAAGGCGACCGTGATCTACCCCCACGAGCGCAACCCGCAGAGCCCCAGGTTCCGCGGCGAGCACGCCCTGCGTCGCTATCCCAACGGCGAGGAACGCTGCATCGCCTGCAAACTCTGCGAGGCCATCTGCCCGGCCCAGGCCATCACCATCGAGGCGGAACCGCGCGAGGACGGCAGCCGGCGCACGACCCGCTACGACATCGACATGGTCAAATGCATCTACTGCGGCCTGTGCCAGGAGGCCTGCCCGGTGGACGCCATCGTCGAGGGGCCGAACCTGGAGTTCGCCGTCGAGACGCGCGAGGAGCTCTACTACGACAAGGCCAAGCTGCTCGATAACGGCGACCGCTGGGAACGCGAGATCGCGAAGAATCTGGAACTGGACGCGCCCTATCGCTAAGACCCGCCCGGGCCTGACGCGTAAGCGAATCTGACGACGAACGACGGGAGCTAGAACCGGCCGATGGCCCTGCAGGCGATCGCATTTTATCTGATGGCGGCGGTGACGCTTGCGAGCGCGCTCGCGGTCGTCTCCGCGAAGAATCCCGTGCACTCGGTGCTGTTCCTGATCGCGGCGTTCTTCTCCGCGGCGGGACTGTTCGTGCTGCTGGGCGCCGAGTTCCTGGCGATGCTGCTGGTGGTCGTCTACGTGGGCGCCGTGGCGGTGCTGTTCCTGTTCGTGGTCATGATGCTGGACGTCGACTTCGCCCAGCTTAGGCAGGGCTTCGTGCAGTACATGCCGCTGGGCGGGCTGATCGCCGGCGGCCTGGCCATCGAGATGATCATCGTCTCGACCACGGTCGCCACCAAGGGCGCGGCCCGACTGAACGATACGCCGATGGCCATGGGCAGGGACCCGACGGCGGGCATGAGCAACATCGAGGCGATCGGGCGCGTGCTCTACACGCACTACGTCTACTTCTTCCAGGCGGCCGGCATGGTGCTGCTGGTGGCGATGATCGGGGCCATCGTGCTCACCCTGCGCCACAAGCCCGGCGTGAAGCGCCAGATCATCATGGACCAGGTGCTGCGCACGCCGAAGAGCGGCATGCGCATGGTCTCGCCCAAGCCCGGCGAAGGGATCGACGCATGATCCTCCTTCGCCAAGGCTTCGGAGGGTGCATCCTCCTGGCGTCCGCACATCGTTCCGAAGGATCAATCCTTCGAAGCTCCAGAGGAGCGAAGTAGGATGACCATCGGGCTGCAGCACTATCTCGCGGTTGCCGCGATCCTTTTCACAATCGGGGTCTTCGGCATCTTCGTGAACCGCAAGAACATCATCGTCATCCTGATGTCGGTGGAGCTGATCCTGCTCGCCGTGAACATCAACCTGGTGGCCTTCTCGGCCTATCTGGGCAACGTCACCGGCCAGGTGTTCGCCATGTTCGTGCTCACCGTCGCGGCCGCCGAGGCCGCCGTGGGCCTGGCGATCCTGGTCACCTTCTTCCGTAACCGCGGCGATATCGCCGTGGACGACGCCTCGATGATGAAGGGCTGAGGATGGATCCCAAGCTCCTCGTCACGATCATCCTCTACGGTCCGCTGATCGGCGCGATCGTCGCGGGCCTGTTCGGCCGCCGGATCGGCAATGTCGCGTCGCAGACGGTGACCACCGGCTTCCTGATGCTATCGGCGGTGCTGTCCTGGGTAGTGTTCAGCCAGTGGACCTGGGGTCATCTCGAGCCCTTCACCAACGTCTACGCGCCGTTCATCCAGGTCGGGAAATTCGTCTCCAACTGGTCGTTCAGGCTCGATGGGCTGTCGGCGGTGATGCTGGTGGTGGTGACCACGGTCTCCAGCCTCGTGCACCTCTACAGCTGGGGGTACATGGCCGAGGACGACAGCAAGCCGCGCTTCTTCGCCTACCTGTCGCTGTTCACCTTCGCCATGCTGAGCCTGATCAGCGCCGCGGACTTCATGCAGCTGTTCTTCGGCTGGGAAGGCGTGGGCCTGGCCAGCTACCTCCTGATCGGCTTCTGGTTCCACAAGCCCACCGCCAACGCCGCGGCGATCAAGGCCTTCGTGGTCAACCGGGTCGGCGATTTCGGCTTCGCGCTCGGCATCATGACGGTGTTCTGGTCGCTGGGCTCGATCCAGTTCGCCCAGGTCTTCCCGTTGGTCGCGGCGCACGCGGGCGACACCTGGCAGTTCGCCGGCCAGAGCTTCCGGCTGATGGACCTCGCCTGCACGCTGCTGTTCATCGGCGCCATGGGCAAGTCGGCGCAGTTCTTCCTGCACACCTGGCTGCCCGACGCCATGGAAGGCCCAACGCCGGTCTCCGCCCTGATCCACGCCGCGACCATGGTCACCGCCGGCGTCTACATGGTCTGCCTGCTGTCGCCGATGTTCGAATATGCGCCGGTGGCCAAGCACGTCGTCGTGGTGATCGGGGCGATGACCGCGCTGTTCGCCGCCACGGTCGGCCTCGTCCAGAACGACATCAAGCGGGTGATCGCCTATTCGACCTGTTCGCAGCTCGGCTACATGTTCATGGCCGCGGGCGTCGGCGCCTATCAGGCCTCGATGTTCCACCTCTTCACCCACGCCTTCTTCAAGGCCCTGCTGTTCCTGGGCGCGGGTTCGGTGATCCACGCCATGGTCCACGAGCAGGACATGCGCCGCTACGGCGCCCTGGCGAAATACCTGCCGGTGACCTTCGCGGTCATGACCATCGGCACCATCGCCATCACCGGCCTTGGCATCCCCGGCGTCGGCGGCTTCGCGGGCTTCTATTCCAAGGACTCGATCATTCAGTCGGCCTACGCCGCCGGCCACGCGGGCGATCCGATCGGCTACTTCGCCTTCGTCATGGGCGTGTTCGTGGCCGGCCTGACCGCCTTCTACTCCTGGCGCTTGGCCTTCTTCACCTTCAACGGCCACGCCCGCTGGACGAGCGAGGACCTGGAGCATCACTGGCACAACCGCGACCACGATCAGGGCGACCACGGCCATGACGATCATGCGCATGCGGCCGAGACCCACGCCGAACCCGGCCACGGCGACCATGCCCACCTGCCGCATGAGAGCCCCTGGACCATGCGCCTGCCGCTGATCCTGCTGGCCATCGGCGCCATCGCCTCGGGCTTTGTCTTCGCCGGCAAGTTCATCGGCGAGGAGCACATTGAGTTCTGGAAGGGCGCGATCTTCACCGCCGCGAACAACCATGTCCTGGCCGAGGTCGAAGCGCCCTGGTGGCTCGCGCAGTCGCCGCTGATCGTCTCGATCCTGGGCCTGCTGTTCGCCGCCTGGATGTACATCCTGAAGGAAGGCATCGGCGCGAAGTGGGCCGCCCAGAAGGGCCCCGTCTACCTGTTCCTCTACAACAAGTGGTTCTTCGACGAGCTCTATGACGCGACCTTCGTGAAGGCCGCCAAGGTCCTGGGCGACCTCTTCTGGAAGGGCGGCGACCAGAAGCTGATCGATGGTCTCGGCCCCGATGGCGTCAGCGCCGTCTCGCTGCAGGTCGGCAAGGGGGCAGGGCGCCTGCAGACCGGCTTCCTCTATCACTACGCCTTCGTGATGCTGCTGGGGGTCGCCGCGATCCTCACCTACGCCCTCTGGGCCTGGAACGCGTAGGGAGCGACAAGCACATGCCCATTCTCTCCCTCATCACCTACGCCCCGCTGCTCGGCGTCGCCGGCATCCTGGCGCTGCGCCTGTTCGGCAAGGCCGACGACCCCAAGTCGGTCGAGGCGTCGAAGTGGATCGCGCTGGTCACCACGCTCGCGACTCTGGCGCTCTCGGTCCTGCTGGTCGTGCAGTTCAATCCGAACGACGCCGGCTTCCAGTTCAACGAGACCGCGCCCTGGTTCGCGGGCCTCAACTACCGCATGGGCGTGGATGGCATCTCCGTCCTGTTCGTGCTGCTCAACGCCTTCCTGATGCCGATCTGTATCGTCGCGTCCTGGAAGGCGATCGAGAAGCGCGTCCTCGAATATATGATCGCCTTCCTGATCCTCGAGACGCTGGTGACGGGGGTGTTCGTCTCCCTCGACATCATCCAGTTCTACATCTTCTTCGAGTTCGGCCTGGTGCCGATGTTCCTGATCATCGGTATCTGGGGCGGCCAGCGGCGGGTCTACGCGGCCTTCAAGTTCTTCCTCTACACCCTGCTGGGCTCGGTCCTGATGCTGGCCGCGATCCTGGCGATGATCGGCATCAGCCACACCAGCTCGATCCCCGAGCTGATGACCTATCACTTCGACCCGGCCGTCCAGACCTGGCTGTGGCTGGCCTTCTTCGCCTCCTTCGCGGTGAAGATGCCGATGTGGCCGGTGCACACCTGGCTGCCCGACGCCCACGTCGAGGCCCCGACCGCGGGCTCGGTGATCCTGGCCGGCATCCTCTTGAAGCTCGGCGGCTACGGCTTCATGCGCTTTTCCCTGCCGATGTTCCCGCAGGCCTCGCACCTGTTCACGCCGCTGATCTTCGCGCTCAGCGTCATCGCCATCGTCTACACCTCGCTGGTCGCGTTCCGGCAGGTCGATATCAAGAAGCTGATCGCCTATTCGTCGGTCGCCCACATGGGCTTCGTGACCATGGGCATCTTCTCCGGCACGCCCACCGGCGAGCAGGGCGCGCTCTTCCAGATGCTGAGCCACGGGGTGATCAGTGGCGCGCTCTTCCTCTGCGTCGGCGTCGTCTACGACCGGATGCATACCCGCGAGATCGCCTTCTACGGCGGCATCGTCACCCGCATGCCCTGGTACGCGGCGACCTTCATGCTCTTCACCATGGGCAATGTCGGCCTGCCGGGCACCTCGGGCTTCGTCGGCGAGATCCTGACCATGACCGGGACCTATGGCGTCTCGACCTGGACGGCGATCGTCGCGGCGACCGGGGTGATCTTCTCGGCGGTCTATGCGCTCAGCCTCTACCGGCGCGTGGTGTTCGGCACGATCGTCAATCCCAAGCTGGCCGACATCGGCGACCTCGACTGGCGCGAGGTGGCGATCTTCGCCCCGCTGATCGCCGCCACCCTGGTGCTGGGCGTGCAGCCCGGCCTCATCATGAACCTGACCCAGGCCTCCGCGGACCACCTCGTCTCGGCCTATCAAGCGGCCATCGGGGGCTGACGACCTAAATGACCTTCTCCGCCGACCTGGGCCTCGCCTATCCCGAACTGATCCTGGCCATCGGAGCCATGGTGCTCCTGGTGCTGGGCGCGTTTGCGCCCAAGGCCGGACGGCTGGTGGGTTGGGGCGGCGTGCTGGTGCTGGCCGCCGCGGCCTTCCAGGCCGCCACCGGGCCGTTCGGCAGGGGCTTCGCCGGCGGCATGATCGCCGACGACGCCTCGGCCTTCGCCCAGGTGGCGATCTTCGCCTCCAGCGCCATCTCCATCCCGCTCGGCCAGCGCTGGTTCGAGCGGCGCGGCGTGCACAATTTCGAGTTCCCGGTGCTGATCGTCCTGGCCGCGCTCGGCATGGGCATGATGGCGTCGGCCGGCGACCTGATCTCGCTCTACGTCGGCGTCGAACTGCACAGCCTCGCCCTCTACGTCCTGGCCGCCATGCACCGCGACAACGCCAAGGCGTCCGAGGCGGGCCTGAAGTATTTCGTGCTCGGCGCGCTCTCGTCGGGCCTGCTGCTCTATGGCGCGAGCCTGGTCTACGGCTTCGCCGGCTCGACGCTGTTCAGCGACATCGCGGTCGCCGTGAAACACGGCGCCAACACCGGCGTCCTGTTTGGCCTGGTCTTCCTGATCTGCGGCCTGGCCTTCAAGGTCTCCGCCGCGCCCTTCCATATGTGGACGCCGGACGTCTACGAGGGCGCGCCGACCCCGGTCGTCGGCTTCTTCGCCGCCGCGCCGAAGCTGGCCGCCATGGTGCTGTTCGCGCGCCTGCTGGCCGAGGGCTTCGGCGGCGCGATCCCGCAGTGGCAGCAGGTCTTGGTGGTGCTGGGGCTGATCTCGGTCGGCGTCGGCGCCTTCGCGGGCCTGGCGCAAAAGAACCTCAAGCGCCTGTGGGCCTATTCCTCCATCGCCAACGTCGGCTACGCGATCATCGGCCTCTCGGCCGGCACCGCGGAGGGCGTGCAGTCCATGCTGATCTTCATGGTCCTCTACATGGTCGACGTGACCGGCTTCTTCGCCTGCCTTGCCGCGCTCAAGCGCCAGGGCCGCGACATGGAAACCTTCGACGACATGGCGGGCCTCTTCAAGGAGCAGCCGGGCATCGCGCTGGCCATGACCGCCTTTTCGCTCTCGGCGCTGGGTTTGCCGCCGTTCTCCGGCTTCTGGGCCAAGCTGTTTGTCTTCAAGGCGGCGCTGAACGCCGGCCTGCCGGTCGCCGCGGCGCTCGGCTTGGTCGGCTCGGTCGTGGCGGCTTTCTACTATCTGCGCCTGATCAAGGTGATGTGGTTCGACGGCGCGACCGGCGTCACCGACACCCCGCCCGTCGAGGCCAAGACCATCGCCATCGGCCTGGCGCTCTTCACCTTCCCGATCGTCCTTGGCGCGCTCATCTGGATCTATCCGGCGGCGGACCGGGCCGCGCGCGCCTTCGGCCTAGCCTAGCCCGTTGGCCGACCACCCACCGATCGAAGCCTACGACGAGATCGACTCCACCAACGCCGAGGCGCGCCGCCGCGCGGAAGCCGGCGAGGGCGGGCCGGTGTGGATCACCGCGCGCCGCCAGACCGCCGGCCGCGGCCGCCGGGGCCGCGCCTGGTCCACCGAGACCGGCAATCTCGCCGCGACGCTCCTCACCACCACCGACGCGCCCGCCGCCGAGGCCGCCCAGCTGTCGTTCGTGGCCGCGCTCGCCGCCTGCGATCTGGCCGACACCTGCCTGGGCGCCGGCGCCGCACGCCTGAAATGGCCCAACGACGTCCTGGTGTTCGGCAGGAAGGCGGTCGGCATCCTCGTGGAATCCGGCGCCCGGCCCGACGGGCGGCTCTGGCTCGCCGTCGGCATCGGAATCAATCTGGCCCACGCGCCCACCGATATCGAGCGTCCGGCCACCTCTTTCGCCGAGCACATGCCCGGTCCGCCGCCCAAGCCAGCCGACGCTGTCGAGGTGCTGGCCGGCAGGTTTGAATCCTGGCGCAAGCTTTGGGCGACACAGGGGTTTTCGCCTATCGCCGAGGGCTGGACGGCCCGCGCCCACGGGCTGGGCGAACGCTGCGAGGCGCGCCTGCCCAACCGCACGCTCCTGGGTGTCGCCGAGGGCATGGACGCGGACGGCGCCCTCAGACTCCGGCTGGACGACGGCGCGCTGGAGCGCATAACGGCCGGCGACGTCTTTTTCGGAGGGGCCTGACCCCATGCTCTTGGCCATCGAACAGGGCAACACCAACACCCTCTTCGCCGTGCACGACGGCAAGGCGTGGATCGCCCAGTGGCGCTCGGCCACCCATTCCACCCGCACGGCCGACGAATACGCCGTCTGGCTGTCGCAGCTGCTGGCGATGGCCGGCCTGGAGCTCGGGGTCTTCACCGGCTGCATCATCTCCAGCGTGGTGCCGCAGTCGATCTTCAACCTGCGCAACCTCGCCCGCCGCTACCTGAAGGTCGAACCCCTGGTGATCGGCGAGAACGTCGAACTCGGCATCGAGGTGCGCATCGAAAAGCCCTCCGAGGCCGGCGCCGACCGCCTGGTCAACGCCGTGGGCGCGCACATGGTCTATCCCGGCGACCTGATCATCATCGACAGCGGCACGGCGACCACCTTCGACGTCATCGCCGCGGATGGGGCCATGGAGGGCTGCGCCATCGCGCCCGGCATCAACCTTTCCATGGAAGCCCTGCATCAGGCCGCCGCCAAGCTGCCGCGCATCGCCATCCAGCGCCCGCGCGGCAACACCGCCATCGGCAAGGACACCGTCGCGGCCATGCAGTCCGGGGTCTTCTGGGGCTATATCGCCCTCATCGAGGGCTTGGTGACCCGGATCAAGACCGAGTGGGGCCAGCCCATGACCGTCGTCGGAACCGGCGGCGTCGCCTCGCTCTTCCACGGAGCGACCAGCTCCATCGACCACTTCGATCCGGACCTCACCATCCGGGGCATGCTCGAGATTTACCGCCGGAACACGGCGCAGGGATAAATGGCCAAAGCTAGTAAAGACGACGAACTCGTCTTCCTGCCGCTCGGCGGGTCGAACGAGATCGGCATGAACTTCAACCTCTACGGCTTTGGGCCGTCGCACGACCGCAAGTGGATCGTGGTCGACCTCGGCATCACCTTCGGCGACCAGACGACGCCCGGCGTCGAGGTGATCCTGCCCGATCCGACCTTCATGGAGGAGAACGCCGACCGCCTCCTGGGCATCGTGCTGACCCATGCGCACGAGGACCACATCGGCGCGGTCGCCTGGCTCTGGCCCCGGTTCAAGGCGCCGATCTACGCCACGCCCTTCACCGCCTTCATCCTGCGCGAGAAGCTGCGCGAGGCCGGCCTGTTGGACGAGGCGGAGATCACCGAAGTGCCCTTGAGCGGCAAGATCTCGCTGGGCCCCTTCGAGCTTGAACTGATCACGCTCACCCACTCGATCCCCGAGCCCAACGGCCTGGCGATCCGCACCCCGCTGGGTGTCATCCTGCACACCGGCGACTGGAAGATCGACCCCGACCCGCTGCTGGGCGCGGTCACCGACTCCGACGCCATCCAGCGCCTGGGCGACGAGGGCGTGCTGGCCATGGTCTGCGACAGCACCAACGTCTTCGTCGACGGCCACGCCGGCTCAGAGGCGCAGGTGCGCGAGACCCTGATCCCGCTGATCGGCAGCCTGAAGGGCAAGGTCGCCGTCGCCTGCTTCGCCTCCAATGTCGCGCGGATGGACTCCATCGCCCGCGCCGCCGAGGCCAACGGCCGCCGCGTCTGCCTGGCCGGCCGCTCCATGCACCGCATGTCGGCGGCGGCCAAGTCGGTGGGCCTGATGCAGGGCCTGCAGCCGTTCCTCGACGACAGCGAGGCCAAGAAGTTCCCGCCGGACAAGGTGCTGTTCCTCTGCACCGGCAGCCAGGGCGAGGGCAGGGCCGCGCTGGCCCGGATCGCCGACGGCACCCATCCGCACGTCAACCTGGGCGCGGGCGATTCCGTGGTGTTCTCCAGCCGCGTGATCCCCGGCAACGAGATCCCGATCCGCAACCTGCAGGACAAGCTCGCCGACCGCGGCGTGCGCCTCTACACCGAGCGCGACCACCCGGGCATCCACGTCTCCGGCCACCCCTGCCGCGACGAGCTGGCGGAAATGTACCGCTGGGCGCGGCCGGAAATCTCCGTCCCGACCCACGGCGAGCGCCGCCACCTCCTGGAACACGCCGCCTTCGCCCGCGACCTGCAGGTACCCCAGCAGGTGACGCCCCGCAACGGCGACATGGTCCGCCTCGCGCCCGGCCGCGCGGCGATCATCGACGAGGTCCCGGCGGGCCGGCTCTACGTCGACGGCGGCATGGTCACCGTCGAGAACGGCGACGCCTTGCGTGAGCGCCGTCACGCGGCCTCCAACGGCATGCTGGCGGTCTCCGTCGTGCTGGACGGCAAGAACCGCATCGTCTCCGGCCCGCAGGTGAGGGCGCTCGGCCTGCCCTCGGAGCCGGACTATCCGCTCGACGACATCCTCGACGACCTGGCCGACGAGGCCGAACAGGCGCTCGGCCGCCTGAAGGGCGAACAGCGCGAACTCGACGAAGACGTCGAAGCCGCCATCTCCCGCGCCATCAAGAAGGCCAGCCAACGCGTCTGGGGCCGCCGTCCGGTGGTGGAGACGACGGTGCTGCGGCTCTAACTAATATTATCGTTTGACAGTAATTAATTGATGCGAGACGCTGTGGTCAGCCTCAGGGAGACCGCGTCATGGCCGCTGTCGTCGATATCGCCCCGCCGCAACCCGCCGCGACCCCGAGCTTCCGCCGGCTCCGGGCCGCGAGCAGGGCGCTGGAATGGCTGTTCGCGGGGCTGTTCGCCGTCTTCATCGCGATCGCGGGGGGCAGCCTGTGGATCCTGTGGCTCTACCAGGGGACCCTGATCACCGTCGGCCCACGTGGCGGCTGGATATCGACCACCACGCCACCGCCGGATTTCATTCCGTTCCGTGCCTGGCCGTTGGCGGAGAAGCTCGCCTATACCCCTGATGTCCTTTTCCGGGCCGCGCCGACCATCCTGTTGTTCTGGTGTCTGCGCAGCCTGTTTCAGGGCTATGGGCGCGGGCAGGTGTTCACGGCGCGCAATGCCGGTCTGATCCAGGCCATGGGCGTCTGCCTGATCGTCGACGCCGCCGCGCCCTTCCTCTGTCACCTGATCCTGTCGGCCACCGGCTACGAGATCGACAGGATGTGGGCCCACATGGCCGCCCTGCAGGAACTGGTGCTGGGCGCCGTGGTCTTCGTCGTCGCCCTGGTCATGCAGGCCGGTCACGAGATCGAGGAAGACCGCGAGGGGTTCGTCTGATGGCCATCGTGCTTCGCCTCGACGTGGTGATGGCCCGGCGCAAGGTGCGATCGAACGTGCTGGCCCGCGCCATCGGCATCACCGAGGCCAACCTGTCGCTGCTGAAGTCCGGCAAGGTGAAGGGCCTGCGCTTCTCCACCCTGGAGGCGATCTGCCGGTTCCTCGACTGCCAGCCGGGCGACATCCTGGAATTCATTCCCGACGAGCACGCCGAGGCGGCCGAAGCCGAGCCGCTGCGACAAGCCAGCTGACCTGACCCAACCCTAGAACCGAACCAAGGAGAACGACCGATGATCGGGCGAATGATGGCGCTTGCCTGCACGCTGGCGCTGATGGCCGGTGCCGCGCGGGCCGAGATGGTCGATGTCGACGGCGGCCAAATCTACTACGAGACCTGCGCGCCAAAGAAGACGGACGCGCAAGCCGTTGTCCTGATCCACGACGGGGTGGTGAACTCCGCCAGCTTCGACGACATGTGGCCGATCCTCTGCGGGGACTTCCGCGTCGTCCGCTACGACCGGCGCGGTTACGGCAAGTCGCCGGCCGCCAAGGCGCCCTATTCGCCGCAGGAAGACCTGGCCGCCGTGATGAAGGTCGCCGGCTTCGACCACGCCAGCCTCGTGGGCTTCTCCTTCGGCGGCGGTTTGGCGGTGAGCTACGCGATCCTGCACCCGGAACAGGTGGACCGCCTGGTGATCTCCGGGCCGTCCCTCAACGGCTTCCAGCCGAGCCCGGCGTTCGGAAAGGCCATCACCCACATCATGCTGCCGATGGTCATCGGCAATATGGACGCCGTGGCCGCCAACGCCGCGAAGTCCGGCTGGGTCATGGCGCCCGGCCACGACGAGGCGAGGCTCAAGGCGCAGGCGATCCTGAAGGCCAGTCCGCAGGACCTCCGCCATCAGATGAAGGACCCGATCAAGGGCTGGCCTTCAGACCTGCCGCGGATGCGCGATCTCCGCGTACCGACCCTGATCATGATCGGCGACCACGACATCGCCGACAACCAGGCGACCTCCGGCGCGGCCCAGGCGCTGATCCCCGGCTCGCGGCGTATCGTCATCGACGACGCCGGCCACCTGATGCAGCTGGAGCATCCCAAGGAGCTCGCCGACCTGATCGCCGACTTCGTGAAGAAGGGGAAGTAGGGTCGGTCGGTGTTCAGCGGCGGCGACGGATTGAACGCCTCCTTCCTCCTCGACGGAGGAAGGCCGGGATGGTGGTGTGGCCTCAGCGTTCGGTGAAGCCATAGGTCGGCGCCGATGACAGCCACACGCTTCATCTCGGCGTGCACACCACCACCCTGACCCTCCTCCATCGAGGAGGAGGGAAGCACCCTTTCCGCCCGCGCCGCTGGATCTCGATCCGCTCTATCCCTCCGCCAACCCCAACCCATCGATCGCCGCCAGCTGACCCGGCTCCAAAGGCCCGGCGGCCTCGGCCGCCAGGCATTGCGCGAGTTCGGCGCGGTTCTTCACGCCCAGCACCACGGTGTCGATATTGGGCATGCCGAGCGCATAGCGGTGCGCCACGACCGCCGGGTCCTCGCCCCAGCTTGCGCAGAGCGCGCGGAACGGCGCGGCGCGGGTAAAGTCGGTGTTGTCCGGGTTGTTGGCCGAGAGCGGCCGGTCGACGCCGGAGGTCAGGGCGCCCGCCTGCACCGCGCGGATGCCCATGACGCCCAGGCCCCGCGCCTTGGCCGCCGCGGCGACCTCGCGCGGACGGGCGGGCTCAGCGTAGCGGCGAAGCGCGCCGGGGCTATCCATCAGGTTGGCGATGGCCTGCACGACGTCGGGGCTCGGCGCATGGTCGATCGCCTGCAGCACCGCCGTCGGCACGCCGATGCCGGTGATCCCCCAGGCGCCGATCCGCCCCTGGGCCTTCAGCCGCGCCATCGCCGGGGCGACCTCCCCGGCATAGAGCGACCAGCGGGTCGAAAAGCCGTCCTTGTGCGCGTCGCCGTGCGCGTAGCTGAAGCAATCCAGGTGGATGTTGGAATGCAGGAAGAACAGATCGACGCGATCCAGCTTCATCGCCGCCAGGCTGTCGTTCAGCGATTGCTCCAGCCGCGAAGCGACCTCCGACGCCGGCGGCGAGCCCAGCTGGTGCTTGGTCGTGACCTTGACCCCCGCCGGCAGGCGCCCGCCGAACACCTCGCCGATGAAGGCCTCGCAGTTGCGGTACATGGGCGCCGCGTCGAGCACCGTGATCCCACCATCGATCGCGGCCGTCAGCGTCGCCAACGCCTCGTCCTTGGTGTTCTCGCCCCAGATCTGGCCGATCCCGCCGCCGCCCAGCGTCAGGCGGCTGACCTCGCCCAGCGGACCCAGTGTCGCGGTTCTCATGACGGTCTGTCCCTCGATCTCCAGGCGCCAGGGCTTGTCGGCGCGCCCCGGCCCGGCTTTCATAGCCGCCAGGGTGAAAAGCGGGAACCGCGCCGCCCCAAGTCCGCAAGATCGCGCCGGGGAGAGCGTCGCCAGTGTCCGCCTACAAGGGCCTCCGCATCGCCGATTTCAGCCAGGGCGTCGCCGGTCCGATGGCCGCCATGCTGCTGGGCGACTTCGAAGCCGAGATCGTCAAGATCGAGCCGCCAGGCGGCGACCGCGCCAAGGACCGCCCCGGCTACCAGGCCTTCAACCGCAACAAGCAGGTCGTGACGCTGGACCTGGAGACGGCCGACGGACTTGCGGCCGCCCAGACGCTGATCGCCGGCGCCGACGTGGCGATCTTCGACCATGCGCCCGGCCGACTTGAACCGCTGGGGCTGGACGGCGCGACCCTCACGGCGGCGCACGCCGGGTTGATCCACGCCTGGATGACGCCCTACGGAACCTTAGGCCCCTGGAGCCAGCTCGCCCCTCACCACAGCCTGCTGGCCGGCCTGACCGGGACCGCATTCAAACAGGGCGCCTACGCTGACCAGCCGGTGCATCTGGTCCTGCCGGTGCTCTGGTACGGCCAGGCGGTGATGGGCGCCGCCGCCATCGGTTCGGCCCTCTACGAGCGGACCCGCAGCGGCCTTGGTCAGGCCCTGACGGTCAGTGGCCTGCATGGCGCCTCGGAAGTCTCCGGCCCGATGCGCCTTCTGAACCAGCCGCCGCTGCCGCGCGGCATCCCGCCGGGCGCCAATCCACGCTACCGGCTCTACCAGTGCGCCGACGGCGAGTGGTTCTTCCTCGGCACCCTCTTCACCAACTTCTACCGAAAAGCCTTCGAAGTGCTCGGCCTGGAGGACGCCTTCGAGGCCCTCGAGCTCGATCAGGTCGCCGCCCGCGACCTCCTGGCCGAGATGTTCGCCACCCGCACCCGCGATGAATGGCTGGAGGCGCTGCAGGCCAATGACGTGCCCTGCGCCGCGGTCGGCTCGCGGGAAGCCTGGTTCGCCGGGGCGGTCGTCGGCGAGGCGGGCCTGCGCAAGGTGCTGCTGCACCCGACGCTCGGCGAGGTGGCGATTCCCGAGCCGCCGGCCAAGTTCAGCGCCACGCCGCCCTCCATCCGATCCCTGCCGACCCCCGCCAAGAGCCTGCCCGATTGGGAGCCGCGCCCAAAACCGCCCGCCAAGCCCTCGACGGCCGCGCCGCTCACCGGCCTGAAGGTGCTGAACCTCGGCACCGTGATCGCCGGCGCCTACGCCGGCACGATCCTCGGCAATTTCGGCGCCGACGTCGCCAAGGTGGAGCCCCGCGAGGCCGATCCGTTCCGCTCCGATGGCCCGGGGTTCCTGACCTACAACCGCGGCGTCCGAGGCCTGGGCCTCGACCTCAAGCAGCCGGCCGGGCGCGAGCTCTTCCACGACCTGGCCAGGACCGCCGACGTGGTGATCGACAACTACCGCCTGGGCGTCCGCAAGCGGCTCGGCATCGACTACGCGGCGCTGAAAGCGGTGAACCCCAGGATCATCTCCTGCTCGATCAACGCCTATGGCGAGACCGGCGCGCGTGCGGCGCTGCCAGGGTTCGACCCGCTGCTGCAGGCCGAGGGCGGGATGATGGCCGGGCAGGGCGGCGCGGACGACCCGATCCTCTACACCATCGCCGTCAACGACGTGGCGACCGCCGGTGTCGTGGCCGCCTCGGTGATCGCCGCGGTCAACGCCCGCGAACGCACCGGCGAGGGTCAGGAGATCCTGACCAGCCTGCTCGCCCAGAGCCTGCTCTTCCAGATCGGCGAGATGGTCAGCTACGCCGGCCGCCCGGCCAATGACCCAGGCGGCCTGGACTGCATCGGTGTCAGCGCGCTTCACCGCTACTATGCCTGCGCCGATGGCTGGATCGGGATCGCCTGTGACACGCCAGACTCTGCAAAGGCGCTGGGCGCTGTGCTCGGCCTGGACCTGGCGCCCGACGCCCTGGCCCAGCCCCGGGATGGCGAGCTGGCCTCGCGCCTGGAGGCGACCCTCGCGGCCCGCCCGCGCGCCGCTCTGCTGGAGGCCTTGCTGACCGCCGGCGTCGCCGCCGCGCCAGTGCTGCGCGGCGCCGAAGCCCTGCAAAGCGATTGGCTGTGGGAAAACGGCTGTCTGGAGAATTGGGAGCATCCGCGCCTGGGGCCGGCCATCGGCGTGCGCGGGTTCGCCGACCTGTCCCGAACCCCCGGAGGCTTCCGCTGCCCGACGCCGGATCTCGGCCAGGATTCGGTGGCGTTGCTGACCGACTGGGGGATCGCGCCGCAGCGGATCGAAACCCTGGTCGCCAGCGGCGCCGTCTTCACCTCGGACGGTGAGGGCGGTATCGCCTGAGCCGGATTTCGCCCTTGGCCATCTCGCGCCCGGCGCGCGGGCGGCCTATACCCACCGGATGATCGGCAAATTGAACCACGTGGGCGTCGCCACGCCCTCCATCGAAGCCTCCGTGAAGATGTACCGCGAGGTGCTGGGCGTCAGCGACATCGGCGAACGCTTCGCGCTTCCCGAACAGGGCGTCTGGGTCTGTTTCGTGAATCTGCCCAACAGCCAGATCGAGCTCATCGAGCCCTACGGGGACACGTCTCCGATCACCGCCTTCCTGGAAAAGAACCCCAAGGGCGGCCAGCACCATATCTGCTTCGAGGTGCCCGACATCCTCGCCGCCCGCGATGAAATGCGGGCCAAGGGCGCGACCGTGCTGGGAACCGGCGAGCCGCGCATCGGCGCCCACGGCGTGCCGGTGATCTTCGTCCACCCCAAGGACATGGGCGGCGTACTGGTCGAACTGATGGCCGAGCCGAAAGGCCACCACTAGTGGGCGGCCCGATCACGCTGATCGCCATCTACCTGACCATCTGGTGGACCGTGCTCTTCGCCATCCTGCCGATCGGGGTGCAGAGCCGCGCCGACGCGGGCCTGCCCAACGATGGCTCCGACCCCGGCGCGCCGGTGGATCCCAAGCTGAAGAAGAAGTTCATCACCACCACCTGGATCTCGGCCGTCGTCTTCGCGATCCTGTGGCTGGTGATCCACTTCAAGCTGATCGACCTGTCGCGCCTGCCGGGGCCGCACACCTAGGCGTTTGCCAACCGCGCTCGGCGAAGGCTATCAGAGCCCTCCGCCTACGTTCCGATTGAAAGCCTCCAGATCATGCGCCTGTCGCGCTACTTCATGCCCACCCTGCGCGATGCGCCCGCCGACGCCCAGATCGTCTCCCATCAGCTGATGCTGCGCGCCGGCATGGTCCGGCAGGAGGCCGCCGGCATCTACGCCTGGCTGCCGCTGGGCCTGAAGGTGCTGAGGAAGATCGAGCAGATCGTCCGCGAGGAAATGGATCGCGCCGGCGCCATCGAGGTGCTGCTGCCCACCCTGCAGCTCGCCGACCTGTGGCGCGAGAGCGGCCGCTACGACGACTACGGCGACGAGATGCTGCGCATCAAGGACCGCCACGACCGTGACCTGCTCTACGGGCCCACGGCGGAAGAGGTGATCACCGAGATCTTCCGAGCTTACGTCAAATCCTACAAGGACTTGCCGAAGAATCTTTACAACATCCAGTGGAAGTTCCGCGACGAGCGGCGCCCCCGCTTCGGGGTCATGCGCGGCCGCGAGTTCCTGATGAAGGACGCCTACAGCTTCGACATCGACGAGGCCGCCGCGCGCAAGTCCTACAACCGGATGTTCCTGGCCTATCTGAACATCTATGCGCGGCTGGGGCTGAAGGCGATTCCCGTGAAGGCCGACCCCGGCCCGATCGGCGGCGACCTCAGCCACGAGTTCATCATCCTGGCCGACACCGGTGAGAGCGAGGTCTTCGCCCACGGCGACCTGGTGGAGATGGGCGCGCCCGGTCCCGACATCGACTGGGACGGCGACCTGGAGCCCCTGGTTTCCCAGCGTTCGCGGCTCTACGCCGCCTCCGACGAGATGCACGATCAGGCCCGCTTCGAGGCCGAGGTCCCGGCCGACAAGCGGATGACCGCGCGCGGCATCGAGGTCGGCCACATTTTCTACTTCGGCGAGAAGTACTCCAGGCCGATGAAGGCGCTGGTCACCGGTCCCGACGGCAAGGACGCCCCGATCCACGGCGGTTCCTATGGCGTCGGCGTCTCGCGCCTGGTGGGCGGGATCATCGAAGCCAGCCACGACGAGGCCGGCATCATCTGGCCTGACGCCGTCGCGCCCTTCGGCGTGGCGGTCGTGAACCTTAGGGTCGGCGACGCCGCCTGCGACGCGGTGGCGGAACAGGCCTACGCCGCGCTCACCGCCGCCGGCAAGGAGCCGCTCTACGACGACCGCGACGAGCGGCCGGGCGCCAAATTCGCCTCCCTCGACCTGGTCGGCATCCCCTGGCAGCTGATCGTCGGGCCCAAGGGCGTCGCCGAGGGCGTCGTCGAGATCAAGCGGCGCGCCACCGGCGAGCGCCAGACCCTGACCCTGGACGCGGCGCTCAAGGCCATCGCCGGGTGACCCGCCTTCGCCAAGGCTTCGGAGGGTCATCCTTCGCAGCTCCCACAGGAGCGCAGTAGGATGAGCGAAGGCGCCGCCACCAACGCGCCGCCCTTCGGCCGCTGGGAGCGGATGCTGGCGAGCCGCTATCTGCGCGCCAAGAAGAGCGAGGGCGGGGTCGCGCTGATCTCGATCATCTCCTTCACCGGCGTGACGCTGGCGGTGGCGATCCTGATCATCGTCATGTCGGTGATGAACGGCTTCCGCGCCGAGCTCTTGAACAAGATCCTCGGCTTCAACGGCCATGTCTTCGTCACCGGCGGCCTGCTGGACAACGCCGCCATGCGCGACGCCGCCGTGGCGCGGATCGAGAAGGTCCCGTCGGTCACCCAGGCCATCCCGGTGATCGAGGCCCAGGCCATCGCCATGGGCCCGACCCAGATCACCGGCGCCATCGTCCGCGGCCTGACGCCAAAGGATCTCGCCCAGACCCGTATCGTCGCCGGCAACATCACCAAGGGCGACCTTCGCGGCTTCGGCCAGGGCCAGTACGGCGGCGACGTGGTGGTCGTGGGCGCCAGGCTGGCCGAGCAGCTGGGGGTCAAGCCCGGCGACAACATCAGCCTGATCTCGCCCTCCGGCGGCGCCACGGCCTTCGGCGGCACGCCGCTGCAGAAAGCCTACGTGGTCGGCGCGACCTTCACCGCCGGGATGAGCCAGTACGACCAGGCCTATATCTTCATGCCGCTCGACCAGGCGCAGCTGTTCTTCGGCCGCGAGGGCAGCGTCGACGCCATCGAGGTCCGCCTGACCGACCCCGACAAGGCCGAGGGCCTGAAGGCCGCCATCAACCGCGCCGCGGGGCCGACCGCGCTGGTCGCCGACTGGACCCAACGCGACGCCTCCTACTGGGGCGCGCTGAAGGTCGAGCGCAACGTCATGCGCCTCATCCTGATGATGCTGGTGGTGATCGCGGCCATGAACATCATCTCGGGCCTGGTCATGCTGGTGAAGAACAAGGGCCGCGATATCGCGATCCTGCGGACCATTGGCGCCGGGCAGGGGGCGATCCTGCGCATCTTCTTCATGGCCGGCGCGGCGATCGGGGCGGCGGGCACCCTGGCGGGCCTGGCGCTCGGCGTGCTGGTCAGCATCTACATCGACCCGATCCAGAGCTTCGTCGAATGGGCGACCGGCCAGCAGGTGTTCGCCTCCGACGTCTATTTCCTCTCCCGCCTGCCGGCCAAGGTCGACTGGCTGGAAGTGACCATCATCGTCGGCTTCTCGCTCGCCATGTCGATGGTCTGGACGCTCCCGCCAGCCTGGCGCGCCTCGCGCCTCGATCCGGTGGAGGCGCTTCGCTATGAGTGACGCCGTCCTGACGATCCGTGGCCTGGAGCGGGCCTACGAGACCGGCGCCGGGCCGCTGCCCGTTCTGCGCGGCGTCGATCTCGACGTCATGCCGGGCGAGATCGTCGGCCTGATCGGGCCGTCGGGCTCGGGCAAGTCATCCCTGCTGCACGCCGCGGGCCTGCTGGAGCACCCCAACGCGGGCCGGATCACCATCCAGGGCCGCGACTGCTCCGACCTGCCGGACCGCGAGCGCACGCGGGTGCGGCTTTCGACCATCGGCTTCGTCTACCAGTTCCATCATCTGCTGCCGGAGTTCTCGGCCCTCGACAACGTCGCGCTCCCACTGATGATCGCCGGCGCCTCGCGCAAGGCCGCCCAGGCCCGCGCCGTCGAACTGCTGGGCGAACTGGGTCTGGCTGACCGCGTGCAGCACCAGCCGGCGCAGATGTCGGGCGGCGAGCAGCAGCGCGTCGCCGTCGCCCGCGCGCTCGCCAATTCGCCCCGCCTGCTGCTGGCCGACGAGCCCACCGGCAACCTCGACCCGACCACCTCGACCGCCGTCTTCGAGAACCTCTATGCGCTCGCCCGCCGCACCGGCGTCGCCGCCGTGGTCGCCACCCACAACCTGGAACTGGCGCGCCACATGGACCGCGTCTTTGCGCTCAAGGACGGGCATCTTGAAGCGCAGCTCAAGGCGTAACGCCGTAAACCACGACGTCGCAGGAAGTCTTTGTAAGACGGGGCTTTTCGCGGGCCACGGCTGAGCCTATCCTGCGTTCGGGACGCTTACCGTGGGCTTTCGGGCCTCGGCCTCTATGGAGGTCTAGTTGAAGACGTTGATTGCGGCGCTGGGTTGCGCCTCTTTGCTAGCCGTGGCTGCGCCCGCGGCGGCGGATTCCTCACATCATGGCGGTGGTGGCGGCGGCTGGAGCCACGGCGGCGGCTCGTCCGCGGCGAGCGGCGGGTTCAGCGGCGGCCATTCCAGCTTCCAGGGCGGCAGCTTCGCCGGCCATGGCGGCTTCGGCGCCAGCCACTTCGGCGGACACGGATTCCGTCCGCGCTTCACCGGGTTCCGGGGCTATCCATACTATTTCGCCGACTTCGGCCTGGGCTTCGCGCTGGGCTTAAGCGTGCTGGACCCCTGGTACTATGACTACGGGCCCTACTACGCCGGCTACTACTACCCGCCGCCTGGCGGCTATTACTATTCCGCGCCGCCGGCCGGCTATGCGCCGCCGCCTCAAGGCGCTGCGCCTGGCCAGGGCGCGGCGCCGCAGCCGCAGGCCGCTTGCGGATCCTGGAAGTGGGACACCGACAAGCAGACCTACAACTGGATTCCCTGCGCGTCTTAGACCGCGCGGCCCGTCAGCCGGGCCTCGGATCTGACCCCGACGGCAGGGTGTCGCGGTCGAACACCTTCTGCTGCTCGGGCGTCAGCTTGCCGTAGAAGGCGTTCACCGCCGCGCCCTGCTTGCGGAAGTCCAGGTCATCCTGCGCCATGGTCGCCTCGATGAGCGCGATGCGCCGGGGCGTCGGCACCATCGGCAACAGCTCGCTGGTCGCCTGATGGCGCGCCTGAGTCTGTGGATTGGGGGCGATGGCGACGGTGTAGTCACGCCAGGCCGCCTCCTGGACATCGGTGAGCTGCAGGTCGTCGTGCAGGCGGATCAGGTCGGCGCTCACCGCCTGTTCGCCGCTACGCCGCTCGCTGCGCTGCGGCGGCTGCGCGAGCGCCGCCGTGCTTGCTGCCGCCAGACAAAAACCCAAGGCAATCCAACGCATTCCATCAAATCCTAAAAGGCGTCCTTCGCTGCGGACTATGGCACGCGGCCGGGCGTTCCGAAAAGTGGCTTGACCATGAGAACAAAAGGAGAATAAGAACGAAAACGGAACGACCCGCTACCCGTCTTTTGGGCCTGTCCACAGGCCCGCCCACAGAAGGATTGCCGCACATGGTTCGTCTGGCCCGAGAATCACTGGCCTTTGCGTCGGTGGCGAGTTTTGTCTGGATGATGTGCTCGGTGGCGGCGCACATGGGCTGACCGCCATGCGGATGGGAGAGGCGGCCAGCGTGAGTGAGGAAGCAGCTAGCGAGACCGGCGGCTTCGTTCATCTGCGCGTCCGCTCGGCCTATTCGCTGCTGGAAGGGGCCATCAAGGCCGACAAGATCGGGCCGATGGCGGCCGAGGCCGGGATGCCGGCCGTGGCGCTCACCGACCGGGCCAACCTGTTCGGCGCCCTGGAATTCTCCGTCCTCACCAAGGAAGCCGGCGTCCAGCCGATCGTCGGCTGCGCGCTGCCGGTCACCGGCATCGGCGAGGCCCCACCGGAGCGCTGGGCCAAGACGCCGACCATCGTGCTGCTGGCCCAGAACGAGCAGGGCTACGCCAACCTCTCGGAACTCTCCTCGGCCGCCTTCCTGGAGGTCGACCCGGCCGACGAACCCAACGTCGCCTGGAGCAAGGTCTGCGAGCACGCCGAGGGTCTGATCCTGCTTTCCGGCGGTCCGGATGGCCCGGCCGACCCGCTGTTCGCCGCCGGCAAGGTCAAGGAGGGGCGCGCGGTCCTGGCCGAGATGAGCCGGGTCTTCGGCGACCGCTTCTACGTCGAGCTGCAGCGCCACGAAACCGCCGCCGAGGCCGCCGCCGAGCCGGGCCTGGTCGCCTTCGCCTACGAGGCCGACGTGCCGCTGGTCGCCACCAACGACGTCTACTTCAAGGCCTCGTCCCTGCACCTGGCCCACGACGCGCTGCTGTGCATCGCCGACGGGGCCTTCATCGGCCAGGACGAGCGTCGGCGCGTCACCGCCGAGCATTGGTTCAAGCCGGCCGCGCAGATGCGCGCCCTCTTCGCCGACCTGCCGGAGGCCTGCGACAACACCCTCGATATCGCCCGGCGTTGCGCGTTCGCGGTCCCCAAGCGCGACCCGATCCTGCCGCGCTTCCCCACCGAAGGCGGCCGCTCGGAGAACGACGAGCTCACGCATCAGGCGCGCGAAGGGCTTAAAAGCCGGCTGGCGATCAACGGCGCCTCGCAGCCGATCGAGGCCTATGAGGAGCGGCTGGAGAAGGAGATCGGGGTCATCACCTCGATGGGCTTCGCCGGCTACTTCCTGATCGTCTCGGATTTCATGAAGTGGGCCGTGGCCCACGGCGTCCCGGTGGGCCCCGGCCGCGGCTCCGGCGCCGGCTCGCTGGTCGCCTGGTCCCTGATGATCACCGGCCTCGACCCCCTGAAGTACGGGCTGATCTTCGAGCGCTTCCTCAATCCCGAGCGGGTCTCGATGCCCGACTTCGACATCGACTTCTGCCAGGAGCGCCGCGACGAGGTGATCACCTACGTCCAGCAGCGCTATGGCCGCGACCGCGTCGCCCAGATCATCACCTTCGGCACCTTGCAGGCCCGCGCGGTTCTGCGGGACGTCGGCAGAGTGCTGCAGCTCCCGCTGGGCCAGGTGGACCGGCTGGCCAAGATGGTCCCGGCCAACCCCGCCAATCCGGTGACGCTCGCCAAGGCCATCGAGATCGAGCCCCGCCTGCGCCAGGCCCGCGACGAGGACGAGGCGGTGGCCCGGCTCCTGGACATCGCCCTGCAGCTGGAGGGCCTCTACCGAAACGCCTCGACCCACGCCGCCGGCATCGTCATCTCCGACCGGCCGCTGACCCAGCTGGCCCCGCTCTACCGCGATCCGCGCTCCGAACTGCCGGCCACCCAGTTCAACATGAAGTGGGTCGAAAGCGCCGGGCTGGTGAAGTTCGACTTTCTGGGCCTGAAGACGCTCACCGTCGTCGACCGGGCGATGAAGCATCTGGAGCGGCGCGGCGCCGGGTTTGCGCTTGAGACCCTGCCGCTGAACGATCCGGCCGCCTACGAGGTGATGGCCTCAGGCCAGACGGTGGGCGTGTTCCAGATGGAAGGGCAGGGGATGCGCGACACGCTTCGCCAGCTGCGCCCGCAGTCGCTGGAAGAGTGCACCGCGCTGATCTCGCTCTACCGGCCGGGCCCGATGGATTCGATCCCCGCCTACGTCGACTGCAAGATGGGCCGCAAGCCCCTCGACGTGCTGCACCCCCTGCTGACCGACGTGCTCAGCCCGACCTACGGGGTGATCGTCTACCAGGAGCAGGTGATGCAGATCGCCCAGATCCTGGCCGGCTACTCCTTCGGCGAGGCGGACCTGCTGCGCCGCGCCATGGGCAAGAAGAAGAAGGAGGAGATGGACAAGCAGCGGGCGCGCTTCATGTCCGGCGCCGCCGAGCGCAACGTCTCGCCCGACCTCGCCGACCTCTTGTTCGGCCTGATGGAGAAGTTTTCCGGCTACGGCTTCAACAAGTCGCACGCCGCGCCCTATGCCCTGATCGCCTATCAGACGGCCTGGCTGAAGGCGAACACGCCGGTGGAGTTCTTCGCCGGCTCCATGAGCCTGGACCTGGCCAACACCGACAAGCTCTCGGTCTTCTACCAGGACGCCAAGCGTTCCGGCGTGAAGATCCGCAGCCCCGACGTGAACCTCTCCGGCGCCGACTTCGAGGTCGAGGACGGCGAGGTGCTCTATGCGCTCGGCGCCATCCGCAATGTCGGCCTGCAGGCGATGGAGCACGTGGTCGCCGAACGGCGCGAACGCGGGCCGTTCCGCGACGTGTTCGATTTCGTCGAGCGGGTCGATCCCAAGCAGGTCAACCGCCGCACCTTCGAAACCCTGGCCAGGGCCGGCGCCTTCGACAGCCTCAATCCGAACCGCGCGGAGTTGGTTGAGAACGCCGAGGTGCTGATCGCGCACGGGCAGGGAGTCTCGTCACGGCAGGCGTCCGACCAGATGGATCTGCTGGGAGACGACAAGTCGAACGCCGCGGCCGCTATCCGCCGAAAGATGAAGCGCACTGACCCCTGGACCCCGGTCGACCGGCTGGACGAGGAGCTGGCCGCGGTCGGCTTCTACCTCTCCGGCCACCCGCTGGACGACCTGGTCGAGGCCTTGCGCCGCCGCCGCACCGACCTGCTCACCGACGCCATCGCCAAGGCCGAGGCCGGCGCCGAGGCCCTGCGCATGGCCGGCGTGGTGCGCCGCCGCCAGGAACGCGCCGCGCAGAGCTCCGGCGAGAAGTTCGCCTTCGTGACGCTGTCCGATCCGACCGGCGAATATGAGGTGCTGTTCCCGCCCGAAAGCTGGCGGCGCTGCCGCGACATCCTCGAGCCCGGCGCGGCGGTGGCGATCACCGTGCGCGCCAAGGCCAAGGACGGTGAGGTCCGCTTCTTCGGCGACAGCGCCGAGCCGGTGGCCAAGGCTGTGGAGAACGTGGTCGCCGGCCTGCGGGTGCACCTGGCGCCCCGCAGCGCCGAGATCGACGCGCTGAAGAAGAGGCTGGAAGGCGTCGTCAATCCGCGCGGCGGCGAGATCATCCTGATCGCCGGCGTCGGCGCGGGCCGCGAGGTCGAGATGAAGCTGCCGGGCCGCTTCACCCTGGACGGCGCGGTGCGCGGCGCGATCAAGACCGCGCCCGGCGTCACCTTCGTGGAAGATCTCTAAGGTCTAGAACGGGCTGGCGTTCTGTTTGTCGCGCTTGGCCTGGGCCGCGGCGCGCTTCGCCTCGCCCTCAGGCGAGAAGGGGCCGCCCTGCGGCACGGCGTTTTCCTTGCGCTGACGCTTGGCCTCGCCAGCGGGTGAAAATTGCCCGTCGGAATAGGGGCTTGGCGGCATCGCGGGCGGTTTCACGGCCGTCGCGGGATTGAAGGGCTTGAAGGGCGCCTGCGACGCCTTGGCCCCCGGGATCGGTGGAATGCCGGGAACGGGCGCGATCGGCGCGATCGGCTGGACCTGCGAATGGGCCGCACCGGCGATGACGCCGAAGCCGGCGAGCGCGACGAGGAATTTTTGCATCTGTTGCCCCCAAGTTGCTGGCTGAAACACTACAACGCCAAGGCGAAGCTTCAAGCCCTCAGCGAACGGCCGGCGCGCAAGCGGTTGATTTTTCCCAGCAGTTGCTTTTTTGGGCCGAACCCCTTATTTGCCGCGCTCCAATCCACACGCTGGTGTTTGGCGACGCGGCGGGGAGACATCCCGCCCGCTTCCATTCCGGTCCTCCCCGAGACTTGTCGACGGGAGGCTTGCCAGCGGCGGTTCAACCGGAAGAAGGACTTAGCTACCCATGGCACTGCCCGATTTCTCTATGCGCCAACTGCTCGAAGCCGGCGCCCACTTCGGCCACCAGACCCACCGCTGGAACCCGAAGATGGAGCGCTACATCTTCGGCAGCCGCTCCAACATCCACATCATCGACCTGTCGCAGTCGATCCCGCTGCTCCACCAGGCCCTGGTGAAGGTGCGCGAAGTCGCCGCGTCCGGCGGCCGGATCCTGTTCGTCGGCACCAAGCGCCAAGCCAGCGAGCCGATCGCCACGGCCGCGCGCCGCTGCGCCCAGTACTATGTGAACCACCGCTGGCTGGGCGGCACGCTCACCAACTGGCGCACCGTGTCGGGCTCGATCGCGCGCCTGCGCGAACTGGAAGGCGTGCTGGAGACCGAAACCGGCCGCACCAAGAAGGAGCTGCTGCAGCTGCGTCGCGAACACGACAAGCTGGAGCTGAGCCTGGGCGGCATCAAGGACATGGGCGGCATTCCCGACCTGATGTTCGTGATCGACACCAACAAGGAAGCGATCGCCATCCAGGAAGCGCGCAAGCTCAACATCCCGGTGATCGCGATCCTCGACACCAACTGCAATCCCGACGGCATCACCTTCCCGATCCCGGGCAACGATGACGCCGCGCGCGCCATTCAGCTCTATTGCGACCTGATGGCCGACTCGATCCTCGACGGCCTGGCCGCCGGCCAGTCGGCCGCGGGCGTCGACCTGGGCGCCTCGGAGGCTCCGATGGAGCCGGCCCTGGCGCGCAGCGAAGCCCCGGCCGAAGCCAAGCCGAAGAAGGCCAAGGCCGAGGCGGCGCCCGCTGCCGAAGCCGCGCCCGAACCGGCCGTCGAAGCCGCACCGGAATCGGCTGCTGAAGCCGCGCCCGAGGCCGCCGCTGAACCGGTGGCGGAAGCCGCCGCCGAGCCCGATACCACCGCCGTCGCGGCGGAAGAGGCCCCGGCGGCCGAACAGCAGTCGAGCGAAGAACAGGCCAGCTGAGACGCGTTCAAAGCGTCTTATTGGCTGACTAGAACCCTTATTCAGGGGCGGAGTCCGCGAGGGCTCCGCCCGACCTCTATAGCTTTTGAAGGAGCTGACCATGGCGGAGATCACCGCTGCGCTGGTCAAGGACCTGCGCGAAAAGTCCGGCGTTGGCATGATGGACTGCAAGAACGCCCTGCAGGAAACCGGCGGGGACATGGAAGCAGCCATGGAGCTGCTGCGTAAGAAGGGCCTGTCGAAGGCCGAGAAGAAGTCCGGCCGCGCCGCGGCTGAGGGCCTGGTGGCCGGCAAGGTGAGCGCGGACGGCAAGACCGGCGCGCTGATCGAGCTGAACGCCGAGACCGACTTCGTCGGCAAGAACGACACCTTCCAGGCCGCGGCCCGGGAGATCGCCGACGTCGCCCTGACCACCGAGGGCGTCGACGCCATCTCCGCGGCCAAGACGGCCAAGGGCGAGACCGTCCAGGAGATGGTCACCAACATGATCGCCACGATCGGCGAGAACATGCGCCTGCGCCGCGCCGCCCGCCTCTCCGTGGGCCAGGGCGCCGTCTCCCTCTACCTGCACAATGCGCAGGGCGATGGCGTCGGCCGCCTGGGCGTGATCGTGGCCCTAGAAAGCGCCGGCGATCAGGCCGCGCTGAAGGAGGTCGGCCGGAAGATCGCCATGCACGTGGCCGGCACCCCGATGCCGCCGCTGGCGCTGTCGACCGACGACCTCGATCCGGCCGCCGTCGAGAAGGAAAAGAATTTCCTGACCGAGCAGGCGCTGGAAAGCGGCAAGCCGATCGGCGTGGTCGAGAAGATGATCGAAGGCCGCATCCGCAAGTGGCAGGAAGAGGTTGTGCTCCTGAAGCAGCCCTTCGTCATGAATCCGGATCAGACTATCGAGCAGCTGGTCGCCGACACCGCCAAGCAGGTGGGTTCGCCCGTGGCCCTGAAGGGCTTCGTGCGCTTCCAGCTGGGCGAAGGCGTGGAAAAGGCCGAAGGCCTCGACTTCGCCGCCGAAGTGGCGGCCATGTCCGGCCAGAGCTAAGCTCTTCGCCGACTCAAAGAGCTTTGGGGGCGCGGTGCGTTCGACGCGCCGCGCCCTCAGTGTATGTTGCGTTTGAGACGAGAGACCGCGCCCCCATGCCCGACGCCCAGCCCCGCTACAAGCGAATCCTCCTGAAGCTTTCGGGAGAGGCGGGTGTCGGCGGCGAGGGCTTCGGCATCGATCCCAAGACGCTGCAGGCCGTGGCGGAAGAGATCGCCGAGGTCGCCCGCGCCGGCATCCAGGTCTGCGTCGTGGTCGGCGGCGGCAACATCTTCCGTGGCGCGGCGCTCGCGGAGGCGGGCATGGAGCGGGCCAGCGCCGACTACATGGGCATGCTGGCGACCGTCATGAACGCGCTCGCCGTCCAGGCGGCCCTGGAGAAGATCGGCGTCTACACCCGCGTGCAATCGGCGATTCCGATGGAGGCGGTCTGCGAGCCCTACATCCGCCGGCGTGCGCTCAGGCACCTCGAAAAGGGCCGGGTGGTGATCTTCGCCGCGGGCGTCGGCGCGCCGTTCTTCACGACCGATTCCGGCGCGGCCCTGCGCGCCGCCGAAATGGGCTGCGACGCGCTCTTCAAGGGCACGAGCGTCGATGGCGTCTATACCGCCGATCCCAAAAAGGACGCGTCGGCCAAGCGTTACGAGACGCTCAGCTACAAGGAGGTCCTGGCCAAGGACCTGCGCGTCATGGACACCTCCGCGGTCAGCCTGATGCGCGATAATCACATCCCGATCGTGGTCTTCTCGATCCGCGAGCGGGGCAATCTCCTCAAGGTGCTGAAAGGCGAGGGCGTCTTCACGACGATCGCCTAGACGCGCCGAAGGGCAGGGACCCAAAGTACGGGGACCCCAGAATGCAGGGACCAAGGGAGCGAACATCATGGCCACTGTGGAAAAGCCGGAACTGGCGAAATATCGGGCGCGCATGGACAAGGCGGTCGACGCCTTGAAGGAAGAATTCGGCAGCCTGCGCACCGGCCGCGCCTCGGCGAGCCTGCTCGACCAGGTGCATGTGGAGGCCTACGGCTCGACCATGCCGATCAATCAGGTGGGCGCGGTCTCGGTGCCGGAACCCCGCATGAT
This sequence comes from Phenylobacterium sp., assembly GCF_035309685.1. Lineage (GTDB taxonomy): Bacteria > Pseudomonadota > Alphaproteobacteria > Caulobacterales > Caulobacteraceae > Phenylobacterium. The sequence continues at coordinate 36,038 of NZ_DATGEX010000044.1, forward strand.
CAGCGTCAGCGTCTGGGACAAGGCTCTGGTGATCGCCGTCGAAAAGGCCATCCGTTCGGCGGGCCTGGGCCTCAATCCGGTGACCGACGGCCAGAACCTGCGCATCCCGATCCCGCCGCTGACCGAGGAACGCCGCAAGGATCTGGCCAAGGTCGCCGGCAAGTACGCCGAGCAGCAGCGGATCGCCGTGCGCAACATCCGCCGCGAGGCCAACGACGACCTGCGCGCCGCGGAGAAGGCCCACGTCATCAGCCAGGACGAGGAAAAGCGGATGGAATCCGAGGTCCAGAAGCTGACCGATGAGGCGATCAGGCGCGTCGACGAAGCCTTGAAAACCAAAGAACAAGAGATCATGCACGTCTAGCCTCGGCCTCGCCGAGCGCGCTCAAGGAACGCCTTCCAGCCCCATGGCCGCCAAAGACACCACCGCTGCGCAGGGTGCGCCCGATCCAGGCGATCGGACGGGGCTGCACGTGGCGCTGGTCATGGACGGCAACGGCCGCTGGGCCAAGCGGCGCGGCCTGCCGCGCACGCTCGGTCATCAGGCCGGCGTCGAGGCCCTGAAGCGGATCGTCCAGGCCTGCCCGGACCTTGGGGTGCGCTGGCTGACGGTGTTCGGCTTCTCCACCGAGAACTGGAGCCGGCCGGTGGCCGAGGTGGCCGAACTCATGGCTCTGCCGCAACGCTATTTCCGCAGCGACCTGCCGCGGCTCGAGCGGGAGGGCGTTCGCGTGCGCGTCGTGGGCCGCGAAGAGGGCCTGTCGCGCGACCTGGTGAAGATCTGCCGCGAGGCTGAGGCGCGCACCGCTCACAACAGCACGCTCTATCTGACGATCGCCTTCAACTACGGCGGCCAGGCCGACATCGCCGACGCCGCGCGCCGGTTCGCGCAGGATGTCGCCGCCGGCCGCGCCGACCCGGCCGATTTCGATGAGGCCCGCTTTGCGCAATATCTGTCGACCTCCGAACTGCCGCCGCCGGACCTGATCGTGCGGCCGTCGGGGGAGCAGCGCCTGTCGAACTTCATGCTCTGGGAGGCGGCCTATGCGGAACTGGTGTTCCAGGACGTGCTGTGGCCCGACTATGCGCCGGAGCATCTGAAGGCGGCCATCGCCGAGTACCACACGCGGGACCGCCGCTATGGCGCCGTCGTGGCCGATGACGTCCTTGCCGCAGGCTAAGCGCTTCGACTGGTCGAACCTGGGCTTGAGGATCGCCTCGGGCGTCGTCCTGGTCCCGACCGCGCTCTACGCGACGCTGGGCCAGCACCAGCACTGGGTTCCGGCGCTGGCGGGACGGCAGGAGGCCTTGCCCTATCTGCTGATGGTCTCTGTCGCCGTGGCGCTCCTGGCGATCGAATGGGGATCGATGAGCGCGCCGATCGCCCCGGTCCGGGTGTCGGCGGCGGTGACGGCCGCGGTGCTGGCGGCGGTGTTCCTGGGCTATGGCGCGCACCACCTGACCCGCTATCTTGAGGCGTGGGCGGTCATGGGCCTCGGCGCCCTGGCCGCGGCGCTGGTGGCGCGCGGCGTCGCCGAGCGGCCGGCCGACGCCGCCTACGGCGTCCTCTACGTGGGGCCGGCCGCGCTCTGCCTGGTCTGGCTTAGGGCCACCAATCAGGGCGTCTGGTGGACACTCATGCTGTTCGCCTGCACCTGGGGCGCCGACATCGGGGCCTTCGCCGTCGGCAGCATCCTGAAAGGCCCGAAGCTCTGGCCCCGGTTCTCGCCGAACAAGACCTGGTCGGGGTTCGTGGGCGGGCTCGTGACCGCGATGGCGGCCGGCACCTTCATGGCCGCGCTGCCGTATTTCCAGCTCAGCCTTTGGGCCGCCGCATTCATCGGGCTTTCAGTCGGCCTGGCGACCATGGCCGGCGACCTTTGGGAGTCAGCCTTGAAGCGGCGGTTCGGCGTTAAGGACTCCGGCGATATCATCCCCGGCCATGGCGGCCTGCTGGACCGGGTCGACGGGCTGATGTTCGCCGTGGTGGTGATGTCGGTCGCCCGCCTCGCCAATGAGATCGGATGGGGCCATTGAGTCTGCCGCGTAAGGTCAGCGTCCTGGGTTCGACCGGCTCCATCGGGGTCTCGACCCTCGACCTCTTCGAACAGGCCAAGGCCGAGGTCGAGATCGTCGCGCTCGCCGCCGGCAGGAATGTCGAACGGTTGGCCGAGCAGGCGCTGAAGTGGCGCCCTCAGGTCGCGGTCATCGAGGACGGGGCGGCGTTGCCCAGGCTTCGGGAACGGCTGGCGGGATCGGGCGTGCGCGCCGCGGCCGGCGCGACCGCGGTGGCCGAGGCCGCGGCCATGGACGCCCAGTGGGTGATGTCGGCCATCGTCGGCTTCGCGGGCCTCGCGCCGACCCTGGCGGCGGCGCGGGCAGGGGCGGTCGTGGCGCTCGCCAACAAAGAAAGCCTGATCTGCGCCGGGCCGCAGCTGCTGCGCACGGCCAAGCTGGCCGGCGGCGCGGTGATCCCTGTGGATTCCGAGCATTCGGCGATCTTCCAGGTGTTCTCGCCCTCCAACGCCCAGCATGTGGCGCGGTTGATCCTGACCGCGTCCGGCGGCCCGTTCCGCGGCTGGACCCGCGAGCAGATGGCCCGCGCGACGCCGGCCCAGGCGCTCGCCCATCCCAACTGGTCCATGGGCGCCAAGATTTCCATCGACTCCGCAACCATGATGAACAAGGGCCTGGAAGTCATTGAAGCGGCGTATCTTTTCTCCATGCCGCCCGAACGGATCGACATTCTCATTCACCCGCAATCCATCGTCCACTCGATGGTCGAGTACGCCGACGGCTCGACGCTGGCGCAGCTCGGGCCGCCGGACATGCGCAGCCCCATCGCCTGCGCCTTCGCCTGGCCCGACCGGCTGCCCTGGCCGGCGCAGAAGCTGGATCTCGCCCGGGTCGGCCCGCTGGACTTCCAGGAGCCGGACCTGGAGCGGTTTCCGGCGCTCCGAATCGCCAAGTCCGCCCTGCTGGCCGGCGGCGGCGCGCCGGCCGCGATGAACGGCGCCGACGAGATCGCGGTGGCGGCCTTTCTGGACGGGCGCATCGGCTTCCTTGATATTGCCGAAGTTGTCGAGGAAACGCTTAGCCGGATGGATCGCCAGAACCTGCTCAGGCCGCCTGAAAACGACCCGGTGGACGCCGCCCGCGTCACCGATGCGACCGCGCGTCGCGTGGCGGGCGATGTCGTAAGCGGCCTTATGGCCCCGGCCCACGCATAGCGGGCGAAGGAACAGACGCAACCATGGCCGGCTTCCTGCCCAATCTCGCCTTCTACATCCTGCCGTTCCTGCTGGTGGTCGGCATCGTGGTGACCTTCCACGAGTTCGGACACTTCCTGGCGGCCAAGGCGTTGGGCACCAAGATCGACCAGTTCTCCATCGGTTTCGGCAAGGCCTTCGCCCACTGGACGGACAAGTCTGGCGTCGAATGGCGGCTGGGCTGGCTGCCGATCGGCGGCTTCGTGCGCTTCGCCGGCGACGAGAACGCCGCCAGCGTGCCCGACCAGAACGACCTGGCGGCCATGCGCCGTGAAGTCCTGATGCGCGAAGGCGAAGCGGCGCTGGGCCGCTACTACCATTTCAAGCCGCTCTGGCAGCGGGCGGTGATCAGCGCCGCTGGGCCCTTCGCCAATTTCCTGCTGTCGATCACGGTCTTCGCGGGCCTGCTGATGGCGCTGGGCGAGCCGGTCTCGGCGGCGCGGGTCGCCATTGTCCTGCCGAACAAGCCGGCCGCCGTCGCCGGGCTGCAGCCCGGCGATGTGATCGTCCAGGCCAACGGCAAGCCGGTGAAGAGCTTCGAGTCGGTGAAGCAGCTGGTGATCCTGCGGACCGGCGTGCCGATCAATCTGGTCGTCGATCGCGGCGGCCGCGAGGTGGCGCTCTCCGTGACCCCCGTGCGCGGCAATGTCACCGACGCCGTCGGCCATGTGCACCAGCTGGGCACCATCGGGGTGCAGTTCGCCGACCTGCCGCAGGACCGCAAGACGGTCCGCTATGGACCGATCGCAGCGCTGAAGGGCGGCGTCGACCGCACCGTCGACGTCGTCCAGACAACGGTTTTCTATATCGGGCGGATGATCACCGGCCAGGAAACCGCCGACCAGATCTCAGGTCCGCTCGGCATGGCCCAGATCTCCGGCGACCTGGCCAAACAGACCGCCGACGTGTCGCAGACCCTCGCCGCCTTCGTCGTCAACGGCGCGCTGACGGTGCTCCTACTGGTGGCCAACATCTCCGTCGGGATCGGTTTCCTGAACCTTTTGCCGATACCTGTGCTCGATGGGGGACACCTGCTGTTCTATGCCTATGAAGCGGTGGCGCGCCGCCCACTTGCTGCCAAGGTTCAAGCGGCAGGGTATCGCGTAGGCCTTGCGCTGGTTCTCGGATTGATGTTGTTCGCCACCTGGAACGATCTGCAGCGCCTGCGTGTGTTCAATTTCATCGGCGGGCTATTCTCCTAACACCCGACTTTTCCTCAACGGCTGATTCGATGCACAGACACCGCGCCCGTAGCGCTGCGCTAGTTTCCGGTCTTGCCGGTCTTATGGCGACGACCGCTCTAGCCACGCCAGGGTTGGCGTTCGCACAGCCGGCCCCAGCCGCGCCGGCGGCGCAACCAGCACCCGCGCCAGGCGCGCCGGTCGCCACGGCGCCGCCGCCTGCGCCTGCCCCTATTCAGCCGCCGCCGATCCAGACCGGCGTGATCCAGCGCTTCGTCGTGCGCGGCAACGAGCGGATCGAACCCACGACGGTGATCTCCTATCTGCCGCTGTCGGTCGGCGAGACGGTGGACCAGGCCAAGATCGACGCGGCCTATAAGTCGCTGTTCCGCACTGAGCTGTTTTCGGACGCCACCATGGAGCTGGTGAACGGCGACCTGATCGTCACCGTGGTCGAGAACCCGATCATCAATCGCGTGCTGTTCGAGGGGAATTCCTCGATCAAGGAAGACAAGCTGCGCGACGAGGTCACCGTGCGCCCGCGAGGCATCTTTACCCGCGCCAAGGCGCAGTCGGACGTCGGCCGGATCATCGAGCTCTACCGCCGCGCCGGCCGCATCTCCGCCGAGGTGACGCCGCAGATCGTCGAGCTGCCGCAAAAGCGCGTCGACCTGATCTTCAAGATCAACGAGGGCCCCAAGAGCGGCGTGCTCCGGGTCAATTTCCTCGGCAACAAGGCCTTCTCCGACGACGACCTGCGCGATGTCGTCGTGACCGAGCAGAGCCACTGGTACAAATTCTTCTCGTCGAACGCCAACTACGACCCCGACCGGCTTGAGTACGACAAGGAGCAGCTGCGCAAGTACTACCGCAACCGCGGCTTCTACGACTTCCGCGTGGCCTCGTCGGTGGCTGAATTGTCGCCAGACAAGAACGGCTTCGTGATCACCTTCACGGTGGAAGAGGGGCCGGAGTACAAGTTCGGCAAGATCAACGTCGAGACCGATCTGAAGAAGCTCGACAAGAACGTGCTGGCCTCGCTGGTGCCGTTCAGCTCCGGCGACATCTACCAGGACGAAAAGATCGAGCAGGCCACCGACGCGCTCACCTTCGCGGCCGGCGCCGCGGGCTTCGCCTTCGTCGATGTGCGTCCGCGCTACACGCCCAATCGCGCCAAGGGCGTTGTCGACGTGACCTTCGACGTGAAGGAAGGCCCGAGCGTCTACGTCGACCGCATCGATATCGTCGGCAACACCCGCACGCTCGACTATGTGATCCGCCGCGAGATGAACGTCTCGGAAGGCGACGCCTACAACCGCGTGCTGGTCGATCGCTCGAAGAACCAGATCAAGGCGCTCGGCTACTTCAAGGACGTCGACATCACCGAGACGCCCGGGACCGCGCCCGACCGCACCGGCCTGCAGGTGAAGGTCACCGAGCAGCCCACAGGCGAACTGTCGTTCAGCGCCGGCTATTCTTCCATCGACAGGCTGGTGATCGACTTGGGCGTCAGCGAGCGCAACTTCCGTGGCCGCGGCGAGGACGTCCGCGCCCGCGTCTCGATCGGCTCGTTCCGCCAGTCGGTCGATCTGGGCTTCACCGAGCCGCGGTTCCTGGGGCGCGACCTCTCGGCCGGCGTCGACGCCTACTACTACCAGTACGACCTCACCCAGTTCTCAGCCTACAAGCAGTCGACCATCGGCACAGGGTTGCGGCTGGGCTTCCCGCTCAGCCTGAATTCACGCGGGTCTCTGCGGTACACACTGCGCGAGGACGACGTGCAGATCGATCCGACCTTCTGCGATCCGGCGAACCTGTTGCTGTCGGCCTCGCTCTGCGGCCAGCGTGGCAACTTCCTGACCTCGCTGCTGGGCTACGGCTACTATCTCGATCACCGCAACGACGCGATCAACCCGACGCGGGGCTACTTCGTGCGCTTCGACCAGGATTTCGCGGGCCTGGGCGGTAGCGTGAAATATGTGCGCACCGAGGGTGAGACCGGCTGGTACCACGGCTTCAACAAGACCTTTAACCTGAGCGTCACCGGCGCCGCCGGCGATATCGAGGCCTGGGGCGGCGACCACGTCCGGATCAACGACCGCTTCTACAAGGGCGGCAACAGCTTCCGCGGGTTCCAAATCGCGGGCATCGGTCCGCGCGACTTGACGCTGAGCACGACCGGCCAGAACGACGCGCTCGGCGGCAAGGTCTATGCGATCGGCTCGCTGGAGCTGACCGTGCCGACCTTCCTCCCCGAACAGTACGGCATCAAGGCCGCGCTGTTTAGTGACTTCGGCACAGAAGGCCTGTTGGATTCCTTCGACAAGCGGACCATCAACACCACCACCGGCCTGCCGGTCACCGATCCGAACATCAAGGACAATCTGGGCCTGCGCGCATCTGCCGGCTTGAGCGTTCGCTGGAAGTCGCCGATGGGTCCCATCCAGTTCGACTTCAGCCAGATCCTGAAGAAGGAGCCTTACGATCGAACCGAAACCTTCGCGTTCCGAACCGCAACACGTTTCTAGGATTATCATGACCTCCAAGCCTCTCGTCGCAGGCCTCTGCGCCGCCGCCGTCGCCCTGACCACGGGTTCCTCCGCCCTGGCGCAAGCCGCCGCCGCTCCGGGCGCCGCCGCGGTTCCTGTGACCCATGGTCCGCCGCTCACCGGCGTCTGCATCTTCTCCTTTGAGAACGCCATCGGGCTCTCCAAGGTGGGGCAGTTCGTCGATGGTCGCATGAAGCAGATCATCGCCCAGACCAACGCCGAACTGACCGGCGAGAAGAACCAGATCGACGCCTCGGCCAAGGCGCTGGAGGGGCAACGCGCCACGCTCGATCAGACCACCTTCGAGCAGCGCGGCTCCCAGCTGCAGATCCAAGCCAGCGCCCTGCAGCGCAAGGCCCAGTTGCGCGACCGCGAAGTCCAGGCCACCGAGCAGAAGGCGGTCGCGCGGATCAGCCAGGAGTTGGAGCCCTTCGTTCGCCAGGCCTACCAGGCCAAGGCCTGCAGCATCCTGCTGCAGCGCAACTCGGTGATCATCGGCAACCCGGCCATGGACATCACCCAGGCCGTGGTCACCGGCGTCGACGGCAAGATCACCCAGTTCGCTTTCGACCGCGAACGTCTCGACCAACCTGGCGTCGCCACGCCGGCCGGCGGCGCGCCGCCTATCGTGCAGACGCCGGGTCCAGCCCCGCGTCCGGCGCCCGCCAAAAAGTAAGCGGCGCTGAAGAGGGCGTGGGTCGCCGTAGCTAAGCCATGCCCGATCCGCGCTTCTTCGAAGACCTCGGCCCCGTCACGCTCGCGGACCTCGCAGCGTTGACGGGCGCCGCGCTGGCCGATCCCGCGCAAGGCGGACGGCTGGTGGGTGCGGTCTCGGTGATGGCCGGCGCCACGGCCGATAGCATCACCTTCGTCAGCGACCGCAAGTTCGTGGCCCAGGCCGGGGATACCAGGGCCGGCGCCTGCTTCGTCACCCAGGACAATGTCGGCGACCTGCCGGCGACCTGCGCGGCGCTGGTGATGGCGTCGCCGCAGGTGGGCTACGCGCTCGCCGCCGCGCGCCTGCACCGGCCCCGCATCGCCGCCGGCGAGAAGGGCGTGCACGCCACCGCCCAGATCGAGCCGCAGGTGCAGCTGGGGCCGGGCGTGGTGATCGGCGCGGGCGCCCAGATCGGCCGCGGCACTCGGATCGGCGCCAACACGGTGATCGGCCCCGGCGTCGCCATCGGCCGCGACTGCGAAATCTCCGCCAATGTCACCATCGGCTTCGCCCTGATCGGCGACCGGGTGCGAATCCTGGCTGGCGCGGCCATCGGCGAACCGGGCTTTGGCGCCACCGTAGGGCCGAAGGGTCTGATCGATATCCCGCAGCTTGGGCGGGTGATCCTGCAGGACGGCGTCGGCATCGGAGCGAACAGCTGTGTCGACCGCGGCGCGTTCGACGACACGGTGCTCGGCGAAAACACCAAGATCGACAATCAGGTCCAGATCGCCCACAACGTCCGCGTTGGGCGCAACTGCGTAATGGCCGCCCACACTGGGATTTCCGGCAGCGTCATCATCGGTGACGGCGTGCAGTTCGGGGGCCGCGCGGGTGTGGCCGATCACGTGACCATCGGCGACCGCGCTCGCATCGGCGCGGCGGCTGGCGTGCTGAAGGATGTTCCGGCCGGCGAGACCTGGGGCGGTTTTCCCGCCCGGCCGATCCGGCAGTGGATGCGCGAAAATACTTGGCTCGCCAGAGAGGCGGGCCGCAAGGAAGGGGATTCATGAGCCGCAAGGCGCCGGTGAGCGAAGCTCCCACCGACATCGATATCACTGAGATCATGGCGCGGATTCCGCACCGTATCCCGTTCCTGCTGGTCGACCGCTGCGAGAAGTTCGTCCACAGCACCTCGATCGTCGGGATCAAGTGCGTGTCGGTCAACGAGCCGTTCTTCGCCGGTCACTTCCCCGACTATCCCGTCATGCCTGGCGTGCTGATCGTCGAGGCCATGGCCCAGACCAGCGCCGTCCTGATGTCGAAGTCGCTGGAGATCGATCCGGCCGGCAAGGCCATCTTCTTCATGTCGCTCGACAATTGCCGCTTCCGCGCGCCGGTGCGCCCGGGAATGGTTTTGCAGATGCATGTCGAGGTCACGCAGTCGCGGCGCGACATCTACAAGTTCAAAGGCCGCGCCGTCGTCGACGACAAGGTCGCGGCGGAGGCGGAGTGGGCCGCTATGGTGGTGGACACCAAGTGAGCGTCGAGATTCATCCGACGGCGATCGTCGCCAAGGGCGCGGAGTTCGCCGACGGCGTCAGCATCGGCCCCTACTGCATCATCGGCGAACATGTCCGCGTCGGCGCGCGCACGACGCTGGGCAGTCATGTGGTGCTCGAGGGCCACACGCGGATCGGCGAGGACTGCACGGTGCGCAACTTCGCCAACCTGGGCGGGCCGCCGCATCACACCGGCTACAAGGGCGAACCGACCGAGCTGATCATCGGCGACCGCAACAAGATCTGGGAACATGTGACGATGCACATTGGCACGCCCCAGTCGGAGGGCGTGACGAGGGTCGGCAACGACGGCATGTACATGGCCACCAGCCATGTGGGCCACGATTGCACGGTGGGCGACAACGTGATCCTGGCCCACTCCGCCACGCTCGGTGGCCACGTCGATATCGGCGACTTCGTGATGGTGAGCGGCCTGGCGGCCGTCCACCAGTACTGCCGGGTCGGGCGCTATTCCTTCATCGGCGGCCTGGCCGCGGTGACCAAGGACGTGATCCCCTATGGCTTGGTCTGGGGCAATCACGCTCACCTAGAGGGCCTGAATCTGGTGGGCCTAAAACGCCGCGACTTCGGCCGCGAGACGATCAGCGAGCTGCGTTCGGCCTACCGGCTGCTGTTCGCCGAGGAAGGGACGTTCCAGGAGCGGGTGGACGACACCGCGACCACCTTCGGGGGGTCGGCGCCGGTGATGGAGATCATCGATTTCATCCGCGCCGACGCCGGCCGGCCGCTCTGCCTGCCCGAACGCGAGGTCTAAGGTGGAAAAGCTCGGCCTGATCGCCGGCGGCGGGAGCCTGCCCGTCGAGATCGCCGAGCACTGCCAGCGCTCAGGCCGCCCGCTGTTCGTCATCCGCCTGAAGGGCTTTGCCGGCGCGGGCCTTGAGCCGTTCGCGGGCGCCGAGGTCGGCCTGGCCGAGCTCGGCAAATGCTTCAAGGCCCTGAAGCGCGCCGGCTGCAAGGCGGTCTGCCTCGCCGGTCAGGTCAACCGCCCGGACTTCGCGACCCTGATGCCCGACCTGCGGGGCCTGGCGGCCCTGCCGGCCGCCATCGCCGCGGCGCGCAAGGGCGACGACGCCCTTTTGCGCATGCTGGTCGCCGAGTTCGAGAAGGAGGGCTTCGCCGTCGAAGGCGCGCATGAAGTGATGGATGACCTGGGCCTCGCGGCGGGGCCTCTGGGCCGTCACGCGCCAGGGCCTGAGCATCAGGCCGACATCGGCCACGCTCTGCAGGTGGCGCGCGCCATCGGCCGCCTCGACGCCGGCCAGGCCGCCGTGGTCTGCCGCGGCCTTGTCCTCGCCCTGGAAGCCGCCGAGGGAACCGACGCCTTGCTGGCCCGCGTCGCGGACCTGCCCGAAGCGCTGCGCGGCCGCCCTGGCGCGCCGTTGGGCGTGCTCGCCAAGGCCCCAAAGCCCACCCAGGAAACCCGCGTCGACCTGCCGACCATCGGCCCCGCCACCGTGGAGGCCGTCGCGCGCGCGGGGCTGGCCGGCATTGTCGGCGAGGCCAATCATCTGCTGGTCCTGGATCGCGAGGCGGTGATCGCGCTCGCCGACGAGCTTGGCCTGTTTATCGTCGGCGTCGAGCCGGGCGGGCCGTGAGCCGGCCGCTCACGGTGATGCTGGTGGCTGCGGAGGCTTCCGGCGACGACCGCGGCGCCGGGCTGGCGCGAGCGCTGAAGGCGCGGCTGGGCGAGGGCTTGCGTTTCGTCGGCGTCGGCGGCGAGCGAATGGCGGCCGAGGGCGTCGAGAGCCCCTTCGACATCGCCGAACTCTCGATCCTGGGCCTGTTCGAAGGACTGATGGCCTATCCGCGCATCGTTCGCCGCGCCGACGAAACCGCGGCTCTGGCCGTCCGCGAAAAGCCCGACGTGGCCGTGCTGATTGACAGCTGGGGTTTCACCCTGCGCGTCGCCCAGCGCCTGCGCCGACAGAACCCGGCGCTGCCGCTCATCAAATACGTCGGGCCGCAGGTCTGGGCGACCCGGCCGGGACGCGCGAAGACGCTGGCCGCCGCCGTCGACCATCTGCTGTCGATCCATGCCTTCGACGCCCGCTATTTCGAAGCCGAGGGCCTGCCGGTGACCTTCGTCGGCAATTCCGCCCTCACGGTCGATTTCTCGAAAGCCAAGCCGGCGCGGCTGCGCAAGCAGATCGGGGCCGCGCCCGACGATCCGATCCTCGTCGTCACGCCCGGTAGCCGCCCGGGCGAGATCGCGCGCATGCTGCCGCCCTTCGAGGACGCCATCCGCCGCCTGAAGGAAACCCGTCCGAACCTGCACGTCGTCGTGCCCGCGGCGCCGACGGTGGCCGAGATGGTCAAGGCCCGCGTCGCCGGCTGGTCCCATCGCGCCCACGTGGTGGAGGGCGACGAGGGTAAGCTCGACGCCATGAAGGCCGCGACCGTCGCCCTGGCCTGTTCGGGCACCGTCACGACCGAGCTGGCGCTGGCAGGGGCGCCGATGGTGATCGGCTATCGCCTTGGCCCGGTCACAGCCTGGATCGTGCAGAACCTGCTGCTGCGGACGAAGTGGGTGACGCTCTTCAATATCGCCGCGCAGGACTTCGTGGCTCCCGAGCTGATCCAGAAATACTGCACCGGCGAGATCCTGGCCCGGGAGGTGGCGCTGCGGCTGGACGACAAGGCGTTCCGCGAGCGCCAGATCGCCGCTCAATACGCCGCGCTCGACAAGATGGGCCGCGGCGGTCCCGATCCGTCGGAAGCCGCCGCCGACGCGGTGCTGAAGATCGTGGAAGCGCGGCGGGCCTAGGGCGCCTTGGCCTTCCCGAACGGGGCGCCGCGCAGCGTGCTGTAGACGCCGTCGAAGATCTTCAGGGTCGCGAGCTCCGGAGGCGGCCCGGGCCTTACCGGGTCGTCCAGGCGCAGCACGGGCCCACCCTCCGGCATGCTGAGCTTGGGCCAGGCAGGCCGGCCCGGTCCGTTCGGATCGCCGGTCTTGGCGAAATTCACCCAGTAGTCAGCCATGGCGTCGGCCAGTCGCCGATCTGCGTCCGTCCAGGCCCAGCTCTCCTGGTCCAGGTGATCAAAGACGTACCAGAGCTCGGCGAAGTGCGAGGCGCCCCAGCCGGCGCGGACGGTTCCGGCCGGGAACGGCGGTTTGCGCTCGAAGCGGTAGGCATAGGCCGGCTGGCCAGCCATGGCCTGCAGCCGCGCCCAGGCCCAATCGTCCCAGGCGAAGCGCAGGTCGCGCTCGAAGTCGCCGCGGGCGGTGACCGCCTGGGCGTCATCGGCGTGCGGGTAGGCGTCGATCAGGGCCGAGGGCAGGGGGCCAAAGGCCTTGCGGATGTCCTCGGTGAAGGTCACGGCCTTGGCCGTGCTGAGATCGGTCAGCGAGCGGGCCTCCTGTGCGTTCCAGCCGACCAGAACAGGAATCTTCGCCTGCCGCCCGGCGACAAAGGCGTCGTAGGGCGCCATCGGCAGGGCGTAGGGCTCGACAACGGGATGGGAGATCTTCCAGCCCTGACCCTTCAGCAACGCCGCGCCGGGCAAAGCCCGCAAGTCGGCGAGCGAGGCCGCGCCCACCGACTTGGCGTAGGCCTCGCCGTCCTTCTGGGCGGCCGCAAGGCTGTACTGGGGCGCCAGTTGCAGGGGTTCGAACAGGCCACCGCTCTCGCCGATGGCGCGCTGGAAGAGTCCCTGCGAAAGCGGCGAGACCATCAGCATGCTGACTGACATGGCGCCCGCAGACTGGCCGAACAGGGTCACCCGCCCCGGATCGCCGCCGAAGGCCGCGATATTCCGCTTCACCCAGGCGAGCGCGGCGGCCTGGTCCATCAGGCCGTAGTTCCCGGAACTGTGGTGTGGCGACTCAGCGGTAAGCTCGGGGTGCGCCAGGTAGCCCAGCGGACCCAGGCGGTAGGCCACCGTCACCACCACGACGCCGCGGCGCGCCAGCCGGTCGCCCCAGTAGAGCGGCAGCGAGGTCGCGCCGTTGGTGTAGCCGCCGCCCGGAATGAACACCATGACCGGCAGTTGGCCGTGACGCCGCCCGCTCGGCGCCCAGACGTTCAGGTAGAGGCAGTCCTCGTCGGTCTTCGGGTCCGGCTCTCCGGGCATGGAGACGCCGAGCTGCAGGCAGGCTGGCGCGAACGCGGTGGCGTTGCGGACGCCCGTCCAGTGCGCCGCCGGTTGCGGTTCGCGCCAGCGCAACGGGCCGACCGGGGGCGCGGCGAAGGGCACGCCTTCATAGGCCGCGACGCCGTGGCCTTCGACGCCGCGCAGCAGGCCGGTCTCCACCCGTGCGGTCGCCGCCGCCGCCAGCGCCGGCAAGGCGGCGGCCAAAAGCGCTAGGCCCGCGCTTCGAAATAGGGTGGCCCTGGGAAATCCCGGAGCCCGGCGGCGCATCAGCGCTTGTCGACGGGGATGTAGGGGCGCTGCAGGGCGCCGGTGTAGAGCTGGCGCGGACGGCCGATCTTGTAGGCTGGGTCCTCTATCATCTCTTTCCACTGGCTGATCCAGCCGACCGTGCGGGCGACCGCGAACAGCACGGTGAACATCTCGGCCGGGAAGCCGAGCGCGCGCAGCGTGATGCCCGAGTAGAAGTCGACGTTCGGGTAGAGCTTGCGCTCGATGAAGTACTCGTCGCTGAGCGCGATGCGCTCCAGCTCCATCGCCACCTTCAGCAGCGGATCGTCCTCGTGGCCGACTTCGGCCAGCACCTCGTGGCAGGTCTTCTGCATCACCGTCGCGCGCGGGTCGTAGTTCTTGTAGACGCGGTGGCCGAAGCCCATCAGGCGATAGCGGCGGTCCTTCACCCCCTGGACGTATTCCGGGATGCGGTCGACCGTGCCGATCTCCTTCAGCATGTTCAGAGCCTCCTCGTTCGCCCCGCCGTGCGCGGGCCCCCAGAGGCAGGCGATGCCGGCGGCGATGCAGGCGAACGGGTTGGCGCCTGACGAGCCGGCCAGACGCACCGTCGAGGTCGACGCGTTCTGCTCGTGGTCGGCATGCAGGATGAAAATGCGGTCCATGGCCCGGGTCAGCACCGGATTGGGCTTCCAGTCCTCAGCCGGGACCGAGAAGCACATGCGCAGAAAGTTCTCGGCGTAGGAGAGGTCGTTGCGCGGGTGCACGAAGGGCTGGCCGACGAAGTATTTGTAAGCGCGCGCCGCGATGGTCGGCATCTTGGCGATCAGGCGATGGGCCGAGATCATCCGCTGCTGCGGATCGTTGATGTCGGTTGAGTCGTGATAGAAGGCCGAGAGCGCGCCGACCGCGCCGGTCATGATCGCCATCGGGTGGGCATCCCGACGGAAGCCTTGGAAAAATCTATCGAACTGCTCATGCAGCATGGTGTGATAGGTGATCGTGTGCTCGAACTCGGCATATTGCTTGGCGTTCGGCAGCTCGCCGTTCAGCAGCAGGTAGCAGACATCGACGAAGGTCGATTTCTCGGCCAGTTCGCCGATCGGGTAACCGCGGTGCAAGAGGACGCCCGCGTCGCCGTCGATGTAGGTGATCTTGCTTTCGCAACTGGCCGTCGAGGTGAAGCCGGGGTCGTAGGTGAAAGCGTCGCTCTCGGCGTAGAACTTTCGGATATCGACGACGTCGGGGCCCGTCGTGCCCTTCAGAATGGGCAGGTCGATGGACTTGCCACCGATGCTGATTTTCGCGGTGTCGGCCATGCCCGTCCCCTTCGATGAAACGCCTGTTCGGACGGCTTATAGCGCGTTAGCCGCCAAGCGAAAGCGCATCGTCGAGACGGCCCAAGCTTTCGTCTTTCCCGAGTGAAACAAGCGCGCCGGCAAGGTCGGGCGCCGGCGATCCGCCGGAGAGCACCTGACGGAGCGCCGGACCGATCTTTCCCAGGCCGACGCCCTCGCTTTCGGCGAAGCTTCGGTTCAGCGCTTCGAGGCTTGGAACATCCCAGGCGCCCTGGCCGGCGTAGGCGGCGCGCAGGCGGGCAAAGCGCTCGCGGGTTTCTTCGGTGAGCAGTTCCTTGCCCTTGTCTGTCATCGCCAAGGGGCGGCGCTTCAGCGCGAAGACAACGGCGTCGGCCAGTTCCAGCGTCGTCTTGGCCCCATCGCGGACGAAGGGGATCACGTGGGCGAGTCTCGCCAGGTCGCCATCGTGCAGCGGCCAGTCCCGGCTCTTCAGGATCGCGGCGACGAGGGCCGCCAGCCGCGCCGGCTCGGCCAGGCGGATGTAGTGGTTGTTGAGGTGGTTGAGCTTGTCCCAGTCCAGGCGGGCCGGGGCGCCGACCACGTCCTTGATGTCGAACCAGGCCACCGCCTGCTCGTCGCTGAAGATCTCGTCGTCGCCGTGGCCCCAGCCGAGCTTGGCCAGGTAGTTGCGCATAGCCTCTGGCAGATATCCCATGTCGGCGAACTCGCTGACCGCCTGGGCGCCGTGACGCTTGGAGAGCTTGGTCCCATCCGGCCCGTGGATCAGCGGCAGGTGCGCCCAGACCGGCGGGGTCCAGCCGAGGCCTTGGTAGATCAGGGTTTGGCGCGCGGCATTGTTCAGGTGGTCGTCGCCGCGGATCACATGCGTCACGCCCATCTCGTGATCGTCCACGACGACGGCCAGATTGTAGGTCGGCGTGCCGTCGGTGCGTAGCAGGATGAGGTCGTCGAGGTCCTTGTTCTGGAAGGTCACGGCGCCCTTCACCTGGTCGCCGATCAGGGTCTCGCCTTCCAGCGGAGCCTTCAGGCGCACGACAAAGGGGCGGTCCGGCGCGTCGTTGGGCGAGGCGTCGCGCCACGGCGAGCGCACGACGCGGCCCTCGGCGCGGGCGGCGGTGCGTTCGGCCTCCAACTCATCGGGGGTCATGTAGTCCCGGTAGGCGGAGCCGCGCGTCAGCATCTCGGCGACGGCGGCGGCATGGCGATCGGCGCGGCTGGCCTGGAAGACCGGCGCCTCGTCGGCTTCGAGCCCCAGCCACGCCAGCCCATCGAAAATAACCTGTACAGCGGCCTGCGTGGACCGCTCGCGGTCGGTGTCCTCAACCCGCAGCAGGTACTTGCCACCCGTGTGGCGAGCATAAAGCCAGTTGAACAGGGCCGTCCGGGCGGTGCCAATATGCATGGCGCCGGTCGGCGAGGGGGCGATACGGGTGACGACGGGCTTGTCGGACATCGAGCTGGGGGAACCTGGGGAAGCTGCGGCGGGAGCCGGGGCGGCGCCTCTTAGCACGCCGCCCAAGGCGCGTCCTAGCCTCGCGGGCCTAAGCACCTGGGTCGGTGAGGAGATCGAGCGGCAAGGCGAGCGCTGGACGCTGTGGAGCCCGGTAGCCTTCGGCTGCGGCGCCGGGCTCTATTTCGCCCTGCTGCGCGAGCCGCAGGCGTGGGTCGGGTTCGCGGGCGTGGCGGTGGCCGCCGCGGTGCTGCTTGGCGCGAGCCGCTGGAGCCGGGTGAGGGCGCTGACCGCGCTGCTGGTGCTGCTGGCCTGCGGCCTGGGCGGCTTCTCCATGGCCAAGCTGCGCACCGAAGGGGCCAAGGCCCCGGTGGCCGGTGTCGATACCAAGCCGCAGCGGCTGGAGGGCTGGGTGGTGGATATTGTCAGCCCAGGTCAGGGCGGGCCACGCCTCCTGATCGCACCCTACCGGATCGCCGACCGGGCGCCGGCCGCCACCCCGATCCGGGTCCGCGTCACCTTGCGAGGTGGATATCTGCCCGCGCCGGGCGAGCCGATCCGCCTGCTGGCGGTCATCAACACACCGCCGCAGCCCGCCAGTCCCGGATCCTATGATTTCGCCCGCGACGCCTTTTTCCAGAGTGTCGGGGGCGTCGGCTTCGCGCTCGGGCCCGTACAGACCTGGTATCCGCCCGACCTGCCGCCGGCGCGTCTGCGGCTGACCATGCGGATCAATGCGCTCCGCTGGGCGCTGACGCGGCGGATCGTCGACACCTTGGGCATCCAGAGCGGCGGGCTGGCCGCGGCCATGACCACGGGCCATGACGCCTTCATCCCCAAGGACCAGGTCAACGACCTGCGCGCCGCGGGCCTGGCGCACATCATCTCGATCAGTGGCCTGCACATGGCCATCGTCGGCGGCTTCGTTTTCGCCATCGCCCGTTTCGGCATCGCCGCCTGGCCGTGGCTGGCGCTGCGGGCGCCCGGCAAGAAGGTCGCCGCCGCCTTGGCCCTGGCCTCCGTGCTGGCCTACCTGGTGCTCTCCGGCTGGCCGCCGCCCGCCGAGCGGTCCGCGGTGACCGCCGCCGTGGCCTTTGGCGCGATCCTGGTCGATCGTCAGGCGATCAGCCTGCACGCGCTGGCGCTCGCCGCGCTGGTGGTGCTTTTCCTGCAGCCTGAGGCCGTGACCCAGCCCGGATTCCAGATGTCCTTCGCCGCCACGGCCGCCCTGGTGGCGCTCGCCGAGGTCTGGCGACATCCGGTGCGGGAGATCAACACCCCCTGGCCGATCAAGATTCTCCAGGGGTTTTGGACCTGGACGCTCGCCGGCGCCGCGGCGAGCTTCGTCGCCGGCACGGCGACCGGCCCCTTCGCCATGCAGGACTTCAACCGCGTCTCCACCTGGGGCCTGATCTCCAACATGGTCACCGAGCCGATCTCCGGCTTCCTGATGATGCCGGGGCTGGCGATCGGGGCGGTGCTGGCGCCGTTCGGCCTAGGGAAGTGGCCGCTGGAGGTGGCCGGCTTCGCCATCGACCTGATGAACCGGGTGGCGCACATCGCCGCCACCGCGCCCTACGCTCAGATCAATGTGGCGAGCGGTCCCAACTGGTCGCTGCCGGCGGCCTTTCTGGGCCTGCTCTGGCTCTGCCTCTGGAAGGGCCGGTTGCGGTGGCTGGGCCTGCCGCTGGCGCTGGCGGTGAACCTCGCGC
This sequence comes from Phenylobacterium sp., assembly GCF_035309685.1. GTDB lineage: Bacteria > Pseudomonadota > Alphaproteobacteria > Caulobacterales > Caulobacteraceae > Phenylobacterium. Next base: position 54,079 of record NZ_DATGEX010000044.1, read on the forward strand.
CCAAGCCGCCAATCCCGGACATCTGGGTGGACGGCGCCGGCTCGGCCGTGGCCGTCCACGCCGGCAAGGACGCCATCCTGTTCCGGCCGGACGTGAAGCTGTTCGGGGCGGAACTCTGGGCGCGCCGGCGTGGCCTCGTCCCGCAGGAAAACGAAGCTGTCCGCGACGCCAGCTATGACTGCGACCACTGGAGTTGCACGCCGCTCGCCACCGCGCCGGTGAAGGTCGCCGCCGCCTGGAACATGAAGCGGCCGCTGAAGGATGGCCGTTTCGCCCAGATGTGCGGGTCCTCTGAGGTCGTGATTCTGCGCAACGACGAGGCGCCGGACGCCTGCTCTGGGCCCTTGGTGTTGACCGGCGCGGACTTCGCCCGCGGCGGCTCGGCCGAGCTGTTCCGCGAGAGCGCGACGCAGTGGCGGATCGTTTGGGCGCAGGACGCGCGTGGGCGCCGGCCCTGGACCTGGGGCCCCGACCCGCGATGATGTTCACCAAGCGCCTGCGCGAGCCGGTGATGCGCGGCGAGGTCACCTGCAGCGTGCGCATCTGGCAAAGGCCGCATGTGAAGGTCGGGGGGCGCTATCCGCTGGGCGAAGGCGCGATCGAGGTGACCTCGATCCGCGAGATCGCCCTAGGCGACATCACGCCAGACCTGGCGCGCAGATCAGGCTTCCTGGGCGTGGTCGATCTATTGAAGGTCGCCAGGCACGGACCCGGCGAGAAGGTCTATCTGGTGGAATTCGAATACCACGAGGCTTGAAGGTGAGGGGGAGCCCCGGCGCTTCAGGCCAGGGCTCCGGTCTCGTAGGGCTACTTCTTCGCCGCCTTGGCGTCGGCCTTAGCCGCGTCCTTGCTGGCGTCGGCCGCCTTGTCGGCGTGCGCCGCCGCGGTCTTGGAGGCGTCGGTCGCCGCATTGGCGTCGGCCTTGGCCGCATCTGGAGTCGGCGCAGCGGCCGCCGCCGAGGCGTCCGTCGCCGCCGTGGTGGCCGCCGTGCTGGCCGCCGCCGACTCGGCGTTCGCCTTGGTGGTGTCGTCAGCGGCCTTTTCGGCGGGCTTTTGGCAGGCCGCGGCCGCGAGGCTCAGCGCGGCGACCGCCGCCAGAGTGAGGATGCGCATGTTTGGTCTCTCCCTATCGACACCGCTTGAGTGCGGCGCCTTCGACAACAGGAGCGATTGTCTGTTTGCAAACGCCCCGGCCCAGCGTCGAAACGCCGAGCCAAAGCGAAGGTTGCACCGCTTTGCGGCCTAGTGATAGCGGCGGATCAGCCCGACGAGCTTGCCCTGCACATCCACCTGGTCGGGTCCGAAGATTCGGGTCTCATAGGCCGGGTTGGCGGCCTCCAGGGCGATGGAGGCGCCCTTGCGGCGCAGGCGCTTCAGGGTGGCTTCCTCGCCCATGACAAGCGCCACGACGATGTCGCCCGATGTCGCGGTGTCGCCGCGGCGGATGACCACGAAGTCGCCGTCCAGGATGCCGGCGTTGATCATCGAGTCGCCCTGGATCTCCAGGACGAAGTGCTCGCCGGCGCCCAGCATGCTCTCGGCCACCGGGATGCGGTCGCGCTCCTGCTGGATCGCCTCGATGGGCGTGCCGGCGGCGATCTTGCCCAGGATCGGCAGTTCGCGGGTGTCGTTGGCGGCGGGCGGCATGGCCGGTCCGCCATCGACGATCTGTGGCTTGAAGGGTGCGCGCCCCTTGGGCGGGGCGGCCATGGTGGCCTGCTGCGGCAGCTTCACCACCTCCAAGGCGCGCGCCCGGTGGGGCAGGCGGCGCAGGAACCCGCGCTCTTCCAGCGCGGTGATCAGCCGGTGGATGCCGGACTTCGACGCCAGGTCCAGCGCCTCCTTCATCTCGTCGAAGGACGGCGAGACGCCGCTCTCCTTGATCCGTTCGTGGATGAACATCAGCAGTTCGTGTTGCTTGCGGGTGAGCATCGGTGCGGACCTCGACTAAAGCGCGCCAACAAGAGCGTCGGGAGAACAAAGCGCAAACGTTGAGAATGTTCTCTAGGTGTTCCGCATTAATGTCAAGTTACGGCGTCTGTCGCTGAAACTGCACAGGAAATTCCGGCTCCCGGACGCCCGGAAACCCGACTCAACCGGCCAGCAGGATTCGCGTCGCCGCCTCGACGTCGGCCTGCCGCATCAGGCTTTCGCCCACCAGCATGGCCTTGGCCCCAGATCGCTCGAGCCGCGCCGCGTCGCCCGCGGTGAAGATGCCGCTCTCCGTCACCAGCAGGGCGTCCTTGGGCGCGGCGCCGGTCAGGCGCTCCGTGATCGCAAGGTCGACATCGAAGGTCCGCAGGTCGCGGTTGTTCACGCCGATCAGGTTGGCCTTGAGCGCCGCCGCCCGGGCCAATTCGGCCGCGTCGTGGGTCTCGACCAGCACGTCCATGCCGTGCGCGTGGGCGGCCTCCATCAGGTCCGAGGCCAGGGTGTCGTCGACCATCGCCAGAATCACCAGCACAGCGTCGGCGCCCAGCGCGCGGCTTTCCGGCACCTGCCAGGGATCGACCAGGAACTCCTTGCGCAGGCAGGGTAGTCCCACGGCCATCCGGGCCACGATCAGATGGTCGTCAGCGCCCTGGAAGCTCGGAGTGTCGGTGAGCACTGAAAGGCAGGTCGCGCCGCCGTTTTCATAGGCGTGAGCCAGGGCCGAAGGATCGAAGTCCGCCCGGATCAGGCCTTTCGAGGGCGAGGCCTTCTTGATCTCGGCGATCAGCGCCAAACGTCCCGGACTGTGGGCGCGTTCCAGGGCGGCGCGGAACCCGCGTGGCTCGGAGGCGTCGCGGGCGGCCGCCTCGATCTCGCGCAGCGGCCGCACGGCCTTGCGCTGCGCGACCTCCTCGCGCTTGTAGGCCGCGATCCGGTCGAGGATGTCGCTCATGCGCCGGCGAGGCTCTTGAGCTTGTCGAGCGTCGCCTTGGCCCGGCCGTCGTCGACGACCTGGGCGGCCAACTCGACGCCTTCGCGCAGCGTCTCGACGCGCTCGGCGACCAGGAAGGCCGCCGCCGCGTTCAGGGTGACGATGTCACGGTAGGGGCCCTTTTCGCCTTCCAGCAGGCGCGAGAGCGCCGCGGCGTTGTCCTTGGGGCTCCCACCGGTCAGATCGGCCAGGGCTGCGCGCGGCAGGCCCACAGCCTCCGGCGTCACGGCGAACAGCCGCACCTGGCCGTCGCGCAGTTCCGCCACGCTGGTCTCGCCGGTCGTGGTCATCTCGTCCATGCCGGTCCCGTGCACCACCCAGGCGCGCTCCGAGCCCAGGACCTTCAGCGCTTCGGCGAGCGGAGCGACCCAGCGCTCGGCGAAGACGCCGACCACCTGGCGCTGGGCGCCGGCCGGATTGGTCAGTGGGCCTAGCAGGTTGAAGATCGTCCGAAAGCCCAGCTCCGCGCGGATCGGCGAGACATGCCGCATGGAGCCGTGGTGCGCCGGCGCGAACATGAAGCAGATGCCGGCCTCGTCCAGCGCCTTCAGCTGGCGGTCGACGGGCATGGCGATATCGACCCCGAGCTCGGTGAGCACGTCGGCGGTCCCGGACTTGGACGACAGCGCGCGGTTGCCGTGTTTGGAGACCTTCAGGCCGCCGCCCGCCACGACGAATCCCACCGCGGTCGAGATATTCAGCGTGTGCAGCCCGTCGCCGCCGGTGCCGCAGACGTCGATGGTCGGGTAGGGCGGTTCGATCTGCACGGCGGCTTTGCGCATGGCGCGCGCGCAGGCCACGATCTCGCCCAGGGTCTCGCCGCGCATCCGCATGGCGGTCAGCGCCGCGCCCACCTGGCTCGGCGTCGGCTCACCGCGCAGGCAGGCGGCGAAGAACTCGCCGGCGTTGTCTTCGGAGAGCGTGCCGCCATCGGCCAGCAGGTTGAGCAAGGGCTTGAAAGCGTCGGACATGGGCGCGGGATCAGGCGTCCACGGCGCGCTTGACGCCGGCGATGTCGAGGAAGTTGGCCAGCAGCTCGTAGCCGCATTCCGTAGCGATGGATTCCGGATGGAACTGCACGCCGTGCACCGGGCGCGTGCGGTGCTGCACGCCCATGATCTCGCCGTCCTCGGTCCAGGCGGTGATCTCCAGCTCGGCCGGCAGCACCTCCTTCTCGACCGACAGGCTGTGATAGCGCGTCGCCGTGAAGGGGTTCTTCAGGCCGGCGAAGACGCCCTTGCCCTCGTGGCGGATCAGGCTGATCTTGCCGTGCATCAGCGCCTTGGCGTGCACCACCTCGCCGCCATAGGCCTGACCGATCGCCTGGTGCCCAAGGCAGACCCCGAAGATCGGCAGATCCGCCGGCGCCGCCTCCAACAGGGCCAGGCAGATGCCGGCGTCGTTCGGCGTCTTGGGGCCCGGCGACAGCAGCACGCCCTGCGGCTTCATCCCCAGCGCCTCGCGCACCGTGATCGCGTCGTTGCGCACGACATGAGTCTCCGCCCCCAGCTCGTTCAGGTAGTGGACGAGGTTGTAGGTGAAGCTGTCGTAGTTATCGATCACCAGGATCATGGCGGCCCCGCTCCTTGAGCCCATCGCCTTATTCCGCCGTCCAGCCGCCGTCCACCGACAGATTGGCGCCGGTGATCTGCTTGGCCGCGTCGCCGCAGAGGAAGACCACGATGGCGGCGACCTCGTCGACGGTGACGAACTGCTTGGTGGGCTGGCTGTCCAAGAGGACGTCGTTGATCACCTGATCGCGGGTCAGGCCGCGCGCCTTCATGGTGTCGGGGATCTGGTTCTCCACCAGCGGCGTCCAGACGTAGCCGGGACTGATGCAGTTCACGGTCACGCCGTGGGTGGCGAGCTCGAGGGCGGCGGTCTTGGTCAGGCCGGCGATGCCGTGTTTGGCCGCGACGTAGGCCGATTTGAAGGGCGAGGCGACCAGGCTGTGGGCCGAGGCCGTGGAGATGATCCGGCCCCAGCCGCGCTGCTTCATACCCGGGATCGCCGCGCGCATGCAGTGGAAGGCCGAGGTGAGGTTGATGGCGATGATCTGGTCCCACTTCTCGATTGGGAATTCCTCGATCGGCGAGACGAACTGGATGCCGGCGTTGTTCATCAGCACGTCGACCGAGCCGAAGGTGGTTTCGGCGAGCGCGATCATGGCGGCGATCTCGTCGGGCTTGGTCATGTCGGCGGGCGAGTGGAGGCACTTCACGCCGAACTCGGCCTCGATGGCGGCGCGCTCCTTTTCGATGTCCTCGGGCTTGCCGAAGCCGTTGATCAGGACGTTGGCGCCTTCCTTGGCGAGCGCGCGGGCGATGGCCAGGCCGATGCCGCTGGTGGAGCCGGTGATCACGGCGGTCTTGGATTGCAGGATCATGGCTTAGGCGTCCTCATCTCTGGGGTTGGTGCGGTCGGGGTTGGCGTCGAGGCCGGGGTCGATGCTGAGCGCGCCGCCCGGCCCTGGCTTCGGCGGATTGTGCGTCCGGCGGCGGATGCTGCGCTCGCCGTCGACCAGGCCTGAGGCCCAGTGATCGACCATGGACTGGCGTGAGAACTCGACGTCCTTGAAGCTGCCCTCGTAGGCGCGGTCGCGGTAGATCAGCTGCACCACGATCACCGAAGGTTCTTTCGCGAAGTCTTTGAGAAGACTGAGGTCAGGGTCTTCGGCCATGTCCTGCGGCAGGGTCTTCAGCAGGTCGGCCAGGCTGGTCTTCAGACGGTGGATCTTCAACTGCTGATCGGTGTTGAGACGGGTGCGGCTGGAGTAGCGGATGTCCTTCTCCCGCTCGGCGGCTTCCTGCAGGGTCTTGGGCATCGGGCCGCGGGCGTTGAACAGGTCCACCTGATAGATCACCAGGTCATCGGTCTGATCCTGATCCAGGACGTATTCCAGCGGGGTGTTGGAGACGAGGCCGCCGTCCCAGTACCACTCGCCGTCGATCTCCACCGGCGGCAGGCCGGGCGGCAGCGCGCCCGAGGCCATGATGTGCTCCGGTCCGATGGTCTGATGGGCGTTGTCGAAATAGACGAAGTTGCCGGTGCGGATGTTGACCGCGCCGACGCTGAGGCGGGTCTCGCGCGCATTGATGCGGTCGAAGTCCACCAGCTTCTCCAGCGTGGATTTGAGCGGACTGGAATCATAGAAGCTGAGCGCGTCGGGCCCACCGGCGGAGAGCAGCAGCGGCGAGATCGCGCGGGGGGTGAAGAAGCCCGGCACGCCCGTGGTCATCGCCCAGCCGATGCTGGCGTCGCCCAGGAGGCCGCGGAAGACGTCGGCGCCGTCGGGCGGCCCGAAGGACCAGCCGGAGGTCACCAGCTCCCAGAATTGCTGCAACCGCTCCAGGCGCTTGTCCGGGGGATTGCCGGCGATGATCGCGGCGTTGATGGCGCCGATCGAGATGCCGGCGATCCAGCTGGGCTCCGGGCCCGCGCGGTTCAGCGCCTCATAGACGCCGGCCTGATAGGCGCCCAACGCGCCGCCGCCTTGCAGGACGAGGACGCGACGGGGCTGTTCTACGGTCACGGGGGCGTCCAGCGGGAAGGGGAGCGGTCGAAATCATATTGCGCCGCACAATGACCGCCATGTGGCGCCGCCGATTGCGCCCGGCAAGGCTCGGCGCGATCCTCTAGCCATGTCCGCCACCGATTCTGCCCTGGACGCCGAACAAATGGCCCGCGCGCGGCGCCTGCTCGAGCGGCCTAGGCGGGCGGAGCGGATGTGGCCGGTGCTGGCCGCCGCGGGCTTCCTCGCGGTCGCCGCGTTGACCTTCGCCACCGCCATGATCATGGCCCCGCCGCTGCACACCGAGCACGCCGCCAAGGGCGCGATAGAGTAGGCGGCCGCGCCTAGACGAACCGCCAGCTCTCCTCGGCCGCCTGGCGCAGCGCGCGGGCCTTTTGCAGGGTCTCTTCGTATTCGGCGTTGGGGTCGCTGTCGGCCACCACGCCGCCGCCCGCCTGGACGTACATCATCCCGTCCTTGAAGAGCGCGGTCCGCAGCACGATGCAGGTGTCCACCGAGCCGTCGCAGCCGAAATAGCCCGCGGCGCCCGCGTAGCCCACGCCGCGCTTTTCGATCTCCAGCTCGTCGATGATCTCCATGGCCCTGACCTTGGGCGCGCCCGACAGCGTGCCGGCGGGGAGCGCCGCCATCACCACGTCCACGGGATCGAGCCCCTCCGGGGCGTCGCCCTCGACGTTGGAGACCAGGTGCATCACGTGGCTGTAGCGCTCGACGAAGAAGCTCGCGGTCACCCGCACCCGCGGCGACGCGCGGGTCTGCGGCGGGGCGTTGGCGCCGCGGTCCTTCAGCATGGCCACCCGGCCCACGTCGTTGCGCCCCAGGTCCAGCAGCATCAGGTGCTCGGCGCGCTCCTTGGGGTCGGCGATCAGCTCGGCTTCGAGCGCGGCGTCCTCGGCCGGCGTCGCCCCGCGCCGCCTCGTGCCGGCGAGCGGGCGGATGGTGATCTTGCCGTCGCGCAGCCGAACCAGAATCTCGGGCGACGAGCCGGCCAGCTGGAAGTCGCCGAAGTTCAGGTAGAACAGGAACGGCGAGGGATTGGTGCGCCGAAGCGAGCGGTAGAGCGCGAACGGGTCGCGGTGGAAGGGCGCCCGGAACCGGTGGCTCGGCACCACCTGGAAGACGTCGCCGGCCCGGACATAGTCCTTGGCTTTCTCGACGATCTCGCAATAGCGCTCGCGGCTGATCGGGGAGGTGAAGGCGTCGGGCTCTGGGACGCCATCGCCCTTCAGCGGCGGCGCGGGTTTCTTCAGATCGGCCTTGATCGCGGCGATGCGCGCCTGGGCCGCGTCGTAGGCGTCCTGGGCGGAGCTCGCATCCGGCCGCACCGGCGTCACCAGGATGATCTCCTGGGCGATGGCGTCGAAGATGGCGACGATCGAAGGCCGGGTCATCACGCCGTCGGGCAGGCCCAGCGGATCGGGATTGATGTCCGGCAGGCGCTCGACCAGCCGGATCATGTCGTAGCCCATGGCCCCGAACAGACCTGCCGAGGGTGGCGGCAGGTGCTCCGGCCGCTCGATCCGCGAGGCGGCGACCAGATCGCGCAGGCTGTCGAGCGCGCCGCCCGGCTGCGGCGTGAACTTACCCGCCGCGATGTCCGCGCCTTGCGCCACCTCCGCCTTGTCGCCCCGGCAGCGCCAGACGAGGTCGGGATTCAGGGTGATGATCGAATAGCGGGCGCGGAAGGCGCCGCCCTCGACGCTTTCGAACAGGAAGGCGTAGGGCCGTCCGTGACCGATCTTCAGATAGGCGGAGACCGGCGTCTCCAGATCATCGATCAGCCGGGTCCAGACAAGCTGCGGACGGCCCGCCCGGTATGCCTGCTCGAAAGCCGGATACGCAGGCTCGATGGTCATTTGGCCAGCGGCGCCTTGCCGGGCTTGCCCGTCGCCGTCTTGCCGCCCGCCGCCTGAGCCTTGGGATCGATCGGCTCCAGGCCGATGGCCTCGCGGGCGCGGTTGGAGTCGATGGTCACCTTGATCTTCTGGCGGGCGTAGACGTGGGCGCTTTCGCCGATCTCCCGCAGGTAGCCGCTGGTCATCTGCGGGCGCAGCTGCTCGACCATCTGAGCGAGTTGGGTCGGGTCGCCGCCGTGCACGGCCTCCAGCTTGCCGACCACGAAGCCCTGGGCGTCCTGGGCCGCGAAGACGTCGCCGGGGCGAGAGGTGAACAGCTTGCCCAGCACGTCCTGGCCCAGGGCCTGGTTCTGGCTGGCGTTGCGCCGGTCGATGCCGGGGACTTCCGAGACCTTGGAGCCGGCCGAAGCGGCGACGGCCGCCAGGGTCTCGCCCTTCTTGATCCGCGCCACGTAGCCGTCGGCCTTGGCCTGCAGGGCCTTGCCGAGCTCGCGCTGGGTCCAGGCCTTGGCCAGCATCGGGCGGATTTCCTCCAGCGGCGGCATGGCCGGCGGGGTGATCTTCTCGACGCGCACGGCGAAGAACTCGCCGTTGCCGGCGTCCTCGACCTCGCTCTCGCCGCCGGCCGGCAGCGACCAGGCGGTTTCCATCAGCTTCTGGGTCAGGCCCTGCACCGGCTGGCCGGTCAGGTCGCGGCCGCCCTGGCTCACCGGGCCGATGCTGGTGGTCGGGACCCCGGCCTTGGCGGCGGCGGCGGCCAGCGTGGCGCCGCCCTGGTGGGCGTCGTCATAGGCCTGGGTCAGGGCGTAGACCTTCTCCGAGGCCTGGTCCTTGCGGATTTCGGCTTCGATGGCCGGACGCACCTCTTCAAGGGTCACGGCGCGGCCGGGGGTGACCGACATCACCTTCACAACCGCGACGCCGAGGTCGCCCTTCACCGTCGCCACCTGGCCGGACGGCGTGGCGAAGGCGGCGGCGGCCACCTTCTTGTCCGGGATCGCCGACTGCGGCTTGTTGGCATAGGTGATCGCCTCGACGCCGGCGGCCTTGGCCACGGCCTCGGCGTCCGTGCCCTTGGCCAGGCCCTGGGCGATCTGCACGGCGGCGGCCGGCGTCTTCGCGGGGATCTGGATCACGGTGCGCGTCTCGGGGCTCGACAGCGTGTCTTTGCGGAAATCGAAGCGCTTCTGCACCTCCTTCGGGTCGACCGGCGCGTTGGCCGCGACCTGGGTCGGCGAGAACTTCACGACGGTCAGCGTGCGGAATTCCGGCCGCGTCAGCTGGGCCGCGTTTTCCTTCATCAGCTCGGTGAGCTGGGCGTCGGTCGGCGCGGGCGGCTGCGGCACGCTGGCCGGCGCGATGGTGAAGTAGCCGAGGTCGCGGCTTTCCACGGTGTAGATCGCGCCCATGGCGGCGTAGGCGCGCGGCACCCGCAGGCCGGTGATCAGGCCGGTCGCGGCGTGCTGCTCGCTCAGCTGGTCGCGCATCTGGCTTTCGAAATTGGCGGCGGTCAGGTTGTTGTCGGCCAGCCGCCTCAGATAGGAATTGCGGTCGAAGCGGCCCGAGACCTGGTCGAAGAAGGCGGGGATTTTCTGGATCTCGCCGGCGATCAGCTTGTCGGACGGGCGGATCCCGATCTTGGTCAGATAGGCGGCGAAGGCTTCGCTGGTCGCCATGCCCTGGGCAACCCGCTGGTCGAGGCCGTTGTCGGCCGCCAGTTGCGGGGTGACCTCCTGGTGGACCTGCTGCTCGACCTGTTTGATGTAGTTGTCGAACGCGCGCTTGTACTCGGCCGGGCCGATGCTGCGCGGCCCGGCGGTGATCACCGCGTTGCTGATCTTCGGATGCAGCAGGTCGCGGTTGCCGATCCCGAACACCACGAAGCTGACGATAACCAAGCCGAGAATGACCTTCGCGGCCCAGGAATTCGTGAAGGCGCGGATGTTGGCGAGCATTGAATCTCTTTCAGGAGCGCGAAGCAGGGCGCAGGCGTGGGCGCCGGTATAGTGGAGGCCACTCCCGCCCGGCAAGCGCGTGACATGCAGCCCAGCTTGCCTTAACCGCCGCCGAAGCTCTTTTTGCGAGGCCCGATGACCGCTCCGACGCCCCTCATCGCCGGAAACTGGAAGATGAACGGTCTGTCCGCCGCGCTGACGGAGGCCGCCGCAGTGGCCGCCGGTCTGGGCGGGACGGCCGCCCGCGTCGCGATCTGTCCGCCGGCAACCCTGATCCAGCGCATGAGCGCAGCGCTGGCCGGCTCGGTAGTGCAGGTCGGCGGCCAGGACTGCCGCGCCGAAGCGTCGGGCGCCTACACCGGCGACGTCGCCGCCGAGATGCTGGCCGATGCGGGCGCGAGCCTGGTGATCCTCGGCCACTCCGAGCGCCGCGCGGGCTACGGCGAAACCGACGACTTGGTCGCGGCCAAGGTCGCCGCGGCCTTACGCGCCGGGCTCGAACCCATTGTCTGCGTCGGCGAGACCCTGCGGCAGCGCGAAGCCGGCGAGGCGTTGAGCGTCGTGACCGGGCAGGTGAGGGGCTCGCTCCCCAGCGCCCTGGCCGGCAAGGCCTTTTCGGTGGCCTATGAGCCGGTCTGGGCGATCGGCACGGGGCTCACGCCCACCACGCCGCAGATCGAGGAGATGCACCGGGCCATCCGCGCCACGCTGAGCGAGATGTTCGGCGCGGCCGCCGACAGCGCCGCGATCCTCTATGGCGGCTCGGTGAAGCCCTCCAACGCCGCCGAGATTCTCCACGCGGCCGAGGTCGGCGGCGCCCTGGTCGGCGGCGCGTCGCTGAAAGCCGAGGATTTCCTGGGGATTATTGGCGCGGCCTAAAGCAGCAGCCCGAACAGCCGACAGTCGCGCCGCTCGCCGTCGCGCAGGACGTGGCCGCGGAGCATGCCTTCCTCCTCGAACCCGAGCTTTTCCAGCAGGCTGTCCGAACGGCGGTTGCCGAGATGGGTTCGCGCCAGCAGGCGCCTCAGGCCCATGGTCGCCGCATAGGCCAGGACCGCCTGCATGGCCTCCAACGCATAGCCCTGGCCCCAGGCGTCGCGGCCCAGCATGAAGCCCACCTCCGCACGCCGATGGCGCCGGTCGATCTCCGAGAGGTCGCAGGTTCCGATAAAGCGGCCGTCCGCCAGCTCCCGCATCGCCCAATAGACGGCGCGGCCGGCGAGCATCTCCTCCACCTGGCCCTCAACGATCCGGGCGATCAGGTCGGGGTCGTCCATCTCGGGCATATCCCAGAAGGCCATGACCTCGGCGTCGCGCATCAGGGGGAAGATGTGCGGCGCGTCCTGCGCGACCAGCGGCGCCAGGCGCAGCCTCGCGGTCTCGAGGATCGGCAACAGGCTGAGGTCGACGCTCATGACGGACGTAACGCTTGTGTGGAGACTGCGACGCCCTAGCTATGGCCTTGGGGCGGGCTCGGTGATAGAGCCCGCGCTTCATTTCGGCGGCCGGCCCTTCGTTTCGATGAAGGTGTGACTGCCCGAACATACCGGACTAAAGAAGACCCATGCTGATCGGCCTCCTGCTCACCCTCCAGATCATCGTCAGCGTGACGCTGGTCGGCGTCGTCCTGCTGCAGCGCTCCGAAGGGGGCGGCTTTGTGGGCGGCGGCAGTTCGGCCGGCATGATGTCGGTGCGCGGCGCCGGCGACCTCCTGACCCGGACCACCTGGATCCTGGGGGCCAGCTTCTTCATCATCAGCCTGTTGCTGACCATCCTGGCCGGCCGCGAAAAGGGCGCGTCGTCGATCGTCGACCGCATGAAGATCGACTCCCTCGACCCGGCGCTGCTGCAACAACAGAAGGCCAAGCCGCCGGCCGGCACCGCTCAGCCCGGCGGTCCCGGCAGCGCGCCCACGCCGCTGCAGGCGCCCACGCCGACGATCAACAACCCCTTCCTCGGCCAGCCGCAACCGGTCCAGCCGGCGAGCCCGCCGCAAAAGTAGTGGCGCGGCTAAAAGCTCAGTCCCGCCGGCGCCGATTGCGGCCCCGGCTCCCCGAATCGCTGCTACTCTGAACGCCCATGGCCCGGTACATTTTCATCACCGGCGGCGTGGTCTCCTCATTGGGTAAGGGTCTCGCGTCCGCCGCTCTCGGCGCGCTTTTGCAGGCGCGCGGCTACGGCGTGCGGCTGCGCAAGCTCGACCCCTATCTGAACGTCGATCCGGGGACGATGAGCCCCTATCAGCACGGCGAGGTCTTCGTGACCGACGACGGCGCCGAGACCGACCTCGACCTTGGCCACTACGAGCGGTTCACCGGCGTCAACGCCACCAAGAACGACAACATCACCACCGGCCAGATCTACAAGACGATCATCGAGAAGGAGCGGCGCGGCGACTATCTGGGCGCGACGGTGCAGGTGATCCCGCACGTCACCGGCGAGATCAAGGACTTCGTCCTGGCCGATCCGGGCGAGGGCGTCGACTTCGTGCTGGTCGAGGTCGGCGGCACGGTCGGCGACATCGAGGGCCTGCCGTTCTTCGAGGCGATCCGCCAATTGGGGCAAGAGCTCCCAAGGGGCCACGCGTGCTTCATCCACCTGACGCTGCTGCCGTTCATCAAGACGGCGGGCGAGATGAAGACCAAGCCGACCCAGCACTCGGTCAAGGAGCTGCGGTCCATCGGCATCCAGCCGGACATCCTGCTCTGCCGCTGCGAGATGCCGATCCCCGAAGGCGAGCGCAAGAAGCTCGGCCTGTTCTGCAACGTGCGGCCAAGCGCCGTGATCCAGGCGATGGACAGCGCCAACATCTACCACGTGCCCCTCGACTATCACGAGCAGGGGCTGGATTCCGAAGTGCTGGACGTCTTCGGCATGAAGGACACGGCGCCCGCGCCGGACCTCAGCCGCTGGGAGTCGATCTCGCACACGCTCAGCCACCCGGACGGCGAGGTGAACATCGCCATCGTCGGCAAGTACACGGCGCTGACCGACGCCTACAAATCCCTGATCGAGGCCCTGACCCACGGCGGGGTCGCCAACAACGTCCGGGTCAAGTTCGACTGGATCGAGGGCGAGGCTTTCGAGAAGGACGACGGCCTGATCGGCGAGCGGCTGACCGGCGTCCACGGGGTGCTGGTGCCCGGGGCGTTCGGCGAGCGCGGTTCGGAAGGTATGATCCGCGCCGTCGGCTTCGCCCGCGAGCACGCCATTCCCTATTTCGGCATCTGCTTTGGCATGCAGATGGCGATGATCGAGGCGGCGCGGAACCTGGCCGGCATCCGCCAGGCCTCCTCCACCGAATTCGGCCCGACCTCGGAGCCCATCGTCGGTCTGATGACCGAATGGGTGCGCGGCAACGAGAAGGAATTGCGCGAGGAGGGCGGCGAACTCGGCGGCACCATGCGCTGCGGGGCCTATGAGGCGGTGCTGACGCCGGGCAGCCGGGTGGCGGATATCTACGGCGCGCCGACCATCTCCGAGCGCCACCGCCACCGCTACGAGGTCAACATCGCCTACCGCGAGGCCATCGAGGACGCCGGGCTGAAGTTCACCGGCCTGTCGCCGGACGGCGTGCTGCCGGAGCTCTGCGAGCGCACCGACCATCCCTGGTTCATCGGCGTCCAGTTCCACCCGGAGCTGAAGAGCCGGCCCTTCGACCCGCACCCGTTGTTCGCCAGCTTCATCGGCGCGGCGCGCAACCGCAGCCGTCTGGTCTGACTAGCCGGCCGCCAGCGCCTTTCGCGCCTCCGCGCCCGCGCTCATGAACGGGGATTTGCGGGCGAAGTAGACGCGCGGCGGCATGCCCATGAAATAGTTGAACTCACGGATGAACTGCGGCTGGTCGGCGTAGCGCTCGTCGATCGCCTGGCCCCAGCCGCCGAGCGGCTGTTCGCGCAGGCTGGCGGACGATCGCAGGAAGCGCTGGCGGCGCAGCAGGCGTTTGGGCGTGATCCCGATATGGTCGCGCACGACGCGCTCCAGCTGCCGCGTGGAGCAGCCGAGCCGGCGCGCCCATTCCGCCACCGAGGCGACGCCTTCGTCCATGAGGCCGACATGCACGCCCGCGACCAGCGGATCGGTCGGCGGCCTAAGCGCGCGCCGCTTCAGGAACCAAGCGTCGAGCGCGCGGCCATAACTCTCGTCATCCGCTGCGGCGTCGAGCGCCTCGACGATCTCGGACGCCGCGTCGCCGACCAGGTCCGAGAGCGGCTTCAGGTCATCGACATAGGCCGCCGCGCTCTGATCGGAGAGCAACGCCCAGCCCGGCGGCAACAGGCCGACGCTCACCATGATCCCGCCCGCGGGCCCGTGAACCGTCGCCGCCCGGCTCAGCGCACCGGTGATGACGGCGCTGGGACCTGACGCAGTAGCCTGAGCGCCGTCGGCGAAGGTGATCCGCCAGTCGCCCGCCAGGATCAGGCGGATATGGGCGCCTTCCGGATGCAGCAGGTCCTCGACGGGGTCCTCGCCGATCCGCACCACATAGTAGAAGACCATGGTGTCGCGCAGGGACGGTGTCGGCGGCAGAAACCGGACTGTCACCTCGTCCATGGCCGCGGCTCCCTCCTTCCGCTGTTAGTTGATAGCATAGCTGGCAGGAGGCTCATCCATGCTCGATCTGACCCTGGCGATCGCTCACCACATCCTGGTGTTCAGCCTGTTCGGCGTGCTGTTCGGCGAGCTGGTTCTGGTTCGCAAGGGCGTGGACCTGGCGACCGTGGCGCGGGTCGGCCGGATCGATCTGATGTACGGGGTGCTGGCCGGCCTGATCATCGGCGTGGGGTTCAGCCGGGCGATCTTCGCGGCCAAGGGCTGGGCCTACTATTCCCACAACCTGTTCTTCCACCTGAAGGTGGGGACCTTCCTGGTCATCGGCCTGCTGTCGATCCCGCCGACCGTGGCCTACATCCGCTGGCGGCGCTCGGGCGCGGCGCCGAGCGAGGCGCAGGTGGCGAACGTGCGGCGCTGGCTCTGGGCGGAAATGGCGCTCTTCGCGCTGCTGCCGGCCTTCGCGGCGGCCATGGCCCGAGGCTTTGGCGAGTTCACGTGACCGCCTTCTCATGACTGGCGACGACCTGCGGCGGATCGCGCTTAGCCTGCCTGAAGCCTACGAGGACCTGCACCGGCGCCGCCCGGCGTTCCGGGTGAACCAGAAGATCTTCGCCATGCTGGGGGTCACCGGAGACCGGAGCCTGTTCACCTCGCTCGGCTGGGACAATGTCGCCGTGGTCAAGCTCGACCGCGAGGATCAGCTGAACATGGCCGCGGGGCATCCGGGCGCGATCCAGCCCACCGAGACCTATGGCCACCACGGCTGGACCTATCTGCGGCTGGAGACGATCGACGAAGCGACGCTTCGCACCGTCCTGCGCCTCGCCTGGACGCATGTGGCGCCCAAGCGCCTGTCGAAGGCCTAGCGAAGGAAGAAGATCAGCCAGTAGGCCATCAGCACGACATTGCTGAGCGCGAAGGGCGCCAGCCGGTGCATGACCTTGTTGTAGGTCAGGTGGATGATCGAGTGCACGATCCGCAGGCCCACGTAGAGCCAGGCGATCCCCAGCACCAGGCCATCGACCTTGCTGGTCACGTAGAACATCAGGCTGCCCACGTAGAACAGCATCGGCAGTTCGAGCAGGTTCATGTAGTTGCGGTTCGGGATCGCGACGTGGCCCGGCACATTGGCCGACTCGCCGAACTTGAAATCGTCACTGACGATCTCGCCCGCCGCGCCCGCGCGGAACCGCCGCAGCGGGATCAGCAGCAGCACGCCGAAGGTGAGGAACGCCAGCGAGCCCATGGGCGTGAAGATCAGGCGTTGGTCCATGATAAGCCTCCCCCAAGTTCTGGTAGCGGGTCTGATTGGCCGGGAGAGTGGATCAGTCGGCCTTGATCGGCGAGGGGGTTTCATGCATAAGCCCCCGCTCACGTCGGCGGCCCCTTTTGCCTCCGGCCTCCTACTCACGCCCGCGAGACCGATCCGATGGCTGTTCCCAAACGCAAAACTTCGCCCTCGCGGCGGAACATGCGCCGTTCGCACCACGCGCTTGGCGCCAATTCCTTCGTCGAAGACAAGGAAACCGGCGAGCTGAAGCGCCCGCACCACGTCGACCTGAAGACCGGCATGTACAAGGGCCGCCAGGTCCTGACGCCGAAGGAAGACTAGGCGCTTCCACGCCGTATGAGATTCTGAGACGCCGGCTGCGGATCGCGGCCGGCGTTTCTGATTCTGCGGTTCTCCCCTAGGCTCGGCGCCATGCCGATCCGACGCGTGACGCTCATCGCCATCGCCCTTGCCGCCGTCGCGACCGCCGCTTTCGCCGCGCCGCCGCTCACCGCGCAGGGCTGGGGAAAGCTGCGCGTCGGCATGCGCGAGCGGGACGCCGTGCGCCTGTTCCATCTTCGCGTGCCTCGGGGCCCCGGCCCGGACAGCTTCGAATGCCGTCAGGACGAGTTGCCGAGCCAGGAGGGCCTCTATGTGATGGCCGAGCGGGGAATCGTCACGCGCATCACGATCGAGGCGCCCAGCCGCCTGGTCACCGACCGCGGCCTCGGCATCGGGGCCAGCGAGGCCGAGGTCAGGCGGGCCTATGGGCCACGCCTGAAGGTCGAGACGACGCCCTACGAGGAAGAGCCGGCCCACGAGATGATCTGGTGGACGGCGCACGGGAAGCGGGGCGTGCGCTACGACAGCAACATCGCCGGCGCCGTGGAGGCGATCTACGTCGGCAGCCGCTCGATCACCCTCATCGAAGGGTGCTCCTGACGCTACTGCGTCCGGCCACGGGCCTGCACCGCCGCGCGCCGGGCCTCGACCATCTCGGGCGTCACCATGGCGTTGTGGACGATCGAGCGTTCGTGCTCCAGGGCCAGGCCGTCGCCCATCGAGAGCGCATAGCCGTCGTCGATCATCGCCTTGTAGGTCACCAGCATATCGGCCTCGATGGAGGCCATCTCATGCGCCAGCTTGAGCGCCGCGGGCATCAGCTCGGCGGGTTCGACCACCCGGTTCACCAGGCCCCAGTCGTAGGCCTGCTGGGCCGACAGGAAGTTGCCGGTCAGCGACAGCTCCTTGGCGCGGTAGGGGCCGATGGCGCGGGAAAGCTTCTGCGACAGGCCCCAGCCCGGCGTGATGCCGACACGGGCATGGGTGTCGGCGAAGCGGGCGTTGGTCGAGCAGATCAGGACGTCGCAGGCCAGCGCCACCTCGAAGCCGCCGGTGATCGCCACCCCGTTGATGGCGCCGACGATCGGCTTGGAGCAGGCCAGCACCGCCCGCGCCGGGTTCTCCGCCGGATCGGTCGCATTGGCGGCGCCCATGCCCAGCGGATCGGTGGAGAGCTCCTTCAGGTCCAGGCCCGCCGTGAACGCCCGCTCGCCCGCGCCGGTCAGCACCACGACCTTCACCGATGGGTCGGCGTCCAATTCGGTGAGCGCCTGGCGCAGCGCCGCCCGCAGCGCCTTGGAGAGCGCGTTCATCGCCTCCGGGCGATTGAGCGTGACGATGGCGACGGCGTCCTGGCGTTCGACGAGCAGCATGCGGATTCTCCTAGCGGCCCCTCGCATGGCGGCAGGCGCCTGGCCGTGTCAACGACCTCCAACCCAGCTCTGAGATGTATTGCCGAGAGATGCAATTTGGGGTCGAAATGACTTGGCCATGGGGAGGGACGGGGAATGCCGGTCAGCGCGAACTGCGGCGTGTTCATCAGCGCCTGGGAGGGGATCAAGGACGGCGATCCCAGCACCCTGAACTACGATCCCTATATGGACCTCGTCGGCATCTGGACGATCGGCTACGGCCACGCCCTGACCGACCCGGCGACCGGCCAGCAGCTCAGCGGCGCCAGCAATCGCGCCAAGGCCATGGCGCAGTACCCGGGCGGCATCACCAAGGCGAGCGCGGTCGCCCTGCTGACGGCCGACATGGCGCGGTTCGAGCCGGCGGTGGACGCGGTGGTCCTGCCCGGCGCGACGCAAGACCAGTACGACGCGCTGGTGTCGTTCGACTTCAACACCGGCCATCTGGCCGGATCGACCCTGGCGACGCTGCATCGTCAGGGGCTGGCCGCCGGACCGCTGCCGGCCGACGCCGACATCCGGACGCTGGCGGGCCAGGTCCGCGCCAAGGCGATCAAGGCGCCGGCCTCGATCCGCGACGCCTTCGCCGTCTGGTCCTTCGCCAAGGGCGCCTTCGTGGGCGGCCTGTTCTGCCGGCGGCTGGCGGAGTTCGCCTTCTACAGCGGCCTGGCCCCGGCAGACGCCAACGCCTTCGGCAATCGGGTGCGCGGGCTGATCGCCCAATAGGGCTGGCGCGGTTGCAGATTTCGGACGGGTCAGGGTAAAGCCGCGGGCGGCCTTGCCAGGAGAGCCCCATGACCGAAATCGTCGACATCACCGCCCGCGAGATCCTCGACAGCCGCGGCAATCCGACGGTGGAGGTCGACGTGGTGCTGGAGGATGGCTCCATGGGCCGCGCGGCCGTCCCCTCCGGCGCCTCGACCGGGGCGCACGAGGCGGTGGAGAAGCGCGACGGGGACAAGACGCGCTACGGCGGCAAGGGCGTGCTGCAGGCGGTCGACGCGGTGAACGGCGAGATCTACGACGCGCTGGCCGGCGCCGACGCCGAAGACCAACGCCGCCTGGACCGGATGCTGATCGAGCTCGACGGCACGCCGAACAAGTCGCGCCTAGGCGCCAACGCCATCCTGGGCGTCAGCCTGGCGGCGGCGAAGGCGGCGGCGGGTTCGGCGGCGCTGCCGCTCTACAAGTACGTCGGCGGGGTCTCGGCCCGCGTGCTCCCGACCCCGATGATGAACATCATCAACGGCGGCGCCCACGCCGACAATCCGATCGACATCCAGGAGTTCATGATCCTGCCGACCGGGGCCGACACCTTCGCCGAGGCGCTGCGCATGGGCGCCGAGATCTTCCACGCGCTGAAGGGCAAGCTGCAGGCCGCCGGCCACAACACCAACGTCGGCGACGAGGGAGGTTTCGCCCCCAACCTCAGCTCGGCGGAGGAGGCCTTGGCCTTCATCATGAGCGCGGGCGAGGGGGCCGGCTACAAGCCCGGCAAGGACTTCGTGCTCGGCCTCGACGCAGCCTCCAGCGAGTTCTTCAAGGGCGGCAAATACGTCATGACCGGCGAGGGCAAGACGCTCGATCCGGCCGGCATGGTCGACTACCTGGCGGGCCTGGTGGCCAAGTTCCCGATCGTCACCATCGAGGACGGCTGCGCCGAGGACGACCTCGCCGGCTGGAAGCTGCTCACCGACAAGCTGGGCGGCAAGATCCAGCTGGTCGGCGACGACGTCTTCGTGACCAACCCCAAGCGCCTGGCCATGGGCATCGAGAAGGGCCTGGCCAACTCCATCCTGGTGAAGGTCAACCAGATCGGCACCCTCTCGGAGACCCTGGACGCGGTCGATATGGCCCACCGCGCCGCCTACACCGCGGTGATGAGCCACCGCTCCGGCGAGACCGAGGATTCGACCATCGCCGACCTCGCCGTCGCCACCAACTGCGGGCAGATCAAGACCGGCTCGCTGTCGCGCTCCGACCGCACGGCCAAATACAACCAGCTGCTGCGCATCGAGGAAGAACTGGGCGACCAGGCGGTCTACGCCGGGCGCGCGGCGATCAAGCACGGCTGAGCTTGGCCTTGACCGGCGCCTGAGCCCCACCCAAGCTCGCCGCCGATGACCGCCTCCGCCCTGCCACGACCCGAGGCGGCCCGTCCGGTGGGCCTGATCATCGCCCTGTGCCTGGCCGCGGCGCTGTGCGAAGGCTTCGATATCCAGATCGCCGGCGTCTCGGCGGCCGGCATCGGCCGTGAGTTCCATCCCAGCCCCGGCGCGCTCGGCTGGTTCTTCAGCGCCGCCAATATCGGCCTCCTGATCGGCGCGGTGATCGGCGGGCGGCTCTCGGACCGGATCGGGCGCAAGCCCGTGCTGGTCGCATCCCTGGCGGTGTTCGGCCTGTTCTCGCTTTCGACGACGCTGGTCCATGACATGCAGACGCTCACGGCTGTGCGCCTGCTGACCGGGCTTGGGCTCGGCGGCTGCATGCCCAACCTCATCGCCGCGGCGGCGGGCGCGCGGGGCGCGACGCCGCGGGGCGGCGACATCGGCACGAGCTACATCGGCATGCCGTTGGGCGGCGCCATCGCCAGCCTGATCGCCGTCGTGCTGCCCGCCGATCACTGGCGTCAGCTCTTCATCGTCGGCGGGCTCACGCCGCTGGCCGCCGCCGCGGCCATGGCGGCCTTCATGCCGTCCATCGTGGGCCGCGAACCAGCGCAGGCCGCCGCCGCGTCCCGCGACACGATGCGCGACCTTCGCGAACTGTTCGGCGGCCGGCTCGCTCAGACCGCGACCCTGTGGATCGGCCTTTTCCTCGCGGTGCTCACCCTGCACCTGATGCTGAACTGGCTGCCGCTGCTGCTGGTGGCCCAGGGGCTGACCAAGAGCCAGGCGGCGCTGGCCCAGGTCGGCTTCAATGTCGCGGGTTCGGCCGGCGCTCTGCTGGTCGGCCGGCTGCTGGACACCCGGGCCCGCCGCCCCGCCGTTGTACTCTGCGTCAGCGCCCTGCCGCTCATCCTGCTGTCGCTGGCCGCGATCCACGGGCCGGCGACGGCGGGGCTGGCGATGGTGCTGGGCGCCTCGCTGCTCGCCTTGCAGGTCATCCTGTTCAGCGTGGCCGGCTCGATCTACGCGGAGAGGATCCGGGGCACGGGCCTGGGCGCCGCTGTCGGCGTCGGCCGCGTCGGCTCGATCACCGGGCCGGCCTTCGCCGCGGTCCTGCTCGCCTCCGGCGGCAACTCGGCGCAGGTGCTGATGGGCCTGCTGCCGATCGCCGTCGTCGCCGGAATCTGCGCCGCCGCGCTCACCTGGCGCACCCCCGAAGGGCAAGTGTTAGCGACCCATTAAGCATGTCCGGGCGATGGCTATTCCTCTGTCGCAGGGATTCGCTTTGCTCGCTCGCCTCCGCCCCTATCTGCCGACCGCGGTGCTGGTGCTGCTCATCGTCTATTTCGCCCTGAACGCCTTTTCCGGCGACCGCGGCCTGCTGCGCTCCAACCAGCGTGACGAGACCCTGATCGCCAAGACCCGCGAGCTCGCCCAGGTGGAGCGCCAGCGCCAGGACCTGGAGACCCGCGCCCGGCTTTTGCGCGACACCAGCCTTTCCGCCGATCTCCTGGAGGAAAGGGCGCGCTCCCTGCTAGGCTTCGCCGATCCGAGGGACTATGTGATCCACATGAAGCCTTGAGGCCCGTTCGCGGGTTCTTTGAGGACTTACCGACGGATCACGGAGATACGCATGGCGCGTGAGCAGACCGGCGCGGCCGGTCGGCGGAAAGCCAACGGCGCCGATACGCCCAAAGCTGCGGGCGGCGGCGGCAAAGACGAACTGCTGAAGTACTATCGCGACATGCTGCTGATCCGCCGCTTCGAGGAGCGCGCGGGCCAGCTTTACGGCATGGGGCTGATCGGCGGCTTCTGCCACCTCTACATCGGGCAGGAAGCCATCGCGGTCGGCGTGCAGGCGGCGCAGAAGCCCGGCGACCAGGTGATCACCGGCTACCGCGAGCACGGCCACATGCTGGCCTGCGGCATGGACCCCAAGGAGGTGATGGCCGAGCTGACCGGCCGCGCCACGGGGTCGTCGCACGGCAAGGGCGGCTCGATGCACATGTTCTCGACCAAGGCGGCCTTCTATGGCGGCCATGGCATCGTCGGCGCGCAGGTCAGCCTGGGCACCGGCCTGGCGCTCGCCAACCGCTACCGCGACGACAAGAAGGTTTCTTTCACCTACTTCGGCGACGGCGCGGCGAACCAGGGCCAGGTCTACGAGAGCTTCAACATGGCCCAGCTCTGGGACCTGCCGGTGGTCTACATCATCGAGAACAACCAGTACGCCATGGGCACCTCCATCGACCGCTCGTCGTCGGAGACCCATCTCTACAAGCGCGGGACCTCGTTCCGCATCCCGGGCGAAGAGGTCGACGGCATGGACGTGCTGGCCGTGAAGGCCGCCGCCGAGAAGGCCGCCGAGCACGCCCGCTCCGGCAAGGGGCCCTACATCCTGGAGATGAAGACCTACCGCTACCGCGGTCACTCGATGAGCGATCCGGCCAAGTACCGCACCCGCGACGAGGTCGACGAGATCCGCAAGACGCGCGACCCGATCGACCACATCGAGGAGCTGCTGGAAAAGAAGGGCTTCGCCGACGAGGCGACGCTCAAGGCGATCGATGCCGAGGTGAAGCGCATCGTCGCCGACGCCGCGGAGTTCGCCCGCACCAGCCCTGAGCCCGATCCCTCCGAACTCTACACCGACGTCTACACCAACATTGTGCAGGAACCCTCGGAGGTCCCGGCATGACCGACGTCCTGATGCCGGCGCTCTCCCCGACCATGGAGGAGGGCACGCTCGCCAAGTGGCACGTGAAGGTCGGCGACAAGGTGCGCTCCGGCGACGTGATCGCCGAGATCGAGACCGACAAGGCGACCATGGAGGTCGAGGCGGTCGACGAGGGAACCGTCGAGGCCCTGCTCGTCGCGGAAGGCGCCGAGGAGGTGAAGGTCAACACGCCGATCGCGCGGCTCTCCGGCGAGGATGGCGCGGCGTCCGCCCCGCCCGCGCCCAAGGCCGAAGCTCCCAAGGCCGAGGCGCCGATGGAGGACCCGCAGCCGGCGTCCCGCGCCGAAGCCAAGGGCGATCCCGTGCGCGCGGCGGCCCCGGCTGCGGCGGCGCCGGCGACCACGCTGAAGGACCCCGACCTGCCGGACGGCGTGAAGCTGGTGAAGGTCACGGTGCGCGACGCGCTGCGCGACGCCATGGCCGAGGAGATGCGCCGCGATCCGGACGTCTTCCTGATGGGCGAGGAAGTCGCCCAGTACCAGGGCGCCTACAAGGTCAGCCGCGACCTGTTGCAGGAGTTCGGCGACAAGCGCGTGGTCGACACCCCGATCACCGAATACGGCTTCGCGGGCCTGGGCGTCGGCGCGGCCATGGCGGGCCTGAAGCCGATCGTCGAATTCATGACCTTCAACTTCGCCATGCAGGCCATTGATCACATTATCAATTCGGCGGCCAAGACGCTCTATATGTCCGGCGGCCAGATCAAGACCTCCATCGTCTTCCGCGGCCCCAATGGCGCGGCGGCCCGGGTCGGGGCGCAGCACAGCCAGGACTACGCGGGCTGGTACGGGCACGTGCCGGGCCTCAAGGTGCTGGCCCCCTACGACGCGGCCGACGCAAAGGGCCTGCTGAAGGCGGCGATCCGCGACCCGAACCCGGTGGTCTTCCTCGAAAACGAGATGCTCTACGGGACCGAGTTCGACGTGCCCGAGGGCGTCGATTGGGTGGTTCCCATCGGCAAGGCCAAGGTCAGGCGCGAAGGCGCCGGCGTCACGCTCGTTTCCTATTCGCGGATGGTCGGCTTCTGCCTGCAGGCCGCCGAGGAACTGGCCAAAGAAGGCATCGAGGCCGAGGTCGTCGACCTGCGCACGATCCGCCCGATGGACATCGACACCGTGGTCGACAGCGTCAAGAAGACCAACCGCCTGGTGACCGTCGAGGAGGGCTGGGGCCCGATGGGCGTCGGCGCCGAGGTCTGCGCCAGGGTCACCGAGCTCGCCTTCGACTACCTCGACGCCCCGCCGGCCCGCGTTCACCAGGAAGACGTGCCGCTGCCCTACGCCGCCAACCTGGAGGCGCTGTCGCTGCCCTCGGTCGACAAGATCGTGCAGGCGGCCAAGGCGGTCAGCTACAAATGAGCGCCTCCTTTTCGTCTTCCGGCGAAGGCCGGGAAAGCCCGCTCACCTGGCGCGCCGGCGGCTGCCATTGCGGCGGCGTGCGCTTCGAAGCCGCCTTGCCGCAGGTGGTCGAGGCGCAAAGCTGCAACTGCTCCATGTGCGCCAAGACCGGCTTCGTGCATATCATCGTGCCGGAGAGCCGCTTCCGGATCACCAAGGGCGCGGAACGGCTGGCCGAGTACACCTTCAACACCCGGGTGGCGAAGCACCTGTTCTGCGCCGACTGCGGGATCAAGAGCTTCTACCGGCCGCGCTCCAACCCCGACGGCTGGAGCGTCAACGCCCGCTGTCTGGATACGACCGAAGGCCTGGATCTGCGGATCGAGGCCTTCGACGGCCAGAAC
The DNA here is from genome assembly GCF_035309685.1 of Phenylobacterium sp. Classification (GTDB taxonomy): domain Bacteria; phylum Pseudomonadota; class Alphaproteobacteria; order Caulobacterales; family Caulobacteraceae; genus Phenylobacterium. The sequence continues at coordinate 78,509 of NZ_DATGEX010000044.1, forward strand.
TGGGAAGCCAACGCCCACGGCCTGGCCCATCTCTCCAAGGAGCCCGCATGACGGAGTTGGCCGGGCGCTGCCATTGCGGGGCTATCCGCGTGGAACTGACGACCGCGCTGCGGGCCGAAGACCTGCCGCTGCGGGCCTGCCAATGCAGCTTCTGCCGCCGGCATGGGGCGCTGACCACCAGCGATCCGCAAGGCCTGCTGCACATCGAGGCCGCGCCGGGCTCGGCCAACCGCTATCGGTTCGGCCTGGGGATTACAGACTTCCTGCTCTGTGCGGAATGCGGGGTCTATGTCGCCGCGACCATGGAGGCCGAAGGGCGGCTCACCGCGGTCCTGAACGTCGCCGGCGTCGACCTGCCGGGCTTCCAGGGCCGCACGCCCACGCCGATGATCTACGATGACGAGACACCCGGCGAGCGCGTTGCGCGGCGGGCCGACCGCTGGATGCCCGCGGTCTTTGTCGAAACCCAGCCGAGCGCCTGACGCATGCCGATCGACATCCTCATGCCCGCCCTGTCGCCCACCATGGAGGAGGGCACCCTCGCGAAATGGCACGTGAAGAAGGGCGACACGGTGAAGTCCGGCGACGTGATCGCCGAGATCGAGACCGACAAGGCCACCATGGAGGTCGAAGCCGTCGACGAGGGCCAGATCGAGGAGATTCTGGTTCCGGAGGGGACGGAAGGCGTGAAGGTCAACGCGCCCATCGCCAGGCTCTCGGGCGACGACGCAGGTAGCGCCGCGCCGGCGCCTAAAACCTCCACCGAAGCGAAGACTTCGGGGGAGGGGGACCGCGAAGCGGTGGAGGGGGCGCTGCCGCCCGCTCAGAGCACGGCCCCAACGCCCCCTCCGTCACCTCCGGTGACACCTCCCCCGCAGGCGGGTGAGGTTTCGAAACCGCAAGCCCCGGCTTCCAAGACTGACGGCGGCCGTATCTTCGCCTCGCCTCTGGCCCGGCGGATCGCTGAGCAAAAGGGCCTGGACCTTTCGAGCCTGAAGGGCACCGGCCCGCACGGCCGGATCGTGAAGGCTGACGTGGAGAACGCCGAACCCGGCCAGGCCAAGGCTCCGGCCGCAGCGCCCGGCGGCCAACCGTCAGCAGCGCCCGCAGCGCCCCGCCAGGTCCAGTCGCTGGAGCAGCAGGGCATCCCGGCCGGCAGCTACGACCTCATCCCGCTGGACGGCATGCGCAAGACCGTCGCCCGGCGGATGACCGAGAGCTTCCGCGACGTGCCGCACTTCCCGCTGACCGTCGACATCGAGCTCGATGCGCTGCTGGCGGCGCGGGCGAAGATCAACACCATGCTGGAGAAGTCCGGCGGCAAGGTCAGCGTCAACGACATGGTGATCAAGGCCGCCGCCGTGGCCCTTATGCAGGTCAAGGAGGCCAACGCCTCCTACACGCCCGACGGCATCGCCATGCACCACCACGCCGACATCGCCATGGCGGTTGCCGTGCCCGGCGGCCTGATCACGCCGATCATCCGCGCCGCCGAGACCAAGGGCCTGGCCCAGATCGCCGCCGAGGCCAAGGACCTGGCCGAACGCGCGCGGACCAAGAAGCTGAAGCCCGAGGAGTTCCAGGGCGGCACCTTCTCGATCTCGAACCTCGGGATGTTCGGCATCAAGTCCTTCGCCTCGATCATCAACGAGCCGCAGGGCGCGATCCTGTCGGTGGGCGCGGGCGAGAAGCGGGCGATCGTGCGCGGCGACCAGCTGGCGGTGGCCACGGTGATGACCGTCACGCTCACCTGCGATCACCGCGTGGTCGACGGGGCGATCGGCGCGCGCTGGCTCGCCGCCTTCAAGCCGCTGATCGAAGACCCGATCACGATGATTGTTTGAGGGCGCGATGAGCATCTACGACTTCACCGCCGAGACCCTGGACGGCCAGCCGGCGCCGCTTTCCCAGTGGAAGGACAAGGTCGTCCTGATCGTCAACACGGCCAGCAAGTGCGGCTTCACCCCGCAGTACGCGGGCCTGGAGGCGCTCTACACCAAGTACAGGGATCGGGGGCTGGTGGTGCTGGGTTTCCCCTGCAATCAGTTCGGGGCGCAGGAGCCCGGCGACGCCGAAGAGATCGCCAGCTTCTGCTCGCTGACCTTCGACGTCGACTTCCCGATGATGCGGAAGGTCGACGTCAATGGCCCCACCGCGCACCCGCTCTACGCCTATCTGAAGAAGGCCAGGAAGGGTCTGCTGGGCTCCGAAGGGATCAAGTGGAACTTCACCAAGTTCCTGGTCGACCGGAAGGGCGAGGTCGTGGGCCGCTACGCCCCGACCGACACGCCGCAGTCGCTGGAAGGCGCCATCGAGGCGCTGCTGTAATGGCTGACAGCTTCGACCTGATCATCATCGGCTCGGGCCCCGGCGGCTACGTGACCGCCATCCGCGCCAGCCAGCTCGGCATGAAGGTGGCCATCGTGGAGCGCGAGCTGCTGGGCGGCATCTGCCTGAACTGGGGCTGCATCCCCACCAAGGCGCTCTTGAAGTCCGGCGAGGTCTACGAACAGCTCGATCACCTGGCCGACTACGGCCTGAAGATCGAAAAGCGCGGCTTCGACTTCGACGCGGTCGTGAAGCGTTCGCGCAAGGTCAGCGCCCAGCTCAACGCCGGCGTCGCCTTCCTGATGAAGAAGCACAAGGTCGAGGTGGTCGAGGGGACCGCCAAGCTCGCCAAGGGTAGCCCCGCGCCGAGCGTCGTCGTCGCCTTGAAGGCCGGCGGCTCGCGGACCCTGACCGCCAAGAACGTCATCCTGGCCACCGGTGCGCGGGCCCGCACGATTCCCGCCGTCGGGCTGGAGCCGGACGGCGAACGGGTCTGGACCTACCGCGAGGCCCTGGTTCCCAAGTCCGCGCCCAAGAGCCTGATCGTCATCGGCTCCGGCGCCATCGGCATCGAATTCGCCAGCTTCTTCCGGGCCTTGGGCTCGGATGTTACGGTGATCGAGGCCCTGCCGCGCATCCTGCCGGTGGAGGACGAGGAGGTCTCCAAGGCCGCCCACAAGGCCTTCGAGAAGCGCGGCCTGAAGTTCCGGGTTCCAGCCAACGTCAAGAAGCTCTCCAAGACCAAGTCCGGCGTCGCCGTCGAGATCGAGGCCGGTGGCAAGACCGAGACCCTGGAGGCCGACGTGGCCATCGTCGCGGTCGGAATCGTCGGCAACGTCGAGGACCTGGGCCTGGAAGCGCTCGGCGTGAAGGTCGAGAAGACCCACATCGTCACCGACAAGCATGGCGCGACCGGCGTGCCCGGCCTCTACGCCATCGGCGACGTGGCCGGCCCGCCCTGGCTCGCCCACAAGGCCAGCCACGAGGGCGTCCACTGCGTCGAGCACATCGCGGGGTTGAAGCCGACCAACATCGAGAGCCCGATCCCCGGCTGCACCTACTCGACGCCGCAGATCGCTTCGGTGGGCCTGACCGAAGCCCAGGCCAAGGAACAGGGGCTCGACCCCAAGGTCGGGCGCTTCCCGTTCCGGGTGAACGGCAAGGCGATCGCGTCCGGCGAACTCGACGGCTTCGTGAAGACGGTGTTCGACGGCAAGACCGGAGCCCTGATCGGCGCCCACATGATCGGCGCCGAGGTCACCGAGATGATCCAGGGCTACGTCATCGCCATGACCTGCGAGGCCACCGAGGCCGAGCTGCAGGGCGCGGTCTTCCCGCACCCGACCATGAGCGAGGCCATGCACGAGGCCTCGTTGGACGCCTACGGGATGGTCCTGCACATCTGATGTGAGTTCCGGGCGTTTGCGGCGACGGGCCGGCGCGAGCTAGGCTCGCAGCCCAAGTTCGCGCGCCGGGGAGGGCCGTTCTGAAATCTCCGCTGAACCGGCTCCGCCAGGGTTGGAACGGGTCTGTCGTCCGTTGCGCCGGCATGGCGATCGCGGCCGGCGGCTGGCGCTCGCCGATCGCCGGAGTCCTGCTGATCGTCGGCGCGGGCCTGCCGGCGCTGGAGATCGTGGCGCTGGGGGCCCTGGTGGGGTCGCTGCCGGCGACGATCCATGCCGGGTTCGGCTCGCCCGCGGGACACCGCACGGTGCAGACGCTGGCGGCCTGGGGCGGACTGATGCTGCTGTTGCAGATCGTGCCGCGGATCCGCGCCGCGATCGTCACCGCCATGGGGTGGCGGCTGGACTCCCGGCTGCGCCAGCGGACCATGGCGGCGGTCAACCGGCCCTGGGGCATCGCGCACCTGGAAGACCCCGCCATCGCCAACCTGATCTCCCAGACCGGCGGCATCGGCGTCGCCGGCTATACGCCCGGCGTGGCGTTCAACCAGCTGATCAGCGTGCGGGTCGCCACCACGCTCAGCGCGCTCGCCTCCGGCGCCCTGATCATCGGCTATCACTGGTGGGCCGCAGTTCTGTTGGTCGGCGTGCTGCTGGTGTTCGGCGTGGTCCGGGCGCGGACCTTCACCCGGATGACCAGCGCCGTGGTCGGGCAAACGACCGCGGTGCGGCGCGCCGAATATTTCCGCAACCTGGCCCTTTCGGCGAGCTCGGCGAAGGATGTGCGGCTGCTTGGCATCGGGGACTGGATCGTCGGGCGGTTGCGCGCGGAGTGGCAGTCGGGCCTGGCCGAGCGCCAGACCGCGGAGGGTTGGGCCTTTCCGCTGACCCTGGCCGGGACCGTACTGGTGACCGTGGCGAACGGGCTGGTGCTGGTCCTGCTCGCCCACGACGCCGCGACGGGCGTGATCAGCCTGGGCGCGATGGTGGTCTATCTCCGGGCGGCGACAGGACTGGGTGCGCTGGCCCAGAGCGGGCAGGCGGACTCCATCATCGCCCATGGCGCGGCCTCGATCCCCGCGATCCTCGAACTGGAACGGCTTACGGCTCCGCCGCAAGGACCCCCGCTCGCGGCCCTGCCGGCGGACGCGCCGGCGCGGGACATCTGTTTCGACAAGGTGAGCTTCACCTACGCCGGCGCCGCGACGCCGGTGCTGAAGGACCTCGATCTGACCATCCCGGCGGGCCAGTCCATGGCGCTGGTGGGCGTGAACGGCGCGGGCAAGACCACCCTCGTCAAACTGCTCGCCCGGCTCTACGACCCCACCAGCGGCGCGGTGCGGGTGGATGGGGCCGACCTGCGCGACGTCGACCCGAAGGATTGGCAGCGGCGCATCGCGGCGATCTTCCAGGACTTCCTGAAGTACGGCCTGCCGGCCCGCGACAACATCGGCTTCGGCGGCCTGGCCATGGCCGGCGACCAGGCGGCCCTGGAGCGCGCCGCGGCCAAGGCCGGGGTGCTGGAGCGCATCCAGGCGCTGCCGGCCGGCTGGGACACGCCGCTGTCGCGCCATTTCACCGGCGGCGCGGACCTGTCGGGCGGGGAGTGGCAGAGGATCGGTCTCGCCCGCGCCCTCTTCGCCGTGGAGGCCGGCGCCACGGTGCTGATCCTCGACGAGCCCACCGCCAACCTCGACATCCGCGCTGAGGCCGAGCTCTACGACCGCTTCCTGGACATGACCCGCGGGCTCACGACGCTGCTGATCTCGCACCGGTTCTCGACCGTGCGCCGCGCCGACCGGATCTGCGTGCTGGAGGATGGCGCGGTCCTGGAGCTGGGGAGCCATGACGAGCTGATGGCCAGGGGCGGCCGCTACGCCGAGATGTTCACCCTGCAGTCGCAGCGCTTCCTCGAGGCGGCGGAGGCGCCGGCATGAAAGGCCTAAAAACCCTGCGCGAGATGGTCCGCGCCGCCGGCGCCTTCACCCGGCTGGCCTTTGCCGCCGCGCCCGGACGCGCCACGACCGCCATGGGGTTCGAGTTCCTGGGCGCGGCCTTTGCCCTGGTCAGTTCCTACCAGATCAAGGGCGTGGTGCAGGCCGTCTCCAGCGGCCCGCCGCAGCATGCGGTGGCCGCCGCCCTGGTGCTCGCCGCCACCAGCGGCGCCGGCTCGTTGTGCTTCGTGATCTATGGCCAGATCTCGCCGCGGATGGTCGAGGCGATCACGGTCCACCTGGACGGCGAGCTGGTGCGGCTGACCGCGCGCATCCCGACCATCGAGTTCGCTGACCGGCCGATCCACGCCGACAAGATCAGCCTGATCCGCAATTCCCGGCAGCAGTTAGCCCAGGGCCTGCAGGTCGTGGCGGTCAATTTCCGCCTGATCATCACGCTGGTCGGCACCTTCGTGATCCTGATCGGCGTCGATCCGTGGCTGGCGCTCCTGCCGCTGTTCGCCATTCCTCGCGCCCTGGCGGGACAGGAGGCACGGCGCCTGACCGTGCGCGCCCAGGAGGCCACCGCCGAGCCCATGCGGCTGCGGGGTCACATCTTCAACCATGCCACCTCGCCGGTGGCGGGCAAGGAGCTGCGGATCTTCGGCCTCGGCGAGGAACTGGCCCAACGCTACCGCCGCATCAGCGAGACCACGCGGCATCTGAATGTCCGGTCCAACTGGGGCGGGGCGCTTTGGTCGGCGCTCGGCGACACGATCTTCACCGTCGGCTGCATCGCCGCCGTGGCCTGGCTCGTCGTGCAGGCGGCCGCGGGCCACGTCAGCCCGGGCGGCGTGGTCATGGCCGCGACCCTGGTCACCGGCCTGATCCTGCAGATGAACGCCGCCCTGCAGATGACCCAGTACCTGCAGTCGTTGTCCACCACGGCCGAGCGCTATCTCTGGCTGGAGGACTTCTCCAACGCCGCGGCGAAGGCGGCGCTCGGCGAGACGCCCAGTCCGGCCGTCCTGCGCCGCGGCATCACCCTGGACAGCGTCTCCTTCGCCTATCCGGACCGCGACAAGCCGGTGTTGGCCGACGTCACCCTGGAGATCCCCGCCGGCAAGGTGATCGCGCTGGTCGGCGAAAACGGCTCGGGCAAGTCGACGCTGGTGAAGCTGCTCTGCGGGTTCTACCGCCCGTCAGCGGGTCGCATCCTGATCGACGACACCGATCTCGCCGACATCGCGCCGGCCGACTGGCGCGGGCGGATCGGCGGCGCCTTCCAGGACTTCACCAACTTCGAGACCCCGATGCACGAGAGCGTCGGCCTGGGCGACCTGCCGCACCTGGGCGACCGCGCGCGGGCCGCCGCCGCCATGGACCGCGCGGGCGGCGCCGACCTCGCCAGACTGAACGCCCAGGGGCTGGATGTCATGCTGGGCAAGAAGTGGGGCGGCATCGACCTCTCCGGCGGCCAGTGGCAGAAGCTGGCGCTGGGCCGCGCCCTGATGCGCGACGCGCCGCTCCTGGTGGTGTTCGACGAGCCGGCCGCGGCGCTCGACGCCAGCGCCGAGCACGACCTCTTCGAGCGCTTCGCGGCCGAGGCGCGATCGGGCCAGTCGGCGGGCCGCGCGACCCTGCTCATTTCGCACCGCTTCTCGACCGTCCGCATGGCCGACGCGATCGCGGTGCTGGACGCCGGCCGGATCGCCGAATTCGGCAGCCACGAGGCGTTGATGAGGGCCAGCGGCAAATACGCCGAGCTGTTCGAGATCCAGGCCAGCGCCTACCGCTAGGTCCGCCCCGTCAGGCGATCGAGTCTAGCGGAACAAGATCGAAGCGATTGATCCGGCCCCACTTCCCGACCGCCGCGCTCACCTGAGGCATGGCGGCTAGCGCATGCCATCGCGCCTCAATGGTCGCCAGGTAGGGCAGGGAGCCAGAATCCGCCGGCAAGTCCTGGATCGCACTCAGCGCGGCCAAACGGCTTTGCGGATCGGCAATGCGCCGGGCGAGGACAGTGTCTGCCTCCTGGAGTTCGCCGGCGCAGAGCAAGGCGCCGACCAGGACGGCGGGCTCCCAAGCCTCATGGGCGCGCAGGAAAGCGAGCTGGGTCTCGGCCGCAGCGCGGTCGCCGAGTTGCGCCGCCACGCAGGCACGTGTTTGGGCCAGCTTCATTCGCTGCGGTCGGTCAAAATCGGCTTCGTCGATTCCATCGAGCCATGACTTCGCCTCCTGGGCGCGTCCAGCCCGCATCAGGGCGTTTCCCGCTTGCAGGCTGGCCGTCACCGAGCAGCGGCACGAGGCGGCGGTTGTGAGGCTGCTAACGCCCTGGTCGAGGTGACCAGCCCCTACGAGAGCCGAGGCCCGCCACGCATCGAAGGCTTCGACGTTTCCCATGTCATCGAAGGGCGGCTCGGAGCGCCGCGCGCGCAGGATGGATTGCAGGGTGGCGTCCGCGACGGCGAGAGCATCGGCAGGGCGATCCAGGATCATCAGCGCCCGAATCTGGGCGATGCGCGCGCCGAGCAGTCGCGGATTTGCCTCGACATAGCTGCGAACGCGATCGAGCTGGCGTTCGGCGACCGCCCTTGGGTCTCTCGCGGCGGCAGCCGCCGGCATGATGGCGTCGAAGCGGCGGTCCGCCAGCAAGGCGACCAAAACACCGGGTTGGGTGATCTTGGCGGCGGCCCTTCGCGCCCCGGCGACGTCTCCGATATTCTGCAGGGCCTCGGCCTCATGCAGCCAGATAGGGCTTAGATCGTCGGTGGCGAAGACGGGCTGCCAGCCTTCTCGTTCAATCTCTCGCCCCAGGGCGACGCGGGCTGCATCCCGGTTCGGTAGGTCACCGAGTAGGGCGTCGAACGCCAGCAGCCGCGCGCCGAAGAACGTCGAGAAGATTGGCTTGCCCTGGGTCCGGAGGTGCTGAAAGACCGCAAAGGCGTCTCCGCTTTGGCCTGTGATAATCGCGCCGTGCAGCCGGCTATCCCAGTCTTCCGCGCTCGCCTGCTCGCTCTGGGTCGCGCGGACAAATGCTGGATAGGCTTCATCCCATCGACCGCGATCCCTCGCAGCAGCGGCGTAGAGCGCAGCGACTTCGTACTGCGTGGGCTTCGAGAGTTGGTTGAACACCTCATCCTGCATGGCCGGTTGGAGCGAGATAAGGACACGCTCCGCGTCCCCGTCCTGTGCAGCCACAAGCGCCGTGTCGAGGATCGCGGCGATCATCCGGTCGCCAGCGGCTTGTGGCGCTTTGACCGCCGCTGAGCTGCTCGTCGAAAGAAACGCCGCCATCATCACGGCGAGAATGACCTTCATGGAAGCCTCACGCGCTTACTCAGACGCTTACCGTGAGGCCGCAGCCTTAAGTTGCGGTTCGTCGAGATGGTGAACGCGCTAGGCGGCGCGCATCAGCTCCGCGTCGACGATGCGCTGCAGGGCCACATAGTCGGTCTTGCCGGTGCCGAGCACCGGGATCTCGGCCACCCGGATGATCTTGCGCGGCACCGCGATCTCCGGGGCGCCGATGGATTGGGCGTGGGCGATCAGCGGGCCGGAGTCGGCGTCGCGGCGGTCGGTGACCAGGATCAGCCGCTCGCCCTTCTTGGGGTCGGGGAGGGCGACCACGGCGTGGCGGTCGTCGGGCCAGACGGCGCAGGCCAGGTCCTCCGCGGCGGTGAGCGAGACCATCTCGCCGCCGACCTTGGCGAAACGCTTCACCCGCCCCTTGATCTTCACCCAGCCGTCGTCGCCGATCGAGACCACGTCGCCGGTGTCGTGCCAGCCGTCCACCGGAGGCTGGATGGACCCATCGGCGGCCAGATAGCCCGCCATGACATTGGGGCCCCGTACATAGAGCTTGCCGCCACCGGGGATGCCTTCCACCGGCTCCAGGCGCGTCTCCATGCCGGGCAGCAGGCCGCCGACCGTGCCGCGGCGGTTGTCCAGCGGCTTGTTGACCGCGATCACCGGCGAGGCCTCCGTCGCCCCATAGCCTTCCAGCAGCGGCACATCGCCAAACTTCTCGTGGATCAGGTTGTGGGTCTCGTCGCGCACCCGCTCGGCGCCGCAGACCACGAACCGCAGACCCGACAGCTCGTCGGGCTCGGCCGAGCGGGCGTACTGATTGACGAAGGTGTCGGTGGCCAGCAGCACCGAGGCCTTGGTGTCCTTGATCAGCGGCGGGATCTGCTTGATGTGCAGCGGCGAAGGGTACTGGAACGCCTTCATCCCGCGCAGGATCGGCAGCAGCACCCCGGCGGTGAGGCCGAAGCAGTGGAAGGTGGGCAGGGGGTTGAAGAACACCCAGTCCGGGTCCAGCGGGATGTGGGCGGCGACCTGCAGCACATTGGCCACCAGGTTCTCCTGGCTCAGCACCACACCCTTGGGGGCGCCGAAGCTGCCGGAGGTGAAGAGCACGACACCCGGGTCGGAGGGCTTGCTGGCCGCCCGGAACTGCTTGGGGAAGGCGCCCGCGGCGGCGGCGAACAGCTTGTCCGGCAGGCCGATGGTGGCGCGCACGTCTTCCAGGTAGGTGACGGTGGTCAGCGTCTCCAGCGCGTCGACCAGGTCGTGCAGCTTGCCCTGCTCGATGAACCGGTGCGAGGTCAGCACCCGCTTGATCCCGGCCAGCTCGCAGGCGGCCTTCAGGTTGCGGATGCCGGCGGTGAAGTTGAGCATGGCCGGCGTGCGGCCGAAGGCGTGCAGGGCGAAGAAGGTCACCACCGAGGCCGAACTGGCCGGCAGCATGACGCCGACCCGCTCGCCCGGCTTGGTCATGGCGGCGATCTTGCGGCCGAGCGCGAAGGCCGCCCGGATCAGGTCGGTGTAGCTCAAGGGGTTTCGCTCCTGGTCCTCCAGGATCGGCTTCTTGGCGCCGTAGGTCTGGCGCGCCTCCACCAGGGCGTCGAACACCGAGGTCTTCGCCTGGCGGGCGTCAAAAGAAACCGACAAAACCCAGCGCCTCCCATTGTTATCGTTGGGATGAGCCTATCGGCTGGGTCCGCCAATGAAAAGATTGGTTACAGGGCGTGATCGCGACCCCGCCACCTACTCCGGGGGCACGGCGGGCTCCGGCAGGACCGGCGGGGTGCTGTCCATATAGGTCAGCCAGTTCTCCCAGACGGTGTGGGTGCGCAGCCGGGTCAGGCCGATGCGGCAGGCCAGGTCTTCGACGGTGCGGATGGTTCCGGCGGACCAGTTGTCGTAGACCGCGCCGCACTCGGCGTCGCGATAGGCCGACCAGGCCCTCTCCGAGGCTTGGAAGCCGCCCAGCGCCTTGGCCGCGCTGGTGTCGCCCGGCGGGGCCGTGGCGGCCTCGCGTTTCAGGCGGCTGCGCGCCGCGGCGGCGTAGCGCGCCAGTTCGGCGTCCGCCCGCTGCAGCCGCTCGCCGAAACAGGCGTTGATCTCCAGGGTGGTCTCCCCGGGACAGCCCGGCGGCGCATGCGCGCCACGGGTCGCGAGCGTCGAGGCGAGCGCCAGGGCAAGTACGAACATTGTGCTTAGGCTCCAAAGACTGCGCGGAGGATGTTGCCGCGGACCGTCAAACGCCAGCCTTCTCGGTCGCGGCGGGAAGAACGGCTTGATCCGGAGCCCTCGACCGCCGATCTAGGGCGCATGGCCGTGGTCATCGACAATCTGAAGGGCGCGATCCGCCCCAGGCATCCGGAAAAGCAGGCGAACCCGGAGACGCCGTTGCTGCGCAAGCCGGACTGGCTGCGCGTCCGCGCGCCGGGCTCGACGGGCTACAACGCCACCCGCGACATCGTGAAGGCCCACGGCCTGGTCACCGTCTGCGAGGAGGCGGCGTGCCCCAACATCGGCGAATGCTGGTCGAAGAGCCACGCCACCATGATGATCATGGGCGAGGTCTGCACGCGGGCCTGCGCCTTCTGCAACGTCGCCACCGGCAAGCCCAATCCGCTCGATCCCACCGAACCGGCCCGCGTCGCCGACGCCGTCGCCAAGATGGGTCTGAAGCATGTGGTCATCACGTCTGTTGACCGCGACGACCTAGCCGACGGCGGGGCCGGGCATTTCGCCGCCGTGGTCCGCGCCATCCGCGCCGCCGCACCCGGCACGACGGTCGAGATCCTGACGCCAGACTTCCTGAGGAAGCCGGTGGAAGCGGCCTACGAAGTGATCGACAGCCGGCCCGACGTCTTCAACCACAACCTTGAGACCGTGCCGCGCCTCTATCTCTCGATCCGGCCGGGCGCGCGCTACTTCCATTCCCTGCGCCTGCTGGAGCGGGTGAAGGAGCGCGATCCGGCCCAGTTCACCAAGTCGGGCGTGATGGTCGGCCTGGGCGAAAGCAAGGAAGAGGTCATGCAGGTGATGGACGACATGCGCTCGGCCGGCGTCGACTTCATCACCATCGGCCAGTACCTGCAGCCGACCCGCAAGCACGCGCCCATCGACCGCTTCGTCCATCCCGACGAGTTCCGCGCCTATGAGGAGATCGCCCGCGCCAAGGGCTTCCTGATGGTGGCGTCCAGCCCGCTCACCCGCTCCTCGCACCATGCCGGCGAGGACTTCGCGCGCCTCCAGGCGGCGCGGGCTGCGCAGGACTCCTCGAGGAATCTGGGCGCCTGAAGCACCACGTCACCAAAGTCCTGCCCTATGCGCCGGACCAGCTGTTCGCCCTGGTCGGCGACGTCATGGCCTATCCCGAGTTTGTGCCATGGATCACCGCCATGCGGACCTGGAACGCGCGGACGCTCCCCGATGGGGCCGAAACCGTCGACGCCGAGGCCGGCGTCGGCTTCTCGTTCCTGAAGGAGCGCTTCTCCACCCGCGTGCGCCGCGACGCCGCCCAACGGCAGATCGAGGTCAACCTGCTGTCCGGTCCCTTCAAGCGTCTCGCCAACCGCTGGCGGTTCTTCGAGGCGGGCGAGGGCCAGACCCGCGTGGAGTTCGATATCGACTTCCAGTTCAAGTCACGCCTGCTGGAAGCCCTGCTCAGCGCCAACTTCGCCCATGCGGTCGAGCGGCTGATGAGCTGCTTCGAGGACCGCGCCAAGGCGCTCTACGGCTAACCGCCATTAAGATAACGGCGGTCTTGGTGAACGCCGCGGTTACGACGCTTGTTAGTCTGTCTGCAACGCCCACGGAGGATTCTGTCGTGCGGTCCGGGCCTTATCGGCCTCGGCAGAGGAAGTTTCTGATGTTCTGGCGTATCTACTTCTGGACCTTCGTGGCGCTCTCCATCCTCAACGCGCTGTCGGCCGCGCTGCGTCCCGAGGCGCTGGCGATCACCGACTGGGTCGACCTGGCGGTGTTCACGCCGATGGCGCTGTTCGCCGTCTGGTCGCAGGCCTTCGACAAATGGCTGGTGCATCCCAACGTCTGGCGCGGCGTCCTGTTCGGCGCGGTGTTCTGGAAATCGATCTCGCTGGGCATCAGCGTGCCGACGCTGATCGCCAGGGTCATAGAGCTCAACGCCAAGTCGGGGATTTCGGCGGCGGAGAGCGCCATCGTGGTGGCCGGCGGCATGGCGATCATCCTGACCGTTCCGCCGCTGGTGGCCGTCTATTGCCGCGCCTATCCGGGCGGCGACCGTCCGCGCATCCGACTGCCCGGGCCCAACGCGCGCCGCCGCGCCGAGGCCAACGCCTAGCTCAGGTCATCCGCTCGCGCAGCATCTCCAGCGCCGACTGAACGGCGGCCAGCTGGATATCGATGCGCTCGTCCAGCTCGAAGAATTCCTGGCGGTGCGTCAGCCCGTGGTTGGTGCGGGCGGTGGCGATGTGGACCGTGCCCACCGGCTTCATCGGCGTGCCGCCGCCGGGGCCGGCGACCCCGGTGATCGCCACGGCCACGTGGGCGTTGGAATTCTCCAGCGCGCCCTCGGCCATCATCCGCGCCACCGGCTCCGACACCGCGCCCAGGTCGGCGATCAGGTCGCCCGGGATGCCCAGCAGCTCCTGCTTGGCGCGGTTGGAATAGGTGACGAAGCCCCGCTCGAAGACGTCGGACGCGCCGGCCACCTGACAGATCGCGCCCGCCACCAGCCCGCCGGTGCAGCTTTCCGCCGTGACGATCCGGAGCGACCGTTCCCGGGCCTCGTCGACGAGCAGGCGCGCCAGGGTCACGATCTCAAGCGAAAACATCTGTGGGGCCTCTCAGGGACGCAGGGCAGGGCGCGCCCCGACCAGAGCATCGGATAGGCTGCACGTTCAAGGCGATTCGCAGCCCCCGGTCCGGCTCCATGACGACGCTCACATCCGACGCCACCGGGCGCCCCAAGGCGCCGCCGGCCCTGTTCGCCGTCACCGTCTTCGCCAGCGCCGCCCTGGTGTTCCTGGTCGAGCCGATGATCGCCAAGCTGGTGCTGCCAAGGCTGGGCGGCAGCCCGTCGGTCTGGAACACCAGCCTGGCCTTCTTCCAGGTCGCGCTGCTGGCCGGCTACGGCTACGCGCACGCCCTGCAGCGGCTGCGGTCGCTGCGCGCCCAGGCCCTGACACACGGCGCGGCCCTGTTGCTGGCCGCCATCGCGCTCCCGCTGCGCATCAATGAGCTGATCGGGCCGCCGTCGTCGAACCATCCGACGCTCTGGCTGCTGGGCGTGCTCACCGTCTCCGTCGGCGCGCCGTTCGCGGTCCTCTCGGCCACGGCGCCCCTGGTGCAGGCCTGGCATGCGCGCGTGTTCGGACCGGATGGCGCGGACGGGCAGGGGAGCGAACCCTACGTCCTCTACGCCGCCAGCAATCTCGGCAGCCTGCTGGCGCTGCTGGCCTATCCGCTGATCGTCGAGCCGACGCTCACCCTGCATGCCCAGCGCTACGGCTGGAGCGGCGGCTACCTGGTGTTCGGCCTGCTGATCGCGGGCCTCGCCATCGCGGTGATCCGCAGCGCCGGCGCCGGCCTAGCCGCCAGGCAAGCCGCCGCGGAGGCCGCGCCGGTCGGCTGGCGCGACCGGCTGGTCTGGGTGGGGCTGGCGGCGATCCCGTCCAGCCTGATGCTGGGGACGACGACCTACATCACCACCGACGTCGCCTCGGCGCCGTTCCTCTGGGTGCTGCCGCTGGCGCTCTACCTGCTGACCTTCATCGTCGCCTTCCAGGCCAGGCCGGCGATCCCCAAGGACGTGACCCTGCTGCTGCAGGCCGCCTTCGTGGCGATCTGCGCGGCCCTGCTGCCGTTCGAGGCGAGCCCGTTTGCGCTGCTGCTGCCGGTGAACCTGGGCGCCTTCTTCTTCACCGCGCTGATGTGCCACCAGGCGCTGGTGGCGCGCCGGCCCGATCCCTCGCGGCTGACCGAATTCTATTTCTGGATGTCGCTGGGCGGCGTGGTCGGCGGCGGCTTCAACGCCTTCCTGGCCCCGGTGATCTTCGACAACGTCTGGGAATATCCCCTGGTGCTGATCCTGGCCTGCCTGGTGCGGCCGCAGGGCGACGGGAAGATCGAACCCTTCACCTGGACCATGCTGGTCCTGGGCGTCGGCTGCGGCCTCGCCATGCCGGTGCTCAACACCTTCGTCGCGCCGCACGTCTATGTGACGCCGGTCTTCGGCGGCCTCACCCAGGCCGAGCTGTTCGATCTGGGCGTGAAGGCCTGCCTGGGCGCCGGCGTGATCGCGGCCTACATGATCCGCCGCCACGGACTGCTCTACTTCGCGGTGATCGCGGTCCTGTCGATCGGCGCGGCGGCGGCGGCGGACCGCACCACGCCGATCCACACCTGGCGCAGCTTCTTCGGGGTCTTACGGGAGTCCGGCACCCAGGTCCCGGCGCTCGGCGGGCCGGTCAGGATGCTGTCGCACGGGACGACCCTGCATGGGGCGGAGGCGGTGACGCCGCGCTGGCAGTGCAATCCCTTGGTCTACTACGCGAACTCGACGCCGATCGGGCAGGTGTTCCTGGGCGAGGCGCGCGCCAAGCCGGCGCTCCGCATCGGCGCGGTGGGCCTCGGCGCCGGCACGGTGTCGGCCTACGTCCGCAGGAGCGACCACCTGACCTTCTTCGAGATCGACCCGCTGGTCATCCGCATCTCGACCGATCCAAAGCACTTCGCCTACACCAGCCGCTGCGCCAAGGGCCCGGTGGACTTCGTGCTGGGCGACGCGCGCCTGACGGTGGCCAGGCAGCCGGCCGAGGTCTTCGACGTCATGCTGCTGGACGCCTTCTCCTCGGATTCCGTTCCGACCCATCTGCTGACCGTCCAGGCCGTGCGCGGCTACCTGACCCACCTGAAGCCGGACGGGGTGCTGATCCTGCACCTCTCCAACCGCAACCTCGATCTGGACGGGCCGGCGGAGGCCGTCGCCAAGGCCGCCGGCGGCGTGGCGCTTATCCAGCACTACCGCAACAAGCCGGGCGAGGATGTCGCCGGCTGGCCATCGCCCGAGGAGGCGGTGATCGTCGCCCGTTCGCCGGCGGGTCTCGCGCCCTTCGCCCACGATCCGCGCTGGGAGCCGACAGACCCCGACCGCGTGCGCCCCTGGACCGACGACTACACCAACCTGTTCGGCGCGCTCTGGCGGCGGCTGCTGCAGAAGATGGATCCGGACAATCCGGCGAACTAGGCCGTCCGGGAACCAAGATCAAGCTGCGCCGTTACCCGGGCCAAGGGGAGCATGAACGCCACCTGGCTCCCGGCTGCAACGGAGAAAGTGGGCGCATGCCAGCCACTCTCAACGTGATCTTCGGACCCTGCGCGGCAGGCAAGACCACCTACGCCCATGCCCTGGCCCGCCGCGAACGCGCGGCGCCTTTCGTCCTGGACGAATGGGGTGCGCGCCTGTTCGGCCCCGACCTCCAGGGTCCCATCGAGTTCCCGTGGATGCTGGAGCGCCTCGCCCGCTGCAATGCGCTGATCTGGTCCACCGCCGAGGGCGTGCTCGCCGCCGGGGCCTCGGTGGTGCTCGACGTCGGCGCCATGCGGCGGGCTGACCGCGATCGCATCCGCCAGATTGCGGAGGCCAAGGGCCTGTCGGTGCAGTGGCACTTTGTCGACGCGCCGCAGGAGGTCCGCCGCTCCCGCGTCGCCGACCGGAACACCGCCAAGGGCGAGACCTTCGTCATGGAGGTGACGCCGGAGATGTTCGAAATGCTCGAGGCCATCTACGAGCCGCCCGCGCCGGCCGAGCTAGAGGGCGCGGTGCTGAGCGTCAGCAATGACGCCAGGGTCGCCGCGCCAGCCGCGGCGCAGCCTGATGCCGTGGACTAGGTCGCCCGTGGTCCGTCTCCCGGACGATTCACGAGCCCGCGACCTAGAGCGGCGTCTCCACGCTGACCACCGCCTGGGCCATCAGCCCTTCCTCGCGGCCGGTGAAGCCCATGCCCTCGGTCGTCGTCGCCTTGACGCTCACCCGGTCGATAGAAAGGCCGAGCAGTTGCGCGATCCGCGCCCGCATGGCGTCACGGTGCGGCCCGATCTTCGGGCGTTCGCAGATCAGCGTCAGGTCGGCGTTGAGGATCTTGCCCCCCTTGGCCTGCGCCAGCTTCACCGCATGCAGCAGGAACTGGTCCGATGAGGCGCCCTTCCATTTCGGATTGGACGGCGGGAAGTGCTGGCCGATGTCGCCCTCGGCGATGGCGCCCAGCACCGCGTCGGTGAGCGCGTGCAGGCCCGCATCGGCGTCGGAATGGCCGACCAGCCCCAGGTCGTGCTCGATGCGGATACCGCCCAGCCAGACCACCGCGCCCGGCCCGAACCGGTGCGCGTCGACCCCAAAGCCGGTGCGCACGATCCGCCGCGACGCCGCCAGCTGCTCGGCCATCAGGAAGTCTTCCGGATAGGTCAGCTTCATCAGCATCGGGTCGCCCGGGACCATGGCCACGTGGCCGCCGGCGCGCTCGACCACGCGGGCGTCGTCGGTGGGCTCCTCGTTGGCCGGCCAGCGGCGGTAGGCCGCCTTCAGCTTGCCGAAGCGGAAGGCCTGCGGGGTCTGGGCGCGCCACAGGCCCTCGCGGCTCACCGTCTCGTCGATCAGGCCGTCACCGCGCTTGAGCGTGTCCGGGACGGGCAGGGCGGGCACCGCGCCATCGGCCAGCTCCAGGGCCGCCAGCAGCCGGTCGACGTGGGCGCGGGTCACGAAGGGCCGCGCGGCGTCATGCACCAGCACCGCCTGGTTGCGCCCGCAGGTGAGCGCCGCCAGCCCGGCCTGCACGCTGTCGGCGCGGGTCTTGCCGCCGGTGACCGCGCGCCAGCCCTCCAGGCCGGCGAGCGCCTCGTCCACCGCGGCCAGCCGGTCGCGGGCCACCACGACGACGACCTCGCGCGCGCCGGCCGACAGCAGGCCTTCCACCGACCAGCGGACCAGGGCCCGCGAGCCCAGCAGGCGCCACGCCTTGGGTTCGCCCGGCCCCGCGCGCAGGCCCTCGCCCGCCGCCACAACCACGCCTGAGAAGCTCATCAGCGTGTGTTTAGGGACACAGCGGCGCTTGTCCAGTTCACGCGGGCTTTACCGCACCGCACAAATTGCCTAAAAACCCAGCGATGGGGATGATTATTAAATGAGCAGTTCGCTCAAGCTTGGCGGCGTGACCATCGCCGGTCGGGTCTGGATCGCGCCGATGACCGGGGTTTCCGACCTGCCGTTCCGCCGCGCCGCCAGCCGGCTGGGCGCGCCTTACGTGGCGACCGAGATGGTCGCCTGCGCCGAATTCTCCAAGGGCCGCCCCGACGTGGTGCGCCGCGCCGCTGTGGGCGAGGGCCTGCCGCTGATGGTGGTCCAGCTGGTCGGGCGCGACCCGGAACACATCGCTCAAGGCGCGCGCCTGGCCGCCGCGGCCGGCGCCCAGGTCATCGATCTCAACTTCGGCTGCCCGGCCCGCGAGGTCACTGGCGCGCAATGCGGTTCGGCGCTGATGCGCGAGCCGGAGCTCGCCGAGCGCCTGATCGCCGCGGCCATCGCCGCGGTCGAGGCGCCGGTCACCGTCAAGATGCGGCTGGGCTGGGACGACGCCTCGAAGAACGCCCCGGACCTGGCGGTGCGCGCCGAGGCGCTGGGAGTCGCCGCCGTCACCGTGCATGGCCGCACCCGCTGCCAGTTCTACAAGGGCGCCGCCGACTGGGCCGCGATCCGCGCCGTGAAGGACGCCGTCGGCATTCCGGTCATCGCCAACGGCGACATCGTCGATGGGCCGAGCGCGCGCGCTGCGCTGCAGGAGTCCGGCGCCGACGGGGTGATGGTGGGCCGCGGCGTCTACGGCCGGCCCTGGATCGCCGCGCAGCTTGAGGCGGAGCTCGACGGGCGGGCGTTTGACGAACCCGACGCCGAGACGCGGCTCACGATCGCGCTCGACCATTTCCACGACGCGCTCAGCTTCTATGGCGACCGCCTCGGCCTGCGGGTCTTCCGCAAGCATCTGGCCTCCTACATCGAACAGGCCCCGTGGCCGACCAGCCCCGAGCAGCGCCGCGAAGCCCGCAGCCTCCTTTGCCGCCTGGAAGACGCTGCGGAGGTGGAGGCGGGCCTGACCGCGCTCTGGACCGGCCCTGAGCGGAGGATGGCCGCATGAGCTGGCGCACACTGCCGCAATCGCTGGGCGTCGACGTGCTGGCGCTGAAGGCCGCGGCCTTCGAGCTCAGCCCCGACCCGGCCATGGTGGTCGACGCGACCGGCGCGCTGGTCGCGGTCAACGAGGCCGCCGAGGCGCTGTTCGGCCAGGGCCTAGGCCTGTTGGCCCGCGGCCGCTTCAGCGCCGCCCTGCCGCCGGGCTCGGCGCTCGTCTCCCTGCTGAACCGCGCCATCGCGGAGGACGCCAAGGTCCGCGAGCGGGGCGTCCAGATCACGCTCTTCGGTCTGGCGCCCTTCGAGGCCGACGGGGCCGCCGCGCCGCTCGGCGATGGCTCGGTGCTGCTGACCCTGACGGTCAAACAGGGCCTGGGCGCCGAGCGCCACGGCGCCGAGGCGGCCGGCGGCCTGCGCTCGGTCGTGGGCCTGGGCCGCATGCTGGCGCATGAGATCAAGAACCCGCTGGCCGGCATCCGCGGCGCCGCCCAGCTCTTGAAGTCCGGCGCCAAGGCCGAGGACGCGCCGCTCGCCCAGCTGATCGTCGACGAGACCGACCGGGTGCGCCGGCTGGTCGACCGGATGGAAGCCTTCTCCGACGACGCGCTCCCCTCCACGACGCCGTTGAACATCCACCAGGTGCTGGATCGGGTGAGGGCGCTGGCCGCCAACGGCGTCGCCGACGGCCTGCAGCTTCGCGAGCAGTACGATCCGTCGCTGCCGCCGGTGCTGGGCGACGAGGACCAGCTGATCCAGATCTTCCTGAACCTGGTGAAGAACGCCGCCGAGGCGGCGCATTCCCGAGGCGACGGCCGCGGCGCCATCGGCATCTACACCGCCTACCGCCACGGCGTCCGGGTCCGCGCCGCCAAGGGCCAGACCCTGCGCGGCGCGCCGCTGGAAGTCCGCATCGTCGACAACGGCCCGGGCGTCCCCGACCACCTGCGCGAGCATCTGTTCCAGCCCTTCGTCACCACCAAGCCGAATGGCGTCGGCCTTGGCCTGGCGCTGGTCAGCAAGCTGGTGAACGCCCACGGCGGCCTGCTCGACTTCGAATCCGAACCCGGCCGGACGGTTTTCCGGGTGCTGTTGCCTATCGCTTCCGACGAGGACGTCCCGGCATGAACGCTGCCAGCAAGAAGATCCTGATCGCCGACGACGACGCCTCGATCCGTCTGGTCCTGAGCCAGGCCTTCACCCGGCTGGGCTATCAGGTCCGCGCCACCGGCAACGCCGCGACGCTGTTGAAATGGGTGACCGACGGCGAGGGCGACCTGGTGGTCACCGACGTGGTCATGCCCGACGAGAACGTCTTCGACGTGCTGCCGCGCATCCGCAAGGAACGGCCCAAGCTGCCGATCATCGTGATGAGCGCGCAGAACAACCTGATCACCGCCGTCAACGCCGCCGAGCTCGGGGCCTTCGACTACATCCCCAAGCCCTTCGACCTCGACGACATGACGGCCTGTGCGCGCCGCGCGCTCTCGCGGCCCGCCGACCCGGAGGCCGCCCGCGCCCAGGCCCGCGCGGTGCGCGACGACCGCCTGCCGCTGATCGGCCGCTCCGGGCCCATGCAGGAGGTCTACCGCACCATCGCGCGCCTGGTGGGCGCGGACCTGACCGTGCTGGTCACCGGCGAGAGCGGGTCCGGCAAGGAGCTGGTCGCCCGCGCCCTGCACGACATGGGCCGCCGCCGCGACGGCAAGTTCGTCACCATCAACCTGGCGGCCGTGCCGCGCGAGCGGGTCGAGGCGGAGCTGTTCGGCCGGGAGGACGGCGACGCGGGCAAGCTGATCGAGGCCGACGGGGGCACGCTGTTCCTCGACGAGATCGGCGATATGCCGCTGGACGCCCAGACGCGCCTGCTGCGGGTGATCGACGGCTCGGAGCCGGCGCTGAACCCGAAGACCGGACGGCGGCCCAATGTGCGGATCATCGCGGCCACCAACCGCGACCTGCGCGGCCTGATCCGCGAGGGCTTGTTCCGCGAGGACCTGTTCTTCCGCCTGAACGTCGCGCCGCTGCGCCTGCCGCCGCTGCGCGACCGGCCGGACGACATCCCGGACCTGGCCCGCGCCTTCCTGCTGCGCGCCAACCGCGAGGGGCTGCCCTCCAAGACCATCGACGCCGCGGCGCTGGACCGGCTGAAGCAGCACCCGTGGCCCGGCAATGTCCGCGAGCTGGAAAACCTCATCCGCCGCATCTGCGCGCTCTATGGCGAGGACCTGATCACCGCGCGGATCATCGAACGCGAACTGGCCGATCAGCAGCCGGCGGCGCAGGGCGAAGAGGGGCCCGCGACGCTGTCGCAGCTCGTCGAGCGCAAGCTCTCCAGCTACTTCGCCGACCAGCCCGACGGCCTGCCGCCGGCCGGCCTCTACGACCGGGTGCTGGAGGAGGTCGAGCGGCCGCTGATCCAGCTCACGCTCTCGGCGACGCGGGGCAATCAGGTCCGTGCGGCCGAGATCCTGGGTCTCAACCGCAACACCCTGCGCAAGAAGATTTCCGACCTCGGCGTCGAGATGCAGCGCGGGCGCCGATAGGCGATCTGTAGGCAGCGCGGCCGGCTGACGCATCCTTGCAACAAGACTGTTGCGTTTGGGGCACGCTCGCTTAGGCTCCCCGGCGATGGCTTTGGATATTCGACAGGGGTTCGCCGCCACCGGGCTAGGCCGCGTCTGGCCCCGGATCTGGCAAGCGGTTCAGTCGCGAGGCGTGCTGGGCGTGGGCTACGGCCTGGCGGCGCTCTTGACCGGCGTGGCCATCCTGCTCGCCGCCTCGCCGCCGTCGACGGGGCCGCTGGGCCCGGCCAGCCAGCACATCCTGACGGTGCTGGGCTTCAACCTGATCCTCATCCTGGCGCTGACGCTGATCGTGTTCCTGCGCTTCTTCGCCCTGGTGAACGCCCGCGAGCGTGACGCCGGCGCGCGGCTTCAGGTGCGATTCGTCACCCTGTTCGCCATGGCCGCCCTGGTGCCGGCCGTGGTCGTGGCCCTGTTTTACGGCGTTCTGGTCAGCCGGGGCGTCGACAACTGGTTCAGCCTGCGGGTGAAGACCGTGGTCGAGAACTCCGCCGCGCTGGCCCGCTCCTACGTCGAGGAGCAGAGCAACTACATCCAAAGCCACATGATCCCGATGGGCCAGGACCTCAACCGCGCCGCGCCCGGTCTGGAGGCCAGCCCGATCACCTTCGGCCAGTACCTGGCGACCCTGGCCACCTATCACGGCTTCTCGGCCGCCTATCTGATCGACCGCGACGGTCGCGTGCTCGCCCGCTTCGCCGCCGCCGACGCGCCGCCGTTCGCCATGCCGCCGGCCACCAGCTTCAAGGCCGCCGACGACGGCATCATCTCGGTCTGCAACACCACCTGCGGCGACAGCATGCGCGCGGTCTACCGGCTGCGCAGCTATCCCGACGCCTACCTCTACATCGTGCGCCCGATCGAGAAGGGCATCATCAACACCCAGTTCGAGGCGCAGGCCAGCCTGATGGCCTACCGCGACGCCGCGCAGAACCGGCAGAAGATCCAGATCATCTTCGCGCTCAGCTATTTTGAGACGGCGCTCCTGGTGCTGGTGGGCGCGGTCTGGCTGGGCCTGGGCGCCGCGGACGCCATTTCGGGCCCGGTGGCGCGGCTGGTGCAGGCGGCCGGCAAGGTGGCCGGCGGTGACCTCAGCGCCCGCGTCGACGCCGACAACGACCCTGAAGAGATCGCTGTCTTATCCCGTGCCTTCAACAGCATGACGCACGATCTTAAGGCGCAGCAGGAGGCCTTGCGAACGGCGCACGAGGACGCTGAGCGGCGGCGTCAGTTCATCGAAACCGTGCTGGCCGAGGTCAGCGCCGGCGTTATCGGCCTCGACGCCAAGGGCCGCATCTCGGCGGCCAACCGCCAGGCGGAGCTGCTGCTGGGCCTGCGCGACAAGCCGGGGAGGGGCCGCAGGCTCGCCGACGTGGCGCCGGAGATCGCCGCCGTGGCCGCCCAGGTGAGCGGCGGGACCGGCCGCGGCGAGGCCGAGGAAGAGGTCGACCTGGAGCGCGGCCGCGAAACCCTGCGCCTGCGGGTGCGGGCCAGCCGCATCGAGGACGGCCTGGTGCTGACCTTCGACGACATCACCCGCCTGGTCACCGCCCAGCGCAACGCCGCCTGGCGCGACGTGGCCCGCCGCATCGCGCATGAGATCAAGAACCCGCTGACCCCGATCCAGCTGTCGGCCGAGCGCCTGCGCAAGAAGTACCGCAAGGACATCGCGCCCGCCGAACTGGAGACCTTCGACCGCTGCAACGACACCATCATCCGGCAGGTGGACGCCATCCGGCAGATGGTCGACGAATTCTCCTCCTTCGCCCGCATGCCGGCCCCGAAGTTCGCCGAGCAGGACGCCTCCGAGCTGATCCGCGCGGCGGTCTTCGCCCAGCGGGTGGCCAGCCCGGACATCGAGGTCGAACTGCTGGAGCCGATCCCCGAGGTGCGGGTGCTGGCTGACGAGCGCATGCTCACCCAGGCGCTCACCAACATCCTGAAGAACGCGGCGGAAGCGATCAGCGCCCGACGCACCGCCAAGCCGAAAGGCCGCATCCGCGCGCGCCTGGTGTCCGATGACGCCGGCGTCGCCTTCGAGGTCGAGGACAATGGCGTGGGCCTGCCCGCCAAGGACCGCGACCGGCTGACCGAACCCTATGTGACGACCCGCGAGAAGGGCACCGGCCTTGGCCTCGCGATCGTCAAACGCATTCTGGAAGACCACGGCGGCGAGCTGGAGCTGACCGACGCCCGCGAGGGTGTCGGCGCGCTGGCGACCTTGCGTCTTCCGTCCTCGGCCCGGGCCCGGCCCGCGCCGAAACCTGCAACCGTGACGGCTTGAGGACCTGATAATGGCGTCTGACGTTCTGGTGGTCGACGACGAGGCGGACATCCGCGACCTGGTGGCCGGGATCCTCTCCGACGAGGGCTATGCCGTGCGCACGGCCAATGACTCCGAGTCCGCGCTGGCGGCGATCCGGGCGCGCAAGCCCGCGATCCTGATCCTCGACATCTGGATGGCCGGCGGCGGCATGGACGGGCTGGAGCTGCTCGACCACATCAAGGCGCTCGACGCCGACCTGCCGGTGATCATGATCAGCGGCCACGGCAACATCGAGACCGCCGTCAGCGCCATCAAGCGCGGCGCCTATGAGTTCCTGGAAAAGCCCTTCAAGTCCGACCGCCTGGTGCTGATCGTCGAGCGTGCGCTGGAGGCCGCCGGCCTGCGCCGCGAGAACCGCCGCCTGCGCACCCAGGCGATCACGCCCGAAGGCATGACCGGCAAGTCGATGGCCGCCCAGCAGCTGCGCCAGATGATCGCCAAGCTGGCGGGCGCCAATTCGCGGGTGCTGATCTCGGGTCCGACCGGCTCGGGCAAGGAGACCGTGGCGCGGCTCATCCACGCCGCCTCGCCGCGTTCGCGCAACGAATTC
>NZ_DATGEX010000045.1:0-21173 GCF_035309685.1 Phenylobacterium sp.
TGACCGGCAAGTCGATGGCCGCCCAGCAGCTGCGCCAGATGATCGTCAAGCTGGCCGGCGCCAACAGCCGGGTGCTGATCAGCGGCCCGCCGGGATCGGGCAAGGAGACCGTGGCCCGGCTGATCCACGCGGCGTCGAGCCGCGCGCGCAACGAATTCGTGCCGATCAGCGCCGCCGGCATGACGCCCGAGCGCATGGACGTCGAGCTGTTCGGCCAGGAGGGCGACGACGGCCGCACCGCCAAGATCGGCGTCTTCGAGCGCGCCCACGCCGGCACGCTCTACCTGGACGAGGTCGCCGACATGCCGCGCGAGACCCAGGGGCGCATCCTGCGGGTCCTGGTCGACCAGAGCTTCCGCCGGGTTGGCGGCGACAGCGACGTCCACGTCGACGTGCGCGTGGTCTCGTCCACCTCCCGCGACCTGCGCGAGGAGATCGCCGCCGGGCGGTTCCGCGAGGACCTGTTCCATCGCCTCAACGTGGTGCCGGTGAACGTTCCCGGCCTCAGCGAGCGGCGCGAGGACATCCCGGAGCTGGTGGAATATTTCATCGAGCGGATCAGCGAGGCGACCGGCATGCCGCGCCGCCGCCTGGCCGACGATGCGCTGGCGACCCTGCAGGTCCGCCAGTGGCCGGGGAACCTGCGCCAGTTGCGCAACAACGTGGAACGGATGCTGATCCTGGCGTCCGGCGCGCCCTCCGACCCGATCACCGCCAACATGCTGCCGGCCGAGGCGATGGTCACCGATCAGGCCACCAGCCTGGGCGCCGAGCGGATGATCGCCCTGCCGCTGCGCGAGGCCCGCGAGGTGTTCGAGCGGGAGTACCTCAACGCCCAGATGCTGCGCTTCTCCGGCAACATCTCGCGCACCGCCGCCTTCATCGGCATGGAGCGCTCGGCCCTGCACCGCAAGCTGAAGTCCCTGGGGCTCTCGGGCGCGAGGGTGCTGGAAGAAGACGTCGCCTGATGAGTCCTTCGAAGCTCACGCGGGGAGCGAAGTAGGATGGGCCGCATCGCCTACGTCAACGGCCGCTTCACGCCGCACGCCGACGCCACGGTCCACATCGAGGACCGCGGCTACCAGCTGGCCGATGGCGTCTATGAGGTTTGGGCGCTGTTCGGCGGCAAGCTCGCCGATCCGGAGGGCCATTTCGCGCGGCTGGAACGCAGCCTGGGCGAGCTTTCCATCGAGATGCCGATGAGCCGCGCGGCGCTGACCATGGTGCTCAAGGAGACTGTGCGCCGCAACCGCGTCACCGAAGGCCTGGTCTATCTGCAGGTGACGCGCGGCGTCGCGCCCCGCGACCACGCCTTCCCCAATCCGGCGGTCCGCCCAGCGGTGGTCATCACCGTCAGCCGCGTCGACCGCGCCCAGTCCGACGCGCGCGCGGCCAGGGGCGTCGGGGTCGTCACCACGCCGGAGAACCGCTGGGGCCGCTGCGACATCAAGACCGTGGGCCTGCTCCCCAATGTGCTGGCCAAGCAGAAGGCGCGGGCCGCCGGCGCGGTCGAGGCCTGGTTCGTCGACGAGTTGGGCTTTGTCACCGAAGGCGCGTCCTCCAACGCCTGGATCGTCGACGGCGACGGGCGCCTGCGGACCCGCGACACCAACGCCAACATCCTGCGCGGCGTCACCCGCTACACCCTGCTGGACGTGATCCGCGAGAACGGGCTGCAGGTCGATGAGCGGCCGTTCACGCCGGCCGAGGCGCTCGCCGCCAAGGAGGCCTTCATCACCGGCGCGGGCTCCCTGGTGCTGCCGGTGGTCAGCGTCGACGGCAAGCCGATCGGCGACGGAAAGGTCGGTCCGGTGGCGGCGAGGCTTCGGCGTCTCTATATCGAGCAGGCGAAGGCCAGCGCCATCTGAGGGGCGGCCTGCGGTTGCGCCTGTCGCAAAAGGCGTTCTAGCTAACTTTCGTGTGTGGGCGGCGCTTTGGCCGCCCGATCCAAAAAAAGGGCGAAAAGCCATGAGTGAGAAGAAACAGAACCTGCAGGACACGTTCCTGAACAGCGTGCGCAAGTCGAAGACGCCGCTCACCATCTTCCTGGTCAATGGCGTCAAGCTGCAGGGCGTGGTGAGCTGGTTCGACAATTTCTGCGTGCTGCTCCGCCGCGACGGGCAATCCCAGCTCGTCTACAAGCACGCCATTTCCACCATCATGCCCGCGCAACCCGTGCAGCTCTATGAGCCGGGCGAAGACGAGGCCGATTGAGCTCCTCCAAGTCCGTAGATCGTCAGGCGCCGGTGCAGGGCGCCATCGTCATCCATCCCGACCGCGAGGGGCGAGGCGCTTCGCGGGCCGCTGAGGCGCGCCTGGAAGAGGCCGTCGGCCTGGCCCTGGCGCTGGACCTTGAGGTCCGCGAGACCCTGGTCGCGCACCTGCGCCAGCTGACCCCGGCCACCCTGTTCGGCAAGGGCAAGGTCGCCGAGATCGGCGGCACGATCGAGTTGATCGAAGCCGACGTCGCCATCGTCGACGACGCGCTGACGCCGGTGCAGCAGCGGAACCTGGAAAAGGCCTGGAACTGCAAGGTCATCGACCGCACCGGCCTGATCCTGGAAATCTTCGCCCGCCGCGCCCGCACGCGCGAGGGCCGGCTGCAGGTCGAACTGGCGCGGCTGTCCTACGAACGCTCGCGCCTGGTCCGCACCTGGACCCACCTGGAGCGGCAGCGCGGCGGCTATGGCGTCATGGGCGGCCCCGGCGAAACCCAGATCGAGACCGACCGGCGGCTGATCGCCGACAAGATCCGCAAGCTGAAGCTGGAGCTGCAGGAGGTGCGCCGCACCCGCACCCTGCAACGCTCGGCCCGCAAGCGGCATCCGTACCCGACGGTGGCGCTGGTCGGCTACACCAACGCCGGCAAGTCGACGCTGTTCAACCGCCTGACCAAGGCCGAGGTGGTGGCGCAGGACATGCTGTTCGCCACGCTGGACCCGACGCTGCGGATGCTGAAGCTGCCCGACGGGCGGCCGGCGATCATGTCCGACACCGTGGGCTTCATCTCGGACCTGCCGCACGAGCTGGTCGAGGCCTTTCGCGCCACCCTGGAGGAGGTGAAGGAGGCCGACGTCGTGCTGCACGTCCGCGACATCGCCAGCGCCGAGAGCGCCGCCCAGGCCGGCGACGTCCGCGAGGTGCTCGCCAAGCTGGGCGTCGATCTGGAAGACCGCGCCATCCTGGAGGTCTGGAACAAGCTCGACCTGCTCCCCGCCGACGACCGCGAGATCGTCGAGGGCGACGCGCGCCGCGCCCATCCGCCGGCGATTCCGCTCTCGGCGGTGACCGGCGAGGGCTGCGACCGCCTGCTCGACGCCATCGCCGCCCTGGTGGACGAGGCGCCGCCGGTGGACGTTTTCACGCCGATGGGCGAGGGCGCCGCCATCGCCTGGCTCTACCGCCACGGCCGCGTGCTGGACCGCCACGACGGCAAGGACGGCTCGGTCCGCCTGGCCGTCAGCCTCTCGCCCCAGGCGCTCGGCCAGTTCGAGCAGCAGTTCCCGGGCGCCGAGGTGCGTGGCCACTAGCGACCGACGAACGCGGCCGCCTCGCGCGCCAGAGCGTCCCAATCGGCGCTCATTCTGGCCAGCATCCATTCCTTCATCGGCTTGCCCTTGTTGGCGTCGAAGGGCGCGCCGTCGCCCGATGCGATCAGGGCCGCCACGCGCTCGGCCGGGAGCTTCAACAGCAGGACCTCGCCCCGCACAGCGGCAAACAGCTTGCCGCCGACCATCAGCGCATCGCGGGAAAACCCGCGGCTTTCCGAGAGGGTGACGCCCGGCTCGTCGAGCAGCGCGCTGACCAAGGCCCCGAAGCGCTCCGCGGGCGAAGTCATTCCGCGGCCTTCGCCCGCTCCGCCGCCTTCGCCTCGTCCCAGAGCGCGTCCATCTCGGCGAGGTCTGACTGCTCCGGCGTCCTGCCGCGCTCGGCCAGGCGCGCTTCGACGTACCGGAAGCGCCGAACGAACTTGGCGTTGGTGAAGCGCAGCGAATCCTCCGGGTCGACCTCGAGGGTCCGCGCCAGGTTCGCCACCACGAACAGCACGTCGCCCATCTCCTGGCGGGCCTTCTCGAAATCGCCGGCGGCGATCTCGGCCTTCAGCTCGCCCAGCTCCTCGTCCAGCTTGTCGACCACATGGCTGATGTCGGGCCAGACGAAGCCGACCTTGGCGGCGCGCTTGGAGAGTTTCACGGCGCGGGTGAGGGCGGGGAGGCCCACTGGGATGTCGTCCAGCAGGCTGGCCGGGCCGCCCTTGCCCTTCTGCTGCCGCTCGGCCGCCTTCAGCTCTTCCCAGCCGGCCTTCTGATGGGCCAGCGAGGCGTAGGTTTCTTCCGCGAAGACATGCGGATGGCGACGCACCATCTTGTCGTTGATGGCGCGCGCCACGTCGTCGAAGGCGAAGGCGCCGCGCTCTTCGGCCATGCGCGCGTGAAACACCACCTGAAACAGCAGATCGCCCAGCTCGTCCTTCAGGTCGGCCAGGTCGTTCCGCTCGATGGCGTCGGCGACCTCATAGGCCTCCTCGACGGTATAGGGCGCGACGGTGGCGAAGGTCTGTTCCAGGTCCCACGGGCAGCCGTCGGCAGGGTCGCGCAGCCGGGCCATGATCTCCAGCAGCCGGTCGAGGGGCGCCAGGGTCTCAGGCGGGGCAGGGCGGGTCATGCGGCGATCAGACCGCGCGTCGCCCAATCACGCAAGAGAGGCTGGCAAGCCGGTCAGCCGGACCGCGTCAGCGGCTGGCGACGGCCTTGCCGCGGCCCAGCTGGGCGGCGAACTGTTCGAAGGTCTGCTCGGCGTCCGACCAGGTGGCCTCGCCGCGCGCCCAGCGGATGTCCGGGGCGTAGTAGTCGTAGCTGAGCGGCGTCACCGCGCCGTCGGCGGCCACCGCGCGGCCCTCGATCTTGGCGCCGCCGATGCCGAAGCTGCGCAGCGAAAGCCCGGGCGAGTCGCTGAGCTGCTTGAAGGTCGGGCGGTTGGGCTGGGCGTCGACCAGGATCAGCTCGATCCGTGCGCCGTCATAGGCGCCGGTTTTGGCGAGCCGCCTTTCGACGTCGCTCTGCAGGGTTTTGGCCAGGTCGTTCAGGTCGCGCATGCCCAGCGTCTTCTCGCCCTTGAGCTGCAGCTCCGGGCCGACGGTGACGCTGACGGAAGCGGGCGCGGCCAGCGCGCCGGTCGCGGCAAAAACGGGGGCGCTGACCAGCAGGGCGGCCGCGGCAAGAGTCAGGGTTCGCATGGTGACCACCTCTCGTTCATTTGCCCTCGCTCTAAAGGTAGGCTTCCCCGGCGGCGGCGCAAGCCATCGCCGCAGCCGGCGGCAGCTACTTCCGGACGTGCGCCGTCTGCAACTCCAGCGGGACGAACTCCGGCTTCGGCGGCGGATTGGCCGGGTCCTCGCCCAGCGACTCGCTCGGCGTCAGCACGTCGGGCGCCGCCGAGGTGGTGAAGCGGAACTCGTAGGGCTCCAGCGGCCGCCCGGCGAGGCTCAGGAAGGTGGCGTCCGGATTGTCGCTGACGCCCACGCCATAGCTGGCCACGCCCTCGGCGCGGCAGGTGGTGCGGATGGTCCTGCGGTCGAAGCTGAGCAACCAGTGCTGATGCTCCAGCGGGCAGGGATTCCTCAGCTTCGGGATGCCGGTGAAGAAGCCCTTGCAGCTCATCGGCTGGTCGAAGGTGATGCGCAGCACCAGGACGCCCGGCCGCACCACCGCGCCGTTGGCCGGGAAGGTGCTGAGGACCTTGGGCCGGGGCGAGAAATTGTCCGGCTTGGGCTCCAGGCAGGTGGCTTGCGCGGTGACGGTGAGTTCCTCGGTCTCGCTGACCGCCGCGGCGGGATCCGACGGGGCTGCGGCAGGCGCCGGCTTGGGCTGCGCCTGGGCGGCGGCGCCGAGCGCCAGGATCGCCAGAGCGACGAGCAGAACGTCCTTCATGCCGGCTCCGGAACGTCGGGACAGCGCCTGGCCGGCCATCGCTATCGATTGCGGGCCCAGAAGGGAGGTTAGCGCCGGGGGGAGCCCATACTCAAGGTATCAATTCCTCGCCTAAGGAAGATTATCGGAAATAATGGCCGCCGCTCAGGCGAGGATGATCGCGCCCTCGGCGATCCGCCGCAGCGTCTCCACGTAGAATTCCGGCTCCAGCGCCGTGACCCGCGCTTCCAGCGTCTCCGCCGTATCGCCGTGCGCCACCGGCACGCCGCGCCGCGCCAGCACCGGGCCACGATCGTATTCTTCGTCCACCAGATGGATGCAGACGCCGCTCTGCGCCACGCCGGCCTCGATCACCGCCTCGTGGACGCGCCGGCCGTACATGCCATGACCTCCGAACGCCGGCAGCGGGCCTGGGTGGATGTTGAGGACGCGGCCCACATAGCGCCCCAGGGTTTTCGGTCCCAGCTGCCGCAAATAGCCCGACAGGACGATTAGCTCGACGTCATGCGCCGCCATTTCCTGCGCCAAGCGCGCGTCGGCGGCCTCCGGATCGGCCTGGGTTGGAATGCACAGCGCCGGCACGCCGGCCTCGGCGGCGAACGCCAGGGCGGCGGCCGACCGGTTGTTGCTGACCAGCAGGCGCGCTTGTGCGTCCAGCTGGCCGGCTTCGATCGCGGCGACAATGGCGCGGGCGCTCGACCCATTGGCGGACGCGAGGAAACCGATCTTAAGCGGCTTATTAATCACGATAATTCGCCGCTCAGTTCATGTGAAAACCGCAAGCCGTCGTGGGCCGGCTCGACGCCCGCCGGCAGCTCCGCCTTCAGCGTCGCATAGTCCAGGTCGATGTGCAGATTGGTCAGGATCGCCCGCCTGGGCTTGAGCCGCGCGATCCACTCCAGCGTCCGCTCCAGGTGCGCGTGCGTCGGATGCGGCCTGTATCGGAGGGCATCGACGATCCACACGTCCAGGCCGCTAAGCGCCGCGAACGCCGTCTCGTCCAGGTTCACCACGTCGCTGGAATAGGCCACGCCGCCGAACCGGTAGCCCACCGAGCGCACGCCGCCGTGGTCCTGGTCGAAGGTCACGACCGGAATCGGCCCCGACGGTCCGTCGACCTGCCAGGCCACGCCGTGCGCCGGGATCGTCCGCCGCTCGCAGATCGCCGGATAGCCGCCTTCGCCCTCGAAGATGTAGCCAAAGCGCCGCATCATCGAGGCGTCGGTGGCGCCGTCCATGTGGCAGGCGATCTTCGCCCGCTGGCGGATGAAGAAGGCGCGGACGTCGTCGATCCCGTGCACCTGGTCGGCGTGGTCGTGGGTCAGCAGGATGGCGTCCAGCCGCTTGGCGCCCGCGTTCGCCGTCTGCAGCCGCAGGTCCGGCGAGGTGTCGACGATCAGGGTGGTCTCGTGCTCAGCGCCCTCCCCCGATCTGCGGACGAGGAGGGAACAGCGCGAGCGCAGGTTCTTGGGCTCCAACGGGTCGCAATCGCCCCAGTCGCCGTCCGCCCGCGGCACGCCGCCGGAGGAGCCGCAGCCGAGGATCGTGAACTCCAGCCCGCTCATGCTCGCGGGATCCGGTCGAACACCGCGAAGAAGGCGTCTTCGGTCCGCGCCTCCGCCTCCTCCAGCGACCAGCCGCGGATCTCGGCCAGCTTGGCCAGGACGTGCGGAATGTAGGCCGGTTCGTTGCGCCGTCCGCGATAGGGCACGGGCGCCAGGTACGGGCAGTCGGTCTCGACGATGATCCGCTCGGCCGGCATGTCGCGGATCACCGCGCGGACATCCTCGGCGGCCTTGAAGGTCGCGATCCCCGACACCGAAAACCAGGCGCCCAGCGCCGCCGCCCGCGCCGCCAGCTCGGCGCCCGAGGTGTAGCAGTGCATCAGGATACGGAACGGGCCGGCGGCATATTCCTCTTCCAGGATCGCGCCCATCACCTCATCCGCCTCGCGGGTGTGGACCACCAGCGGCAGGCCGGTCTGGCGCGCCGCGGCGACATGGGCCCGGAACACGCGCGCCTGGATGTCGCGGGGGCTGAGATCGTAGTGGAAGTCGAGGCCGCACTCGCCGATGCCGACCACGCGCGGATCGGCGGCCAGCTCGACCAGCCGCGCCGCGGTAAGGTCAGGATCGTCCTTGGCCTCGTGCGGATGGGTGCCGACCGTCGCCCAGATGTCCGGCGCCTCGGCGACGGCGCGCACCTTCTGGAAGTTGGCGACCCGGTCGCAGATATTGACCATCAGGCCGACGCCGGCGGCCCGGGCGCGTTCGATCACCGCCTCGCGGTCGTCGTCGAACTGCGGCGCGTGCAGGTTCACATGGCTGTCGATCAGCATCGGTTCGTCTAGGCCGCCCGGGCCGCCTGGCGCAACTCCGCGAGCGCGGTGAAGAGAGCGTCGCTGCGGTCGAGGTTCAGCGCCTCCACCTCGCGCGGCAGGCGCGTGAGGGTCTCCCAGGCCGCCGCCCAGCGGTCGAGGCCGCCGATCCCCTGCCCGGCCCGCTCGACCGCGAATCCATGCACCCGCTCGGCCAGCCGGTCGAACAGCAGGTTGAACTGCGCCTGGCCCTCAGCCCCGCGGAACCGGTCGGTGAGCGAGAGCGCCATGGCCTCGTCGACCTTCGGCAGGCTCTCCAGCAGGCCGCGGGCTGCGTCATCCATGGCGATGGCGTTGGCGTGCGCCAGCGCCCAGGCGCCGCCGGGCGCGCCCACGGCCATGGTCGCGAGCCTAAGCGAATCCTCGACGCTGACGTCCTCCCGCTCGCGCACGAAGGCGGCGGCGGCCTCGATGGCGAGCGGCGCGAAGGCGAGCCGGCGGCAGCGCGAACGGATGGTCGGCAACAGCCGGCCCGGCGAATGGCTGACCATCAGGAGGACCCCATGCGGCGGCGGCTCCTCGAGCGTCTTCAGGATGGCGTTGGCGGCGTTGACGTTGAGGTCGTCGGCGGCGTCGATGATCGCCACGCGATGCGGCGCGCTGGCCGGCGACTTGGAGAAGAACTCCGACAGCGCCCGGGCCTCGTCCACCGGGATCACCTTGCGCACCTTGCCGTTCTCGTCGATCCGCTCCAGCACGAAGAGGTCGGGATGCGAGCGGGCGATGATCTGGCGGCTGACCGGATGGTCGGGGCTCGCGCCCAGGACGCCATAGGCCGCCTCGGCCGGCGCGCCCAGCAGCCGGCGGGCCGCGCGATAGGCGAAGGTCGCCTTGCCGACGCCCTCCGGGCCGGTCAGCAGCCAGGCGTGGTGCAGCCGGCCCCGCGCCCGCGTCGCCTCGAAGGCCGTCTCGGCGGCTTCGTGGCCGGTGAGGTCGAACACCTCGCGCGGATGATGCATCTCAGCCATGGACCGCCAGGCGCTCGCCGACCGCGGCCCAGACCCGCGCCTCGACGGCGTCCAGGTCGCCGGTCGCGTCGATCACCGCGCAGCGTTCCGGCTCGGCCCTGGCGATGGCCAGGAACCCCTCGCGCAGCCGTTCATGGAAGGCCTGGCCCTTGGACTCGAAGCGCATCTCGCTGCCGGCCCGCGCATGCGCCCGCTCCAGCCCCATCTCGACCGGCAGGTCGAAGATCAGCGTCAGGTCCGGCCGCGTCTCCTCCAGGATATAGGTCTCCATCGCCGCGATCAGCGCCGGGTCGGTTCCGCCCGCCGCGCCCTGATAGGCCCGTGTGGAATCGGCGAAGCGGTCGCAGACCACCCACGCGCCGCGCGCCAGCGCCGGGCGGATCACCCGCTCCACGTGGTCGCGCCGCGCGGCGTACATCAGAAGCGTCTCGGTGACCGGGCTCCAGCGGTCGGCGTTCCCTTTCAGCACCAGTTCACGGATGCTCTCGGCGCCCGGCGAGCCGCCCGGTTCGCGGGTCGACACGACCTCGCGGCCAGCCGCCTGCAGGCGCGCGGCGAGGCGCTTGAGCTGGGTGGATTTCCCGGCCCCCTCGCCGCCCTCGAAGGTGATGAATCTGCCTGCTGACACCGGCGCAAAATGGCCGGTTCGCAGAGGATGTCCAGGGGAGGAAGTCTAGGGGAAGTCTAGGGCCTCACGACGCGCGCGTCGGCGAAGCCGATGGCGGCCACCTTGTCGCGCACCTCATGGGCCTCGGCCTCGTCCGAAACGCCCGCGAGGTAGACCCGGTACATAGTCACGCCGCTGCGCTCGAAGGGCTCGACCTTGACCGTGCCGGCGGACGCCAGCTGGGCCGCGGCGCGCTTGGCGTTCGTCTGATCGCTGAAGGCGCCGGCCTGGATGCTGTAGCCTTTTGCGGGCGGCGTCTGGGTTGCGGCCAAGGCGGGGCTCGGGACCACAGGTGAGGCCGAAACCGGCGACGGCTGTCCGGAGGCGGCCTCAAGGATGGCTCTCTGGGCGACCGGCTGCACCCGCCGCGCCACAACGTCGCTGATGAAGGGATCGCGTGAGGCGCGCGGGGCGGCCGGCAGGGGCGTCAGCGCGGCCGTCTCGACCGGCTTCGGCTTGGCGACGAGCGGGGCGGCGGCGACCGCCGAGTCGACCGCCACGGCCGATGGCGCGGCCTGGCCAAATATCTCCTCATCCGCGGGGCGGTGGGCCGTCATCCTTCCAGAACCATAGGACGCCGCCTGCAGCGGCGGCGCATAGGCCGGCGCCGCGGAATTGGCCGGCGGCGCGGCCTTGGCGTAGCGCACCCCGGCCTCGGGGCCGGCCAGCGGGGCTGGGCCGACATACTTCACCCGCACGTGCGCCACGCCGGCGCGGTCGTAACCGAGCTCGGCCGCAGCGGCATGGCTGAGGTCGATGATCCGTCCGCCGACGAAGGGCCCGCGGTCGTTCACGCGAACCACCAGCTTGCGGCCGTTGTCGAGGTTGGTCACCTCCACCATCGAGGGCAGCGGCAGCGTCGTGTGCGCCGCCGAGAACTGGTTCATGTCGAAGATTTCGCCATTGGCGGTGGCCTTCATGTTGAAGGCGTCGCCGTACCAGGAGGCGATTCCGGTCTCGTCATAGCGTGGCTGCTCGTGCGGCACGTACCAGATGCCGCCGACCTGATAGGGCGCGTTGGTGCCGTGCGCGCTGGGGTCCGCGGGCGGCCGCACCGTCGAGCCATGACCGCCAGCCTGCCCAGCGCCTTGGATCGCGTATTGCGGCGTGGTCAGCGTCGAACAGGCCGCCAGCGAGGCGCCCGCCACCAGGACCAGGGCCAACCGCCCTGCCCGAACTCCCCAGATCCCTTGGCCGACGCGCGTCATCGCGATCCTCGATTTGCTGCGGCGTGCAGAATGCCAGCCGCTGCTTTCGCCAGGGTTAATCGGGTGTCGTCGTCGAGCCTCCGCGCCAGCGGAGGCTCAGTTATCTTCAGACCACGAAAGACACGAAATACACGAAAGACGCCATTTGCCGACGCCCCCGTGCGCGGGTCAGTCGCCTGCCCTTTCGTGTATTTCGTGTATTTCGTGGTTCAATGTCGCCGTCTGGCTGGCGCCAGCGAGCGAGGGGGATCAGGGATGCGGTTCGGGATCTTCTACGAGCACCAGCTGCCCAAGCCCTGGAACGAGGGCGACGAGGCGCGGCTGTTCCACGACGCCCTGGAGCAGGTCGTGCTGGCCGACCGGCTGGGCTACGACTACGCCTGGGAGGTCGAGCATCACTTCCTGGAGGAATATTCCCACTCCTCGGCGCCGGAGGTGTTCCTGGCGGCCTGCGCGGCGCTGACCAGAACCATCCGCGTCGGCCACGGCATCCGCCAGGTGATCCCCAACTACAATCACCCGGCCCGCACCGCCGAGGGCCTGGCGACGCTCGACATCATCTCGAAAGGCCGTCTCGATTTCGGCATCGGCGAAGGCGCCACCCGCCTTGAGCTGGGCGGCTTCAAGATCCCGGCCAAGGAGAAGCGCGCCCTGGCGCTTGAGGCCGCCGAGCAGATCGCCAACATGCTGGTGATGGACCCCTATCCGGGGTTCGAGGGCGCCGGCTTCTCCTTCCCCTGCCGCAACGTGATGCCCAAGCCCGTGCAGAAGCCGCATCCGCCCATGTGGATGGCCTGCACCAACCGCGACACCATCAAGGTCGCCGCCTCCATCGGGGTCGGCGCGCTGGCCTTCTCCTTCGTCGATCCGGAGGAGGCCAAGGCCTGGGCCGAGATCTACTACGGCATCATCAAGTCCGACGCCTGCGTCCCCATCGGCCATGCGGTGAACGCCAACCTCGCCATGGTCTCCAACTTCTCCGTGCATCACGACCGCGCCGAGGCGATCCGGCGGGGCCAGGAGGGCTTCGAGTTCTTCAGCTATGCGGTGAATGCGCTCGTCGCCCACGACGCCCTCCCCGGCCGCTCGACCCTGTTCGCCGACTTCCAGGCCTCCCGCGCCCGCAGCGACGACGAGATCATCGCCGCGACCAAGGCCGCCCAGCGCAACGCCAACGGCATCGGCACGCCCGACGATATCCGCGAGCACATCGCGGCTTTCCGCGACGCCGGCGTCGACCAGGTGATCTTCCTACAGCAGGCCGGCCGCAACAAACACG
This sequence comes from Phenylobacterium sp., assembly GCF_035309685.1. GTDB lineage: Bacteria > Pseudomonadota > Alphaproteobacteria > Caulobacterales > Caulobacteraceae > Phenylobacterium. The sequence goes on from NZ_DATGEX010000045.1 coordinate 12,430, forward strand.
CCCACATCTGTGAATCGCTTGAGCTTTTCGCCGCCGAGGTCATGCCGGCCTTCAAGGCCGAGGCCGCCGAACGCGAGGCGAAGAAGGCCGCCGAGCTCGCCCCCTACATCGCCGCCGCCATGGCCCGCAAAAACTGGATGCAGCCGCTCGCCGACGCCGATATCCCCGTCGTGCCGGCGTCCCGCGCCAAGGCGCAGATCAACGAGGTCGCGAAATAGCCCATGACGGTCGCTGCGGGTTGGATTCAAGACCGGTGGATCTTCAGCGAGCTCCCCGAACAGAACGGCAAGTACTGGATCGACAACAACTGGATCTGGGGCCCGGACGGCGCCGCCGACATGACCACGGGCTATTGGATCACCGCCGGCTGGATCCTCGGCCCCGACGGCGCCGCCGACGCCCGCACCGGCTACTACATCGCCGACGGCTGGATCTGGGGGCCGGAGCGGAAGCTGCCGTGGGTGTGACTGGCGTTGGCGAGTTCGGCGCCGTTAGAGCAGGCCGAATTGTCGATAGGCAGCGTCACCATAGATACCTAGCCCGCCGCCCAACGGAAGGTTGTTATGACTGAACTGCCCGATCGCGTTGTCGATCACCTTCTGCTTGAACGGAATGTGGATGACACTGGCGGTGCCGTTGGCAATGCGCATGGCTAGGGCCGAAGGCCACCAGCCGGATAGAGCCTTCGGGTCGCGAATGATGTCGTATCCGGTGGACGTGTAAGTGGCGATGATCGGGATGCCACAAGTATCCACGGCGTAGCCGATTTCGTAGGGTACAAAGTCGGTGTCATTCTTGGTCGTGGGGCCGATGATCAGCACCATGTTCTTGGAATTATCTAGTCGTTCTCTGAGGCTGCGCTTGATTGTGGCCGCTTGACTTGTGTCGCGAACAGCCGAAACCTTTTCATGGCTGTTCACGAATCTGAAGTCGGTGCCATCGTTCTCGTGCCACATCTTGAGCGTGCGATAATATTTGATATCTGAAGCGGTGGGGTCAGTCTTCCCCTCGGCATGAAACGCGATGTAAGTTCCATTGCGATAGGCCATCAGCGCCGCTTCCAATCCCTAGCAATCTCACGAATGTCCAGCTGTTCGAAGCAGCTGTTATGAAGCACGATTGCGACTTGCTTTGGGAGTTGGGTGCTCCGACCAAAATCTACAAGAGCCAGAGTAATCAATCTCAGGAGATGCTGTGGCTCGATGTTGATGCTGGCCTGGGCATTTCCGATCAGCGGTAGCGCGAGAGGTTCGCCGCCACCATTGTTGTGGACAGAGAGCAGTCCCGCCCGCAGCGCGTCCCACAAAAGCGGAACCGTGGAGGAAGCTTTCAGAGTGAGGACGTCGGTCTTCGCCATCGCGACAAGGAAAGTCCGTCGCGCGCCAGTTCGGAGCACAGCGGTGGTGCCGATTGGATAACTGTGGGTAGGACCGTTCGTGCGCACCGTAGCTGTGTTCGGAGCATTCACGAGGGCGGCATCGACATCCAAGCGAAAGGCCGCTTCGCTCCCCTGATAGTTTCGAGCAATAAACTGGCCGTGCAGGGACGAAGGCGAAACCGCCTGCCCCAGCGCGCCGTCGAAGAACTCGTTCACGCCTATGAGGATATTGGCGTCTTGCGCAAAAAGATCAGCGTATTTGAGCGTAATTCTGGTGTCCGTCGTCGGGAGCTTGAAACTTACCGAGCGGGTCTCGAAGACATAACCCACGAAGACCGGCATCGACACCGATACCATCAGCCAAATGTAGTCGGTGCCATGGGTCTCAAGGAACGTCTTCGCGGCCGGGAAAGAGCCGATGGTCAACTCAGTCAAGGTCCAGATCGCACCGACCGCGCCAAAGGCGTTGCTCAACCCGCCCCACCACCTTCGGCGCAGCCCAATCCAAAATGATTTGACCAGCTGTTTCAGCATGTCGGCCAAGGGTGGACGCTAGGCGCAACCTTGACAATGGGCCCAACGCCAGACGGCGGACGGGGTGGGATTCGAACCCACGGTGGGCTTGCACCCACGGCGGTTTTCAAGACCGCTGCCTTAAACCACTCGGCCACCCGTCCGGGAGCCGGTGTCTAGCAGGCCGGCGCGGCCCGCTCCACCGCCGGAACACGTCGGGCTCTCATTGCAGCCCCTTCAGCGCCGTCTTCATGTCCGCGAACACGCCCGTCCAGTCGCCCGGCGTGGCTTGGCGGAAGATACGCGTGTGCGGATACCAGGGGCTGTCCTCGCGGCCGCTCATCCAGCGCCAATCGGAGACCGCCGGCAGGGCTAGCCAGTGGGTGACGCCGAGCGCGCCGGCCAGGTGGGCGACGCTGGTGTCGGGCGTGATCACCAGGTCGCAGCAGCTCATGGCCGCGGCGGTGTCGACGAAGGCGTCCGGCCCCGGATCGAAGCCCTTGCCCAGGTCCTCCACCGCCATGCCCTTCGGCAGGCTCTTGAGTTGCTCCAGGCCGTTGACCTTCTGCAGGCTGATCAGGCGCACGTCCGGCAGGGCGGCCAGACCCTTGAGCGCGGCCAGCGGGAACGAGCGCTGCAGCGGGAGCGCATAGGGCAAGGTGCTGCCCTGCCAGACCACGCCGACCTTGAAGCCCTTCGGCCCGATCGCCTCGCGCCAATGGGCGACGCGGGCCGGGTCCGCGCGCAGGTAGGGCGCGTTCGGCAAGCTCTCCAGCGCCGTCGCGAAGCCGTGCGGCAGGCTGAGCAGCGGGGCCTGGTGGTCATAGCGCTCGGCGGTCTGGTCCTCGTCGATCAGTTCGACCGATGGGCTCATCGTCTGCAGCAGAGCGTGCATCGCCTTGGGCGCCGCCAGCGTCACCTTCGCCCCCGCCTGCTCCGCGGCGAGCACAAAGCGCGCGAACTGGATCACGTCGCCCTGGTAGAGCTCCGGGAACACGAACAGCGACTTGCCCGCCAGCGGCTCGCCCGCCCAAGGCCGCTCCAGGCCATAGCGCGGATCGTCGAAGGTCGGGCAGCGCTTGCGCCACTCATATTCCTCGAAGCCGCCCAGATAGTCGCCCAGCTGCAGCCGGCAGAGCGCGCGGTTGTGGTGGGCGATGGCGAGCTCGGGGTTCAGGGCGATGGCCTGGCCGTAGCTCTCGACCGCTTCGTCCACCCGGCCCAGGTCGCGCAGGGTTCCGCCGCGGTTGTACCAGGCGGCGACGTTCTTGGCGTCGAGCGCCAGCGCGGCGTCATAGTCGGCCAGCGCGTCATCGCGGCGCCCAAGCGCGCGCAGCGAAGCGCCCCGGTCGTTAAGCGCGCCGGCGTTCTTGGGATTGAGCTGCAGAGCGCGGTCGTAGCTGGCGATCGCGTCTTCCTGGCGGCCAAGCGCCTGCAGGGCGCCGCCGCGGTTGTGGTGCGGCTCTGCGAGCTGCGGCTGCAGGGCGATCGCCTTGTCGTAGTCGGCGAGCGCCTCGTCTTGCCGCCCGGCGGCGGCGAACGCCAGCCCACGGTTGCCGTACATCGCCGCGGCCTGCGGCTTCAGTGCGATGGCCTGCGACATGAAATCGATCGCCGGCGCCGGCTGGCCCGACTGATAGGCGACCAGACCCAGCAGGTGCAGCGCCTCGGCGTTGCTCGGATCGCGGCGCAGGACCTCCTCATAGATCGAGGCGGCGCTGCGCAGGTCGCCCGACCTGTGCCGGTCGAGACCCATCTGGAACACGGCAAGGGTCTCCTTCGCCTTGTCCGCGCCCTCGGTCCGGGGTCCATCCAGCCGGCTGAAATCGAATTCGTCCACGTGTCGCTACGCCATGCCTGCGGGCCCAAGCGCCATGCCGGACCGCGCGCGGGTTGAACGCCAAAAGACCCACCCTGACAAGCGCGGCCGCGGCCAAAGCCCCACCCTCAGCCGCCCTGGCGCGGTCTTCAGCTCTTGTCGGCTTGCCGGTGCGGCATGGGGCGCTAGGGTCTGCCGCTCACGCGACTTAAAAGGCCCCTCACCCATGTATCAGCTCCACTATTGGCCCACGCCGAACGGCAAGAAGGTCACCATCCTGCTGGAGGAGCTCTCCGTCCCCTACGAGATCGTGCCTATGAACATCGGCCGCGGCGACCAGTTCACCGAGGCCTCGCTGAAGATCAGCCCCAACAACCGCATGCCGGCGCTCGTCGACACAGAGCCCACCGGCGGCGGCGAGCCGGTCAGCGTCTTCGAGTCCGGCGCGATCATGCTGTACCTCGCCGAGAAGGAAGGCCGCTTCTGGCCGCAGGACACCCGGACCAAGTACGACGTCGTTCAGTGGGTGATGTGGCAGATGGCCAACCAGGGCCCCAAGACCGGCGAGCGCGGCCACTTCTCCCGCGTCCCGCCGGACCAGGGCGACCAGTCCTACGCCAACCGGCGGTTCAACGACGAGGTGCACCGGATGTACGGGGTGCTCAACAACCGGCTCTTCGACCGCCGCTATCTGGCCGGCGCCGAGTACACGATCGCCGACATGATCTGCTATCCCTGGACCGCCAGCTGGAAACTCCAAGGCATCGACCTGGACGAGTTCAAATACTTCAAGCGCTGGTTCGAGGAGCTGTCGGCGCGGCCCGCCGTCGAGAAAGGCATGGCGGTCACCGCCGGGCCGCCGGAAGACCCCGCCACCGTCTCGCCTGAGGAACAGGCCCGGCGGCGCAAGCTGCTCTACAACCAGCGCGCCCGGCCGGCGCCGGAGGGCGGCCTGTTGTGACGGAGCGCCTGCGGCCTCTTGTGACCGAACGCCTGCCGATCATCGACATGACCGCCCTGGCCGAGCCCGCGAACGCCGCCGGCCGGGCGAGGGTCGCCGAAGAGATCGCGCAGGCCTGCCGCGCCCACGGCTTCTTCTACCTGGTGGGCCACGGCATCGGCCCCGACGTGCTGGACGCCCTGGAGGCGCAGAGCCGCCGGTTCTTCGCCCTGCCGCTGGAGACGAAGATGGCGATCTCCATGGCGCGCGGCGGCAAGGCCTGGCGCGGCTATTTCCCGGTGGGCGGCGAACTGACCTCCGGCCGCCCGGACCTGAAGGAAGGCCTCTACCTCGGCGCCGAACTGGACGCGGATCACCCGCGGGTGCGGGCTGGCGTGCCCATGCACGGCGCGAACCTCTGGCCCGCCGAGCCGTCCGGCCTGAAGGCGGCGGCCAGCGCCTATATGGACCGCGCCACGCGGGCCGCGGCCCTCTTGATGGAGGGCGTCTCGCTCAGCCTCGGCCTCGACGCCCAGTATTTCGCCCGCGCCTATACCGCACAGCCCACCGTGCTGTTCCGCATCTTCCACTATCCGGCCAGCGGCGCGCCCGGCGTCGACTGGAGCCAGTCCTGGGGCGTCGGCGAGCATACCGACTATGGCCTGCTCACCCTGCTGGCCCAGGACCGCCACGGCGGCCTGCAGGTGAAGGCGCCCTCGGGCTGGATCGAGGCGCCGCCCATCGAGGGCGCGCTCGTCTGCAACATCGGCGACATGCTGGAGCGGCTGACCGGCGGTCGCTTCAAGTCGACGCCGCACCGGGTCCGCAACGTCAGCGGCCACGACCGCCTCTCCTTCCCGCTGTTCTTCGATCCGGACTTCATGGCGCCCATGCGCCCCCTCCCCGCCGTCGCCACCGACAGGGCGCTGCGCGACGCCGACAAGGCCGAGCGCTGGGACCGGGCCTCCGTCCACGAGTTCGAGGGGACCTACGGCGACTACCTGCTGGACAAGGTCGGCAAGGTCTTCCCGCAGCTGAAGGCGGCGGCGCTCGGCTAGTAGATCACCAAGGGGAAGTGATCCTGTCCCCCAATTTGCGGCGTGGCGCACAAGACGTCGCACCCGAAGCGGACACTCCGAACGTCCGCTATGGGGGGTTAGCGGACATTGGCGGTCTGAGGTTAAGTGTTTTAGCGAGCTAGAGGCCCGGCTAGTGTGCGGTGCAGGTGAGCGTCGTCACATCCGCATTAAAACTGAATGTTGTCCCCACCATCAGGGCCCGGATGGGCGCTGCGCCATCGGCGACGGGATAGAACCTAATCAAGCGATTGCTGCTTAAGCTGATCGCGTCGGAGATCACCACCCCTGAATCTGACAGCCTGTTCTGCGCGATGATTCGTTCGACCTCCTCGCCATCACCCGTGCGGTAGGTCACCGTGTGGCCTTCGAAGTTGATCGAGAAGCTCGCTTTGCTAGAGGTCGCTGAACAGGCCTTCGTCTCGGCCGAGCACATGGCAACGATCTCACCACGGCAATTCAGATGGGGGTAAGATTCCCAGATCGGTGGGCCTGCTGATGCGCCAGTGGCGAACGCGACAGACGCCAACGCAGCAATAGCTGCGATGACTTCAGCGCGGCTTTTTGGTTGGTCGGTCATTGCGACAGCGTCGCAGCCCAGCTTGGCTCAGGCAAGGTCGGCTTTGGGTCGAAAGCAGTCTTTGGCACCCTTCCCGACAGCGGACATCCCGGATGTCCGGATCGGGTGGAAAGCGGGCATCGCGCGCCCGCGCAACATCAATGCGAAGCAGCTTCTGAGGGCTTCGCGTTTGCGACCCGCTCGATGGCATGGGCTTCGATCGCACGGCCTGAGTAGTAGTCGACCACATAGGTCCGGGGATAAAGATCATTGGCACGCTCGAAGATGCCGAGCTTTTTGTAAATCTCAGTCCAGTCCCATGCGGTCGGGGTGGGACCGTCGTAGAACATCGCCAATGCGAGTTTCCTCAGCCAATCGCGGAACGGGGGCGTTTCTTCCAAGGCCTTGTCCAGCTTCTCTGGCGGGAGATTGTTGTCCCTGAGCTTCACGGCCGCCACTTCACTGAGCAGGTGCATGAAAACAGCGGTGAGAAACTCAGTGGAATGCCGCTCCTTGTCGCTGTCGCATTTCGATAAGGCCTCCTGCAAATCCCGCCGATCCCGCACCTGAGCTTGCAGCAGCTCCGCACGACCGATGGGCGATTCTGCCGTCGCCCCGGTGTAGGCGGCGACCATGGCAGCCTGGTCCTGCGGGCTAAGGGCCTTCCAAGCGCACCTGCCGACCGTGCTGAACGGGCGCGACACCGGAGGCACCGGAATGAGTCCAGTCGAGACCCGCAGGCGCACGGCCTCGCCCGGCGCGGCGTTGAGCTTTGTCCAGGGCGGCTGCCTTGCCGCCCAATCGAGGACACGAGCCCGGCTCCTTTCGGAAAGACCCGTGGCATCCTCAATTGCGCAGGCGGCGAGATGATGATCGGCCGTCGCCAAGCACCGAACCCAAACGACCTTGGGCTGCTCTCCGGGGGCAAGCGCAGCCCCTCCATCATTAGGTACCGGCAAGTAAAATACCGAATCCTCAGACGGCGCTGCACTCGCGCGCTGCACGTCGGCTTGTGCCCCGAGGCCCGAGCCGGTGGCCGCAATTAGGGCAGAGGCACCCAAGCCAAGCCGCTGAAGCGCCGTCCGCATGTCTAAGCCCCCCCGCTTGGTCCCAATAAAGCCCTGGCGGGTCTAAGTCAGCAATGGGTCGAAAGCGGTCTTTGGTCACCGGCCCAAAAGCGGACCTTGCGAGAGTCAGGATCGGGCGGTTAGGCCCTAGCCGGGGACTAGAGCTTTCGAGCTGTCGACCTTGGCGAGAAACTCGGTGAGGCAGGCCTTCGTCCCTTCGTCGATCCGCCGCCGAAGCTCCTTAGCGTGGTCGGCGAGGAGGTCGTCGGTGGAGACGGGGTTCGGATCCGCCTTCGGCCAACTGCAATAGTCTGAGACGAGGACGGCGCCGGTGGGGCCATCGATCACCTGCAAAAGCTCCGTGTAGCTAAAGTAGATGCCGTGAAGGTGGTAGGCGAAGGTTCCCCAACCGATCGTTCGGGCATTCACAACCAGGCGCCCGCTCGCGGCCGCCGCGGCCGCTGCGGCGATTTCCTTCGGTCTCTGCGTGGAAATCTCCACAGGCGCTGGCGCAAGCGTCCCCGAGACACGCTCTGCGACGTGGGCGGCCACATCGTGAGCCAGGGCGGCCGAAGGATCGACCAGATGCTCCTCGCTGACCAGATGCGCGCCGTCAGCGACAAGGGCGCCCAGGCCGATAACAGAGATGCTCAGAATGGCCGTCGAGCCCCTGCGCAGCACGAAGCCCGCGCTTTCCTTTTGGGTTGTGTAAGCGATCACCGGGGCTGCCCCGCGGTCTTGCGCCGATGCCGCCGCCGGTGCGGTCGCGAGGCTTACCGTGGCCGCCAGCGCGAGCCATCGAATTGGTCCGTTCAAGTGTGACTCTCCCCCTGCTCTCGCTGAGGTTGTAGAGCGTCGGCGCCCCTGTCAAGAAAGGCCAAGCTTCATGCCATCCGAGGACTAGAGGACCAGACCCCACGGATTCTGTGGTTCGGATCGAACCACGAGGAACGGAACCGCGCCGAAATGCATCTTCATCTCGACGTTCAGCGACGGCCCGAGCCCTTCCTAATATCCGCCGTTTCTTGACAGTCTTGGCTTGATGTTCTATCTTTGTTCTCAATGACCGCCACCGATCCCCGTTGCGCCAGGCTCTCGGAATTGACCGAATGCGCCTATCGGCTGGGCTTGGCCTTTGGCCAGGAGGCGGAGCGGGCGAAGGATAGCGCGAGCATGTTGGAGTATTTCCGGCTGTTCGACCGCTGCTTCTTCTCGGTGCGGGTGGCCATCGCGCTGGAACTGCGCCTGTCGCGCGCGCCGGCGATGGCGGCGGGCGAGGCGCTGGCCGAGCGCGATGACCTGGACGACCGCGCCGATCCCTCCGAGGACGAGCGGCCCGACAGCGACACGCGCCTCGAGCGCGAACGCTTTGAAGCCGACCGCGACCGGGAG
>NZ_DATGEX010000046.1:0-75844 GCF_035309685.1 Phenylobacterium sp.
CGTCTACGACCTGGGCGGCGGCACCTTCGACGTCTCGATCCTGGAGATCGGCGACGGCGTCTTCGAGGTGAAGTCGACCAACGGCGACACCTTCCTGGGCGGCGAGGACTTCGACCTGCGGATCGTCGATTTCCTGGCCGAGGAGTTCAAGAAAGAGAATTCCGTCGACCTGCGGAAAGACAAGCTGGCCCTGCAGCGCCTCAAGGAAGAGGCGGAAAAGGCCAAGAAGGAACTTTCCTTCACCACCCAGTACGAACTGAACCTGCCGTTCATCTCGATGAACGCCAACGGCCCGCTGCACCTCAACATCAAGCTCTCCCGCGCCAAGCTGGAAGCCCTGGTGGAAGACCTGGTGGCCAAGACCATCGGCCCCTGCGAGCAGGCGCTGAAGGACGCGGGCCTGAAGAAGTCCGACATCGACGAGGTGATCCTGGTCGGCGGCATGACCCGCATGCCCAAGGTCGTCGAGACCGTGAAGGCCTTCTTCGGCCGTGAGCCGCACACCGGCGTTAATCCCGACGAAGTCGTGGCCCTGGGCGCCGCGGTGCAGGCCGGCGTGCTGCAAGGCGACGTCAAGGACGTGCTGCTGCTGGACGTCACCCCGCTGACGCTGGGCATCGAGACCCTGGGCGGCGTGTTCACCCCGCTGATCGAGCGCAACACGACGATCCCAACCAAGCGGTCCCAGACCTTCTCCACGGCTGACGACAACCAGTCGGCGGTGACCATCCGGGTGTTCCAGGGCGAACGCCCGATGGCGGCGGACAACAAGATGCTGGGCCAGTTCGACCTGGTGGGCATCCCGCCGGCGCCGCGCGGCGTGCCGCAGGTCGAGGTCACCTTCGACATCGACGCCAACGGCATCGTCAACGTCTCGGCTCGCGACAAGGCGACGAACAAGGAACAGTCGATCCGCATCCAGGCCAACGGCGGCCTCTCCGACGCGGACATCGACGCCATGGTCAAGGAAGCCGAGAGCAACAAGGCCGACGACGAGAAGCGCAAGGCCGGCGTCGAGGCCAAGAACCAGGCCGACAGCGCCATCCACTCCACCGAAAAGGCTCTGGCCGAACACGGTGACAAGGTGGGCGAGGCCGACCGCACGGCGATCCAGACCGCGCTCGACGACCTCAAGGGCGTCGTGGACGGCGGCGACGCCGAGGTGATCTCGGCCAAGACCCAGGCGCTCTTGCAGGCGTCGATGAAGCTGGGCGAGGCGATGTACGCCGCGCAGCAGAACGCTTCCGGCGAAGGCCCCGCCTCCGACGAGGACGCGGCGCACGCCGGCCAGCACGGCGAAGAAGTGGTCGACGCCGAATTCGAGGAAGTCGACGGCGACGACCACAAGAAGTCGGCGTGACAACGCGCCCCATGGCGGCTCAACGCGTCATTTGCGAAGAGATCGCCACTGGGGACGTCGCCGCCGCTTCTGCGCGACTAGGGACCCCCGCCCGCTCGATGCCGCCCTACTGGGGTTTTGGGTCTTGTAGCCGGGCGGGGGTTTTCCCACCTTCCCAACAGACAGCTGCTTCCCAGGAGACCCCCTCTTCCCAAGGGACGCTGGGCGCGGCACATCTACAGTTTGGCCCTACGGCGGATTGATGCGCGACTATTACGAAATCCTCGGTGTCGAGCGCACCTGCGACGCGGACGGCCTGAAGGCCTCCTTCCGCAAGCTGGCCATGGAGCACCATCCCGACCGCAATGGCGGCTGCGAGGAGGCCTCGGGCCGGTTCAAGGAAATCAACGAAGCCTATTCGATCCTGTCGGATCCGCAGAAGCGCGCCGCCTATGACCGCTTCGGCCACGCCGGCGTGAGCGGCGCCGGCGGCGGGCCGGGCGGCGCCCAGTTCCACGACGTGGGCGACATCTTCAACGAGGTGTTCGGCGACGTCTTCGGCGACATGTTCGGCGGCGGCCGACGCGGCGGCGGACAGCGCTCCGGGCCGACCCGCGGCCAGGACCTGCGCTACGACCTGGAGATCACGCTGGAGCAGGCCTATGCGTCTGCCGAGGTGGAGATCACCGTGCCCGCCGCGCTCACCTGCGAGACCTGCACCGGCTCGGGCGCCAAGCCCGGCACGAGCCCGACCACCTGCAACGCCTGCGGCGGCGCCGGCCGGGTGCGCGCCACCCAGGGCTTCTTCTCCATCGAGCGCGCCTGCCCGCGCTGCGGCGGCTCCGGCCGCCTGGTGCTCGACCCCTGCGCCGACTGCCACGGCATGGGCCAGGTGCGGCGCGAGCGGACGCTCAGCGTGCGCATCCCCGCCGGCGTCGACGACGGCGCGCGCATCCGCCTCGCCGGCGAGGGCGACGGCGGTCAGCGGGGCGGCCCGCGCGGCGACCTCTACATCTTCATCTCGGTGAAGCCGCACGAGCTCTTCGAGCGCGATGGCCTGGACCTGCTCTGCACCGTGCCGGTGCCGATGGCGGTGGCCGCGCTCGGCGGCGAGATCGAGGCCCCCTGCCTGATGGGCGGCGAGAACTGCGACGGCAATTGCAAGCTGCCGGTCAAGGTCCCTGAGGGCGCCCAGACCGGCAAGACCGTGCGCCTGAAGGGCAAGGGCATGCCCTCGCTCCGCTCCCGCGACCGCGGCGACCTGGTGGTGGAGCTGTTCGTCGAGACGCCCAGCCGGCTGACCGCCCGCCAGAAGGAGCTGCTGCGTGAATTCGCCGGCCTCTGCGGCGACGCCCAGCATCCCAAGAACGCCAGCTTCGCCGGCAAGGCGAAGACCTTCTGGGACAGCGTCAAGGGCGCCGCCTAGCCTTTCAGGACCGTAACTTGACCGTGGCCGCGGCGCGCCGGAAGCATCGCGCCCGAGCCGCGCGTTACGGGAGTGGACGGTGAGCGACCCTTTGCAGCCTATCGAGCCCTACCGGCGCCATTGGATCGAATACGCAGCCACCCTCGTCGGGCTCGTCGTCGCCGTGATTTCCCTCTGGGTCGCCATCGCCACCGAACGTGCGAACCAGAAGATGGTCGACGCCAACTACCGGATGGTGGCCGCGGCCTCGTGGCCCTTCCTGCAGATCGACTCCGGCAACGACGACAACGGCACGAACCGCATCACCCTCGAACTACAGAACGCCGGCGTCGGACCGGCCAAGGTGCAGAGCTTCGAGGTCTTCTGGCGGGGCAAGGCCTACACGTCGTCCGCCGCGTTGCTCAGGGCCTGCTGCACGAACGACAAGACCACAACCTTTCAAACCGGCACGCTTCCGGTGCTCGGCGTCGTCCTGCGGGCGGGCGACCAGAGACAATTCTTCCGCTTCGACCTCACGCCTGACAACAAGGACATCTGGAAGGCCTTTGACCGGGTGCGCCAACGCGAGCTCAGCTATCGCGCCTGCTATTGCTCGGTCTTCGACGAATGCTGGATCAGCCCTCTCAGCAGCGCGCAGTCGCGGCACACTCTGGAGGTTCAGCCCGTGAAGGCGTGTCCGACCCCGGTGGCGCCCTGGGAGCAATAGGCGGCCATTCTCGCGCTGGCGCCATCGGCGCCTTTCCGCTAGAGGAAGCGTCCGCTGGAACAAGCACCCGTAGCTCAGCTGGATAGAGCGTTGCCCTCCGAAGGCAAAGGTCACACGTTCGAATCGTGTCGGGTGCGCCAGCGAATAGCCTGATGGTTACCCGCGTTTAACCATAAGGCGACAGGGTCTGGCGGCGCGCTTCGCGCCGGAGCGGCGACCCTTCAGATGCCCTTGAGCAGACGTCCCCAACCACACGCCGCCCAGCCGCAGGTCCAGGCCGAGGCGCTTGACCCGCTCATCTCGACCATCATGCCGCCGGTCCCGGCGCCGGCGGTGGGCCTGACCCGCCAGGGCCTGGCGCGCTATGCGGTCGGCGACTACCGCGCCGCCGAGCAGGCGTTCCGCGCCGTCGCCGAGGTCGCCGGCCACGAGCCCATGGCCTGGAACAATCTGGCGCTGGTGCTGGTGGCTCTGGGCGAACTCGACCAGGCGGCCGCGGCGCTGCGCCGCTCGCTGAACCTGGACGCGGGGCAGTTCGCGCCCTGGATGAACCTCGCCAGCGCGCTCCTGCGCCAGGGCAAGGCCGACGAGGCGGAGGCCGCCTGCGCCGCGGCGCTCGCGCTCGATCCCGCCAGCGCCGACGCCTGGCAGGTCGCCGCGCTCGCCCGCCTGAGCCGAGAGGACTTCACCGGCGCTGCCGAAGCCTTTACGCGCACCCTGGACCTCGCCGGCGAGAGCGCCGAGCTGCGCCTCAACCTGGGCGCCGCGCTCCTGAGATGCGGGCGGTTCGAGGCCGCCGCCGCGAGCCTGGCGGCCGCCGTCGCGCTCGATCCCACCTCCTTCGTCGCCCTCGAGGTCAAGCAGGCCTGCGACTTCATCGTCGCCGCCATCGACGGCGACATGGCGCGCGCCGTCGCCGCCTATCCGCCGGGCCTGCTGGCGACGCCGGCGGAAGCCGACCGGGTGTTCAAGACCGCGCTGCTCTATCTCGACTGGGCGGGCGAGCGGGCCGCCGCGGGCCGGGTCGCGCAGGCCTGGGCCTCACGCCGGCCGGACAACATCGAGGCGATCCACCTGCGCGACGCGGCGCTGGCGCACGTGACGCCGCGCCAGCCCGCCGAACTGGTCGCCAAGAGCTTCGACGACATGGCCGACGATTTCGACGACCGCCTGGTGCGCCGCCTCGCCTATCAGGGGCCGGAACGCCTGGCCGCGCTGATCGCCCAGGCCGCGCAGGCCGAGGGCGCGCTCGATGTCCTGGACCTGGGTTGCGGCACCGGCCTTTGCGCTTCGTTCCTGCGGCCCTACGCGCGCCTCCTGAGCGGGGTTGACCTCTCCGCCGGCATGCTGGCCAAGGCCGCCGCCCGCGGGCTCTACGATCACTTGGAGGCCGCCGATCTCTTGACCGTGCTGGCGCAGGCGCAGGGCGGGTGGGACCTGCTGGCAGCCGCCGACACCTTCCCCTATCTGGGCGACCTCGGCGCGGTCTTCGAGGGCGCCGGCCGGGCGCTGCGCCAGGGCGGGCTGTTCGCGTTTTCCACCGAGGCCGCCGACGGCGAGAGCTATCGGCTGAAGGGCAACGGCCGCTACGCCCACGCCGACCGCTACATCGAACGCCTCGCCGACGGCCGTTTCGAGATCGCCGCGCGCACCGCCGCCACCCTGCGCCGCGAGGCCGCGAGCCCCGTCGAGGGCGGCTTCTACCTGCTGCGGAAGATCTAGGGCCCTAGGGCGTCGCCCTAGAACTGCACGTGGCCGGTGAGCCGCAGGTCGTAGATGTTGAGTCCGTCACGGGCCTCGGCGCCGGTTTCCACCGCAAAGCCGCCCGAGCCGTTCTCGCCGCGCACCGACAGATGGACCGCCGCGCCGGAGCCGGAGATCTGGTCGGAGGTGAGCTGGAAGGGATTGCCGCCGCCGGTGAACCGCGCGGTGGTGACGCCCAGGACCTCGTTGGCGACGCCCTTGTAGCCGATCAGGGCTTCGGGGCCCCAGCTGCGATCGGGGCCGTAGAGGGCGCCCACCGCGACGCCGGCGAAGGTGGAGAGCCGGGATGAGGTGCGCGAGCCCACCGCCAGGTCCAGGACATCGCCGCCGCCGCTCTCGGTGTAGGAACCCTCGGTCAGGCGCATGTAGTCGAGGGTGGCCAGCGGGCGGAAATAGTAGTTCGCGAACCGGGCCTCGTAGCTCACCGTGCCGCGGGCGTTGAAGCCGATCGCCGACCAGGAGCCATTGGCGCTGCGGGTCACGGCCAGGCCGTCGCCGCCCAGGACCTCGATCACCCGGTCGCTGGAAATTCGCGCGTAGTCGACGCCCACCCGGGCGTTGGCCGAGAAGCCGCCCCGGGTCGTGCGCCAGTAGAGGCCGGCGTCGACCAGGTTGGCGTGCAGGTCGGCCGCCGAGTCCCGGTCGTCGGGATAGACCTCGTTGGTGCTGGCCCCGAAGGTGACGCCCAGGATGCCGAGCGGCGTGCGCGGAATCTCGTAGCCGGCGACGGCGCCGAAGCTCCACGCCTTGTACCCGGGGTCGTTGGTGCGCGCGTCGGAGAACAGGCCCGCGTTGGTCTCCTGCATCCAGAAGCCGCCGCCCACCGGGTCCTGCCGGTCGTCCAGCGGCCGGCCGAAGGCCGACACGCTGGCGGCGATGGCGTTGAAGAGGGCGCCGGAGTGGTTGGGCAGCAACTGGTTGTAGAGGTTGATGGTGCCGGCCTGGGTGGTCTGGGCAAGCAGCGCGCCCTCCAGCCCGGGGTCCTTGGCGATCACCGCGAGCAGCGGTTCATAGCCGCCGGCGGAGGTCGAAGGCAGGCCCAGCTGCGCCGCGGTCTTGCGGGTCAGGGTCGCCGAGACCGTGCCGGCCGCCAGGTTGGTGGAAAGGCTCGTGTTGTAGAGGAACGGCGTCGAGCCGAGCAGCGCGGTGTCGAGCGTGCCGGCGGTCAGCTGGTTGGCCTGGATGATGGTGTAGGTGGCGGTGCCCGGCAGGACATTGGCCAGGCGCACGCCGATGGTCGCGCCGCTGGCGATGCTGGCCGCGCCGGCGACGTTCAGGCTCGTGGCCTGGCCCAGCGACGGGTCGGCGGTGACGATCAGCGATGAGGCGCTGCCCAGCGTCAGGCTGGTGAGCTTCAACTGGCTGGCGTCGTTGATCTGCAGCGAGCCGGTCCCGATCGACATGGCGATGGTCCCGCCAGCCGCGTCGAGGTTGCCCTTAACCGCGGCGCCGTTGTCGATGGTCAGGCTGTTGGCGCCCGCGCCCAGGTCCACATTGCCGGTCAGGGTTCCGGCCAGGATCTCCACGCGGTCGGCGCCGGGGCCGAACAGCACTGAGCCGGTGATCGACGGCACGAAGGTGTCGCCCGTGGGGGCGTCCTGCAGCAGGTGGACGCCGGTGGCGTTCTTGCTCACGTCCAGCGCCACGTCGGCTCCGGTGACCGGGGTCGCGACGCTGGTCAGCCCCCGCGCCGTCGAGATCTGGCCGATATTCTCGATCTCGGAGAGCGTGCCGGACCGGTCGATGATGGCGATGGCGTTGGCCTGCTGACCGGAGACGGTGGCGCTGATGACGTTGGCGTTCTGCAGGGCGGTGATTTTCGAGCCGGCCTCGATCGACAGCGCCTGGGCCGACGCCCCCGCGGCGTCGGAGTTCATCACCGCCTGGATAGAGCCGTCGTTGCGGAAATCAGGCGCGATGACGCCGGTGAGGTGGAAGGCCGTCGCGCTGGCGGCGTAGGCGGTGGCGCTGACCGCGCCGGAAACGTGGATGCCGCCGGTGGTGTCGATCGTGCCGCCGCCGGCGACGCCCAGTTGCGCGCCGGTGGAGCTGACGCCGTCGTAGACGCCGTTGCCGACGACCGAACCCTTGATGCTCAGGCCGAAGGCCTCGGTGCCGGCGACTCCGCCGCCGCCCACGTCGACGTTGCCGAGCGTGATGTTCTTGCCGTTGGCGCCGCCGATGATCAGCGCCGGCGCCGCCGCGATGGAGCTCAGCGAGCCGGCGGCGGTGGTGACATTGCCCGAGGCGTCGGTGCTGGTCGTCGCGTCGACCAGGACGCCGCCGGTGACATTGCCGCCGATCGTGACCGTGGCGCCGCTCTGCAGCAGGTCGTCCGCCGTCAGGTGGCTCAGGAAGTTCGTGTCGGTGCTGCGCGTGGTGTAGCGGTAGCCGGTGGTCGAATAGGTGCCGTTGATCCGCACCTGGCCGGTGACGTCGCCGCCCAGGTTCGCGCCCTGGGCGCCCTGGCCCTGGGACACCAGCGTACCGCTCAGCGTCACGCCGTTGCCCACCGTGCTGGTGGTGCGGATGCCGAAGCTGTTGGTCCCGGCCACGGAGATGTTGCCGGCGTTGAGCAGAGTGCCGCTGAGCGCGGTCTCGACGGAGATGGCCGCGGAGTTGTCGCCCTTGATGGTGATGCTGGCCGCGCCGCTGTTGTCGACGTCGCCGGTGAAGACGCCGGGGCCGATCACCTGGATGCCGAAGCGGCTGGTCCCGTTGGCGAACGGGCCGTGGATGATGCCGTTGCTGTCCGTTGTCGTCGTCGAGGTGTCGTCCACCTCGATGGTGGCGTTGTTGCTGATCGTCCCCGCGAAACCGCCGTGCGCCAGGATGCCCACGACATTGTTGAGGTTCTGGAACTGGATGACCCCGCTGTTGGTCACCGAGTTGTTGCTGTCGATGGTCACCGCCGCGCCGGAAGGCGGGTGCAGCGTGGCGCCGGTGTTGATGGTGATGTCGCCCGAGGTCGAGGTGGCCAGCGGCGTGGTGCTGGAGTTGCTGAGCGTCGTCGAGGTGGTCTGGGCCAGCGCCGGAGCCGCCCAGATCAGCGCCGAGACGCTGACCATGGCCGGGCCATAGCGCAGCAGGCGGCCGAAAACCGGCCGGCGCGCCGAGACGCCAGACGCCCGCGCAAGGGCGTCCTGGGCGGCGTTCGGCGAAAAATACCCAGTCATCTAGTGCAATCCCTCACGACGGACCGATCGATCGAGCATGATTGTGTCCGGCGCATGGCTCCAGCCCTTAGATCTCGTTTCCGTGGCGGCCAAGCGCGTCTCGATCGTTTCACTCTTGCATCGGCGGCCGAAACAGTCGGCCAAACGACGAATTTCCCCGAAATTTGCAAGGCTTAGGCCGCGCGGCAAGCCCCTTACGCCTGGAGCGGGCCGCGCACTCTTGAAACCTCAAGCGAGGCTTAGATGCAAATATCTTCAACTCCAACAGCTTACGGAGGGGGTGAGGCACAACGCCTCCTGAACATGCTCCTACAGCAACAGCCGCCGCCCGCTGGGCAAGACCTGCCGGGCGGCGCCGCGACGACAACGACAACCCCCTCCACGACGGCGGCGGCGACGCCGGCGAGCACGACGAGCGCGGACCAGTTCGCCTCGGCCACGCTCTCGTCCCTGCTCTCGGCGCAGGAAGCGCCCTCCTCCGCGTCCGTGGTGGCCTCGAAGGTCATCAGCGCGGCCGACACCAACGGCGACGGCTCGCTCAGTCTCGGCGAAATCGAGACGGCCATCGGCGCCGACACCACCTCAGGTTCGAGCGCGGACGCGCTCAGCCGGGCGTTCGCCTCGATCGACACCAACGGTGACGGTCAGATCAGCGCCAGCGAACTCACCAACGCCCTGGACGCCCAGAATGCGGCGCAGGGCGCGCAAGCCGGAGGCCCGCAGGGCGCCCATCACCACCATCACCACCACGCCGAAGGCGCCGGTGGTCCTCCCTCCAGCGCGGACCTCGCCAGCCAGCTGGTGGGTTCCGCCGATACGGACGGCGATGGTGAACTGAGCGTCAGCGAGATCGAGACGGCGCTTGGCCTGACGCCGGCCTCGTCGACCTCGTCCGGTTCGCCGGCTTCGGCGCCTGCCACCGGCTCGACTCCGACATCGTCCACCACCGCCACCGCCGCCAATTCCACCCTCGCGGCGGCGATCAGCAAGTGGGACACGGACGGCGACGGCAAGCTCAGCGTTTCCGAGCTGACCACCGGCATCCAGGCGTTCCTGGACACGCACAACCGCGGCGCCGCCGGCGCCGCCTCGGCGCAAGCCGTGACCGCCTAGGCCTTGTCGGCGGCCGGAGCGTCCTTCGCGGGCCTCCGGCCGCCGCCATTCTGTTTCCGCGCGCCATTCTGTTTCCGCGCCATGTCCGGCGAGTCGCCGGTTCGGAAATTCCCCTGGCCAAGGCCTGTGGCATCAAGCCCCGGGACGAACCAGGGAACTATTCGATGACTTCGACGATCCGCCACGCCGCCCTCGCCGCGCTTGCGGCCGCCACCCTCGCCGGCTCCACGGCCTGGGCGCAGCAGGACGACCACCGCGGCCCGCCAAACGGTGCTGGGGCCGACCGCGCCCAGATGCGCGCCCGCTTCGAGGCCATGCACGAGGCGCGCGAGAAGCAACACGCTCAGGACCTGCGCACCATCCTGCGCCTGCGCCCCGACCAGGAGGGCGCGCTCACCGCCTTCCTGCAATCGCACAAGCGCCCCGACGGCCCGCCCGCGGGCGGCCGCCGCGGTCCGCCCGGCGGTCCCGGCGCCGGGCCGCGCCCGCCAATGGCCGCGCCACCCATGACAACGCCGCAGCGCCTCGATGAAATGGCCCGCCGCGAGTCCGAACATGCCGCCATGCAGCAGAAGCACGCCGAGGCCCTGCGGACCTTCTACGCCGCGCTCAGCCCCGAGCAGCGCCAGGTGTTCGACGCCCTGCAGCGTATGCACGGCGGCCACGAGCATGGGGGTTGGGGCGGCCATCGCGGCTTCGGCGGCCCGATGGGCGGCCGCTTCGGCGGACCGGGCGGCCCGCCGCGCGGCGACTGACCGCGCCCCGATCTCCAAGGGCGGGCGGCTGTAAAGACCAGCGTCTCCAAAGGATTGTGGCGTGGTGGTTGTTGCGGCGCCACAATCCTCACGGAAGGAGAAGGCCATGAACACTCAAGCTAGCGTCCTTCCCGCCCGCCACATCCTCGTCGTGGACGATGACTCGCAGCTGCGCGAGCAGGTGGTCGGCTATCTCGCCGAGCACGGCTACCAGCTGCACGCCGCCCACGACGCCGCCTCGATGGAGGCCGCGCTGGCGGCCGCGCCCATCGACCTGATCGTGCTGGACGTGATGCTGCCCGGCGAGGACGGCCTGTCGATCTGCCGCCGGCTTTCCGAGACCGGCGGGCCGGCCATCGTCATGGTCAGCGCCATGGGCGACGAGGTCGACCGGGTGCTGGGTCTGGAGCTGGGCGCCGACGACTACCTGCCCAAGCCCTGCAGCCCGCGCGAGCTGCTGGCCCGGGTCCGCGCGGTTTTCCGCCGGCTGGACGAGGTGCGCGGCGGCGCGCCCAGGCGCGGCAAGACCTATCATTTCCAGGGCTTTGTGGTGGACACCCTGCGCCGCCAGCTGCGCGCGCCCAACGGCACCACCATCCTGCTCACCGGCGGCGAGTTTTCCCTGCTCAGCGTGTTCCTGGAGAACCCGCAGCGGATCCTCTCCCGCGACCAGCTGCTGGAACAGGCGCGCGGCTCGCAGACCGAGGTCTTCGACCGGGCGGTCGATGTGCAGATCAGCCGCCTGCGCCGCAAGCTGCACGCCTGCGTCGAGGGCGAGATCATCAAGACCTACCGCGGCGCCGGCTACCTGTTCGACGCCAAGGTGACCCGAGCATGACCAAGAGGGCGGCGTGACCGAGGCGCCAGGGACGGGCTCCGGGGCGGACGCCGGCCCGGCCAGCCCCCGCAAGCGCCGCTCCTGGCCACGGGCGCCGATCAGCGTCCAGCTGGTCACCCTGCTGCTGGCCAGCCTGATCGTCGCCGAGGCGATCAGCTTCGGCATCATCCTGCTGATCCCGCCGCCGAGGCCGCCGGTCTACCGGGTGGCCGACGTCGCCGCCGCCATGCGCGGCGGCACGCTGAAGACCCGGTTTGGCCGGCCGCTGACCCGCAGCATTGCGACCGCCCTTCCGGCGGAACTGACCTCGCCGCACAGGGAGCATCAGCGGACCTTGGCGGCGCTGGCCCGCACCCTGGGCGAGCCGGAGACCCGCGTGCGGCTGGAGGAGCAGAACGCGTCCCCGCTCTGGCGCATTCGCCGCGCGCTCACCGGCGACGCCCCGCCGCGCGGCCCCGACCGCGGCGGCCCGATGGGCGCCTCGCCCTTCGAGATGGACCGCGGCCCGCCGGACCCTGGCTCCGGGTTTGGGCCCGGGCCGGGAGCCGTCGCCCAGGGCTCGCCGCTTCCGTCGGCCCCAGAGGCCACGGCGGGTCAAGGCGCGCCGGGCGATCCGCGCCGGCCCTGGATGCGGGGCGGCGGCCGCCGGCGCTTCGGCGGCGGGCCCGAATTGCCGATCTTCGGCGACTTCGCCGCGGCCTTGCAGCTCGACAACGGGACCTGGATGGTGGTCCGCTCGACCCCGGAATCCTTCCCCTCCGCCTGGCAGATGCAGGCGTCCGCCTGGCTGCTGGCGGGCTTCCTGCTGGTGGCGTCGGCGGGCTACCTGTTCTCGCGGCGGATTTCCGCGCCCCTGAGGCGGTTCGCCGAGGCCGCCGAGACCCTGGGCCGCGATCCGCACGCCCCGCAGATGACCCTCAAGGGGCCCGCCGAGGTCGGCGCGGCGGCGCACGCCTTCAACGAGATGCAGGCGCGGCTCAAGCGCTACATCAACGACCGCACGGCCATGGTCGGCGCAATCTCCCACGACCTGCGCACCCCGCTCGCCCGCATCCGCTTCAAGGTCGAGGCTGCGCCGCCGTCGCTGAAGGCCTCGGTGCTCGCCGACGTGGAGCAGATGGAGCAGATGATCGGCGGCGTGCTGGCCTTCATCCGCGACGAGGGCGCGCCGCGCCGCCGTGAAAAGCTGGACCTGCTGTCGCTGATCGAGTGCGTCGCCGACGACGCGGCCATGGTCGGCGGTCAGGTGGAGATCGTCGATGGCGCGCCGGTGACCGTGGACGGCGATCCCGTCGCCCTGCAGCGGCTGTTCTCCAACCTGGTGGACAATGCGCTGAAATATGGCGGCGAGGCGCGGATCAATGTGCGTCAGGACGGGGCCGCGGCGGTGGTGGAGATCGTCGATCCGGGCCCTGGCCTGTCGCCGGACGAGCTTGGCCGGGTGTTCCAGCCGTTCTACCGCACCGACGCCTCGCGCAATCTCGACAACGGCGGGGTGGGCCTGGGCCTGCCCATCGCGCGCTCGACCGCGCGGGCGCATGGCGGAGATGTGGAGCTGACCTCCTCGCCCGGGGCGACGACGGCGATCGTGACGCTCCCCGCGGCGGCCTGAGCCGGCTTAGCGCCCGCTGACCGGGGTGTCGGGGTAGGCCAGCTGCTCGCGGGCCCGCCATTCCTGCGTCACGTAGTTGACGATCAGCGACTTGCGCACGACCGGAATCTGGCGGGGCTCGAAGCCGTGCCAGGTGCGGTCGGAGGGCACGAAGGCCAGCGCCCCGCCGATCTCGAAGGGCGCGCGGTGCGACCAGGTCTTGGCGTCGGCGTAGACGTCGGTGCCCAGGTCCGGCTGGCCGTCGGGGCCGAGGTAGTAGAGCAGGGTGAACTTCTTGACGCCCAGATCGGTGTGCGGCTGCAGCCAGAAGCCGTCGGTGTCCTGGGCGTATTCGATCCGCAGGCAGCAGCCGTCCAGGCGCGCGCCGGTGACATCCTCGACCACGGCCACGGTTTCGCGATGCTGGAAGGCCTGCGCCAGAGCCGCGCACATCGGATGTTTGGCGATCGCGTCCGCATCGATGTATCTGCGGGTGTTGTTGTGGATTTCGCGAGAGCCGGATAGGCCGTTCAGGGCCGGGGCAGGAAACGGCAGGGCGTCCATCGCCGCGGCCATGTCGGCGGGCAGGACGTTCCGCAGCATCCAGTGCCGGTAGGGGTCGTCCTGGGCGGCGGCCGATTTCAGGGCGTGCGCGAAGCTGGCGCGGCAGGCGTCGCGCTCCGCGGCGACGGCGTCACCGGGAAGGTCGAGCAGGGCCAGTGGACTTGTACGCATTGATCTGGTCGCCTCGCCCCGGTGTTGCGGCGTCTGGGGAGTTCACGCCTGAATGACGTTGCCTACCGACAACCACCTCAGGACGGCGAATGCAAGGCGCCGGTTGGCCGCAGCCTCGGCCAGCGGGCTGGTTTTGCTGGCCGCGAGCGTGGCGCCGAACGCGGCAAAAGCCGCCGAAACGCGAGTCTTCCGCCTCCCCTCCGAACCCCTGGAGGCTGCTCTGGTTCGCTTTGCGGTGCAAGGCGGGGTCTCGGTGGGCGGTCTGCCGGCCAGGGGCTGCACGGGCGCCTCCCGCGCGATTTCAGGCGCGATGACGCCGGCGCAGGCGCTGGGCGCCCTTTTGCCGGGCGGCTGCGGCTTCGAGACGCTGGACGCGAAGAGCTTCCGTGTCGTCGGCCGCCCGATGGCGGCCACAGCCCCACCGCCGCACGCCGACGGCGAGATCACGCCGGCGCCCCGGCTGGATGAGCTGGTGGTCACCGCCGAAAAACGCCCGGAACTGCTGACCCGCAGCGCTTCGGCGGTGAGCGTGCTGTCGGCCGCCGACGTGAACGCCCTGGGCGGCCAAAGCTTCGACGATGTCGCCGCCCAGCTGGTGGGCGTCGCCGTCACCAACCTGGGGTCCGGGCGCAACAAGATCTTCGTGCGCGGCCTCTCCGACGGCTCGTTCACCGGCAAGACCCAGTCGACCGTGGGCCTCTACCTCGATGAGGTGCCGATCACCTACAACGCGCCCGACCCGGACCTGCGCCTCGCCGACATCGACCGCGTCGAGGTGCTGCGCGGGCCGCAGGGCACGCTCTATGGCTCGGGCTCGATGGGCGGCATCGTGCGCATCGTCACCGCGCGGCCCGACGTGACCGGCTATGCTGGCGCGGTTTCCGCCGAGGCCATGGCGACCCAGCACGGCGCCCCTTCGTCCGGCGTCGAAGGCATGGTCAATGCGCCGCTGGCCGACGGGCGCGCGGCGATCCGGGCGGTGGCCTATGCCGACGAGCACGGCGGCTATATCGACAACCCGGTCCTGAACCTGCGCGACGTCAACTTCAGCCGCCGGCTTGGCGGACGGATCGCGGGCCTGGCCGACCTGCCGGACGGCTGGACCGTGGAGGCCGGCGTCGCGCACCAGAAGATCGTCACCGCCGACAGCCAGTACACGCAAGGGACCGACGGCCCGCTGACCCGCGACGCGGCGGTGCGCGAGCCGCACCACAACGACTTCACCGAGGTGGGCGCGACCGCCTCGCACGCCGGGGGCCTCGCCGATCTGAAGATCTCCACCGCCTTCATCGACCACTCGCTGGACACCCGCTACGACGCCACCGGCGCCTTCCGCGCGGTGGGCGGCCTGCGCGTCCAGGCGTTCGACGAGGACAAGCACATCAAGCTCTGGGCCACCGAGGGCCTTTTGACCTCCAATGCGCCGGGCCCGCTGCGTTGGCTGGTCGGCGGCTTCGTCTCCTACACCGACGAAATGGACGCGGCCTTCCTGGTCGGCCTCAACCCCGTGGACTCGCAGTCGATCTACCGCCGCCGCGACGAGCTGTCGGAAGGCGCGGTCTATGGCGAGGTCGCCTACGACGTCACCGCCCGGATCACCGGCACCCTGGGCGGGCGCTGGTTCGCGACGCGGGTCGACACCCGGGCCGGCGATTTCGACATCGCCCAGACGGCGGTCGCGCCGATCCACGAGAAGCTGACCGACCAGGGCGTGGCGCCCAAGGCCCGGATCAGCTTCGCCGCGACGCCCGAGCTGGTGATCTACGCCCAGGTGCAGGAGGGCTACCGCGCCGGGGGTTTCAACATTCCGCCGGCGGCGGGCGGCAGCGTGACGCCGGAGACCGTGGCCGCCCAGTTCCGCCCCGATCACCTGTGGAGCTATGAGGTCGGCGCCGGCCTGCCGCTGTTCGACCATCGGCTGAACCTGCGGGGCGCGGTCTTCCACGCCGACTGGTACGGGCTGCAGACCGACCAGCGCCTGGCGTCCGGCCTGCCGATGACGGTCAACATCGGCGACGGCTCCAACACCGGCGTCGAGGCCGAGGCGGTGTGGCGGCCGGACGAGCATCTGCAGGTGCGCGCCAACATCCTGCTCGAGGATCCGCAGATCACCCGGGCGGGCGATGTCTTCCCGGCCAGGCGGGATATCGGCCTGCCGGGCGTGCCCTATGACATGGGCGCCGCCGACGTGCGCTACCGCTGGCGGATCGGCGCCTACGAGGCGGAGACCTCCGCCCAGCTCTCCTATGTCGGGCGCTCCTACCTCACCTTCGACGGCGGCCTGGGCAACGCCATGGGCGGCTACGCGTCGGGGCGGGTCGCCGCGGCGCTGAGGAGCCAGGCCTGGCAGGTCAGCGCCTATGTGGACAATGTCGCCGACGAGCGGGGCAACACCTTCGCCTTCGGCAACCCCTTCAGCCGCGCCCGCGCCACCCAGGCGACGCCGCTGCGCCCGCGCACCGTCGGATTCGGGCTCGCGCGCCGCTTCTAGCGCCACACGCCCCTAGCGCCAGACTCCGGGGGCGATCTCGTCGGGACAACCGATGATCCAGACGTCGCGCTTCGGGTCGGAGACCAGGTAGGCGGTGTAGCGCTGATTGTGCCCCAGATCCTTCGAGGCTGGTCCGCCGGCCCGCGTCAGCTCGGCGACCGGGGTCACCCGCCGAAAACAGCGCATCACGTCGAAAACCTTCATCCGCCGCGACAGGTCGACCACCAGCCCGGGCTTGGTGAAGTCCGGACGGTCCGGATCGGTCGCCCAGTAGCGGTCGCGCTCCACCACCTCCAGCAGGGGCGAGGAGCGGTGCTCGTCGTTGAGCTGTGAAAACACGCCGTAGCTTTCGGCGCCGACCCAGGCCGCGCCGCTCTTCGCGCGCACCGCCTCCACGTCCTTCGCGAACCGCGGCCAGCCGCGCAGCGCGAGCGTTGGGTCGATTCGCCCGAGCAGCGGCGTGGGCGACGCCGCCAGCACGAAACACGCGGCGGCGACCACGAAGCCCAGGGCCGGCGCCGCGAACCGCAGGCCCTTCCACTGCCGCGCCTCGCCGAGCCGTCCCGCCGCCACCGCCGCACAGAGCGCCAGCGCCCCGAACAGCGGGACCGGCCAATGCGCCTGCACCCGGTCGTGCAGGCTGTGGATCAGCAGATAGGCCGCGAACGGCGCCGAGGTGGCGACCGGCAGCATCAGCTGGACCGCGGCGGGGTCCTTCCGCTCGCGCCAGGCCTGGCGCACGCCGAGCGCCGCGAAGATCGCCAGCAAGGGGGTGAACAGCAGGAGCTGCTCGCCGATCAGCTCGGCGACGTGGCCGGGCGAGACGCCGTGCGGCGCGATCCGGCCGAACTGCTTGGCGAAGGTGATCCAGTGATGCTGGGCGTTCCAGACGATGTTGGCGGAAAAGACGCCGGCGGCGATCGCCGCCGCCGCCCACGGCCCGGGCTTGCGCAGCTCCGCCAGGCCGCCGGGGACCGCGACGAGCCAGAGCAGCACGCCCGGCGCCAGGAACAGGGCCGAGTATTTCGACATCACCGCCAGGCCCGCGGCGAGGCCGGCCGCCAGCCACCAGGCCGCGCGCCGCGTCCGCCAGAACCGGGCGAGCGTCCAGAGCGTCACCGACCAGAACAGGCTGGCCGGCGCGTCCGGGATCGCCAGCATCCCGCCCAGGCCCACGGTGAGGGTGGCGTTGTACCAAAGCGCCGCGCGGAAGGCGGTCCGGCCATCGGCGCCCAGCGCGCGCGCCAGTTCGCCGATCAGCCAGCTCGAGACCCCGCTCGCCAGCACGGCGGCGACCCGGACCCCCAGCGGGGTGTCGCCGAACAACGTCTCGCCCGCGCGGATCCACCAGGCGATCATCGGCGGGTGGTCGAGATAGCCGAGCTGCAGATGTTGCGCCCAAAGCCGGTAGTAAGCCTCGTCCTCGGTCAGGTGGATGCCGCCGGCCGCCACAAGGCGCACGGCGGTCAGCGCCAGGACCAGCAGCAGCAGGCTTCTGCGGGACGACGGCAGGCTCCCCATTGGCGAGGGGCTCACCAGACGGCCCGCGCGGTGGTGATGTAGTTCCAGACCGCCGCCACCACGGCGCCGGCGACGCCCGCCACCCACCAGGACGGGCCTCGCTCGAAGACCATGGTCGCCACGGCCACATTGGCCGCCAGCGGCACGCTGCAGAGCACCACGAACTTGAAGTAGCCGATCAGCAGGCCGACGCCGCGCTTGCGCCGGTCGCGGTAGGTGACCGCGTTGTTGATCAGGTAGTTCGAGGTCATGGCGCCCAAGGCCGCGGCGGTCTGGGCGATCGAGAAGCCGAACTGCAGCAGGGTGCGCAGGATCGCCAGGTGCACGACCACGCCACTCGCGCCCACCAGGGCGAACATGATGAAGCGCGGCGAGATCAGGTCACGGCTGAGCTTGGCCATGAGCAGGCCCAGGTACTGGACGACCACGCCCTCATCGAGCTTGGAGTCGCCGGCCGTCCGCGCGCGGAATTCGTAGGGCAGCTCCAGATAGCGCGGCGGGGTCTTCTGCGAGGCCAGGATGTCGAACAGCACCTTGAAGCCGGAGGTGGCCAGCGCCGGGGCGACGGCCTCCACCAGCTCGCGGCGGATCATGAAGAAGCCGCTCATCGGGTCGGTGACCTCGGCGCGCAGCACGCGCTTGCCGAGCCAGTTGGCGAGCCGGCTGCCGGCCTCGCGCGTCGCCCCGAGCGCCGAGGCGTCCGAGCCCGCCTGGCTGAGGTACCGGCTGCCCACCACGATATCGGCGCGGTCCTGTTCCAGGGCGGCCAGCATCTGCGGCAGCAGGGTCTCGTCGTGCTGCATGTCGCCGTCGATCACCGCGACGAAGGGCGCGGCGCTCGCCATGGCGCCTTCGATCACCGCGCCGGCCAGGCCGCGGCGGCCGATCCGGTGCAGGCACATGACCCGCGGATCGACCGCGGCGATCGCCTTGACCACCGCAGCGGTGCCGTCGGGGCTGTCGTCGTCGACGAAGATCGCCTGCCAGACCACGCCCTCGAGCGCCGCCTCCAGCTTGGCCAGCAGCGGGCGCACATTGGGCGCCTCCTTGAAGGTCGGGATGACGACGCCGAGCTGCAGCTGAGCGCTCTTCGGGGCGGTTTTCGGACGCAAGGGAACCCCGGACGGTGCGCGCATGCGCCCTCATACCCGCGGCGCCGGGGCCTGGAAACCGTCCCCTGAAAACGTCGCGCGGCCACCACCGCCTCGCGCAACCTCTTCGCATCGTCCGCGGACGCCGTGTATGGGAATGGCGCCGCCCACCTTGAATGGGCGGACGATGGGGCGGCGGCAGGGAACGGTTCGACTTGGCTGACGACGGCAGATCGCCGCTGATCGGGCTCTACCTGGAGCGCCGCACCGACCTCGTGCGGTTCTTCACCGTGCGCCTGCGCTCGTCGGCCGCGGCCGAGGACCTGGTGCAGGACATCTATGTGCGCCTTTCGGGGATCGACGAGCCGTCCGAGATCCAGAACCCCATGGCCTACCTCTACCGCCTGGGCTCGAACCTGATGCTCGACCGTCTGCGCGGCGAGCGGCGCACGGCGCACCGCGACGGCGCCTGGCTGGACACCCAGACCACCCGCGTCGGCGTCTATGAAGTCTCCTCCGAGCCGGACGCCGAGGCCGCGGTGGCGGCGCGCCAGCGGCTGGCGCTGCTCACCGAGGCCCTGAAGGAGCTCGGTCCGCAGACACAACGTGTCTTCCGGATGCACAAGTTCGAGGGTCTCAGCCATCCCGAGGTCGCCGCGCAGCTGGGCATCTCCAGAAGCGCAGTGGAGAAGCATATGATGGCGGCGCTGAAGCATCTCTTGGCGAGGCTGCCATGATCCGCCAAACACGTTATTTGGAGGAGCTGGCGGGCCCGTGGCGTCATCTCATCGACAGCAGGCGGCTTGCCGCCCTGCGGGCTAGGGTTTGATGGCAACGACCGACGACAATCTGGACGACGGTCACGCCGCTGAGGAGGCGGCGCGCTGGTTCGCGCACCTCCAGGGCGAGGCCGCGACCGACGAGGACTGGCAGGGCTTCGAACGCTGGCTGCAGGCCTCGCCGGCGCATGCGCGCGCCTATGAGCGGCTTGAGGGCCTCTGGGTCGATCTGGAGTACGCGCCGGTCTCCAAGGACCTCGGCGGCCGGCCCCTGGTCGCGGCGCGCCGACGCCTGCCCGTGCGGCCGGCGGGGCGCGCGCCAGGCCGCCGGCTGTGGATCGGCGCGGCGGCGGCCATCGCCGCCAGCCTGGCGGTGGTCGTGGGCCTGGGCCTGCAGCCGGCCGCTGTGTCCACCCAGACGTATCAGACCCCGGCCGGCCGGACCCGCGACATCACGCTCGCCGACGGCACCCATATCCGGCTGAACGCGGCCTCGAAGATCACCGTCAGGCTCGGCCGCGATGCGCGCCGGGTGGAGATGGCCGACGCCGAGGCGGTGTTCGACGTGGCCCACGACGCGCGCAGGCCCTTCCTGATCGCGGTCGGCGACCGCCAGGTGCGCGTGGTCGGCACCGAGTTCAACCTGCGCCACCGCGACGATCAGGTGGACCTGACCGTGCGCCGCGGCGTCGTCGAGGTGCGCCCGGCCGACGCGCTGGGCGCCGCGCCGACCCGGGTCTCCGTCGGCCAGGAACTGACCCACACCGAGGGCCAGGCCGGCCAGATCCTCAAGGTCGCCGACCCGATCCAGTCCTTCGCCTGGACCAACGGCCAGCTGATCTACAAGGACCAGCCGCTCTCCGACGTCGCCGCGGACCTGTCGCGCCGCTTCTCGGTGCCGGTGCGCACCGCCGACGCCAGGACCGCCGCCCTGCGCTTCTCAGGGGTGCTGGTGACCGACAACGAGCCCGACGTGCTGCGCCGGCTGGCGGCCTATGCGCCGCTGCGCATCGAGCGCACCGCCGACGCGATCATCCTGCACCACCGCTAGGGTCTAGCGCTCTCCGGACGTCTTCGGCGCGCCCACCTGCATCGCCTGCATGAGGCTGCCGGTATAGGCGGCGTGGCCGACGTGGGTCAGCCGGGCCTCGAAGTCGGCCCATATCTCCCCGCCCAGGTCGCGCCAGCGGCGGCAGAAGGCGTAGTCCTCCGACAGATATTGCCCGGTTTCCGGCTCGACCATGGTGTCGAAGACCATCACCGCCTCAGCCGCCCCGCCGCCGCTCACATCGCCCATCTTGGCGCGCAGCTCGGGATGGGCGTCGCAGATCGCCTGCATGGCGTCGCGGCGGATCATCAGGAAGCCGGTGCCGCCATAGGCCACCCTTGCGATGCCGTTCTCGACCTCCACCGAATGGTCCGGCGTGGGGATAAAGCGCACCACATAGCCGATCGAGGCGGCCATCATGTCCGGGGCGTCGGCCTTGCCGGCGAGGCGGGCGCGCTCCCAGTCGATGTGCTTCATCGGGCAGACCGCGGCGATCACCGCCTTGTCGGCGTCCAGCAGGCGGAAGACGTTTTCCGGGGCGAAGCCGATGTCGGCGTCGCAGAACAGCAGGTGCGTCGCCTCCGGGTGCGCCAGGAAGCTCGCCGCCAGGCGCGAGCGGGCGCGGGTGATCAGCGCGTCGCCGCCCATCAGCTCGATGTGCAGGCCGACGCCCCGCGCTCGGCAGGCGTCCTGCAGGGCCAGCACCGAGTGCATGAAGTACAGGTTGATCACCCCGCCGTAGCAGGGCGCGGCCAGGTAGACGAAGGGCTGGGCGTCGGGCTTGGGCGGCATGGGGGCTCCGAAAGGCCTTAGGCCGGTTGCGGGTCGGCGAGGAAGCTTTCCACCAGATCGTCATAGAGGTCGAACCGCTTGTAGGCGCGCAATTCCGGTGTCGCCGAGCGCCAGGCGTGCGCGAAGGCCGCCAGGCGCTCGGGCTGGCCGGCCAAACTGCCCAGCGGCGCGAGCCAGACGCGGATGGTGAACAGCGCTCCGCCGGTGCGCGGCAGGCGCCGCAGGGTCTGGCGCTCGACCCGCAGGCTTAACGCGGAAGCCGCCTGCGACGGACCGATCTCGCCGATCCGGGCGCGGATCGGGGCGGACGAGGGCGTGTGAAGGGCGTTTGAGTTGAGCACCGTCCAGTTGCGCCGCTCCAGGACCAGATCGGGCCGCAGACCCTCGAAGATCCGCTGCACGCGCACCAGGAACCGGTCGGCGAAGCCGGTCACCGGCCCGTGCAGCTCGCCGAGCGAGCGGCCGATCACCTCCTGCGCGGTGAAGAAGCTGCCGGCCGAGAGCGAGAGCGCGGTCAGCCGCCATTCGCCGTCGCGCTTCTCCATCAGGCAGAGGTCGTCGGGGAGGCGCCGCGCGGCCGCGTAGAGCGGCGGGAGCTCGGCTGGCGCCGGCGCGGGCCCCAGCGCCGCGGCGATCAGGTCGGCGGCCTCGGCCTGGCCTGGCCGCGATCCGTCGGCTTCCGCCCAGACGAGGCCGCGGCTGGCGGCGAACAGCGGGTCCTTGCGCGCCGCCGGATCGGCCTCGCCGCCCTCGAGCCAGTCTTCGGGCGCGATGGGCCGAAGACCGATCTGGAAGTCGGCCGCCTCTTCCCAGGGCCGGTGCCGCGGCCTCACCGCACCCAGCCCGCCCGCAGCATCAGCCGCCAGACGACCCAGGCGACCGCGATGCCGACGCTGTCGGCGGCCAAGTCATGCCAGTCGCCATCGCGCCCCAGGCCCATGGTCCCCTGCAGCACCTCGATCACCGCGCCGAAGATGAAAGCGAAGACCGGGATCACCCAACGCCGGTGCGTCGACAGCAACAGGCCCGCGCCGGTCAGCACGGCCCAGGAGATGGCGTGCTCGGCCTTGTCCCAGACCAACCCGACGCCGGGCACGTCGCGGCCGGGCGCGAGGGTGAGATAGAGCAGGATCAGGCAGGCCAGGGCATAGATCCCCACGCGAACGCGCTGGGGCAGCCTGTCGAGTCGCAAATCAATCGGACGCATCGGCCCTTACTTGCACGTCCGCGCCCGCCTCTCTAGCGTCCCCCCTCCTCAAGGATTGGCGCCTTGAAGGGTGCGGAGTTTGGAATGTCGGCGAAACCGGAGATCGAGGCGGTGATCTGGGACTTCGGCGGGGTGTTCACCTCCTCGCCGTTCGAGGCCTTCAACCGCCTGGAAGCGGAGATGGGTCTGCCCAAGGACCTGATCCGCCGGGTCAACGCCACCAACCCCGACACCAACGCCTGGGCGCTGTTCGAGCGCAACGAGATCGACCCGGCCGGTTTCGACGCGCTGTTCCTCAAGGAATCCACGGCGCTCGGCCATCCGCTGCGCGGCGCCGAGGTGCTGCCGAAGCTGGCCGGCGAGCTGCGGCCGCGGATGGTGGCGGCGCTGAAGACCTGCAAGGCGCATTTCAAGGTCGGCTGCATCACCAACAACGTCGTCTCGATGCATAGCCCCGGCCAGGACGAGGGCCAGCAGGCGGCCGGCGCCATGGGTCAGGTCATGCCGCTGTTCGACGCGATCATCGAGAGCTCCAAGGCCGGGGTCCGCAAGCCCGACCCCAGGATCTACCAGATGATGTGCGAACTCTTGGCCGTCGAGCCGGGCGCCTGCGTCTACCTCGACGACCTGGGCATCAACTGCAAGCCGGCGGCGCAGCTTGGCATGACCGCGATCAAGGTGGTCGACGTGGACCAGACGCTGGCCGACCTCGCCCGCGCCACGGGCCTCACCTTCGGCGCGGAGCCGGTCGCATGAGCCGGCCGAAGAAGCTCCCCCTGGCCGCGGTCCTGGAAAAGCTGCCGATCTGGACGGCGGCGAAAGGCGCCGAAAAAGGGGATGGGCGCGAGGCGATCTATCGCCAGGTGGTGTTCGGCGACTTCAGCCGCGCCTTCGGCTTCATGAGCCGGGTCGCCATGCAGGCCGAGAAGCTCGACCATCATCCGGAGTGGAGCAACGTCTACGCCAAGGTGGATATCGTGCTGACCACCCACGACGCCGGCGGGGTCACCGAGCTCGACTTGGAGATGGCGAAGTTCATCGACGCCGTGGCGCTGCAGTGCGGAGCGGTCGACGCGACGCCCAAGCGGCGGCCCAATCTGCCGCCAGGCCTGGCCGAACGAATTCGCAAGCGCCCGCCAAAGAAATAGCCGCCGGCCGGTGGCGGCGTAAATCTTATGGCGGCCGGCCTAGTTGGCGACCACGGCGCCCAGCAGGAGCTTCGCGCCGGGACGTTTCAGGATCAGGTCGGTCTGGCGCTGCAGGGCCTGGGCGATGAAGTCGATGTTGGGCTCTGAGCCGGAAGGCATGCCGGCGGCGTAGACCTGGATCGTCTGGACATAGGCCGCGCGCAGCCGGGGCATCGACTTGTCGGCATAGTCGCGCAGCTTGGCGTCCGGGATTTCCAGCCCGCAGTCGACGCTGAGCACGCCACGCCGGCCGCCGGCCTTGTTGGTGGTGCCGGTGATCGCATCGATCGGCAGGTAGTCCTCGCCGCCGGACTTCTTCTTTTTCCCCTTGTCGTCGCCGGCCATGGCGAAGCCGGGCGCCGAGAAGGGCGCGAGAAGCGCGAGGACGGCGATGAGGTCGCGGCGGCGCATCCCTCCATCTATCGCGATTATGGTTAGCGGCTTCTTTACGCGCGCCTGCGACAAGAGGGTGGACTGCCAGGCTTCCCGGAGCGCGCCTTGGGCCGATTTGCGCCGACCACCCTCGACCTCGACGGCAAGGTCATCCTCGTCACCGGCGGCACGGGCTCGTTCGGGCGCCGTTTTGTCGAAACGGTGCTGGCGGGCGCGGAGCCGCGCAAGCTGATCATCTATTCGCGCGACGAGCTGAAGCAGAGCGAGATGCAGCAGGACCTCGCCGAGCGGTTCGGGCCGGAGAAGCTTGGCCGCCTGCGCTTCTTCCTGGGCGACGTGCGCGACCGCGAACGGCTGATCCTGGCCCTGCGCGGCGTCGACGTGGTGATCCACGCCGCGGCCCTGAAACAGGTGCCGGCGGCCGAATACAACCCATCCGAATGCATCCACACCAACATCATGGGCGCCGAGAACGTGGTCTGGGCCTGCCTGACCAACCGGGTGAAACAGGTCGTCGCGCTCTCCACCGACAAGGCCTGCAACCCGATCAACCTCTATGGCGCGACCAAGCTCGCCTCGGACAAGACCTTCGTGGCCGCCAACAACCTGTCGGGCGACATCGGCACGCGGTTCTCGGTGGTGCGCTACGGCAATGTGGTCGGCTCCAGAGGTTCGGTCGCCCCGCTGTTCCAGCGGCTGATCGCCCGCGGCGCCACGGAGCTGCCGATCACCGACACCCGGATGACGAGGTTCTGGATCACGCTCAACGAAGGCGTCGAGTTCGTGCTGTCGTCGCTAAAGGAAATGCATGGCGGCGAGATCTTCGTCCCCAAGATCCCGTCGATGAAGATGACCGACCTGGCCGCCGCCATGGCGCCCAACCTGCCGATCAAGGTGGTCGGCATCCGGCCGGGCGAGAAGCTGCACGAGATCATGATCTCCGCCGACGACACACGGACCACCGTCGACCTCGGCGACCGCTACGCCATCGAGCCGGCCTTCGTGGAATATCCCCGCGAGCCGCTGAAGGGCGCCCGGCCCGACGAGAACTTCTGCTACGCCAGCGACACCAACACCGACTGGCTGACCGGCGAGGCCCTGCTGGCGGTGGTCAACGAGTCCAGCCCGCAACGCCGGCGGCGCGCGGTCGACTAGGATGGCCGCGCCAACCTCGACAAAGGCCATCCTTCCCTACGGTCGCCAAACCATCGAGGACGACGACATTTCGGCCGTCGTCGAAGCGCTGAAGTCGGATTTCCTGACCACCGGCCCCTTGGTCGAGGCGTTCGAGACAGCGTTTGCCGAGACGGTCGGCGCGCGCCACGCGGTCGCCTGCGCCAACGGCACCGCCGCCCTGCACCTGGCCATGCTGGCGCTGGACGTGCAGCCGGGCGAGGTCGTCATCGCGCCCTCGATTACCTTCCTGGCCACCGCCAACTGCGCCCGCTATGTGGGCGCCGAGGTGGTGTTCGCCGATGTCGACCCAGATAGCGGCCTGATGACGCCGGAGACCCTGGCGGACGCCCTGACCCGCGTGGGCGACCGCAAGCCTCGCGCCGTCCTGCCGGTCCACCTGAGGGGCGACGCCGCCGACCTGCCCGGCCTCGCAGCCCTGGCGAACGACGCCGGCGCGGTGCTGGTCGAGGACGCGCCGCATGCGCTGGGCACGGCCATGACCTACGGCAACGTCGCCGAGCGGGTCGGCGACGCCCGCCACTCGGCCATGGCCACCTTCTCGTTCCACCCGGTCAAGACCATCGCCACCGGCGAGGGCGGCATGGTCACCACCAACGACCCGGCGCTGGCCGAGCGCCTGAGGGTCATGCGCAGCCACGGCATGGTGCGGCCCGCCGGCGCCGATCCC
Source organism: Phenylobacterium sp. (assembly GCF_035309685.1). Taxonomy (GTDB): domain Bacteria; phylum Pseudomonadota; class Alphaproteobacteria; order Caulobacterales; family Caulobacteraceae; genus Phenylobacterium. The sequence continues at coordinate 25,817 of NZ_DATGEX010000046.1, forward strand.
TGGTGGTACGAGATGCCGGAACCCGGCTTCAACTACCGCCTGCCCGACATCCTCTGCGCCCTCGGCCTCTCGCAGCTGAAGAAACTCCCCAGGTTCGCCGCGCGGCGGAGAGCGCTGGCCATGGCCTACGAAGCCGCGCTCGCGCCGCTCGCCCCGATGGTCCGCATCGCCGCCCGCCCCGCCTGGAGCGACCCGGTCCTGCACCTGCTGTGCGTGCTGATCGACTTCGAGGCCGCTGGGACGACCCGCCGGCAGGTGGTCGACGCCCTTCGCGAAAGGGGCGTCGGAACCCAGGTCCACTACATCCCGGTCCACCGCCAGCCTTACTACGCCGAGCGGTATGGCGGGCTCGACCTGCCGGGCGCCGAGGCCTGGTACGACCGATGCCTCAGCCTGCCGCTCTATCCGGGGATGGCGGATGGGGATGTGGAGCGGGTGGTCGAGGCTTTGCGGGGGGTGCTTGGAGTCTAAGCCGGCGGCGCCGTCGATGAGGCTCAGTTGGGCGGCCTGCTCAAGTCCACCTGAACCGTTTCGTAGTGTAAGGTAGGGCCTGGTGAGCTGATTTCGGCTTGGCCCTCCGACCCTTGTGACCAAACCAGAAAAGATTCCACCTCATTGCGGAACGGGGCGTGCTCGGCCCCGATCGCCCAAAACGCGTCCCTAAAAGCCACTTCGTCTTTGCCCTCTCGCAGCAGAGCTTCCAAGGCATCGTAGTAGTTTTGACGCTGGGCTGCCTCCAGGCCGCGGGCATAAGCCGCGAAAAGGTCCCGCGCGGTCATCGGATCGATGTCGAAGTCCTGATGAAAATGAACAGCCATTGGGACGAGGAGGGCTATCTGCGCGGGGGTCATGGCGGCCATCCTCACTTGTCTTGGTGTTTCGCATCTCTCCGAGATGCCACCCGGCCTTAAACCTCATGGATGATGCGAGCCTTGGGGCCTCGGCTTGTCAAGGACGGCCTCTTCGGGCCGCCGCGTGGCGGCCGGGCGAAGCCCGGTCCTTGAGAAGCCGAGACCCCAAGGCAAACTGGCCGGCATGAGATTTAAGCCGCCACCTGCCGGCTAAACCCCACTTTCGTCATCCTCCGGTCGCGCGAAGACGCGATCCGGGGGACCCATGATCTCAATGGGTGCAACACGGCCCTCGGCGGCGCCGCCGCGATTCTTCCGTGATCACGGAGATCATGGGTCCCCCGGATCAGCCTGCGGCTGACCGGAGGATGACGAGGGAGTTCGGGCCGCCCTAGGCCGCCAGCGCCGCGTGCTTCAGCAGGTCGCGGATCGCGTCCACCTGGTCCGGCGCGCCGGAGAGCTCCGCGCGGGTGTCGTCGGCGCGGGCGAGCTTCATGGCTTCGGCGCGGGCGCGGTCGGCGACGGGGCCGAGCGGGCCGGATTCGCCGCAGGCCAGCTTCAGGAGCGCGGTCAGGCGGTTGAGCGCCGGCGCGGTCGCCCGCGCGGTGGTGGCGATCAGCCTGGCGTCGGCCTCGACCAGGCCGCCGATCTCGCCCAGCTTGAGCTGCAGCGGTTTGAAGGCCTCCTCGACCAGGCCGCAGCGGGCGACGGCCTTCTGCAGCTTGGCCAGCTCCACCAGCCGCATGGCCGGATGGTGCGTCTCGCGGCACTCGCGCTCGAAGCGCAGGCTAAGGATCAGCGAGCTCAGCCAGCGGCCGGCCTCGCGCTTGTTGCTGGCGCCGATGATGTTCTCGGTCAGCCAGACCAGCGCCTCGGCCTCCTCCTGCACCGTATTGCCTTCGCCCAGGTAGACTTCCACGAAGTCGCGGGCGACCAGCATCTTCGAGCGGGCGGTGACCGCGGCCTGGACGTTGTCCAGCGGCAGCAGCTTGCCCGAGGCGGCGGTGAGCGCCATGGCCAGGCCCCGGATCACGTCGATCTCGCTGACCGGGTCGGAGGGTCTGAGGCGCCGCTGGCCGCCCAGGTCGCGCAGGATGCGCTGGCCGATGGCGGCGCGGACGCCCTCGAAATCGGCGCAGGGCAACCACTTGGCCAGCCGTTGCGCGCGGGTGGAAAGCTCCGGCATCACCTTGGCGACGCTGGGTTCGGCCTTGACCAGGTGGTCGACCACGGTGGCGGCGGCCAGGCGCGTCATGGCCGCCAGGCGGGCGCCCAGGTCCAGGCCGCCGCCCAGGATGTTGTCGAGACCCTTTTCGCAGCCGACGATTTCCTCCAGCGGCTGGGCGATGACCGACAGCGCGAGCGCGCGGCCGGCCCCCTCGGGCGGCGCATTGTCGGCGAGATCGAGCAGCAGGCCGACCTTCTCGCCCCAGCTGCGGGCCGGCGACAGGTGCGTGGCCACCGCGCAGCCCAGGCGGTAGGCGCCCTCGGGGTCCCTGGCGAGCTGGGCGGCGACCTTGCCGAAGGTGTCGGGCGAGACCTGCGGCAGGCCCTTGCGGGCGTCCTTCATCAGCCGCTCGATGGCGCGTTCGCCCAGGCTCTTGAACGAGGCGGTCATCTCGCCGACCGAGGCGCCGCGGGAATGGGCCTCCGGCACGGCGATCTTCTGGATGGCGTGGGTGATCTCGACGCCGCTGGCCTCCAGCTGTTCGACGAGGTCGGGGCGGTGCAAGAGTTCGAAGGGGCAGGCCTCGTGACGCTCCAGCCAGGTCTCGAACAGGCGGCCGATCCGCTCGCGGGCGTGGCAGGTGTAGAGGTCCTGCGGCGCGACGCAGAGCGGCTCGGTGGGCTCCGGCGCCTTGACCTTGCGCGGCTTCTCCGGGACGCCGAGGTTCAGGATGGTGAGGCCGTGGAACTCGCCGCTCTCCGGATCGAGCGTCTCGCGCATCACCCGCACCGCCGCCACCGCGCCCTTGCGGATCAGTTCGTTGGCCGTGTCGAGGGCGGTGGCGCGCACGTCGGTGGCCATCTTGAGGGCCCAACCGGAGTCCGGATAGCGTCGGACGAAGACCTCGAAATGAACGTCGGCAGCGGGCATAGAGTCCCTCCAAGTGAACCGGAGACTAGCCGCGAAGCTTTAAGGTCCTATTGACCGTCGTTATTGCGCCCCATCGAGGCCGCCCCATTTAGGCCGCCCCATTGAGGCCACCGTCGGGGATAACTAGCTTGGCTGGCGCGTTACCCTCGGGCGACGCCCCGCCCTGTTTTGCAAGACTCGGGCTTCCAAGGAGACGACGACCGCAATGGCTAAGATCACCCTGGTGGACGACGACGAGAACATCGTCACCTCCGTCAGCCTCGCCCTGGAAAGCCACGGCCACACCGTGAAGGCCTACTACGATGGCGCGTCGGGCCTGGCGGCGCTGGAGAACGAGCCGCCGGACCTGGCGATCCTCGATGTGAAGATGCCGCGCATGGACGGGATGGAGGTGCTGCGGCGCCTGCGCCGGACCAGCGACATGCCGGTGATCATCCTGACCTCGAAGGACGAGGAGATCGACGAGATCCTGGGGTTCAACCTGGGCGCCGACGACTACATGCACAAACCCTTCAGCCAGCGCCTCTTGATCGAGCGGGTGAAGGCGGTGCTGCGCCGCGCCGGCGTCGAGGGCGAGGAGCCGGCGCCCGCCGCGCCCGGCGCCGAGGGGAGCCGCGCCATCAAGCGGGGCAAGCTGACGCTCGACCCGGCGCGCCACGACTGCCTGTGGGAAGGCAAGCCCGTGAAGCTGACGGTGACCGAATTCCTGCTCCTGCAATCGCTGGCGCAGCGGCCGGGCTTCGTGAAGAGCCGCGACAACCTGATGGACGCGGCCTACGACGATCAGGTCTATGTCGATGACCGCACCATCGACAGCCACATCAAGCGCATGCGCAAGAAGTTCCGCGACGTTGACCCCGAGTTCGACGCAATCGAAACCCTCTACGGCGTTGGATACCGCTACCGCGAAACCTGAGCGGGGCGGCGAAGGCTCCAATCGCGACCGCGCGCGGGAGCGGGAGCGCCGCGCGGCGACGCCATCGCGGTTCAGCTGGCTGCCGGGATCGAGCCTTGGCCGGCTGATCGTCGTCCTCAATGTGCTGGGCCTGGCGATCCTGATCGCCGGCGCCCTGGTGCTCAACGAACTGCGCCAGGGGCTGGTCAACGCCCGCATCGACAGCCTGACCACCCAGGGCGAGCTGATGGCCTCGATCATCGATCAGGCCGCCACGGTGGGCGAGCCCTTCCCGCAGATGGACCCCACCAACGCCGGCGTCGTGCTGCAGATGCTGGCCAATCCGAAGACCCAGCGGGCCCGGCTGTTCGATCCGAGCGGCCGGCCGGTGGCCGACAGCGCGCTGGTCGCCGACCGGGTGGAGGAAAAGGCCCTGCCGCCGGCGCGCAAGCGGGGCGAGACGCCGATGTCGCTGGGCCTCGGGCCCCGCCGCGGCTCCGCCGCCACCGAGGCGCAGGCGGCGCTGAAGGCCGAGGTGGCCCAGGCGCTGCGTGGCCACCCGGTGGCGGTCCTGCGGCGCAGTGAGACCGGCGAGCGGGTGGTCTCGGTCTCGATTCCCATCCAGCGGGTGCAGGCGGTGCTGGGGGTGCTGACCCTCGAAGCCAACGACGTCGACGCGATCATCGCGCGCGAGCGGATGGCGCAGGTGCCGTTCTATCTGATCGCCATCGCCGTCAGCCTGGCCTCGTCCCTGCTGCTCACCCAGTTGATCGCCCAGCCGGTGCGCCGCCTGGCGCGCGCCGCCGACCGGGTGCGGCTGGCCGGCGCACGCGCGATCTCGCTGCCGGACCTGGCGGGACGCGACGACGAGCTGGGCGACCTGACGCGCAGCCTGGAGGACATGACCCAGGCGCTGTCGGAGCGGATGGACGCCATCGAGAGCTTCGCGGCCGACGTGGCGCACGAGATCAAGAATCCGCTCACCTCCCTGCGGTCCGCCGTGGAGACCCTGGAGCTGGTCACCGAGCCGGTGGCGCGCGCGCGCCTGCTGAAGATCCTGCAGAACGACGTGCAGCGCCTGGACCGGCTGGTCACCGACATCTCCAACGCCTCGCGGCTGGATGCGGAACTGTCGCGCGATGCGCCCAAGCCCGTCGATCTGGAGCGGCTGGTGGCCGACATCGTCGCGCTCTACCAGGCGACAGCCAAGCCCGGCGACGTGCGGGTCGTCCTGCACCGCTCGGGCGCCTCCGAGCCGGTGATGGTGCAGGGCCGCGAGGGGTCGCTTGGCCAGGTGTTCCGCAACCTGATCGACAACGCCCGCTCCTTCAGCCCGCCCGGCGGCGAGGTGGTGGTGGCCATGCAGAAGGCCGCGGGCCGGGTGATCGCCACGGTCTCCGACAACGGTCCCGGCATCCCGGCGGAGAATCTGGAGACCATCTTCGAGCGGTTCTACACCTCGCGGCCCAAGGGCGCGGCGTTCGGCGGCAACTCGGGCCTGGGCCTCTCCATCGCCCGCCAGATCGTCCAGGCGCACGGCGGAACCCTGCAGGCGCAGAACCGGGTGGTGGACGGCCAGGTGGTGGGCGCGATCTTCCTGCTGTTCCTTCCGGAAGCGAAGCCATGATCCGCCACGGCGTCCTGATCGCCGCCCGGCTTGGCGGCGTCTGGCGCGGCGTGCTGATCGAGGGCCCGGCCGGGGCCGGCAAGAGTGACCTGGCGCTGCGCGCGCTCGACGCGGGGTTTTCGCTGGTCGCCGACGACCGGGTGCTGCTCTGGACCTGCGAAGGCGCCTTGTTCGGCCGGGCGCCGGACACACTCTCGGGCCTGCTGGAAATCCGCGGCCTCGACGTCGTCCGCCTGGGCGTCCTGCCGTTCGCCGAGGTGGCGCTGGTCGCCCGCTGCGGGGCGCCGGAGCGCATTCCCGAGCCGGCCTTCGCCGAGGTCCTGGGGGTTTCCCGGCCGCTGATCGCGATCGATCCCCGGCCCGCCTCGGCGCCTGCGAAACTGCGTCGCGCGCTCAGCCACTTTGACGCGGCGCACAAGAGGCGTATTTAGCACGGCTTCGCGGGACGGGTTTTAGGCCGCGCGGGTGGGGATACCCTTGGAAGAAGTACGCATGTTCGGGCCAGGCGCATGATCGGGCTCGTGATCGTCACGCACGGGCGCCTGGCGGAAGAGTTCGTCTTCGCCATGGAGCATGTGGTCGGGCCGCAGGCCGCCGTCGAGGCGATCTGCATCGGCCCGGAAGATGACATGGAGCGCCGCCGCAAGGACATCCTGGCGGCCTGCGGGCGGGTGGACACCGGCGCCGGCGTCATCCTGCTCACCGACATGTTCGGCGGCACGCCGTCCAACCTCGCCATCTCGGTGATGGAGCAGACCAAGGCCGAGGTGATCGCCGGCCTCAACCTGCCGATGCTCATCAAGCTGGCCTCGGTGCGCTCCCGCCAGAGCCTGGAGGATGCGGTCGCCTGCGCCCAGGAAGCCGGCCGCAAGTACATTTCCGTCGCGTCCTACGTCCTGGCCGGCGAAAAGTAGGCCGGTGAGCGAGGCGGCGACCCGCACCGTCGAGATCGTCAACAAGCGCGGCCTGCACGCCCGCGCGTCGGCCAAGTTCGTCAAGACCGCCTCGGGCTACGACGCCGAGGTGCGGGTGTCCAAGGACGGCCAGACCGTCGACGCCCGCTCGATCATGGGCCTGATGATGCTGGCCGCCGGCCCCGGCTGCTGCATCGAGATCGAAGCCGAGGGCGCCGAGGCCGAGGCCGTCGTCATCGCCCTGGAAGCCCTGGTCACCGCCAAGTTCGACGAGGACGAGTAGGGTCAGGTCTTCAGCCGCCAGCCGGTGCGGAAGATCCAGGTCACCGCCATCAGGCAGGCGAGCAGGAAGCCCAGCGTCATCAACAGGCTGGTGCCGACGCTGACGTCGGAGATGCCGTAGAACGCCCAGCGGAAGCCGCTGATCAGATAGACGACCGGGTTGCCGAGCGCGATCTGCCGCCAGGGCTCGGGCAGCATGGAGATCGAATAGAAGCTGCCGCCTAAGAAGGTCAGCGGGGTCACCACCATCATCGGGATGATCGACAGCTTCTCCCAGCCGTCGGCCCAGACCCCGGTCAGGAAGCCGAACAGGCTGAAGGTGACGCTGGTCAGGGCCAGGAACGCGAGCGCCACAAAGGGGTGGGCGATGTGATAGGGCACGAACAGCCTGGCGGTGATGGCGATGATGATCCCCAGCAGCACCGACTTCGACGCCGCCGCGCCCACGTAGCCCAGGATGATCTCCACCGCCGAGATCGGCGCCGAGAGCACCTCGTAGATCGTGCCGGAGAATTTCGGCATGTAGATCGAGAACGAGCCGTTGGAGATGCTCTCGGTCAGGATCGACAGCATGATCAGGCCGGGCACGATGAAGGCGCCGTAGCTGACTCCGTCCAGCGCCGGCATCCGCCGCCCGATCGCCGCGCCGAAGACGATGAAATAGAGCGAGGTGGTGATCACCGGGGCTGCGATCGACTGGACGATGGTGCGGAACGCGCGCGCCATCTCGAAGCGGTAGATGGCGGCGATGGCGTGGACGTTCATGCGGCGCCCCTGACCAGGCTCACGAAGATTTCCTCCAGCGAGCTCTGCTCGGTCTGCAGGTCCTTGAAGTCGACGCCGCGCCTGGAAAGCTCGCGCAGCAGTTCGGCGATGCCGGTGTGCTCGGCCTGGGTGTCGAAGCTGTAGACGAGGTCGGCGCCGCCGTTGGCCAGCGCCAGGTCGTAGGCGGTGAGGTCTGCGGGGACGCTCGTCAGCGGCTCCTGCAGGTGCAGGGTCAGCTGCTTCTTGCCGAGCTTGCGCATCAGCTCGGCCTTCTCCTCGACCAGGATCAGTTCGCCCTTGGAGATCACCCCGATGCGGTCGGCCATCTCCTCGGCCTCCTCGATGTAGTGGGTGGTCAGGATGATGGTGACGCCGCTTTCGCGTAAGGACCGGACCATCTCCCACATGTCGCGGCGCAGCTCCACGTCGACGCCCGCGGTGGGCTCGTCCAGGAACAGGATCTGCGGCTCGTGGGAGAGCGCCTTGGCGATCATCAGGCGCCGCTTCATGCCGCCCGAGAGCGCCATGATCTTGGCGTCCTTCTTGTCCCAGAGGCTGAGGTCCCGCAGCACCTTTTCGATGTAGGCCGGATTGGCGGGCCTGCCGAACAGGCCGCGGCTGAAGTTCACCGTCGACCAGACGGTCTCGAACATGTCGGTGGAGATTTCCTGCGGCACCAGACCGATCTTCTTCCGCGCCGCGCGGTAGTCCTTCACCACGTCGCAGCCGTCGGCGATCACCCGGCCGGCGGTCGGGTTCACCAGGCCGCAGGTGACGCCGATCAGCGTGGTCTTGCCCGCCCCGTTGGGGCCCAGAAGCGCGAAGATCTCGCCCTTCTCGATGCTCAGGCTGACGTCCTTCAGCGCCTGGAAGCCGCCGGCGTAGGTCTTCGACAGGCTCTCGATGGAGATGATCGGCTGCGGCATGCGTCCCCCGGGACCCCCGAGATAGGGCGCGCAGGACGTTTCGGCTAGGCGGGCGCCGACAGACTTGGCGTACAGGGGCCTGGAAATGCTATGGAAGCCCGCCACGACGGAGCGCGTTGGGATGTCCCCGGATCGTGAGATCGAACTGAAGTTCGCCTGCGGGCCGGAGGATCTGGCCGCGGTGCTGGCCGCCGCGCCCAAGGCGTCTTTGGCGGGCGACGACGAAACCCGCGAGCTGATCAGCGTCTATTTCGACACCCCCGACCTGGTGCTGCAGAAGGCCGGCGCGTCGCTGCGGGTGCGCGAGCACAAGGGCAAGCGCATCCAGACGCTGAAGCGCGGCCAAGGCCTGGTGCGCGAGGAGCACGAGGCGCCGATCGAGGGCCTGGCGCCCGATCCGGCGCTGGAGCCCCTGCCGGAGCTGTTGCCGCAGGGTGCGAGCCTCAAGCCCGCCTTCAACGTCCGGGTCAGCCGCCGCCAGCGCACCTTCCGCTACCAGGGCGCCGAGATCGAACTGGCGCTCGACCAGGGCGAGGTATCGGGCGGCGATCAGCGTCGGCCGATCTGCGAGGTCGAATTGGAGCTGAAGTCCGGACCGCCCGCGGCGCTGTTCGCCCTGGCTCGCGAGCTTTCGGCCGCCGCGCCGCTCTACCTCGCCTTCGACAGCAAGGCCTCGCGCGGCCAGGCCCTGGTGGCCGGCGACGCCGCGCCGTCCGCGCAGAAGAGCGGCAAGGTGGCGCTGGCCGACGGCGCCACCGTCGGCGACGCCTTCCAGGCCATCGCGCGTCTGGCCCTGGCCCAGATCGCCGCCAACGCCGCGGTGCTGCGCGAGAGTCCGCTCTCCCCGGCCGCGGCGCCCGAGGCGGTGCACCAGCTGCGGGTCGGCGCGCGGCGCCTGCGCAGCGCGCTCTCGACCTTCAAGGCGGTGCTGGAGGGCGATGGGCTGGAGACCGCCAAGGCGGACCTCAAGTGGTTGGCCGCCAACTGCGGGCGGGCGCGCAATCTCGACGTCTTCGCCGCCGAGACCCTGGCCCCCGCCGAACTCGGCGCCAACCCGCCGCCCGGCGTCGAGCGGCTGCGCGCGGCGCTGGACGTGGCGCGCGAGGCCGCCTGGGCCCAGGCCTCGCAGGCCTGCGCGTCCGAGCGGTTCCGGGCCCTGATGATCGACGCCGCCGCCTGGGTGGAGACCGGCGGCTGGCGCGCCGCCGACGGCGCGGACAAGCCCGTCGGCCCCTTCGCCCGGCGGGCGCTGAAGACGCGCCTGAAGAAACTCGGCAAGCGCGGTCGCGACGTCGAGCGCGGCGACGACACCGCGCGCCATCACCTGCGCATCGAGGCCAAGAAGCTGCGCTACGCCTGCGACGGTTTCGCGAGCCTCTACGGCGACAAGGCGGTCCACCGCTATCTGCGCCACCTGAAAGAGCTGCAGGAGGTGCTGGGCGCGCTGAACGATCTGGCGACCGCCGCGCCGCTGCTCGCCGCGCTCGCCCTGCCGTCGGAAGCCGCCTTCGCGGCCGGGGAACTGGTGGGATTGCAGGCTGCCGCCAAGCCGCGGCTGGTCGCCGGCGCCGCCAAGGCGCTTGACCGGCTGCAGGCGGCCGACCCGTTCTGGGGTTAAGAATCACATAAAGAAGTCTTTATATGATTTCTTGCATGGCCTATGGCGCGCGGCTATAGAGCCGGCCAACTCCCCCATTTCGCCGCCACATTTGCCGAAGATCGGCGCTAGAGGACAACATGACCGACTACATCGTCAGGGACATCGCGCTCGCCGATTGGGGCCGCAAGGAACTCGACATCGCCGAGACCGAGATGCCGGGCCTGATGGCCGTGCGCGCCGAGTTCGGCAAGGACCAGCCGCTGAAGGGCGCCCGCATCGCCGGCTCCCTCCACATGACCATCCAGACCGGCGTCCTGATCGAAACCTTGCAGGCGCTGGGGGCCGACGTGCGCTGGGCCTCCTGCAACATCTTCTCCACCCAGGACCACGCCGCCGCCGCCATCGCGGTGAAGGGCACGCCGGTCTTCGCCATCAAGGGCGAGACGCTGGTGGAGTACTGGGAGTACGCCCACAAGATCTTCGAATGGTCGGACGGCGGCTATCCGAACCTGATCCTCGACGACGGCGGCGACGCCACCCTGCTCTGCGTGCTGGGCCCCAAGGCCGAGAAGGACCCGAGCGTCCTCAACAACCCGCAGAACGAGGAGGAAGAAGCCCTCTACGCGGTGATGAAGCGCTACCTGAAGGAGAAGCCCGGCTTCTATTCGGCGATCCGCGACGCGATTCGGGGCGTCTCGGAAGAGACCACCACCGGGGTCCACCGCCTCTACCAGATGGCCGAGCGCGGCGAGCTGCCGTTCCCGGCGATCAACGTCAACGACAGCGTCACCAAGTCGAAGTTCGACAACCTCTACGGCTGCCGCGAGAGCCTGGTGGACGCCATCCGCCGCGGCACCGACGTGATGCTGGCCGGCAAGGTGGCCGTGGTCCTGGGCTATGGCGACGTGGGCAAGGGCTCGGCCGCCTCGCTGCGCAACGGCGGCGCCCGGGTGATCGTCACCGAGATCGACCCGATCTGCGCCCTGCAGGCGGCCATGGAGGGCTATGAGGTCCAGACCATGGAAGACGTCGCCGACAAGGCCGACATCTTCGTCACCGCCACCGGCAACAAGGACGTGCTCACCGTCGACCACATGCGGGCGATGAAGAACAACGCCATCGTCTGCAACATCGGCCACTTCGACAGCGAGATTCAGATCGCGGGCCTGCGCAACTTCAAGTGGGACGAGATCAAGCCGCAGGTCCACCACGTGGAATTCCCGGACGGCAAGAAGATCATTGTGCTGTCGGAAGGCCGCCTGGTGAACCTGGGCAACGCCACCGGCCACCCAAGCTTCGTGATGAGCGCCAGCTTCACCAACCAGACCCTGGCCCAGATCGAACTGTGGACACAGGGCGCCAAGTACCAGACCAAGGTCTACACCCTGCCCAAGCACCTCGACGAAAAGGTCGCCATGCTGCACCTGGGCAAGCTCGGCGCGAAGCTGACCAAGCTCTCGAAGGACCAGGCCGACTACATCGGCGTGCCCACCGAAGGCCCGTTCAAGCCGGACCACTACCGGTACTAGCGCGCGCCCTCGCCGCGCGAGCGGCAAAGGTCGATTTTGGAACCACGGAAGACACGGAAAGATCACGGAACGCGGGCCAATTTCCCTTCCGTGTTTTCCGTGTTTTCCGTGGTTATTCTTTCTTCCGCTTCGCGGCGCGGCTAAGCCAGTTTGATGCCGCTGGCCCTCGTCCTCTCCTCATTCGTCGCGGCCAGCCGGATCGGCGGGGCGGCGCAGCAGTATCTGCTGGCCGCGCACAAGATCGATCCCGTGCTGGTGCCGACCGTCATGCTGGGCCGCAACCCGGCGCGCGGCGCGCACGGCCAGGCGACCCCGCCGGAGGTCTTCAGCCAGATGCTGGCCGACGTGGAGGCCGACGCCCTGTTCGGCCTCGTCGACCTGGTGATCACCGGCTATTTCGCCTCGCCCGAGCAGGTGGAGATCGCCGCCGACGTCCTGGGCCGCATCAAGGTCGCGTCGGAGCGGCCGCCGGTGGTGGTGGTCGATCCGATCCTCGGCGATTTCCCCAAGGGCCTCTACGTCGAGCCGGAGGTGGCTGAGGCGGTGGCGAACCGGCTCGTGCCCTTGGCCGACTGGATCACCCCGAACCTGTGGGAGCTGGGCTTCCTCTCAGGCGCCGAGATCGAGAGCGCGGCCGGCGCGGCGGCGGCGGCGCGCGGCCTTCGCAAGCCCGCGCTGATCACCTCGGCGCCGGTGGACGAGGGCGAGATCGGCCTCTTGATCGTCGAAGCCAAGGCGGCGACCCTGTTCGCGCACCGCCGGCTCGCCTATGCGCCCAACGGGACCGGCGACCTGGTGGCGGCGAGTTTCGGCGCGGGCCTGATCGAGGGCCTCACCCCCGTCGCCGCCGCCGAGCGGGCCGCCCGCGCCGCCGCCGAGGTGGTGCAGGCCGCGCAGGACTGGCGCGCGCCGGAACTGCCGATCATCGCGCTCGGCGAGCGGCTGGTGCGCCCCACCGCGGCCTTGCGCATAGAGCCGCTCTAGCCTTCCAGGAGCTTGCCCTTGGTCGAGATCGCCGGCCTCGCCCCCATCCGCTTCGACGCCGTGAAGGACGCCTTCGCGGCCAATTTCGCGGCGGGCGAGGAACTGGGCGCGCGCTTCACCCTGGTGGAGGCCGGCGAGATCGTGCTCGACATCTGGGCCGGCCACGCCGACCGGGCCAAGACCCGCGCCTTCGACGACAGGACGCTGACGCCGATCTTCTCGACCACCAAGGCCATCGCGGCCCTGATGATCGCCAGGCTGGTCGACGCCGGAAAGCTCGACTACGCCCAGACGGTCGCCTCGCTCTGGCCGGAGTTCGCCCAGGCGGGCAAAGCTGAGATCACCGTCGAGCAGGTGATGAGCCACCAGGAAGGGCTCTCCGGCTTTCCGGAGCGGATGGAGCCCGCGGAATGGTTCGACTGGGACGCCATCTGCGCCAAGCTCGCGGCCATGGCGCCGATCTGGCCGCCGGGCAGCGCCAGCGGCTATCACCCGATCACCTTCGGCTATCTGGCGGGCGAGATCTTCCGGCGCGTCGAGGGCTGGAACATGGGGGCGGCCCTGCGGGAGGAGCTGGCCGTGCCCTTCGGCCTCGACATCTGGATTGGCCTGCCGGACGCCGAGGCCGGGCGCGTGGCCGAGCTGCAGCGGCCCAAGGCCCTGCCGGACTTCGGCCACCTCAACGCCGCCACCAAGGCCGCCTTCCTGACGCCCTGGGCCCAGCCCGGCGGCCTCGGCGCCGACGTCCTGCGCCGGTTCGAACTGCCGTCGGCCACCGGCTATGCCACCGCCCAGGCGCTGGCGCGGGTGATGGGGGCGCTGGCCAACGACGGCTGGCTGGACGGCGAGGACATTCTCTCGCCCGCCCTGATCGCCGAAGCCGCCCGCTCGCGCATCCGTGGCCCCGACCTGGTGCTGCCCTTCGAGATGAGCTGGGGCGCGGGCTTCATGCGCAACGAGACCGTGCACCCCTGGGGCCCAGGCGACGAGACCTTTGGCCACTCCGGCTGGGGCGGCTCCTGCGCCTTCGCCGACCCGGAGCGCAAGCTGGGCGGCGCCTATGTGATGAACAAGCAGTCGACGGACCTGCTGAACGACAGCAGGCCCCGGCGGCTGATCGAGGCGGCCTACGCGAGCCTTTAAGAGGCCAGATCGAGATCCTCCTCCCCTTGTGGGAGGAGGTGTCAGCCGGATGGCTGACGGAGGTGGGGTCGCGCTGAGCCATCCGCGCGAGACGAAGCCTGGTTCGAGGCTGTGAGTCTGAGAAACCCCACCTCCGACCTGCTCCGCAGGCCACCTCCTCCCACAAGGGGAGGAGAAGCATCAGCCGGTATCGGCGAGTGGGGATTTGGCGCCTGTCGCCGCCGGCCGGCCCTTCCCAGCCTTAAGTCTCATGCCGGCCAGTCTGCCTTGGGGTCTCGGCTTCTCAAGGATCGGGCTTCGCCCGGCCGCGTAGCGGCGCGCCAAAGAGCGCGTCCTTGACAAGCCGAGACCCCAAGGCTCGCATCATCCATGAGATCGAAGGGGCGCTCCGCGCGGACGCGCCGGCGGCGGACTCGGTCAGTGTCCGCAATGGGTCGGAAGTGGACATACCAATGCGGCGGGGTTGGAGTGGCTGGCGCTTTGCCTGGCGGGGCGGTGAGGCTAGTTGGCCCCAGCTATCTGGGCGAAACCATTTTCCGAAAAGAAACCAAGGCGTTCGTAGCCTTCATCATGCTTAGTACGATCTCGCCCAACTGGCTGATTTCGTAGTACGCGGCCACCACGACGTCCTCCGAGGAATCGTTAGGAACCTTTTCTTTGAGGGAAAGCGCTACGACTTGGCCACTCGGTCTGTTGGTGCCCCAAATGGCGTGAGCGAATAGATTTCTAGTCGAATACAGATCTTCTAGCCTTCCGATGAGCGTAAGGACGTTTTGCAACTCCTTAAGGGGAAGCCGTTTTTCGCAAAGCCTTCGAAGTAGGGATATCTTGTGATTGGCATCCAACCTGCCGGTGACAATCCGACCGTTGGCAATATCGAGAGACAGCAAGGCCCAGACCGCCTCTTCGATAGCCTGTTCTAGGCTGGACCATGTGTGCATGGCCCGCCCGATCATCATTTCATATTCGGGCGGCACGACCTTTTCGAAGGTATTGTTCGGATCAAGAGGCGCAATTGATCCGCGTTGCGCGCGTGTAGCCCTTGGTCTTGGCGGTGACTTAGCCATGCCTCCTTGCTCCCTACGAGGAGAGTACGACAGCGAGAGCGTCTCAGAAATACGCCGTCGCCCTACCAGCGGGTGGACCTGGAAGTCGCCGCTGCCCTCCGTGGGACCACCCCCGACGCGTTGGGCTTTCGGCCTACTCCCTCCCGCCCGCCTCCGGCCCGACCACCGCGCGGAACCGATGCACCGGCGGCGGCATGGGCGAGTCCGGGCCCTTGACGCTCTTCCAGATGATCTCGTTCAGGCGGTGCATGGGCGCGTCGTCGGCGTCGGCGAAGTTCATCTTGGCGCTTTCGCGGGCGCCGTAGGCCTTGGGCGAGTTCATCTCGTTGACGTCGTACTGCGCCGGCAGGCCCTTGAAGGGCGTCAGGTCCGGCGTGGTGCCGAACACCGCGTAGAAGGGCGTGGCGGCCGCGTCGTACTGGCTGAGCGGCGGCAGGCCGAGCAGCAGCTCGATCGAACGCACCATCGAGCTCGTCGTGTAGAGCGTGGAGTCGACGGTCCCGCGCTTGATGTAGGGGCTGATCACCAGGCAGGCGGTGCGGCGCGCGTCCACGTGGTCGGGGCCGTCCTGGGCGTCGTCCTCCATGATGAAGACGGCGGTCTCCGGCCAGTACTTGCTGTGGGTGATGCGCTCCAGCATCTGGCCGAGCGCCACGTCCTGGTTGGCGACCATGGCCCTGGGGCTGAACGACTTGGGGTCGGTGCCGTGGGTGTGGTTCTCCTGCATCGACATGACGATGTAGTTGGGCAGGCGCTTCTCGGGGTCATGTGAGTCGAAGTTCTTCTCGTACTCGCTGAACTCCTGGAGGAAGACCTTGGCGTTCTCGGTGTCGCGCACCCGGTTCTGCAGATAGTTGGGCGAGACGTGGCCGACCAGGCCGTTGGCGCCGGAGATCTGCAGCATCGGCTCACCGGTGGAGGCGCGCGTCGCATATTCGCCGTAGCTGCGGTAGGTCAGGCCCCTGCGCTTGGCCGCGTCCCACAGGTAGCCGCCGGACGGCATGTAGGCCATGGACCGCCAGGTGGACTGGCTGTGGCCGCCGTATTCGGTGGGCCAGGACTTCTCGTTCTGGTCGGTGGCGTAGGCGGCGTTGGCCCAGGAGTGGCCGTCCTTGCTGACATCGCCGTCGGCGTAGCAGTTGTCGAAGGCCGCGAACTGCTCGGCCATGGCGTGCTGGTTGGGCGTGATCTGGCGGCCGAAGATCGCCAGGCGCGGGTCGCCGTTGGTGCGCGGCAGGTCGCCGTAGACCTGATCGTAGGTCCGGTTTTCCTTGATGATGTAGATGATGTGCTTGATCGGCGAGCCTGCGCCCACCTTGCTCGGCATGATGCTGGGGGTGCGGAACGGCCGGGCCTCGGCCAGCAGCTTGTCGTTGTAGGGGGTGTCGGCGAACACCTGCTTCGTCCAGGCGGCGAGATGCGTCCGCAGGCCGGCCAAGGGCACGCGCTCGACGCTGCTGCGCTGCACGGTCTTGATCGTCTCGTCGCCGTTGAACTTCGACGCCAGCGGGCTGGTCGGGCCTTTCAGCGTCGGGTGGCCGGACTCGCCCTTGGTGGCGCCGATGTAGAGGACGTCGCCCTTCTCGCCGAGGGTCAGCGCCGAGGGGTACCAGCCGGCCGGAATGAAGCCCAGGACCTCGCTGGTCTCGCGCTTTTTCACGTCGATCACCGCCACGTCGTCGTTGTCCGCGTTGGCCACGAACAGCAGCTTGCGCTTGGCGTCGAGCGCCAGCGCGTTGGGCGTCGAGCCCAGCGGCGCCTTGGGATACAGCGCGATCGAGATCACCTGCATCACCGTTCCGGTGCGGGTGTCGATCACATAGACGGTGTTCTCGTTGGAGCAGGCGACGAACAGGCGCCCGTCGGCGCTGAGCGCCATGTCGTTGGGGTTGAAGCCCACGGGGATGGTCTTGACGACCTTCTCCGCCGCGATGTCGACCACGCTGACGCTCTTGTCGCCCCAGTCGGAGACGTAGAGCCGCTTGCCGTCGGCGCTGAGCGCCAGCTCGTAGGGGCTGACGCCGACGCGGATGCGTTTCTTCACCGCGCCGGTCTTGGCGTCGAAGGCCACGACGTCGGTGGCGTCCATCGAGGTGCCGCGGTTGGCGGCCCAGACCAGGCCGCGCTTGGCGTCGGCGTGGACGCCGGACCACCAGGTCTGGTCGGTGGGCAGCTTGTCGGTGAACTGGGCCTTGGGCGTCGGGTCCAGCCGGCCGTTGGCGTAGGCCAGGGCATAGATCGGGCCGAGGCTCGCCGCCTCCTTCTTCTCGCCGTTGGCGTTGCCGCCGGAGACGTAGAGGGTCTTGCCGTCGGCCGACCAGGACATGCCGAGCCAGGTGGTCTTCAGCGGCACTTCCTGCACCACCTTGTGGGTCTTGGCGTCGATGACCGAAAGGCCGTGCGGCGTGTAGCCGGAGTGCATGGCGACGATCACCCGCCCGTCGGGCGAGGGCAGCATCTTCAGGATCAGGTCGTTGAGGTCGGCGACGACCTTCCCGGCCGGGGTCACCCGCCAGCCGTTGGGGAGATCGAAGCCGTTCCCGGCGGGCAGGGCGCCCGGCAGAGCCGTGGTCGCCTCGCCGATCGGCCGGGGCTTGGGCGCGGGCTCGGCCGCCAGGTTCAGGGCGCCCAGGCCGATGGCCGCGGCGGCCAGCCAGAGGGCGGGGAACGGACGCATGCGCTGTACTCCGGCTCGAACCTTGACCTTGCAGGGTCCGACCATGCGCGCGGCGCCTATTCGGCGCAACGGATCAGCCGCCCCTAGATCCTGGACATATCCAGGAGGCGGCTTTGCCCCCGGTTTGCGATGGCTTGATGACAGGCCGGTCGGGCGGCCTAGAAGCTGCGCGGGGTGGGCAGCGCCGGCGCGGGCGTCCAGCTGACGGTCGAGGTCGTGGTGGTGTGGACCGGGCTCGCCGGGCGGACCTGCGGGTCGGCGGCGGGCGCGGCGGCCGGTTCATAGACCACCAGGCCCTGGCTGCGCTCGACCACCTCGGCGCGGCCTTCGGCGGCCGGGGCGTTGTCGGCCAGCTTGTAGATCAGTTGCGCGCGGGCGGTGACCTTCTGGGTCTCGCGCAGATAGACCTGCTGGGCCTGCGGGCCCTGGTCCTGCGGGGTGTCGACGCCCACCGCCCGGGCGGGCGCGGCGACGGCCGCCCCCGTGCAGATGGCGGCGCAGATGACGGTTCCGGCGATCAGCTTGCCCATGGCGCAAGGCCTCCAGCTTCCACGGTGAAACTAAGACACCCGCGGTCTGGGTCCCAGTTAAGCTTTGGTCATTCGGCCGGCTCGACCAGCTCGGTGGCCATCAGCTCGGGCCGCGAGCGGCGCAGGGCCGCGACCGCGAACACCACCGCGCCGCCCCAGATGAACACGAAGGAGGCGGCCCTGAGCGGCGTGAACGCCTCGCCCTGCGCCACGCCGATGACGAAGCCGCTGGTGGGCCCTAAGAACTGCAGGAAGGCCAGCGACGAGAGCGGGATCCGCCTGGCCGCCCAGGAGAACAGCACCAGCGGCACGGCGGTGAACGGCCCGCAGGCCAGCAGCCAGGCCGTGGCCGGCAGGCTCTTGCCGAGGTGGCCGACGCCCGAGCGCTGCAGCCAGACCACATAGGCCAGGCCGAACATCGCCAGCACCAGGCACTCGATCAAGAGGCCCGTCTGCGCCGAGGCCGCCACGCGCTTGCGCACGATGCCGTAGCCGCCGAAGCTCAGCGCCAGCGCCAGGGAGACGATCGGCAGGCCGCCGACCGCGACGGCCTGCACAGCGACGCCCACCACCGCCAGCGCGATGGCCAGATAGCCCAGCCGGTCGATCTTCTCGTTGAAGATCAGCGCGCCGGCCGCCATGCCGAGCAGCGGGTTGATGTAGTAGCCAAGCGCCGTCTCCAGCACCCGGCCGGAGTTCACCGCCCAGATGTAGATGCCCCAGTTGCCGGCGATCAGCAGCGACGACAGCGTCAGCCAGGCCAGCGTGCGCCGGTTGCGCAGCACCGCGGCCACCTCGCGCCCCTGACCCGCCAGCACGACGAACAGCGCTGCGATCGGCACGGCCCAGACCGTGCGGTTGGCGAGGATCTCCCACGGGGTCATCCCTAAGTGTCCCATGGCCTGGAACACCAGGGGCACGACCCCCCAGATGAGGTAGCAGACGATCGCCGCGGCCAGAGCCGGGCGGGAGTCGCCGCCCGGCGCCGGCTTAGTCATGGCGTCAGGCGAGGGCTTTTTGGCGGATCAGGCCGCGCTCGTGGAGCAGCTCTGCGATCTGCACGGCGTTGAGCGCGGCGCCTTTTCGCAGATTGTCCGAGACCACCCACATGTTCAGGCCGTTCTTGACGGTCGGATCGTTGCGGATGCGGCTGACGAACACCGGGAACTCGCCCTGGGCTTCCTTCGGCGTCATGTAGCCGGTGGAATCCCGCTTATCGATGACGATCACGCCGGGGCTTTCGCGCAGGATGTCGCGCGCCTCGTCCTCGTCGAGCGGCTCGTGGAACTCGATGTTCACGGCTTCCGAGTGGCCGACCATCACCGGCACGCGCACGCAGGTGACCGTCAGCGCGATGTCCGGATCGAGCATCTTGTGGGTCTCGTTCCACATCTTCTGCTCTTCGTCGGTGTAGCCGTCGTCCTTGAACTCCCCGATGAAGGGGATGACGTTGAAGGCGATCTGCTTGGGGAACTTGTTCGGCGGGGTCGCCCCCAGCACGAAGACGTTCTTCGTCTGGTCGAACAGTTCGTCCATGCCTTCCTTGCCGGCGCCCGACACCGATTGATAGGTCGAGACGACGACGCGCTTGATCCGCGCGCGGTCGTGCAGCGGCTTGAGCGCCACCACCAGCTGCACGGTCGAGCAGTTCGGGTTGGCGATGATGTTCTTGCGGTTCGCCCACATCGCGTCGTCCGGATTCACTTCCGGCACGATCAGCGGGACGTCGGGGTCCATGCGCCAGGCCGACGAATTGTCGATGACGATGGGACCGGCCGCGGCGATCTTCGGCGACCATTCCTTGGAGAAGATCCCGGACACGCTCATCAGCACGATGTCGACCTTGGCGAAGTCGAACTGGGCGATGTCCTCGCAACGGACGATCTGATCGCCGAAGGAGACTTCCACACCGATGGATTTGCGCGACGCGATCGCATGAATTTTCTCCACGGGGAAGTTCACTTCCTCGAGGATATTCAGCATTTCGCGGCCCACATTGCCCGTGGCGCCAACAACGGCCACCCGGTAACCCATCGCGGTTCTCCTTGGTCTTGAGGGAGCGGTTCGTTACGCCCTGCGCCCCCGCGACGCAAGGCGAGGGATACTGAAAGCCGGTTGCAGAAGTGCTGAGATGGTCAGGGCGTGGCGAATGCGCAACCCGCTTACCTCCCCCATTGCGGCAGCAATGGCGGGAGGGGGACCACTCGCCGCAGAGCGAGTGGTGGAGGGGGCGAGCCACAAGCTCGACATTTGAGCTGCTCGAAAGACCCGCAACGCCTGAGGCATGCCCCCTCCACCCTCGGCTCTTCGCTGCGCTTGGCCGAGGGTCCCCCTCCCGCCGCTGCGCGGGGGAGGTAAGGACAGCCGCGCGGACTGCGGCTTAAATCTCATGGCAGCCAGTTTGCCTCTGGGTCCGAGCAACTCAAGGACGCGCCAAAGGCGCGCCGCGAGGCGGGCGGCCAAAGAGCCGCTCCTTGACTTGCTCGGACCCAGAGGCTCGCATCATCCATGAGATCTAAGGCGGGGTGGCATCTTGAAAGATGCGCCCTCGGGGAGCGCGAAGATGACCACCGGCATGCCCTTCTCCGACCTGATGGGCGTCGAGATCGTCGAGCGCGAGAAGACCCGCGTCGTCGGGCGGATGACGGTGCGCGACGACCTCTGCACGTCCGGCGGCATCCTGCACGGCGGCGCCTACATGGCGTTTGCCGACGCGCTGGGCGCCATCGGCGGGGTGCTGAACCTTGCGCCCGGCGCGCGGACCGCGACGCTGGAGAGCAAGACCAACTTCCTGCGCGGCGCGCCGGTGGGCTCGACCGTCACCGGCGAGGCGACGCCGCTGCACATCGGCCGCCGCTCCAGCGTCTGGCAGACCCGCATCACCAACGACGAGGGCAAGCTGATGGCGCTGGTCACCCAGACCCAGATGACCGTCGAGGGTTAGGGCGCCTTGGCCACGAGAGCGGCCAGCACCGCGCGGGCGGCGTCTCGCGGTTCGCCGCGCTCATCGCTGCTGTTCTGGAAGACGCCGGCGAACAGCCGCCGCGCCGGAACCCAGAAATCGTAGGCCATGAAGCCGATCGAGCTGCCGCCGTGGTGCAGCACCCGCTCGCCGCCGATCTGGGAGACATACCAGCCGAGGCCATAGCCGGTGGGCTTGCCGTCGAGGGTGCGGACTGCCTCGCCGGCCAGATTGAGCATCCGGCGGCCGACGATCTCGCCCCGGCCAAGCGCGGCGTACCAGCGGGCCATGTCCGCAGGCGTCGAGAGGAACCCGCCGGCCGCGTAGCCGATGGTCTGGCTGAAAGCGCGCGCGTTGCGCCAGGGGCCGCCGCCTTCGCGTTCGTAGCCGAGCGCCCGCCCCGGGATCACCGCGCCCACGTCGCCGTAGCGCGTGCGCGTCATGCCGGGCGCCAGCACATGGCGGACGATGTGGTCGGCGTAGGGCTCGCCGGTGGTGGTCTCGATGATCTTGCCGAGCAGCCAATAGTTGAGATTGCTGTAGCCCCAGCGCGCGCCGGGCGGCGCGGTCAGCGGCCGGTCGCGGAAGGGCGCCAGCAGCTCGCCCGGCGAGCGGTCGACGAGCGGCTGCGCGAAGATCGCCGCCATGTCGCCGGTAAGCCCCGAGGTCTGGCTGAGCAGGTTGCGCAGGGTGATCGGCCGCCAGGCCGTTGGGCAATCGGCGAGCCGCAGCGCCAGGCTGTCGTCCAGGGAAAGCCCGCCCGCCTCGATGAGCCTGAGGGTGGCGACCGCGGTGAACTGCTTGGTCAGCGAGGCGATGCGCACGACGCTGTCCGCGCCCATGGGAACGCCCAGCTCCAGCTCGGCGAGGCCGAAGCCCCGGGCGTAGGCGATCCGCTCGCCGCGCGCGGCGATGGCCACCGCGCCGGGCCCATCGGCGGGATAGTCGGCGGCGAGGCGCCGCGTTACGGCGGCCCAGGGCCTCGCGGCAAGGGCGGCGCCAGGCGCGAGTGCGCAGGCCGCTGCCCCGCCCAGCAAATGTCTGCGGCCAGGGATCATCGGGCGTAGCTGGCGGCGGCGCGGTCGAGACCCCGCGCCAGGTCCGCGCGCGAGAGCCAATGGCCGTTGATCATCACGCCCATCGGGGCCCGTAAGGCTGTCAGGTCCTTGAGCGGATTGCCCTCGACCAGCACCGCGTTCGCGGTCTTGCCGGGCGCCAGTTCGCCGAGATCCGCGAAGCCGGGAACGACCCGCGCCGGGACCGCGGTGGCGGTGCGCAGCGCCTGGTAGGGGGTGACCCCGCTCTCGACCATCGCCTCCAGCTCCTCGTGCAAGCTTTCGCCGGGCGTGATCATCGGGTTCAAGGCGTCGGTGCCCGCCACCACCGGCACGCCGGCGGCGACGAAGGCGCGCAGCAGGACGCCGTCTTGCCGGTAGAGTTCGCGGAAGAAGGCGGGGTCGGCCTTGCCGTCGGCGTAGCCGTTGTTGGGCTTCGACCAGAAGGCCTTCACCGCCAGCGGCGGGACATATTTCACGCTCGGCCGCGAAATCATCCCCTCGTAGTCGGCGATCTGGCGCAGCGCATTGGTCTCCACCTGCAGGGTCGAGGAGACGAAGCAGCCGCAGGCGAGGAGTTCCTGGACGTAGGTCTGGGCGTCGCTGTCGCGCTTCATGGCCAGCGCGAAATTGTCGAGGTGGGCGACGGCGTGCTGGCCGGCGGCGAGCACATCGGCGACGCTCAGGCCCTGGCCCTGCGAGATGTGGCCGTCGACATAGAGCCCGCGGACCTTGGCCTGCGCCAGGATCGCGCGGAACACCTCGGGCCTCAGGTTGTCGCGCACCTTGATGAAGTCGTAGCCGGCCGTGGCGTATTCATCGACCGCCGCCCGGCCGGCGTCCGGTGTCGTCACGACCCGGGTGATCGGCTCGGGGATCACCGGCGGGGCGCCGGACAGCATGGGGCTGGCTGTCACCAGGCGCGGAAAGGCTGAGCGCAGGCCCTTCTGGCTGTCGCGGAAGGCCAGGATGTCCGGCCCGCCCGACATGACCCGCACGCCGGTGACGCCATTGGCGAGGTAGAGGGCGAAGCCGGCCGGGAAATCGACCGGCGGCGCGCCCCTGATCCCGAAGGCCTGGGCGAAGCCGGCGGTGTCCAGATGGACGTGGAGGTCGTTCAGGCCCGGCAGCAGATAGCGCCCGTGGCCCTCGACGGTCACGCGGCAGGCAAGCGGCGAAGCGCCCGCCTTGACGATGGCGACGATGCGCCCACCCTGCACCTGGACGGTGCGGTCGGGCAGGACGGTCTCGCGGCTCATCGGCACGACGTTGACGTGAGCGATGGCGAGGTCGCAGCGCGCCGCGGCCCTGCCAGGTCCGGCGAGGGCGAGGAGAAGGAGCGCGGGGATCAGGCGGCGGAGCAACATGCGGGGTCCTTGGACGACGACGCCCCGGCCTAGGCGCAATGCGCCCGCCGCGCGCGGCCGCGCAGGTCCGCAAATGCGTTCGAGGTCCGTTTCGTGGGCGTGGTGACCGCGTCCGGCCTGGCGGCCATCGCGCTCGAGGCGGCGGCCGGCGTGCTGCTCGCGCTCTACGCCGCGGTTCTGGCGACCGCGCCCAGCGACCGTTCGCGGGCCGGCCTGTTCCTGTCGGCGCTCTGCGCGGTGGTGGCCCTGATGCTGGGGGCGAACCTGGCGCAGCAGATCGCCCACTGGCCGCGCCTGGGCGATCTGGTGCTGTTCCTCGACCTCATGGCGCCGGCGCTGGTGCTGCAGCTGGTGCGCCAGGCGAGGAGCCCGCCGCCCCGCCTTTCGGCCCTGGATCTTCTGCACCTCGCCCCAGCGCTGGCGGGGCTCGCGCTCTGGGAGAGCGGGCGGGCGCCGGCGATGGACGCCTATGTCATCGGCGTCTGGAGCCTCTACCTCGCCGCCGCCGTGCGCGGCTTCCTGGTGGGCCGTAACGCCTATGGGTCGGCGGCGACCTGGCGGCTGCTGGCCGGCGTGCTGATCGCGGCGGGGCTGGTGCTTGGGCTGCGCCTGGTGATCGTGGCCCAGGCCTCGGCGAGCGGCTCGTTCCTGGGCGCGCCCGGCTACCTGGCGGTGCTGGCGGTGTCGCTGGCGGCGGCCTGCCTGGCGCTCTTCTGGGCGCTGCGCCGCGCCTTGCGCCGCGCGCCGCTGATCGCCGCCTACGCCGCCGAGGGCGAGCCGGACTTCGACAGCCTGGACGCGCGGCTGGCGGCGGTGATGGCGGGACAGCCCTTCCTCGACCCGGCGCTCGGCCTGGACGGTCTCGCCCGCGCCCTGGGCGCCGCGCCGCGGCAGGTCTCGCGCCTGATCAACGAGCGCCACGGCGGCAACGTGGCCGCCTTCCTCAACCGCCACCGCGTGGAGGCCGCGGCCGCTCGCCTGCTGGCCGAGCCCGGGGCGCCGATCAAGACGGTGATGTACGACGCGGGCTTCACCTCGAAGAGCCTGTTCAACGCCGAGTTCCAGCGCCGCCTGGGGATGAGCCCCAGCGCGTACCGACAGCGCCGCGCCGGCGAGACGCCGGCGAAGCCGCCTACGCGCCCGCCATCTTCAGGATCGCGGACCATTCGGCGGGCCTGACCGGCGAGACCGACAGCCGGCCCTGGCGGATCATCTCCAGGGCGGCGAGCGCCGGATTGGCCTTCATCGCCTGCAGGCTGACGGGCTTGGGCAGGGCGCGGACCGGCGCCAGCTCGACGGCCACGAAGCGGCCTGCCGGATCGCTGGGATCGAGGAACGACTCCTTCACGACCTTGGCCACGCCCACCACCTCAAGTCCCTCCTGGGAGTGGTAGTAGAGCACCTCGTCGCCCAGCTTCATCGCCTTCAGGTGCAGGGCGGCGGCGTTGTTGCGCACCCCGTCCCAGACGGTCTTGCCGTCCCGTTGCAGGTCGCCGAAGGCGTATTTGTTGGGCTCTGATTTCACCAGCCAGTACGCCATCGGATCTCCCCGCCGGTCTTGGTTCGAGGCGCGACAGGATCATGCGGCCGCGCGGCTTGGCAAGGTCGAATGCCCCTTCCGTTTGTCGCGATCGCCCCGTTGACGAAGCTCGCGACGACACCCCATGTCCCGCGCCTGGAGGGACTCCCCAAATGACGACTGGGCCGACGAAGACACCTGAACGCGCCGCCCTGACGCGGGCCGCCGAGCACGCCTTCGCCTGGCTCGATGGCCTGGACGCGCGGTCGGTCGCCACCACCGCCACTCTGGAGGAGATGCGCGCGCGGCTGGGTCGGCCGCTGGCCGCGCAGGGCGTCGCGCCGGTGCAGGTGATCGACGACCTGGTGGCCGACGTCGAGGGCGGCATCCTCGGCTCGCAGAGCGGGCGGTTCTTCGGCTGGGTGATCGGCGGCGGCCTGCCGGCGGCGATGGCGGCCGACTGGCTGACCACCGCCTGGGACCAGAACGCCGGCATCCACGCCTGCGGACCGGCCGCCTCGGTGGTCGAGGAGGTCGCGGCGGGCTGGCTGAAGGACCTTTTCGGCCTGCCGGATCAGACCAGCGTCGGCTTCGTGACCGGCACCCAGATGGCGCACGCGACCTGCCTGGCGGCCGCGCGCCACGCGGTGCTGCGCGACGGCGGCTGGGACGTGGAGGCCAAGGGCCTGGCCGGGGCGCCGCCGATCCGCATCCTGGCCAACGCCGACCGCCACGGCTCGGTGGACCGCGCGGTGCGGTTCATGGGCCTGGGCTCGGACAACATCGTCCCGCTGCCGATGGACGAGGCCGGCTGCGTGGCGCCCGAGGGGCTGCGCGCGGCCTTGGCTGAGGACGGCGGCCCGACGATCGTGGTGCTGCAGGCCGGCGAGCTGAACCGCGGGGCCTTCGATCCGTTCGGGAAGCTCGCGCCCATGGCCCGCGCGGCCGGCGCCTGGACCCATGTGGACGGCGCCTTTGGCCTCTGGGCGCGCGCGACGCCCACCCATCGCGGCCTCGCCGAGGGGATCGAGCTCTGCGACAGCTGGACGACCGACGCGCACA
This sequence comes from Phenylobacterium sp., assembly GCF_035309685.1. Taxonomy (GTDB): domain Bacteria; phylum Pseudomonadota; class Alphaproteobacteria; order Caulobacterales; family Caulobacteraceae; genus Phenylobacterium. The sequence goes on from NZ_DATGEX010000046.1 coordinate 51,670, forward strand.
AGTACCTGAACGTCCCCTACGATTCCGGCCTCGCCTTCGTCCGCGACGCCCAGGCCCACCGGGCGGCCATGACGCTCGCCACCAGCTACCTGCCGGCCGGCGGCGCGGCCCGCGACCAGATCGACTGGAACCCGGAGTTCTCCCGCCGCGCACGGGGGTTCGCCCTCTACGCCGCCCTGCGCGAGCTCGGCCGCGAGGGCGTCGCCGACCTCGTCGACCGCACCTGCCGCTATGCGCAGGCGATCACCGCGGGCATCGGCGCGCTGGCCGGGGCCGAGGTCGTGACCTCGTCGCATCTCAACCAGGGGCTGGTGCGGTTCCTCTCGCCGCAGGCCGGGGCCACCGAGGCCGACCACGACGCGCGCACCGACCAGGTGATCGCGGCGATCAACGCCGGCGGCGAGGCGCTGTTCGGCGGCGTCACCTTCCGCGGGCGGCGCTGCATGCGGGTCAGCGCCTGCAACTGGCGCACGACCGAGGCCGACGTGGCGCGGACCGTCGAGGCGGTGCGGGTGGCGCTCACCGCAAATAGTTGACTCCGTCAAGTAACTGGAGCCTGCTGGCGTTCGGGAGATCGCCATGCTTGCCGACCATCCGCCTGCCGATGCCGCCGATCCGGTCGCCGCGGTCCGTCGCTTCAACCGCTTCTACACCCGCGCCATCGGCCTCTTGGAAAAGGGCTACCTCGGCACCTCCTACACCCTGGCCGAGGGCCGGGTGCTCTACGAGATCGCCAAGGGCGATGGGGTCACGGCGAAGGCGGTGGGCGAGATCACCGGCCTCGACGCCGGCTACCTGAGCCGCATCCTCGCCCGCTTCGAGCGCGACGGCGTGGTCAGCCGCGAACGCTCCGCCACCGACGGCCGCAGCGCGCTGCTGCGGCTGACCGAGCACGGCGCGGCGGTGTTCGCCCCCTTCGACCGGCGCTCCGACGCCCTGGTGGAGGGTATGATGGGCGGGCTCTCGCACGCCGGCCGCGCGCGGTTGACGGAGGCGATGGCGCAGGTGGAGACCCTGCTGGGCGCGAAGGCCGACGGGCCGGTGCGGCTGCGCCGCCACCAGGCGGGCGACATGGGCTGGATCGTCGAGCGCCACGGCGTGACCTACGCCCGCGAATACGGCTGGAACGGCCACATCGAAGCCGAGACGGCGCGGATCTGCGCCGATTTCCTGGACCGCTACGACGCGACGATGGAGCGCTGCTGGATCGCCGAGCGGGAGGGTGAGCGGATCGGCTGCGTTTTCCTGGTGAGGGACGAAGACCCCGGCGTCGCGCGGCTGCGCCTGCTGATGCTGACGCCGGCCGCGCGGGGCCTGGGCCTCGGCAAGCGGCTGGTGGCGCAGTGCGTCGACTTCGCCCGGGCCGCCGGCTACCGCGAGATCGTGCTCTGGACCCACGCGGTGCTCGTCGCCGCGCGCGGCATCTACGCCGCCCAGGGCTTCGAGCTGGAGCGCACCTGGGTGCACGACGACTTCGGCCACGACGAGGTCAGCGAGACCTGGCGGCTGAAGCTGTGACGCCGGCGGGCGTCCAGATCCGGCGCGCGGAGTCGGCGGGCGACCTCGCCGCCGTCGCGGCGCTGTTCGAGGCCTATGCGCAGTCGCTGGGCGTCGACCTGGGCTACCAGGACTTCGCCGCCGAGGTCGCCGACCTGCCGGGCAAGTACGGTCCGCCGGGCGGCGAGCTGCTGATCGCCGCCGGACCGGCGGGCGACGTGCTCGGCTGTGTCGCGCTCCGGCCCGAGCGCGGCGGCGACGCCGAGATGAAGCGGCTCTACGTCGCCCCCGCCGGACGCCGGATGGGCCTGGGCCGGGCGCTGGTCGAGGCGATCGTCTCGCGAGCAAGGTCGATCGGCTATTGCGGGATCAAGCTCGACACCCTGCCGACCATGGCCGAGGCGCTGGCGCTCTATCGGCAGACCGGCTTCGGCCCGACGCCGCGCTACTACGACACCCCGGTGGAGGGCACGGTGTTCCTGCGCCGCGCGCTCTAAAGCTCGGCCAGCACCGCGTCGGCCATCTGCAGGGTGGTGAGGCCGCCGCCCAGATCCGGCGTGCGCGCGCCTTTTTCCAGGGCCTTGCCGACCGCGGCGTAGAGCTTGTCCGCCAGGTCGGCGCGGTCCAGCGACCAGCGCAGCGCCATCTCGAAGGAGAGGATCGCGGCCAGCGGATTGGCGATGCCCTGGCCGGCGATGTCCGGCGCCGAGCCGTGGATCGGCTCGTAGAGGCCGGGCGTCCCGGGCTCGCCGAGCGCGGCGGACGGCAGCATGCCGAGCGACCCGGTGAGCTGGGCCGCCTCGTCCGAGAGGATGTCGCCGAACAGGTTGTCAGTGACCATGACGTCGAACTGCTTGGGGTTCTTGACCAGCTGCATGGCGGCGTTGTCGGCCAGGATGTGCTCCAGCTCGACGTCGGCGTAGTCGCGCTTGTGCAGATCCGTGACGACTTGCCGCCAGAGCAAGCCGGTCTCCATGACATTGGACTTTTCGGCCGAGTGGACCTTGTTCTTGCGCTTGCGGGCCAGCTCGAAGGCGACGCGGGCGATCCGCTCGATCTCGAAGGTGGTGTAGACCTGGGTGTCGACGCCGCGCCGCCCGCCGCCGGGCAGGTCCTCGATGCCGCGCGGCTTGCCGAAATAGACCCCGCCGGTCAGCTCGCGCACGATCATCAGGTCGAGGCCCTCGATCACTTCGCGCTTCAGCGTCGAGGCGCCGGCCAGCGGGCCGAAGCAGATGGCGGGGCGCAGGTTCGCGAACACGCCCATGCCGGCGCGTAAGCCGAGCAGGCCGGCTTCCGGGCGCTTGTCGCGCGGCGCATTGGCCCACTTCGGCCCGCCGACCGCGCCCATCAGCACCGCCTTCGACGCCTTGGCGGTGGCCAGCGTCTCGTCGGTGAGCGGGCTGCCGAGCTCGTCGAAGCTCTGCCCGCCGAAGGGGCGCTCGTCGATCTTCAGGTCGTTGGCGAGGCGGGTCGCCACGCGGCGCACCTGCGCGGTCACCTCGGGCCCGATCCCGTCGCCGGGCAGGAGCAGCAGGTCGGTCATGGGTGGGCCTTCAGGCTAGAGCGCGTTCCGAGGCCGTCTCGTAGGCGAAGAGCTTGCGGTCGGAAACCCCATGCTCGGCGCAGGCGGCCCGCCAGACGGCCATGTGCGGCGCCTTGAAATGGGCGTCGATGGCGGCCTGGTCGCGCCAGACCTCGAAGACGCGGATCAGGCCGGGCTCGGCGACGTCCTCGCCATAGCTGTAGGTCAGGCAGCCGTCCTCGGCGCGGCTGGCCGCCAGCATCCGCAGCTGGTGCGGTCTGAGGCCGGCCAGTTGGTCGGGCGGCACGCGGACCGTGCCGGCGATGATGATGCTCATGGTCAGTCCTTCAGGCGTCTTCGAGCCAGGGCCGGTCCAGCGCCCGCTTCATCTCGTAGGTGTCGATCTCGGAGGCCGCCAGCAGGGTCTCGCCGATGGCGTCCAGGCCTTTGAGCATCTTTTCCTTGCGCTGCGGATCGATCTCAAAGGCGAACTGGCGGCCGGAAGGGCTGACCACGGTCTGGGCCTCCAGGTCGACGGTGACCAGGTGGTTGCCGCCCTTGGCCTCCTCCATAAGCGCCTGCACCTCGTCGGCCTTCAGGACCACGGGCAAGAGGCCGTTCTGGAAGCAGTTGTTGTAGAAGATGTCGGCGAAGCTGGTGGAGACCACGCAGCGGATGCCGAAGTCCATCAGCGCCCAGGGCGCGTGCTCCCTGGACGAGCCGCAGCCGAAATTGTCGCCGGCCACCAGCACGCCCGCGCCCTTGTACTCGGGGCGATTCAGCACGAAGTCCGGCTTGACCTTGCCCTCGCCGTCGAAGCGCAGGTCGTAGAACAGGCCCTTGGCCAGGCCCTCTCGCTCCACCGTCTTGAGGAACTGCTTGGGGATGATCTGGTCGGTGTCGATGTTGGCCAGCGGCAGCGGCGCGATCTTGGCGTCCAGGCGGGTGAAGGCGTCCATCAGGCGGTTTCCAGCTCGGGTGACGGCATCAGCATGAGCGTCGGCGCGCCGCCCGGCGCGTCGCGCACGGTGAACACCTTGGTGCCGGGCTTGCGGCCGGGGCGGACCTCGGAGACGTCGAAGCCGGCGGCGGCGATGCGGGCCTGGGCGGCGTCGGGATCGCTGACCCGCCAGGCCAGGCCGCCGAAACGGTCGGCCTCGTCGGTGACAGGCCCTTTGAGGCTCGCGCCCACCTCGAACACCGCGCCGCCGCAGCGGAAGAACAGCTGGCGCGCGCCCCACCGCTCGTTGGCCCGGTCCAACCGCAGGTCGAGGCCGAACTTGGCCCCATAGAGGCCCAGCGCCCGGTCGGGATTGGGGGTGTGGACGACGATGTGGTCGAGCGCCGGCACGCTCGCGTCCTCGGGCCCGATGGCGGGCGAGGGCGCCGCGCCGATCCGGCCCGGCGTCAGCACGAAGTCGAGGCCGGCGGCCTTCACCCGGGCGACTTGGGCGTAGGGCTCGACGTCGAGGCCGCGGCGGCTCAGCAGACGGCCGGCGGCGGCCACGTCGTCCACCTGGAAGGCGGCGATCCACAGCCCCTCGCCGGCGAAGTCCAAGCGTGCGTTGACCCGGTCGCCCGCCGCGCCCTCGCCGCTTGGCGCGATCACCTCCAGCGCCATGTTGCCCAGGTGGAACCAGGCGCGGTTGGCCCCGTCGCGCGGCTCCAGCTCCGGCTCGCGGCCCAAGAGGCGGCGATAGCCGTCGACCGCGGCGTCGAAGTCGCGGACCGCGATGGCCACGTGGTCCAGGCCCCTGATCAGAGGGGGGATCAGGGGCGGGCTCACAGGTAGTCCCTGACGTCGGCGATGTGGCCCGCGATGGCGGCGGCGGCGGCCATCACCGGGCTCATCAGGTGGGTGCGCCCGGCGCGGCCCTGGCGGCCCTCGAAGTTGCGGTTGGAGGTGGAGGCGCAGCGCTGGCCGGGGCCGACCTTGTCGGGGTTCATGGCCAGGCACATGGAGCAGCCGGGCTCGCGCCATTCGAAGCCGGCGGCCAGGAAGATCTCGTCGAGGCCCTCCTCTTCCGCCTGGGCGCGGACCAGGCCCGAGCCCGGGACGACCATGGCGCGCACGTGGCTGGCCACCGTTCGGCCCTCCACGATCTTCGCCGCGGCGCGCAGGTCCTCGATCCGGCTGTTGGTGCAGGAGCCGATGAACACCACGTCGACCTTGGCCTGGCTGATCGGCTGGCCGGCGGTGAGCCCCATGTACGCGAGCGCGCGCTCGGCCGAGGCGCGCTTGTCGGGCGTCTCGAAGCTGGCCGGGTCGGGCACGCGGTCGGTGACGGCGATCACGTCCTCGGGGCTGGTGCCCCAGGTGACCAGGGGCGCGATCTTGGCCGCATCCAGCACGATCTCGCGGTCCCAATGCGCGTCGTCGTCGGAGAAGAAGCTCTTCCAGTAGGAAAGCGCCATTTCCCAGGCCGCGCCCTTGGGCGTTGCGGGCCGCCCACGCAGATAGTCGAAGGTGGTCTCGTCCGGCGCCACCAGGCCCGCCCTGGCGCCCGCCTCGATGGTCAGGTTGCAGAGGGTCATGCGCCCTTCCATCGAGAGCGCCCGGATCGCCGAGCCGGCGTATTCGATGACATAGCCCGTGCCGCCGGCGGTGCCGATCTCGCCGATCACCGCCAGCGCATAGTCCTTGGCGCCGACGCCCGGGATCGGCTCGCCGTCGATGGTGACCCGCAGGTTCTTCGACTTCTTCTGGCGCAGGGTCTGGGTGGCCAGCACATGCTCGACCTCCGAGGTGCCGATGCCCTGGGCCAGCGCCCCAAAGGCGCCGTGCGTCGAGGTGTGGGAATCGCCGCAGACGATGGTCATGCCGGGCTGGGTCCGGCCCTGCTCGGGGCCCACCACATGGACGATGCCGTTGCGGATGTCGCCCATCGGGAAGAACTCGATCCCGTAGTCGCGCACGTTGCGCTCCAGCGTCTGGAGCTGCAGCCGCGCCTCTTCGTCCGCCACGGCGGCGACGCCCAGCGCCTGGCCCTCGGTCGGCACATTGTGGTCGGCGACCGCCAGCGTGCGGTCAGGCCGGCGCACGCCGCGCTTGGCGGCGCGCAGGCCCGCGAAGGCCTGCGGCGTGGTCACCTCATGGATCAGGTGCAGGTCGATGTAGAAGATCGACTCGCCGTCCTGGTCAGCCACCAAGTGGCTGTCCCAGATCTTGTCGTAGAGCGTCTTGCCGGAAGATTTTGCAGCGGGGGGCATGAGCGGCATGTAGGTCCGCGACCCCACGCACGTCTAGTGCTGCGGCGCCGCATTTCTACGGTGTGCGGCGCAATTTCCTGCCCTCACGCCGCCAATTGCGCGACGGGCTGCGGCAGGACGCCCAGGCCGGCAAGCGCCGCGCGCAGGGCGTCGTCCAGCGGCGTGTGCGGCTCGGCGCCCAGGCGGGCGGCGAGCTTGGCGTTGTCCAGCAGCACCGGCTCGTCCCAGAGGTAGCGCATCTCCAGCATCTCCCGCATCGTCTCGTTGAACGGCGCGATGGCGTGCAGCGCGAGCCAGGGCAGGCGGCTCACGGCCAACTTGCGCCCGGCGACCCGCGCCATGGCCGCGACCAGCTCGTCGCCGGTGACGGTGTGGCCGGCCATGTGGAAGACCTCGAAGGCGGCCAGGTCGTCGCGCTCGGCCAGCGTGACCATGGTCTCCGCGACATCGGGCAGATAGGCCCAGCCGTGGGCGACGCCGAGCGGGCCCGGGTACATCACCGAGGTCAGCGGCTTGCCAGGCTTGATGAGGCCCGACGCCATCCAGCTGTTGGCGGTGGTCCTCGGCCCGAAGAAGTCGCCGGCGCGCACGATGATCACCCGCAGACCCGCCTCGTCGGACGCCGCCTTCAGGGCCGCTTCCATCCGCACCCGGATCGCGCCCTTGCGGGTCAGCGGGTGCTGCGGCGAGGCCTCTGTGAGCTTGGGGAAGGCGTCGGGGCCATAGTTGTAGACGGTGCCCGGGAAGAGCAGCTTCGCGCCCGCCGCCTTGGCCGCGGCGATCGACGCGTTCAGCATCGGCAGCTGCAGGCCCGCCCAGTTCCTGTAGCCGGCCGGATTGGCGCCGTGGACGATCAGGCTCGCGCCCTGCGCGGCGGCGGCCACATCGGCCTCGGCCATGGCGTCGCCCTTCACCCAGTCCAGGCCCGCGCGGCCGTGGGTCTGGCGGGCGCGGTCCGGATCGCGGTTCAGCGCCCGCACGCGCCAGCCGCCGGCCAGCAGGCGCTCGGTGACCGCGCCGCCGACGCCGCCCGTCGCGCCGATCACCAGCGCCAGCCTTTGGTCTTTCGAGATCATCGTTATCTCCCTGCCTTGTGGGCGGCAGAGATGCGCCCCATCTCTCCCAAACAGAATTGCCGATTCCTCTGGAACAGGTATTCATCTGCGCATGCCCGGACCGAACGACTGGGACCTGTTCCAAAGCCTGCACGCGGTGCTGGAGGCCGGCACCCTGTCGGCCGCCGCGCGCCTGCGGGGCCTGACCCAGCCGACGCTCGGCCGCCACATCGAGACGCTGGAGCAGCGGCTGGGCTCGCCCTTGTTCCTGCGCAGCCCGCGCGGGCTGCAGCCCACCGACCTGGCGCTGGAGCTGAAGCCGCACCTGCACGACATGTCGGCGGCCGCCTCGGCCGCCGTGCGCGACGCGTCGGGCGCGGCCAACTCCCTGGTCGGCTCGATCCGCGTCTCGGCCAGCGAGATGGTCGGGGTCGAGGTGCTGCCGCCGATGCTCACCAGCTTCCGCGAGGAGCATCCGGGCGTGGTCATCGAGCTCAAGCTCTCCAACATCAATGACGACCTGTCGCGCCGCGAGGCGGACATCGCCGTGCGCATGACGCCGCCCAGCCAGAGCTCGCTGGTCGCCAAGAAGGTGGGCGAGGTGGTCCTGGGCTTCTACGCCGCCCCCGAATACCTGGAGCGGCATGGGACGCCCCAGATGATGGAGGACTTCAAGGGCCACACCATCGTCGGCTTCGACAGCGCCGCCAGCATCCGCGACGTGCCCGGCATCAACATGCCGGTCAGCCGCGAGCTCTTCACCTTCCGCTCGGACAGCGACCTGGCCCAGACCGCCGCCGTGCGCGCGGGCTTCGGCATCGGCGTCGTCCAGACCGGCCTCGCCCGCCGCTGGGGCCTGGTACGGGTGCTGCCGAACTTCGACTTCTTCCAGATGGGCTGCTGGATCGTCATGCACGAGAACCTGCGCGGCAGCCGGCGCATGCGCCTGATGTTCGACCACCTGGTCGAGGGCTGCACCGCCTATGTCCGCGAGAGCCGCGAGCCCCGGTGAGCGCCGCGCGTTATGAGGGCGGCTGCCTCTGCGGGCAGGTGCGCTGGCGGGCCACGGCCGAGCCGATCAATGTGCGCCTCTGCCACTGCCGCAACTGCCAGCGCGCCACCGGCGGCCCCTATTTCGCCCGGGCGCTGTTCAACGCCCCCGACGTGACCCGCGCCGGCGAGACCACCCGCTGGGCGTCCTCGGCCCGGCTGCATCGCCTGTCGTGCGCCAACTGCGGGACGCCGGTCTTCGCCGAGCCGCAGGACGGGCCTTGGCTGGCGGTGGCGGTGACGACGCTGGACGACCCGCAGGCGCTTAGGCCCGGCAGCCACATCTGGGTCAGCCGCAAGCTCGACTGGACGGTGATCGACGACGGTCTGCCGCAGTATCCGGAAGGGAATTGAGCTTCAGATCCTCCCCCAGCGCAGCGGCGGGAGGGGGACCATCGGCCGAAGAGCCGATGGTGGAGGGGGCAAGCCTCACACGCGGCGGGTCGACCGGGCTATCTTGAATTCAGTTGAGGTGGCTCGCCCCCTCCACCACTCGCTCTTCGGCGAGCGGTCCCCCTCCCGCCGTTTCACGGGGGAGATACGAAAACGGCGGCCGCATCGCTGCGGCCGCCGTCTCGAATTCGTTGAACCGTTGGAAGCCTAGGCTTCCTCGGTCTCCGGGGTCTCGTCCACCGCGCGGGCGCCCATGGCGCGTTCGGCGATGCGGGCCGACTTCCCGCGGCGGTCGCGCAGGTAATAGAGCTTGGCGCGGCGGACGACGCCGCGGCGCTTCACTTCGATGGATTCGATGTTGGGGCTCATCACCGGGAACAAGCGCTCGACGCCTTCGCCGAAGCTGATCTTGCGCACCGTGAAGCTCTCGTTGATGCCCTGGCCGCCGCGGGCGATGCAGACGCCCTCATAGGCCTGGACGCGTTCGCGCTCGCCTTCCTTGATCTTCACGTTCACGCGCACGGTGTCGCCCGGCTGGAACTCGGGGATCTTGCGGACGGCGAGGAGGCGGTCGGCCTCTTCCTTCTCGAGGGTCTCGATCACGTTCATGGTCTTCATCCTTTGTGGGGCTTTGAGCGCCCTTTGGTTGTCAGTTGGCGGGACGCCGCGCCCATAAGTCCGGCCGCTGCTCCCGCGTGGTCTTCTCCCGCTGCGCCTGCCGCCACTTCCGAACCTCGGCGTGGTTGCCGCCCAGCAGCACCTCGGGGATGTCGAGCCCTTCGAACGTCCGCGGCCTGGTGTACTGCGGATGCTCGAGGAGCCCGTCCTCGAAGCTTTCTTCGGCCAAACTCTCCGCCTGCCCCAGAACGCCAGGGACCAGCCGAACGCAGGCCTCGATCGCCACCAACGCCGCCGCCTCGCCACCGGCCAGGACCGCGTCGCCCACGGCGACCTCCTCGAACCCGCGGGCCTCGATGACCCGTTGATCCACCCCTTCGAACCGACCGCACAGCACGATCAATCCAGGCCCTAGGGCCCACTCACGCACGCGCGCCTGGGTCAGGGGCCGGCCCCGGGCGCTCATGTACAAAAACGGCCGGCCGCGCCGCTCCACGCTGTCCAGCGCAGAGGCGATCACGTCCGCCCGCATCACCTGTCCAGGGCCGCCACCCGCGGGGGTGTCGTCGAGGAAGCCGCGCTTATCTTTGGAAAAGCCGCGAATGTCCACTGTTTCCAACGACCAAAGCCCCTGTTCGCGCCAGGCGGTCCCGATCAGCGAGACGCCGAGCGGGCCCGGAAAGGCCTCGGGAAACATGGTCAGCACGGTGGCGTCGAAGGACATGGCGGGTCCTAAGGGCGCGGGATGGGCGCGAGGTCAAGCCTTGCCGCGACGGTACGCCGCGCGTAATCCAGCCGCCTTCGCACCCGCAGCATGAGCCCGTCGATCCCCATGAGCACCGCCAAGGTGGAAACCGAGAACCTGTCGCAGACGCTCCAGCTGGAGCGGATCGAGGTGAACCTGTTCCGCGGGACCACGGCGGACAACTCGCCCGGCCGCATCTTCGGCGGCCAGGTGATCGGCCAGTCGCTGCTGGCGGCCTACGAGACGGTGCCCGACCGCATCTGCCACTCGCTGCACTGCTATTTCATCCGCCCCGGCGACCCCACCGTGCCCATCGTCTTCGAGGTCGACCGCAGCCGGGACGGCGGCAGCTTCACCACGCGGCGGGTGATCGCGATCCAGCACGGCCAGCAGATCTTCAACCTCGCCGCCTCCTTCATGGAGGAGCAGGACGGCTTCGAGCATCAGGCCGAGATGCCCAAGGTGAAGCGCTGGGACGAGCTGCCGGACGAGGCCGAGATGCAGCGCGAGGCCATGGCGCGGATGAAGGACCTGCCGGAAGAGGCGAAGCGCTGGATGTCGCGCCCGCGGCCGATCGAGATGCGCTCGTCGGACGCCCGCAGCTATTTCCAGGGCGGCGAGGCCAAGGACCCGGAGAGCAACGTCTGGTTCCGCTGCCGGGAGCCGATCGGCGACGACCAGCACATGCATCAGGTGATCATGGCCTACGCCTCGGACATGAACCTGTTGTCCACCGCCATGCGGCCGCACAAGGTCCACTGGCAGACGCCGGGCTTCCAGTCGGCCAGCCTCGACCACGCCATGTGGTTCCACAAGAAGACCAACTTCAACGACTGGCACCTCTATTCGCAGGACAGCCCGTCGGCCTCCGGCGGCCGCGGCTTCATCCGCGGCTCAATCTACGCGGCGGACGGGACCCTAGTGGCCAGCGTGGCCCAGGAAGGCCTGATGCGGATGCGCAAGCCGAAGGGCTAGCAAAAGACAGATGCTCCCCCACAGGGGGAGCTGTCAGCGAAGACTGACTGAGGGGGTTTCCTCTCCGGCGCTCAGGATGTCGGCGTTCGCAGACGTGGCGGGTGAAACCCCCTCCGTCTCGCGGCTGCGCCGCGAGCCACCTCCCCCTGTCGCGCGCGGAGCGCGCTGGTGGAGGATTTAAGTCTATTCCACCTCGTCCGGCCGCACCGCCACGATGCGGCCCGCCTCGACCTGCACTTCCGGCACGGCCTCTTTGGTGAAGGGCAGCCACCAGCTTTCGCCGGCGATGGGGGCGACTTCCAGCAGGTCGCCGGCGCCGAAGTCGCGGACGGACCGCACCTTGCCCAGGAGGTCGCCCTCCAGGCTCACCACATCCATGCCGATCAGATCGGCGACGTAGAACTCATCCTCGTCGTCGGGCTCGGGCAGGCGCGCGCGGGGGATGAACAGCTTCAGCCCCCGGGCGGCCTCGGCCTGTTCGCGGGTCTCGATTTCCTGGGCGCGGGCGACCACGCCGCCCTTGGCGACGCGGCCCGCCGTGAGCGTGAGGGCGGGCGAGCCGTCCTCATGCAGCAGGGTCTTGTAGTCCACCAGCGCCATCGGCTCGGCGGTGAAGCTGGTGATGCGGACCTCGCCGCGGACGCCAAAAGCGCCCGCCACGCGGCCCACCATGATCAGGTCGGAAGGGTTATCGACCACGACATTCCCCCAATCCGCTCACCCCGGCGAAAGCCGGGGCCCAAGCTGAATCGCCGTATGGGTCCCGGCTTTCGCCGGGATGAGCGGAGTCGGTGTTAGCCTTCGGCGGTTTCTTCACCGGCGGCTTCGGCGGCCGGAGCCTCCTCAGCCGGAGCCTCAGCGGCGGGGGCTTCCTCAGCAGCGGCCTCGGCGGCGGGAGCTTCCTCGGCGGGCGCGGCTTCAGCAGCCGGTTCTTCCGCGGCGGCTTCGGCGGCGGGCGCCTCCTCAGCGGCGGGAGCTTCCTCGGCCACGGCCTCAGCAGCAGGGGCTTCTTCCACCACCGGTTCCGGCTCGGGGGCCGGCGGCGGGTTGTTCTTGGCCTCTTCGATGGCGGCAAGACGATCGGTCTCGCGCTGGGTCTTTTCCGCGGCGCGTTCGACGGCCTTGGTTCCGGGCTTGCCCTTGTTGGGGTTGTTGCCGTGTTCCCACTTCACCAGGTCCAGCTTGCCGAGCTCGCGGGCGACGCGGTCGGTGGGCTGGGCGCCCTTCTTCATCCACTCCTGGATGCGCTCGACCTTCAGGACGACGCGGTTGGGGTCATCCTTCTTCAGGAGAGGATTGTAGCTCCCCACCTTTTCGATGAAGCGGCCATCGCGGGGCGAGTGGCTGTCGGCGACGACGATCGAATAGTAGGGGCGCTTCTTGGCGCCGCCACGGGCGAGACGGATCTTCAGCATTTGTCTTAGTCCTTGGTTTTCTAAGCTATTTCTTGAAGGGGTTGAAGCCGGGGGGCAGGCCGCCGCCCAGGCCGGGGAGTTTGAAGCCGCCGTCGCCCGCCTGGAGCTTGGCCGCCATCTCTTCGATCTCTTTTTCGCTGGGCATCGGCATCTTGCCGCCGCCCAGGTTCTTCAGCCGGTCATTGCCGCCGGGCCCACCCATGCCGCCCAGCATCTGGGCCATCTGGGCGAAGCCCTTGCCGCCGCCCTTGCTCATCATCTTGAAGGCGTCGGCCATCTGGCGGTGCTGTTTCAGCAGCCGGTTGACCTCGGCTACGTCGACGCCGGCGCCGGCCGCGATGCGGCGCTTGCGCGAGGCGGCCAGGATGTCGGGCTTCTTGCGCTCCAGCTTGGTCATCGAGGAGATGATCGCGCTCTGCCGGTCGACCATCTTGTCGTTGATGTTGGCTTCGGCGATCTGCTTCTTGATCTTCTGGACCCCGGGCAGCATGCCCATCAGGCCTTCCATGCCGCCCATGCGCTTCATCTGCTGAAGCTGCTCGGCCATCATGTCCAGGTCGAACTGGCCCTTGGCCAGCCGCTTGGCCATGGCCTCGGCCTTGGCGACGTCCAGCTCCTCGGTGGCCTTTTCGACGAGCGCGACGATATCGCCCTGGCCCAGGATGCGCCCCGCCACGCGGGCGGCGTCGAACACCTCCAGGCCGTCGATCTTCTCGGAGACGCCGAGGAACTTGATCGGCAGGCCGGTGACCGCGCGCATGGAGAGCGCCGCGCCGCCGCGCCCGTCGCCGTCGGCGCGGGTCAGGACCAGGCCGGTCAGCGGCAGGCGTTCGTGGAAGGCTTTCGCGGTGCGCACCGCGTCCTGGCCGGTCAGCGCATCGGCGACCAGCAGGGTCTCGGACGGCTTGGCGATCTTGGCGATCTCCGCCGCCTCGCTCATCATCGCCTCGTCGAGCGTGGTGCGCCCGGCGGTGTCGAGGATGACGACGTCGAAGCCCTGCAGCTTCGCCGACTGCAGCGCGCGCCGCGCGATGTCCGGCGCGGCCTGGCCCGCGACGATCGGCAGGCTGTCGACGCCGGCCAGCTTGGCGAGCGTCGCCAGCTGCTCCATGGCGGCGGGACGGCGCGTGTCCAGCGAGGCCAGCAGGACCTTCTTGCGGTCCTTGGCGAGCTTCAGCGCCAGCTTGCCGGCGGTGGTGGTCTTACCCGAGCCCTGCAGGCCGGCCATCATGATGACCGTCGGCGGGTTCATGGCGATGTTGAGCCCCTCGGGCTCACCCTCGCCGCCCAGCATCTCGACCAGGCCGTCGTAGGTGATCTTGACCACCTGGTCGGCGGGGCGGACGGAGCGGATCACCGCCTCGCCGGTGGCGGCCTCGGTCGCCTTGGCGATGAAGTCGCGGACCACCGGCAGCGCCACGTCAGCCTCGAGCAGCGCGACGCGGATCTCGCGCATCACCTCGGCCACGTCCTTCTCGGACAGCACGCCGCGGCCGCTCAGGCGGTCGAAAACGGAGGACAGACGATCGGTCAGCGCGTCAAACAAACTCGACTCCTGAAGCCCAAACGCAGTCGACCCCCGTGCACGATTGCGTGGACGGGGGGCCTCGCCGCCCTCGTCCCAGATGATACCTGGGGGTCGTGGCGGTAGAGGGCGCTGACCGAGGTTGCGCCGGAAGGGCGCGCTTATGCGCCTAAGAGGGGCGGGAGGTCAAGGAAGGGGGCGGCGACGCGGCAGCACCAGAACAGCCAGCCCACCCAGAATCAAGGTCGCGCCGATCCCTGTGACGAGGTAAATCGCGACAGCGACGGGCGGGGTGACCGCGGCCAAGGTTGTCGTGCCGGCCAAGATGGCGGCCACGTGCAGTCCGATGATCGGAAGCAGGAGCGAGCCTCCGAGCGCGAATAGAATGATCGGAAGAGATCGTTTCATGTCAGTCGCATCGGCATCGTCAGATGCCTCCCGTCCTTAAACCTCATGGTCAGATGCGAGCCTGCCGGTCCAGGCGTGTCAAGGACCGGCCGCTGGCCGGTCGCTTCGCGGCGCGCGTTCCGCGCGTCCTTGAGACGCCTGGACCGGCAGGCAGAATGGCCGCCATGAGATTTAAGCCGGGGCTTGGCCGCGCCGCCCCCAGAACTCACCCCTTCCACCGCTCATCCCGGCGAAAGCCGGGACCCAAGCCGAGGTAGGACAAGGTCCGCGGGGAGGACGATCTTGCGGTGATTGCCTTTCCTGAGATTCAGCTTGGGTCCCGGCTTTCGCCGGGATGAGCGCTGTTGGGGGCTCAGGTTACCCCAACACCCGCGCCAGCTCCGCCCGGAGCGCTTCCACGTTCCGCCGCACCTTGGCTTTGTAGGCGACCACTGCGCCCCGATCGACGGGCCACATCTGCTTCTCGGGTTTGTCGACGCCGAAGATGTCGAGGAACATCGAGCGGAACTTGCCGGAGACCTGGGCCGGATCGTCCATCTCCCGCTGCTCCTGGTAGCCGACCTCATCGGCGGCGGTGAGCGCGCAGAGCAGCGGATGCATGCGCGGCGAGGCGAACTGGCGGTAGCTCTGATAGCGCTCGATCAGCCGGTCCAGCGGGCTGTCGTCGAGCACCTCGTCGCCGACCCGGAACAGCTCGTCGCGGGTCCAGGCGCTCATCGGGCAGGCGTCGATCATCCAGTCGCCGAGGTGATGGATGTTGGCCCGGCCGCCGCCATAGAGCCCGACGTCCTCCTCGTGCCGCGCCCACCAGCTCTCCATTCGGTCCAGCAGGCTCGCCAGCCGCGAGGCGTCGATCGTCTCGCGGTACTGGGTCCCGAAGATGCCGACCGTGCGCCCGGCCCGGTCGACGAGCCCGAGCAGTTCGTCGGTCAGCATCGGCTGGAAGACGCTGTTGCCGACGCCCAGGATCAACAGGTCCGGCGCGCCCTCCGCTGGCGCGTCCCAGGGATAGTGATGGACGTGGCGGACCTGGGCGTTGGGCGGCAGGACCTGGCTCAGCACCTGGCCGCCCAGCCGGTCGCCGAAGTTGCCGATCGAGTTGTAGGAGAGCACCCAGACCGTGCGCTCGGGCGCCGCCTGCCCCGCGCCGGGTTCAAGGCGCAGCAGGAACTGGCCGGGCGTCACCTCCGCGCCGGTCACCCGGCCAAAGCCGGCGGCGGCCAGCAGGCCGTTGAGCTCGTCCTTGGTGAAGTCGTTGACCCAGCCCAGCGCGCGGCGGTCGGTGGGGCCGCGGTCGCCGGCGAGGCAGTAGCTCATCACCACCGGGACGTTGAGCGCGCGGAGCTTCGCCAGGAACGCCGGCGCGTCGTAGATATACTCCAGCACGCCCAGGACCGTGACGATGTCGCAGGCCTGGCCGGTCGGGAACTCGCCGGCGTTGAAGTCTTTGACCAGGGTGCGTGCGTCGCGGGCCGTCAGGTCGCAAGGCTGGTAGCGGCAGCCCATCGGCAGGAACCGCTCCAGCGCCATCGCCCCGCAACCGAGGTCCAGCACCGCCGCGCCGCGCGGGATGTAGGCGGCGGCGCGGGCGGCGCGCTGGTCCCAGGCGGGCTCAAGCTGGGCCGGGTCCTCCCAGCGCGGGCGGTCGGTGGCCCGCGCGGCGATCACCGCCCTGCGGCGGGCGAATTCCTGCTCGGCGTTCGGCGGGTCGGACTCGGTTCCCATGCGCCCGCCTTAGCACGGGTCCGGCGCAGGGCCGAACGGTGCGCGATTGATGTCCGAAAGCCGCCAGCGGCGCGCGGCGAACGGGCCTATATTCCGCGCATGATCAGCTATGCCCTCTTCGAAACCGTCATCGGCTGGGCCGGGGTGGCCTGGGCCGACCGCCAACGCCTCGTCGGCGTCTATCTGCCCGAGGCAGATCGCGAGAACGCCCGGCGCAGCTTCCTGCGGCGCTTTCCGGACGCCGCCGAGGCGGAGCCTTCGCCGATGGCCGCGCACGCCATCGCCGGCATCCGCAGGCTGATGGCTGGGGAAAAGGTCGACCTGCTGGACATCCCCATCGATATCGAGCGCGTCCCTGAGTTCAACGCAAAGGTCTACGAGATCGCCCGCGCCATTCCGCCCGGCGAAACCCTGACCTACGGCGAGATCGCGGTGAAGCTCGGCGACAAGCTGCTGGCCCGCGACGTGGGCGCGGCGCTCGGCAAGAATCCCTGGCCGATCGTGGTGCCCTGCCATCGGGTGACCGCGGCGGGCGGCAAGCTCGGCGGCTTCTCGGCGCGCGGCGGGGTCAACACCAAGGTCAGGCTCCTGGCCATCGAGGGCGCCAAGGTGCTGGAGCCCGCCCCGCCGCCGCCGAAGAAGGCCGCCGCCTCGGCCCAGCCGTCGCTGTTCGAATAGGCCGGCCTAGCCCTTCATGCGCCCGTAGAGTTCGGCGATGGTCCTCACCGCCCGCTCCGCCTCGGCCCGGTCGATGACTTCCTGGTCGTTGCCGTAGCCGAACATGTCGCCGCCCCAAAGCGCCTGGACGACGATGCCGTCGCGCCGCGAGAGCAGGCTGACGTCCTTGTAGAAGACCCCGTAGTTCACCTCCGGCTGCGGGATCAGCCAGGCGATCTGGCCGCGCACCGGGGTGATGCTTTCGTCGCGGCACAGCGCGCGGGCGCCGTAGCCGGGGCAGTTGATCACCACCTTCTCCTTGAGCGTGGCGAGGTCGCCCAGGCTCTGGAACTCCCGGTGCTCGACGCGGCCGCCCATGGCCAGGAAGTCGGCCATCAGGGTGTGGCCGTAGTCGGCGACGTTGAACTGCATCTGCGAGGTGCGCCGCACGTCGGCGCCCGGGAACGGCGAGGCGCCGGGCGCCAGCACCTCGGCGCGGGGTGTCAGGTCGCGGATGCGGTCGCGGAAGTCGACGAACTGCAGCTCCGGGCCGGTCCTGGCCCCCTCTGGCTTAACGGGCGCCGGCTCGGTGGGCGGATCGGACAGGAAATAGCGGTCGCTCCATTCCACCGGGCTGTCGGCGAGGCCCAGGTAGCGGCGGAAGCGCTTGAAGGAGATGCGGGTCATCTCCTCCCACTGCGCCGCGAACTGCGGTCCGGCCTTGTCGGCCAGCGCGATGCGGCTGTCCGGCGTCCAGCTGCCGGTGGCCCGCGCCGAGCGGGCGTCGGGCAGCAGGTCCCTGGCGTAGATGGTCACCTTGGCGCCGGCCTCCTGGGCGAGGATCGCCGACGACAGGCCGATGGCGCCGCAGCCGACGACGGCCACCTCGCGCGGGCTGTTCGCCATGGCCTTGCGCACCGCCAGCGTCCCGGAGCCCCAGGAGAGCGACCAGCCGGAGCCGCCATGGCCGTAGTTGTGCACCACCAGCGCATCGCCCACTTGCTCGGCCTCGATCCGCGGGCCCTGGGCGCGGAACGGGCGCAGGCAGACGGTGATGTCGAACACCCGGTCCATCCGCGCATGCACCGGCCAGATCGGCGTGCTGCGCTCGGCGAAGGGCAGAGTCGAGATCGGGCCGCCGGCCGGCCCGCCCGCGCCGGCGGTGGCGCAGCCGCCAAGGCTGAGGAGCCCCGCGCCGGCCGAGCCGAGCAGCAGTTGGCGGCGGTCCAGGGCGGTGAGGCGCGGCGGCATGGCGAATCCGGGACGTAGAGATGAGCGCAGGCCGCTGAGCTTAAGGGCGCCGGATGCGCCGGTCACCTGGCGCCGTTCACCTGCGCCGGGCGTCAGCCGCCGCGCGCGGCCACCGCTTCCGCGCGGCTGATCTTCTCGGCCTCGTCGTAGGGCACCCCGAAGGCGGTCAGGATCAGGGCGATGACCTGCGTCGTATGGACCTCGGAGGCTTCGCCGGCGACGAGGTCGCGCTGGATCATCCGCATCGCGCCGAAGGCCAGGGTCAGGGCCGAGGTCATCTCGATGGGACGGAACTGTCCCAGGCGCATGCCTTCGCGGTAGAGCCGCGCGAACAGCGCCTCGAAGGACGCCACCCGGGGGTTGCGCGAGCCGGCCAGCTGCAGGGCGACCCAGCCGCGGACCGGGTCGGCCACGTGGGCGGCGAGCACCGTGTGCAGGCTGCAGGCGAGCAGGGTCGCCGGATCGCGCCGCTGGCGCACCACCGCGTCCAACAGGGCGTCGAGGTCGACGGCCACCCGCTGGGTGAGCGCCCCCACCAGGTCCGCGGTCGCCGGGAAGTAGTTGTAGAAGGTGCCGCGCGAGACGCCGGCCGCGCGGACGAAGTCCTCGATGGAGACGCTGGCCAGGCCCTTCTCGGCGATCACCGCCTCGGCGGCGGTCAGCAGGCGTTCGCGGGTCTGGGCGCGGCGCTGTTCGGCGGCGGCGGCGCGGGCCTCGAGATTGACCCGCATGGGCCGCCGTTCGCTCATCTACCGTCGCCGACTCACTTCAGTTGGTCGAGATGACCTCTTATCAGGGCGGCGACCAGTTCGGCCACCGGCCCGCCCTGGATCTCGTGAGCCGCGGCCTCGACGCCGAGCGCGTCCATCATGGCGCGGTGCGCCTTGGGCGAGATGGCGATCACCGCGCGGGACGTGGCGCGCGAAAGGGCCAGCGCGGTCTGGACGTCGATCTCCAGGGCCTGGGTAGGCACAGAGGCGAACTCGCCGGCCGAATCTGGGGCCGAATCTGGGGCGGAATCTGGGGCGGGATGGGCGGGCATGCGGCGGGTTCCGTAAGGGAACGAGGCGGTCGCGCCCGGGCCTCGCAGGGCCTCGCGCTGTCCAGTCTCGTTGAGCGTGTTCAATCGGGGAGCGTGTTCAGTCGGGCGCCGCATATGGGTGGCGCTGACAGTTGTGTCAACTTGAAAGGCCCGCGATTTGGGTAATCCAGATTCAGCCCGCGCGATCGGCGTGGACGCGCCGGTGGGCGGCGGCTAACGAAAGGCCATGGCCATCGGCGTATTCGATTCCGGCGTGGGAGGCTTGAGCGTCCACCGCACGCTGGTGGCGCGGTTCCCCGAGGCCGACTTCATCTACCTGGCCGACCAGGCCAACACCCCCTATGGCGGCCGCTCCGGCGAGGAGATCGTGGCGCTGACCCGCGCCGGCTGCGAGCGGCTGTTCGCGGAAGGCGCGAGCCTGGTGGTCCTGGCCTGCAACACCGCGTCGGGCATCGCGCTGCGGCGCCTGCAGCAGACCTGGCTGCCGGGCTACCGCCGCGAGCTTGGGCGGCCGGTGAACGTGCTGGGGATCATCGTCCCGACCATCGAGGCGGCGACGGGTCTGCCCTGGGAGCACGAGGCCGAGCGGCGCGGCGACAAGGTCGAGAAGCTGGACGTGCTGGCGGTGTTCTCCACGCCCCAGACGACCGCCTCGCGGGTCTATGAGATCGAGATCGACAAGCGCCGCCAGGACGTCGCGGTGTTCTCGCAGCCCTGCCCGGAGCTGGCCGGCATGATCGAGGCCGGCGCGCCGCGCGAAGCCCTGGCCGGCGCCATCGCCGAGCACGTGAAGGCGGTCAGCCAGTGGATCGGCCGGGCGCCCGACCGGGCGATCCTGGGCTGCACCCATTTCGAGATCGTCGCCGACCTGTTCCGCGTGGCGCTCCCGCCAGGCACGCCGCTCATCCACCAGCCGCAGGCCACGGCCGACGCGCTCGCGCGCTATTTCGAGCGGCATCCGGAGTACGATGTGGGGACCGGCGCGCTTCGGCGGTTCCTGACCACCGGCCGGCCCGGCGTGCAGTCGGGGCTGGTGGAAGCGTTCTGGGGAGCGCCGCTGAGGTTCGAGGGGACCTGAGCGGCCGGATCTTAAGAGGGATGGCGATGAACAAGACGGTCTTGAGCGCGGGCCCCGCGGCCCTTCTGTTGGCCCCGCTTCTGCTGGTCGGCGCGGCGCGCGCGGAGGTCGCCGACAAGTCCACCGCCGGGTTCGAGGTGACGGAAAAGGCGACCATCGCCGCCGCGCCGGGCAAGGTCTGGGACACGCTGATGCGACCCAGCCGCTGGTGGTCGCCGCAGCACACCTACACGCACGACGCCAAGAACCTGTCGTTCGACGGCTCGGGGTGCTTTTGCGAGATCCTCAAGAAGGGCGCGGTCCGGCACATGACGATCGTCTACGCCGACGGCGGGACGCAGCTGCGCCTCGCCGGCGCGCTCGGGCCCCTGCAGGCCACCGGCGCCGACGGCCACCTGAGCGTCACCCTGACGCCGGCCGGCGCCGCGACCGATGTCGTCATGACCTACGACGTCGGCGGCTACGCCAAGGGCGGGCTTTCCGAGATCTACGCCGCCCCGGTCGACCGGGTGCTGGGCGAGCAGCTGGCCCGGCTGAAGAAGGCGGTGGAGACGGGCAAGCCGGAGTAAGGCTCGCTCAATCTTGGCGGGGAAAATCAGTAGCTAAAATTCTCGTCATCCCGGACGGCCTGCAAGGCCGAGCCGGGACCCAGGAGCCACCGCATTGCAGAACCCCTGGGTCCCGGCTCTCCGCTTCGCTACGGCCGGGATGACGGGTTGGGGTTGCTAACCCGGCCGATCTCTCAATCATTTTTGGTGCGCCCATAGAGCAGGTCTATATCTGGCCCATGCTCCCCACCCTGCGCCAACTGCACTACCTCAAGCTGCTCGCCGAACAGGGCAGTTTCGGCCGCGCCGCCGAGGCGGCTCACGTCACCCAGCCGACGCTGTCGTCCGGCATCCAGGAGCTGGAGCGCACGCTGGGCGCCCCGGTGGTCGACCGGGCGCGGTCCGGGGTGATCCTGACGGCGGTGGGCGAGGAGGCGCTGCGCCGCGCCACCGTGATCCTCAACGAGGCCGAGGAGCTGGTGGAGGCGGCCAAGAACGCCGGCCAGCCGCTGACCGGGCGCTTCCGGCTTGGCGTGATCCCGACGGTGGCGCCGTTCCTGCTGCCGCGCGTGCTGCCGCTGCTCAGGACCCGGTTCCCGAAACTGCGGCTGTTCCTGCGCGAGGACCTGACGCAGCGGCTGATCGCGTCGCTGAAGGCGGGCCAGCTGGACGCGGCCCTGATCGCGCTCCCCTTCGACATGCAGGGCCTGAACTGGGCGCACGTCGCCGACGACGAGCTGCTGGCCGCCATGCCGGCCGGCCACCCGCTGGCCAGGCTCAAGTCCACCGACCCCGCCGCCCTGGAGGCCGAGGACCTGATCCTGCTGGAGGACGGCCACTGCCTGCGCGACCACGCGCTCGCCGCCTGCGGACTGAAGCCGCCGAAGACCGCCGCCGGCGAGGAGGGTTTCGCGGCGACCTCGCTGCCGACCCTGGTGCAGATGGTCAGCTCGGGCCTCGGCGTCACCTTCCTGCCGGCCATGGCGGTGAACGCCGGCCTGACCGACAGCGCGTCCGTCGCCACCCGGCCCATCGCGCCGGCCGGCCTTGATGGCGGGGGGGCCAGCCGGGAGATCGTCGTCGCCTGGCGCGCCGGCTCCAATCGCGCCGCCGAGGGCCGCCTGCTGGCCGAGGTGCTGCGGGAGTAGGCCTTTCGATAGACCAATTTAGACATATCGAAATACGCTTGCGTCTTCGATCCGGTTTAGATATATCGATAAGCACCCCGCCAAAGGAGGGGGCTTCGATATGCACAGACACCATCACTTTTTCGGCGGCCGGGATGAACACCGCGGCCGCGGACCCTGGGGCGGCCACATGCGCGGCATGGGTCATCACGGACATCATCACCGCGGCGGCCGCGTGGGCCGGTTCCTGGAGCACGGCGACCTTCGCTTCGTGGTCCTGGCGCTGATCGCCGAGCAGCCGCGTCACGGCTACGAGCTGATCAAGGAACTGGAAGACCGCACCGGCGGCGCCTATCGCCCGTCGCCCGGCGTGATCTATCCGACGCTCGCGCTCCTGGAAGACGAGGGCTTCATCCGCCCCGTGACCGGCGAGGCCGGCCGCAAGCTCTTCGAGGCGACCGACGAGGGCCGCGAGGCGCTCAAGGCCAACCAGGCCGGCGTCGACGCCGTCTTCGGGCGCATGGCCGAGGCCGCCGAAGGCTCCGACACCACCCGTCCCCGGGTCGGCCGGGCGATGAAGAACCTCGGCATGGCGCTGGCCGGCCGCCTGGCGCGCCGTCCGATCACGCCCGAAGAGATCGACCGCATCGTCGCCATGATCGACGACATGGCCGTGGCGATCGAGAAGAGCTGAGGCCCATGCCGATGCGCTCCAGCTCGACGGTCGTCACCGACGCCGGCCACCGCTACATGGCCCAGCTCTGCAAGCACTTCGCCCATCGGGTCCCCGCGACGCTCGGCGAACGCGAGAGCCACATCGCCTTCGAGGCCGGCCAGGTCTATCTCCGCGCCTCGCCGGCGACCCTGATGATCCTGGCCGAGGCCGGCGCGGCCGACGCCCTGACCCAGATCGAGGGCGTGGTGGAGCGCCACCTGAAGCGCTTCGCCTTCCGCGAGCCGAACCTCGCGGTCGAATGGCGCCGCGCGCCGGCCAGCTAGGGAGACTCCCGTCGTGTCCGACACCGAACCCGCCGCACGGCCCTCCCGGCTCGACCCCGACAAGGTCAGCCGCGCAAGCCTCAGTCCGCGGCGGGTGGGCGAGCGTTGCGGGGCCGCCCCCGGCGCCTGGCGGCCGCGTGTCGACCCGGGACGTTGCGAGGGCAAAGCCGACTGCGTCGCGGTCTGTCCGCACGACGTCTTCGAGGTCGGGCCGATCGCAGACAGCGTCTACCGGGCGCTCCCGCTGCGCGCCCGGATCAAGGTCTGGGCGCACGGCAAGAAGACCGCCCACATCCCCAACGCTGACGCCTGTCAGGCCTGCGGCCTCTGCGTCGCGGCCTGCCCGGAGCAGGCGATCAAGCTGGTTCAGGGCTGACGGATCTTCCCCCGGTCCGCCGTGGATTCAGGGATTCAGGAGCTTCCGCGTCGCTACGTTCGGCACATAGCTGCAGGGCAGGTTGGGGCTCCGATAGTTACCTTGAAATGTGACGTGATCGCCGACAGCTAGCGCCATTTTAGGAGGAAGCACCACTACGGTCCGCCGTCCGTCAGGCATCTGAACCACGGCCCGCTGGTTGTTCAGGTAGGCTGGATCGATAGGCGCCCCGATGGTCGCCTCGGTCCTCGCCAGCGCTGCCATAGCGGCTTGATTGTCCATCAGGAGGACGACAATCCCTTCGCCGCCAGTAGAGGGCGATTGCAGCATCTTGATCGGACATGCCGGGGTCGGCTGATCGTCCGCCGCAGCAGCTGACCAAGCTGACATCAGCGACAGGCCGGCAAGGGCCCCGTAAAATATCTTCGTCGTCATTTTGAGCACACCCACGGTTGCATCGAACGATGGATCGCTGCTGGGTTCAAGCACGACGACCCGTACCGCCCACTCAGTCCATCAGCTTCTGGCTCAGGTACACATAGTGCCGGGCCCACCGCCGGGCGTTCAGCTCCGGGTCGGCGTCGTTGGCGTGACCGCCGAAGGTCTGCTCGTAGTAGAGGTAGGGCAGGCCCATCTTCTCCATCATCGCGGCGAACTTGCGCGGATGGCCCGGGTGCACCCGGTCGTCGCGGGTGTTGGTGGTGATGTAGGGCTCCGGGTATTTCACCCCGGCCTTGAGGTTCTGATAGCCGGAATATTTGGCGATGAACTCACGGTCGGCGGGGACGTCGGGGTCGCCATATTCCGCCACCCACGACGCGCCGGCCGACAGGTGGTTGTAGCGCAGCATGTCGATCAGCGGGCTCTCGATGACGATGGCGTTGAACAGCTCCGGATGCTGGGTCATCGAGACCGTGGTCAGGATGCCGCCGTTCGACCGGGCGTAGATGCCCAGA
>NZ_DATGEX010000047.1:0-92633 GCF_035309685.1 Phenylobacterium sp.
CCTGCCCGAGAGCTTCATCGGCCGCCATCCGTTTCCAGGTCCGGGCCTTGCCATCCGCTGCCCGGGCGGCATCACACGCGAGAAGCTGGAGATCCTGCGCGAGGCCGACGCCATCTATCTCGACGAAATCCGCAAGGCCGGCCTCTACGACAGCATCTGGCAGGCCTTCGCGGTCCTCTTGCCTGTCCAGACGGTGGGCGTGATGGGCGATGCGCGCACCTACGAGGACGTGCTGGCGCTTCGCGCCGTCACCTCCACCGACGGCATGACCGCCGACTTCTTCGAATTTCCCTGGGACGTGCTGGGCCGCTGCGCCACCCGCATCATCAACGAGGTGAAGGGCGTGAACCGCGTGGTCTACGACGTGACCTCGAAGCCTCCGGGGACCATCGAGTGGGAATAGACGGAGACCGCCCGCCATGCCGACCGCGAAGTCGTTCATCTTCGACCGCCGCCAGCTGATCGCCGCCGGCGCCATCGCTGGCCTTGCCGCGAAGGCTGAGGCGCAAGCCGCCCAGCCGGTGAAGCTCTCGACTCCCTGCGTGGTGTCCACTTGGGACTTCGGCGTCGCGGCCAACGGGGCGGCCTGGAAGGTGCTCGCCAAGGGCGGCGCGGCGCTGGACGCGGTCGAGGCCGGCGCGCGCGTGCCTGAGGCCGACCTTTCCAACCATAGCGTAGGCCGCGCCGGCTATCCCGACCGGGACGGCCACGTCAGCCTGGACGCCAGCATCATGGACCAGAGGGGCGACTGCGGCGCGGTCGCCGGCCTGGAGCACATCGCCCACCCGATCTCCGTGGCGCGTCGCGTGATGGAGAAGACGCCGCACGTCCTGCTGGTCGGCGACGGCGCCCTGCAGTTCGCCGTCGAGCAAGGGTTCAAACGCGAGGAGTTGCTGACGCCCCAGTCGCGCAAGGCCTGGAAGGCCTGGCTGAAGGAGCATCGCTACGATCCCGTCGCCAACAGCGAAGTGAAGACCTACGGCAGGGACCTGGGCCTGCCCGGCGGCAAGACGAACCACGACACCCTCGGCATGCTGGCGCTCGACGCCCGGTCCGATCTCTCCGGCGCCTGCACGACCTCTGGCATGGCCTGGAAGCTGCGTGGCCGGGTCGGCGACAGCCCGATCATCGGGGCGGGCCTCTATGTGGACAATGAGGTGGGCGCCGCCACCTCGACCGGCGTCGGCGAGGAGGTGATCCGCAACGTGGGCTCGTTCCTGGTGGTCGAGCTGATGCGCCAGGGCCGCTCGCCGCGCGACGCCTGCCGCGAGGCGGTGCAGCGCATCCTGCGCCGCAACGTCACCCGCGACCCGGACTTCCAGGTAGGCTTCCTGGCCATCAGCAAGAAGGGCGAGGTCGGCGCCTGGGCGGTGCAGAAGGGCTTCAGCTACGCCTGCTGCGACTCGGCCTCGCAGGTGCGGATCGTCCAGAGCGAGAGCTTCTCGTGAGCCTCGGCGCCGGTGGAAGGGTGAAGCTGGAGGTCTGTCTCGACAGTCCGCTCGGCCTGGCCGCCGCGGTGGCGGGCGGCGCGGACCGGATCGAACTCTGCGCCTCGCTGGACGCCGAGGGCCTGACGCCGGCCCCGGGGCTGATGGCGCAAGCCGGCGCGTGCGGGGTCGAGACCTTCGCCCTGATCCGGTCGCGGGCCGGCGACTTCGTATTCGGCGAGCTGGACCTCGACGCCATGCGCCGCGACATCGACGCCGCGGGCGCGGCGGGATTGGCGGGCGTGGTGCTGGGCGCGAGCCGCCCCGACGGCCGGCTGGACGAACGCGCGCTCGCCGGCCTCATCGCCCACGCCTCAGGCCTGGGCGTCGCCCTGCACCGGGCCTTCGACGTGACGCCGGACAAGGCCGAGGCTCTGGAAACCGCGATCGGCCTCGGCTTCCAGCGCATCCTGACCTCGGGCGGCCGGCCAGGCGCCCCGGAAGGTGCGGACGTGATCGCCGACCTGATCCGGCAGGCCGGCGAACGCATCGCGATCATGCCGGGCGCAGGCCTGGAGGCCGGCAACGTCGCCGACTTCGTCCGCCGAACGGGCGCGAAGGAGGTCCATGCGGCGTGCCGCGGGCCGGTCGCCGGTCAGCGCGGCGGCCTCGAGGCCGAACTGGGCTTCGTCACGCCCCGCCTGCAGGACACCAGCCGGGCCGAGGTCGAGGCGATGCGGCGCGCGCTCGACGCCGCCTAGCCCGCCAGCCGAAGCTTGCCGCCCAGCGGGGCGCGGATGTGGCAACTCAGGCCTTCGGGCCGAAAGATGAGCTGCGCCTCGCCGCCCAGCTCATGGCCAAGGCCCCGCTCGATCAGTCGCGAGCCGAAGCCTCGCCGTTCGGGCTGGACGACTGGCGGCCCGCCGCTCTCGCGCCAGTCGATCGTGAGCTCGCCGCCCTCGGCCGCCCAGGCGATGTCGATGGCGCCGGTGGGCGAGGAGAGCGCGCCGTGCTTCACCGCATTGGTCGCCAGCTCATGGAACGCCAGGTTGAGCGTCACCGCGGCGTTGGGCGCGAGATGGACCATGGGGCCCGAAGCCGTCAGGCGCACGCCGTCGCGGCGGTAGGGCGTCAGGGTGCGCTCGGCCACGTCGTGCAGCGAGGCGCCGTCCCAGGCGGCCTCGCTCAACAGGTCATGGACGCGGGCCAGGGCCATCAGCCGCTCCAGGAACGCCTCGCCGGCCGCGGCGGGGTCGCCGGCGCCGCGATAGGTCTGCGACGCCAGCGACTGCACCGTCGCCAGCGTGTTCTTCACCCGGTGGTTCAGCTCGTTGATCAGCAGCGTCTGCCGCTCCTGGGCGGCGCGCCGGTCGGTGATGTCGAGCGAGATGCCGGCCATGCGCACCGCGCGGCCGTCCTCGTAGGCGGCGCGGCCCCTCGCCAACACCCAGCCGATCGATCCGTCGGGGCGATGGGTGCGGTATTCTACCTCCATCTCGGTGTGGTCGGCGATCGCGCGGGCGATGGCGTCCTGCCGCTTCTGGCGGTCCTCCGGCACGATGAGCGCGGTGAGGTCCTCGACCGTCTCGAAGGGATCGTCGGGCCCCAGGCCGAACACCACGCGGCAGTATTCCGAGGTCGTGAAACGCCGCGTGGCGAGGTCCAGCTCCCAGCTGCCCATCCGGCCCGCGTGCAGGGCGAACTCCAGCTGCTCCTCGGTCTGGCGCAGCGCCGCGTCGGGTCGCTCGGTGGTCTCGCCCGGTGGGGTTGCACTCGCCGTCTTCATGGCGGACGCCCTAGTGACGCGGCCTTACGCCTGCACGTGAAGGTTGACCTTGCCCGATTATCTCACGCGCCGCACCTGCGACGTCGAGACCGGCGCGCCGTGGCCTAGCCGGCGAGACTAACGTGGGTAGCGCCCAGCGACGCCAGCGAGCCGGCGCGCGCGGGGGAACCGGCGCCATAGACGATCACCGACTTGGCCATCCGCTTGGCGGCGTCGATGGCGCCGATCGCCCAGCCGGTGAATTCCGCATCGCCCAGGCCCTTGGGGCAGTCGAAGGAGAGCGCCTGAAGGCTGGCGCCGGCCAGATGGCGCACCGCGGCCGGCGTCGGGGCCAGCAGGCGACCGGCGGTCAGCAGGGTGAAGGGCCGCACGAGCGAGGCGGCGGCCAACAGCATGCCGGGCGGAACGCCCTCGATGTCGCAGATCTCGCAGATGACGCCCATCTTCACGAGCGCGCCGGCGGTTTTGAGGTGATGCACCAGTTCGGCGCGGCCCCGCTGGCTCGATAGGCTGACGAAGGACAGCGGCACGATCAGGCTGAGCGGGCTCTCGCCCGGTGCGTCGTGCTGCAGCCGCCCGATGCCGCGCAGGATCGTCGCCACATCGACCCTCAGGAGGTCAGCGGCGGAAAGCTGCGCGATCCGCTGCGGCGACAACTCCTCGTCGGTCGCCACCACGATCACGCGGCGCATCATCCGAAAGCCGATGCGGGTGAAGCCCTTGAGCTCGTAGACCGGCTCCAGCGTCGCCGAGACGCGCAGCTGCCGGCCGTCGTTGCAGACGAAGGGCGTCCAGCGCTCCAGGCCGGCGTCGGCCGCCGCCGGCATGGGCGGGGTCGGCCGGGCGGCGGCGCTCGGCGGCGCGTCGGGCTGGCCGGTCTCGGCGAGGCCGGGGCCGTCGCCGGTCGGCTCAGGATCGCAACCGGGCTTGGCGCGCAGGTCCGCGGGCCGCGCCTCGAGCTCGCCGCCGCTGATGCGGGTCACCTGTAGGACGCTGCCGGCCGCCATCTGGTCGTCGCCCAGGAAGTGGTTCAGGACCTCGCGCAGATAGCGCAGGCAGGCCGCCTGGCCGGCCACGCGGCTGAGGTCGGGGTGGACGATGAAGAAGTCCGTGTCGGAGATGCGCAGATAGACCCCGCCGTCGCCGACGCCGCGTTCCAGCACCCGGTCGGTGAAGCCGTAGACCTGGTCCCGCTTGAACGGCCAGCGGTCGCCCAGGCGTTCGTAGACGGCCTCCAGCGAGATGAGGTTCACCTTGCCGTCGGCCAGCAGCTGCGGGTCGTCGAACTGCTCCAGCGACGCCTCAAGGCCCGCCGAAACCATCCGCGGGGCAGGCTTCGCCGGCGCGCGCCCGGCGTCGGTCGCCGGCGGCGATCGTCTGGCCTTGTCAGGATCCGCCACCAAAAGCTCGTCGGCCATCGAGACCTCTCCCACCGGCGCGCAGCATGGCTCATGCGCCTTAACAAAAAGCCCGCAACGGTTGCAGAATTCGGTGACGGCGCAGCTAGGTAGAAACCCCTAGGCATCGCCCCCAGGTTGTAGGCTCCCGCCGAACCTCCTTAACTATAGCGGGTTGTGGAGCTCGGGAGGACGAACGTGTTGGATAGCCTGCGTATCCTGGTGGTCGACGACCACCCCGTGAACCGCCTGGTCCTCCAGGAAATCTTCACCCATCTGGGCGGCGTCGTGTCCGTCGCGGAGACCGGGGTGCAGGCGCTTTCCATCCTGGCGGTCGACCACTTCGACCTCATCTGCCTCGACCGGCACATGCCCGGACTATCGGGCGATGAGGTGGCCGCGCGCCTGCCGCGCGAACAGTTCGTCCTGGCCTGGTCGACCGAGCTTTGTGACCTGCCGACCCGCTTCAACGGCGCCCTGGCCAAGCCGGTAAGCCTGGCCGCCGCGCAAGCCGCCATGACCCGGGCGTGGGCCTGGCGCATCTGGGCCGCGCCGCGCGATCCCGAGGTTGCGCCGAGGGTCGCCGCATGAGGTGGTCCGACGAAGCGCCGCCGCGCTACAGCCTGCACTATGAGTGGCCATCGCGGCTGCAGATGGCGACGGCGCGCGCCTACGCCCTGATCGCCGACTCGCTCGAGGACGCCAAGCTCGAGGCCGCCATCCTCTACGCCTGCGCCGATCCGGAAGCCTCGCCTCACGCCTATCGCATCGTGCGCGGCGCACGGACCGTGGTCTATCGCTACCCGGAGAGCGGCGCCCAGGCGCGGGCCGCAAACTAGCCGCGCCGCGGTCGCCGCAGGACAAAGGTCTCGAAAGGCGCCGCCGCGCCATCCAGGCCGACCACGTCGTAGTAGGTGACGGTGATGGTCGTGAAGCCGCCGGCGCGGTCGCCGGGGTCGACGGTGAAGGCCGCGAAGCCGTAGGCGTTCGCCGCATTGCGCACCGCCGACCAGGGGGCCTTCTCGATGACATAGACCGGAGGACGCCGGCCGGTCTTCGGGTCCGGCGCGCCGACCGCCGTGATCACCCGGCATTGCGGCGGGTCGAAGAACAGCTCGTTCGAGGGGCGCGAGGTGCCGCCGCCGCCGATCACCATATGCACGGTCCCCAGGCTCGTATCGACCACATCGGTGGCCGTCGCGGCGGTCCGTGGCGTCAGGGTCTGGTTGGCTTCGTGGCCTCGCAGGGGGTGCGAGCGCTCGTAGTGATGCTCGTGGCCGCAGACCACCAGATCGACACCATGCTTGTCGAACAGCGGCGCCCATTCCTCGCGGATTCCAAGGTCCGCGCCGTTGAATTTGTCGGCGGTGGAGATCGCGACCTGATGCATGCAGACCACCACCCAGTCGACCGCGGGGTCGTGGCGGGCTTCGGCCAGGGTCTGCTCCAGCCAGGCCTTCTGGGCGCCAGCGGAATAGCCGCGAACGTAGGAGTCGCCAGCGTCCTGATAGGTGACGTCGTCGTTGGCGATACTGATCACCCGCACCGAGCCGGCGGTGAAGGCATACCAGAGCCCACGGGTCAGGTCGGTCTGTCCCGCCGCCTCGGGAACGGAGAAATAGGTCTGGTAGGCCTGATAGCCGATCGGGCCGTTGCCCAGTTCGTTTTCGTGGTTGCCCGGTGAGGGCATCCAGGGGCGGTTGCGGGCGCTGCGGCTGTTGTTGGCCCAGAAATCCCACCAGGTCCGCACCCGGTCCTTGGCGAGATTGGCGTAGCAGAGGTCGCCATTGAACAGATGGAACAGCGGCTGCAGGCGCTCGACGCCCAGCACGGTGCCGGCCGCCGCCGGCGAGCCCAGGTTGTCGTTCACCCAGGGCGGATCCTCGATCGTCACGTCCTGAGGCGGCGCGTAGCGGCGGCCCAGCGTCGGCGTCCCCTGATCGCCGAAACTGGTGAAGGTGAGCCGCGAGCGGCCCCTGGGCGAGGTGCGGAAGGTCGCGAACTGCGGTTCGGCGCCGTCGTGCGCCGCGGCGTAAAGATAGGGTGTGTCGGCCCGCAGCCCGGCGAGCCTCGCGTGGTGGGCGTAGACCACCTGCCGCGACTTGCCGTCGGCGTAGCTGACGGTCTTGGCCGCGGCGACCTGGTCGAGCCGGCCATCCATCCGCCCCAGCATCACGCGCGGCCGCCCCACCGGCTGCAGCGTGTGCCAGGAGACCACCATCTCCGACGAGGCGTCGGCGCCGAACTGCAGATGCAGGCCCGCGACCGGCGGCGCCATGGGATCGGAGGCCGTCGCCGCGGCGCGGGCATCCCGCGGCTTCGCCATCGCCATCGCCGCGGTCATGCCGCCGACGAAGCCAGCGGCGGCGAGCAGCCTTCGGCGGCTGACGTCGAGGTCGTCTCCGATGTCCGATGGGGTCATGGGGTGTCCGGCTGTCTAGGGGGCGTCGCGACCCTAGCCGAACCTCATGACATGTCAGCGCCGATCGCGCGCGGCCCGGGTTCTCAGTTGCCGCCTTCTTCCTTGATTTGACCGCGATTGCCCTCGATGGGCTTGCCCGTCCGCTCGGCCTCGCGTGCGCCGGCCAGGATGCCGGTCATGGCGTAGTTGCCCTCGTGGCAGGCGTATTCGTAGATCTTGTCCTTGGTGAAGTTCAGCGACTCTTCGCCTTTGACCGGGCCTGAAAAGGCCGCCGGATCGACCACCTCGAACTGATAGAGGATCTGCTCGGGCGAGACGCGGGTGAACCGCTCGATGGTCTTCATGTTCTCGGTCGGGCCGCGCAGGCCCTCCTCGCGCCGCAGGTTGGTGGTCTCGACCACCAGGGTGTCGCCCTCCCAATGGCCGATCGAGTCGCCCATCCAGACGCGCATATCGGCCGGCGGGTGCTTCGTGTCGGCCAGGCGCACGATGCGCGCGTCGTGGACCATCTCGACGACGATGACGACCGCGTCCTTGGTCTGCTGGATCTGATAGTGGTTGTTGTAGAGCACGGGCAGCATCGGCGGCCCCGAGGTGCCGCCGAAGCCGACGATGCACCGCTCGCCCAGCGCGCGCGCCTCCGGGTTGTCGAAATTGCCGCCGAGCTGGGCCCGACCCCTTGCGCCCGCGGCCGTCGGCCGGCTCGGCAGGCGCCCGTTGGCCGGCGCTGTCAGGATCGAGGTGCGCGCCACCCCGCCGATCCGCACCAGCCGCGTCCCCGGATCGGTCCAGAAGGCGTTGTAGCCGCAGGCCGCGCCGGTGGCCCCGCTCTGGCACTCCGGCAGCTTGTCCGGGTCCTTGTTCGAGGTGTCGGTGTTGGCGCGCAGGCGCGCGTTGCGCTGGTCGCTGGCGCCTTCGATGGCCTTGGCCTCATCGGCGGTGAGCGTCGCGCGGTCGCCGTACTTCGGGTCGCGCTCCAGCCGGGTGATCGTGGCGTTGCTCCAGACGCCTGAGAAGTCCGGCTGGCCAAACGCGTTGCGCGGCGCCTTGTAGCCCCTGGCCACCGAGGCCGGGGCAGTCTGCGCCCCGGCCGGCGCGGCGGCCGTCACCATGATCGCCGAGGTCGCCAGGGCAAGCGCCAAAAGCCGGCTGTTCATTGCAGGTCATGCTCCCGAAGCCGCCGCTCTCAGGGCGGCGTGCCGTCGCGACAGGGGAAGCCGCCACGCCTGCGCCGTCAAGCCCGTAGGCGCCGGCGCCTGCCAACCGCGCCAACCCTGAAGTTCTTGAAATGTTCTCATCCCGCAGCTATCGTTCGCGGCGGCGGACCCAGCAGTCGAGATGCCGATATGACCCTTCTGTTCGAGGACGCGACGCCAGCGGGCGACGAGGCGCCGCACAACCTCTATTTCGCCCTGCGGCCCGACGCCGAGGCGGCGCGGGCGCTCTGCGCGCTGGAGAGCCTGCGGGCGGCGCCTGGCCGGCCGATGGACCCCGACCGCCTGCACATCTCGCTCTATTCGCTGGGCCTTCACCGCCGCTGGCCGCGCCGGCAGATCGTGGACGCGGTGCAGGCGGTCGGATCGGTGCGGCGCACGCCGTTCCTGGTCGAGCTGGACCGCATCGCCACCTGGGGCCGGGGCCTTGGGCCGCTGCCGGTCGTGGCGTGGTCGGAGGAAGGTGTTGTCGGCGTACATGGCCTGCATGAAGTCCTGCATCAGGCCCTGGCGGGGACCGCCGACTGGCGGCGGCGCAAACCCGGGATCGAGCCGCATCTGACGCTGTGGCGGGATCACGGCCGCATGC
Source organism: Phenylobacterium sp. (assembly GCF_035309685.1). Classification (GTDB taxonomy): domain Bacteria; phylum Pseudomonadota; class Alphaproteobacteria; order Caulobacterales; family Caulobacteraceae; genus Phenylobacterium. The sequence goes on from NZ_DATGEX010000047.1 coordinate 8,836, forward strand.
CTGAGACCTTCATCGCGCCGATCCGCTGGCGGGTGCGCGAGTTCGTGCTAATCGACAGCCGCTACGGCCAGGGCCGCCACGAGCTCGTGGACCGTTTCCCGCTGACCGGTTGAGAGGAACGCCTCGACGTGACGACCCTCTACGGAATCCGCAACTGCGACACGATGAAGAAGGCCTGGACCTGGCTCGATCAGCATGGCGTCGCCTACGACTTCCATGACTACAAGAAGCAAGGGATCGACCGGGCGACCTTGGAGAGCTGGGCCGGGCAGGTGGGCTGGGAGGTGCTGCTGAACCGCGCCGGCACGACCTTCAAGAACCTCTCCGACGCCGACAAGGCCGACATGACCCAGGCCAAGGCCATCGCCCTGATGCTGGCGCAGCCCTCGATGATCAAGCGTCCGGTGCTGGATCAGGGCGCGACGCTCACCGTCGGGTTCAAGCCGGAGATCTACGCGGCGCGGTTTGGCTAGTTGCGGGCGGTCCCGCGTCTGACTAACCTCGGCGTTCCATTGGAGGCTTGAGCGCCCATGATCAGCAGCCGTTTGAGGCCGTAGGCCGTCCGGGCGCGCCGCCCGACGAGACCTGCTGACGGTTCCGCATCGCCTGGCGACTGCGGGTGCTTGCCCTATCCAACGGATGCTCTCATGTCCCAATCCAAAGACCCGCGCACGGCTGTGCGCCAACCCACGCCCTACGCCGACCTGAACGCCGTCCTCGTCCATCTCGTGGACGGCGCCCGCACCCTGCTCGGCGACAACTTCGTCGGCGCCTATCTGCAGGGCCGTTCGCGGTGGGCGACTTCACCGAATACAGCGACTGCGACTTCATCATCGTGACGCAGCGCGACATCACGCCCGACGAACTGCCGGGCTTTCAGGCCCTGCACGCTTCGATTCAGGCGCTGCCCTATCCCTATTGGCGCACCGGCCTGGAAGGATCCTACGTTCCGGCGGCGATCTTGCGGCGATGGTCGACGGAGCCCCGCGACCCGCCGGGCGAACCTCGCGGGCCGGACTGGGGCGATCCTGGCATGTCGGGCGCGCCGGCCAAGGCCTATCCGTTTTGGTATCTGGACCATGGCGCGAGGGCGCTGCTGCGCTCCGAGCACGACAACACCCAGGTCGTGCGCTGGTGCCTGCGGGAAAAGGGCGTGACGCTCGCTGGGCCGCCGCCAAAGTCGCTGATCGATCCCGTCCCGCCGGCGGCTCTGCGCGCGGAGGTCCGCCAGACCATGGATCTCGTGATGCAGCTCGACCTGCAGCCGATGCAGCTCGTGGCCTGGCAGGCGTTCTGGGTCGGGCTTTTCTGCCGCATGCTGCACACGCTCTCGACAGGCGCGGTGTGGTCGAAGAAGGCCAGCATGGCCTGGGCGCAGGGCGCCCTGGATCCGCAATGGCGGCCGCTGATCGCTGGCGCGGCGGCGGTGCGCAAGGGCGATGCGGCGCAGTCCGGCCAGCCGGCGGACCCCTCCGAGGTCGCCGCCACCCGCGCCTTCGCCCGGTATGCGGTTGAGTTCGCCGACAAGGCCGCCCACGCCCGCGAGGTCCTCGAGCGCAAGCTGGCGGAAAAGCGCGGCGGCGGCGGCTTCCAGGCCGCGCGTCCGGGCGGCCCGCCCGGCGCTGGCGGCGGCAGACCGGGCGGCAGCCAGTTCAGTCCAAAGCCTATCCGGCCGGGCGGGCGCCGAGGCCGTGGCTGACGTACACGGAAGGGGTTAGGCTCCGCCCTGCATCCGATCCAGCGGTCGGCGGCGACTACAGGGCAAGCGGCGGTGCGGGACGATCTGCGCGCCGCAAGGGTTCAAGGAGCTCAAGCTCATGGAAGACATCTTCCGCAGCTATTGGTGGCTGCTCTTTCCGATCGGGGCGTTCGTCTTCGGCGCCTGGGACCGCTGGCTCGCCTACAAGCGCAGCCGCGACCACCTGGATCTGCTGAGATCCTACGCCGAGAAGGGCAAGGAGCCGCCGCCGGAGCTCGTCCGCGGGATCGGCGACGGCATCAACGGCGAGGCGCCCGGCGGCTATGGCCCGGGCGATCCCGGCGCGCCGCCCGGCTACGGCGGATACGGCGGCTATGGCTACTGGGGCTATCCGCGCCATATGCGCCGCGCCTACCGCAACTACTACCGCTACGGCCCCTACTGGCAGTGGCGCACGGTCTTCGTGACCGGCGCGGTCGCCGCCGGGTTCTGGTGGGCGTCGGAATGGTCCGACTGGCCGGGCACCTATGGTCCCTTCCGCCTGGTGGCCATCATCATGACCATCGTCTGCGTCGGAAACCTGGTGTTCGCGCTGATGGCTTCCAGCTTCCGGAACAAATGAGCTCCCCCTGATGTCGCCGGCGAGCCTTGACGAAGCGCTGGTCGCCGCTGCTCAAAGCGGATCGACCGAGGCCTTCTCGCGGCTTGTCGAGCGGCATCAGCAAGCGCTGCGGGCCTTCCTGCGCCGCGCCTGCGGCGACTGGGCGGCCGCCGACGACCTGGCGCAGGAAACCTTCCTCGCCGCCTGGGCGCGGATCGGCCGTCTGAAGGCCGGCGCGAGCGTGCGGGCTTGGCTCTGCGGCATCGGCTACAACAAGCACCTGACCTCGATCCGCTCCGCCAGCCGCGAGCGCGCCCGCGGCGCCCGCTACGAGGAGGACCGCGATGAAATCATCGACGCTGCGCCGGAAGACAAGCTGGCTCTGGAGAAGGCGATGGCGGACCTGCCCGCGGAACAACGCGCCTGCGTGGCCCTTTGCCTCGCGGCGGACTTCTCTCATGCCGAGGCCGCCGAGGCGCTCGACATGCCTCTTGGAACTGTGAAAAGCCATGTGTCGCGGGGCCGTGCGCGGCTCTGCCAAGCGTTGGGAGTGTGCGATGACGCAAGCTGACGACCGCCTGAAGGCCCTGTTCGCCCTGGACGAACCCCCAGCCCGGGATCCCGGCTTCTCGATGGCGGTGATGGAGCAGGTCATGCGCCAGCGCTTCCGCGAGGACGTGGCCCTGCTGTCCGGGGTCAGCGTCATCGGCGCGGGCGCGATGTGGCTGGTGTGGCCGACGCTGCAGCCGGCGCTGGTGGCGGTTTCCCAGGGTTTGGCGCCGGCGCTCGGCGCCATGGCGATCGCCTTCTGCGCGGCGATGATTCTGGGCGGGCGGCCGTCACACGCGCTCGGTCTGGCCACATGACCAAGAATTCACGCTACTATTTGCATCTGTCGCCAGCCGGCTGAGCCTCTTCCTCATCAGAGACGGGCTGAAACCGGCCCGGTTGAATCGAGAGAGGGAGAGTTGAAGTGGAAGCTGTCTTCATCTGCGCGATCATCTTCGGATCGATCGCCGCCGTGATCATCGTGCCGTTCTGGCTGCGCTCGCAGGAACGGATCCGCGTTCAGGAAACCCTGCGCGCCGCCATCGAAAGCGGTCAGCCCATGCCCACCGAGGTCATGGAAAACGCCGCCCGCAACATCAACATCCGACCCGCGCCGTCGCCGAGCCGCGATCTCCGCACCGGCATCATCTGGCTGGGCGTGGGCCTCGGCGTCGCGGCCATGGGCGTAGCCCTGGGCTATGACGATCCGGACGCCACCATGCCGTTCCTCGGCTTCGCGGCCTTCCCGGTGTTCATCGGCTTGGCGTTCATCGCGCTGAGCTTCGTCAACCGCACCAAGGCTTAGTCACGGGCTTAGCCGGGGGAACAGCCCATGCCGGGCTTCGGACATACCAAATTCGCCACTCTGCACGACGTCGAGCTTTGCACTCAGTCGGCGATGGGCGAGCGGCGCGCCTTTGGTGAATTGGTGCGGCGTCACGGCTCGGCCGTGCGCGGCGTGCTGCGCCGGATGGGCGCCCAAGGCGCCGAGGCCGACGACGTGGCCCAGGACGCTTTCCTGACTGCCTTCGAGCGGATCGCGGAATTTCGCGGGGAGGGCACATTCGCCGCCTGGGTGAAGAAGATCGCCGCCAGGCTTTATCTGCGTAGACTGCAGCGCGACCGCAGACTTGGCGCGATGACGGCGGAGGCGATCGAAGATGAGGCGGATGTCGTTCACGGTGACACCGATGCGACCATCGACCTTGAAGAGGCGTTGAAAGTGCTCAGCGCCACCGAACGGCTGTGCGTCACCATGTGTTTCGGCGCCGGACTTTCTCACACGGAAGCGGCTGAGGCCTTGAACCTGCCGCTTGGAACGGTCAAATCCCATGTCAAACGTGGTCTGGAAAAACTCAGAACGCGACTGGCGCCGGAGGACGGCGTCGTTCTTGAAGGGAGGCGTGGCAATGGCTGAACTCGACTTCGAGCGGCGGCTTGAACGTCTTTTCGCGGACGCGCCTGAATTGGCGGACGCGGGGCCCTTCGCCGATCGCGTGGAGCGCCGGCTCGACGCCGGCTGGACGGCGCGGCGCTGGCTGATCGGCGCGGCGGGCGTGATCGGCGGTGTGATCGGCGCGAGCCAGCTGATGGTCTCCAACCTGTTCCAGCGCGTGGAGACGGCGGGGGATTCCGCGCGCCTGCTCACCAGCAGCTTCAATCACATGACCACGGGCGCCGACTGGGTGGCGACCGTCTCCAACGGCGGCACGGTGGTCTGGGCCGCGGCGGGTCTGGCGGTGATCATGATGGGCTTCGTCCTGACCCGGGTGATCGGCGAGATCTGAGCCATTGCCTCGCGTTGGCGCGCGCGATCCCTCCTGAGGGAGGATCGGTTGCGGCGCGGGTCGGCGCGCTATAGGTTCCCCGCCTCTAAAGCGCGGCGCTAATTTTCTGTCCGGAGTCCCCGATTGACCGATCTGTTTGAAGAGGTCGAGGAGCAGCTACGCTCCGACCGCTACAAGGCGCTTGCGCGCAAGGGCGCGCCCTGGGTGATTGCGGCCGCCGCCATCGCCCTGATCGCCGCGCTCGGGGTCTGGGGCTGGCAGCAGTACAACCAGCAGATCACCGACAAGGCCTCGCAGGAGTACGCCGTGGCGCTGACCGCGCTGGCGCAGGGCGACGCCGCCAAGGCGACCCAGCTGTTCAGCGATGTTTCCAAGTCGCCGTCCAAGGCCTACCGCTCGCTGGCGCTGATGCAGCTGGGCGGGCTCAAGATCGCCCACGGCATGCCCGACGACATCAAGGCGGCTGTCACGCTCTTCGACCAGGCAGCCAGCGCCGCGCCCGACGATATGCTGGGCGACGCCGCGCGCCTCAAATCCGCCTTCGCGATCCTCGACACCGCTCCTTTCGCGGAAGTGGAGGGGCGATTGGCGCCGCTGATGAAAGACGGGCGCCCCTATCGGGTGCAGGCGCGCGAGGCCCTGGCCTTCGCCAAGCTGATGAAGGGCGACAGCGCCGGTGCGCGGCGCGACTTCGTGGTCATCTCTCAGTCGCTTGAGGCGCCCGACGGCGCCCGCCAGCGGGCCAAGGCGGCCATGGATCTGATCGACACCGGCTCCGCCAACGGCGTGGCGGCCACGGTGAAGGCCGCCCAGGCTCTGCCGACCCCGATGCTGGTCGGCCCCGGCGGCGTGCCGATGGGTCTTGCCCCGCCCGAAGCCCAGGGCCAGCCGCAAGACCAGGCGCCCGGCCCGCAATGACGCCCAGCCAGACGCGCCTGCTCGCCGCCCTGATGGTCGCCGCGCTCGGTCTGAGCGCCTGCTCGACCGTCGACCGGTTCAATCCGTTCAAGGGCTCGACACCCAAGGAGGTCGCCACCGAAGGCGACCGCATCTCGATCATCTCGGCCGACCAGAAGCTAGAACCGGCTGAGGCGCTGAAGGGCGTCGACTTCGCCTTGCCGCCCGCCGAGACCGTGGCGGCCTGGCCGCTGCCGGGCGGCTCGCCCGAACAGGCGATGGGCAACGCCAAGGCCGCGCCGCAGCTCGCCATCGCCTGGCGCAAGGGCATCGGCCAGGGCTCGAAGAACGGCGAACTCATCACCGCGCCGCCGGTCGCCGCCGACGGCAAGGTGTTCACCATGGATGGCCAGGCCGAGGTGACGGCGCACGACGCCCGCACCGGCGACCGGCTGTGGCGCATCAACATGCGTCCGACCGACAACAAGCGCGACCGCGAAGGCTTCGGCGGCGGTCTCGCCTTCGCCGACGGCAAGCTCTACGTGACCTCTGGCTTCCGCCTGGTGGCGCAGCTCGACGCTAACAGCGGCCGCGTCGGCTGGCGGGTCCGCACAGAGCAGCCGATCCACGGCGCGCCCACCGTCTTTGGCGGCCGCGTGATGGCCGTCGCCCTCGACAACACCCTGCTGACCTTCGATGCGGGAACCGGCGCGCCCGGCTGGACCTATCAGGCCCTTTCGGAGTCAGCGCGGATCCTGGCGGCCTCGAGTCCGGCGGTGTCCGGCGACACGGTGGTCGCCGCCTTTGGATCGGGCGAGCTGATCGCCCTGCGCACCGCCAACGGCAACGACCTGTGGAACAACGCGCTCTCGCGGGCCAGCCGCACCAGCGCGCTCTCCGAAATCCGCGACATCCCGGGCCGCCCGGTGATCTACGGCGGCGACGTCTTCGCCGTCAGCCACTCCGGCGTCTTCGCCGCCACCGATCTTCGCACCGGCGCCGCGCGCTGGAGCCTGCCGGTGGTGGGCATCACCTCGCCGCTGCCGGAAGGCGACGTGGTCTATGTGGTGGGCACCGACGGCAAGTTGATCTGCGCCTCGCGCGAAAGCGGCCAAATCTACTGGGTGCATGACATGAACCCCGGCTGGGTGGTCCGCAAGAGAGGCGGCCTCTGGGGCATCGGGTCGCACGAAGTGCCGAAGCCGCTGTGGACCAGTCCGATCCTGGTGGACAACCGGCTGATCATGACCGCCTCCGACGGGCAGTTGGTGGCGCTGAACGCCAAGACCGGCGAGCTGGAAAAGAAGCTCAACCTCGGCGCGCCGTCGCTGATGTCGCCGATCGCCATGGGCAATATGATCTATCTGGTCACCGACAACGGCCAGCTCGTCGCGATCCGCTGACTTAAATAGGTCTATGCTGACGCCATGACGCTGAAACTCGCGATCGTCGGGCGTCCGAACGTCGGAAAATCCACGCTGTTCAACCGGCTGGCGGGGCGAAAGCTCGCCATCGTCGACGACCAGCCGGGGGTGACCCGCGACCGGCGCTTCGGCACCGGCCGGATCGGCGACCTCGACCTGGAGCTGATCGACACCGCCGGCTTCGAGGATGTCACCGACGAGAGCCTGGAAGCGCGGATGCGCATCCAGACCGAGCTGGCCATCGACGAGGCCGATGTCGCCCTCTTCGTGATCGACAGCCGCGATGGGGTGACGCCGGTCGACGAGATCTTCGCCGAGATCCTGCGCCGCCGCGACATGCCGGTGGTGCTGGCCGCCAACAAGGCCGAGGGCCGGGCCGGCGACCAGGGAATCCTGGAGGCGTTCGGCCTGGGTCTGGGTGAGCCGGTGCCGATCTCCGCCGAGCACGGCGAGGGCATGGCCGACCTCTACGCAGCGCTGATCGCCATCGCGCCCGACCAGAGCGACCACGAGGACGAGGACGGCGACAAGGCGGTGAAGATCGCCATCGTCGGCCGGCCGAACGCCGGCAAGTCGACGCTGGTCAACAAGCTGATCGGCGAAGACCGCATGCTGACCGGCCCCGAGGCCGGCATCACCCGCGACGCTATTCCGGTCGACTGGAGTTGGGACGACCGCGCCGTGCGGCTGGTCGACACCGCGGGCCTGCGGCGCAAGGCCAAGGTGCAGGAGAAGCTGGAGAAGCTCTCCACCCACGACAGCATCCGGGCAATCACCTTCGCCGAGATCGTGATCCTGGTGATGGATGCGACCCATCCCTTCGAGATCCAGGACCTGCAGATCGCTGACCTGGTCGAGCGCGAGGGGCGCGGCCTGGTGTTCGTGCTGGCCAAGTGGGACTTGGTGGAAGATCCGCAGACGCGGCTGGCGGCGATCGTCGACGAGGCGCAGCGGCAGCTGCCGCAGGTGCGCGGCGCGCCGATCATCGCGCTGTCGGCGGAGACCGGCCGCGGCCTCGAGAAGCTGATGCCGGCGGTCTTCAAGACCCACAACGACTGGTCGACCAAGGTCAAGACCAAGGACCTCAACGACTGGTTGCGGATGGCCACCGAGCGGCATCCGCCGCCGGCGGTGAGCGGCCGGCGGATCAAGCCGAAGTACATGGCCCAGACCAAGTCGCGGCCGCCGACCTTCGTGCTGTTCGCCAGCCGCGCCGACCAGCTGCCGGAAAGCTACCGCCGCTACCTGATCAATTCGATCCGCGAGAGCTTCGACCTGCCGGGCGTGCCGATCCGGGTGACGGTGAAGTCGAACAAGAACCCCTATGCCGAGGGCGAGGAGAAAGCCGGGCAGGGTTCGGCCCGCGCGCCGTTCGGCGAGAGCCTGCCTTCGACCGGGCTCAAGGCCAAGACGCGGATCGCGGCGGCCAGCAAGGCCAAGGCCGGCGCCACGGCGAAGCCCAAGACGCTCGGCAAGAAGACCAAGCCGAAGGCCAAGGCCGGCGCCCCGCGCGGGCGGGCGCAGAAGCTGCTGCGGCCGGGGACTAAGCCGAAGCGAGCGTCCCGGCCGCCTTCCACTGGGCGAAGACCACGTTAGCGCGCGGCAGGCCCAGGTCGGCCTGCGCCAGTTCCACGATCAACGGCCCGATCTCGTCGGGCGGCGTCACGGTCTCCGGGTCCTCGCCGGGCATGGCCTCGGCGCGCATCTTGGTGCGCATGGTATTGGGGTCGAGCAGGACGGCGCGGACGTTGGTCTGTTCCAACTCGTCGGCCCAGGTGCGGACCATGTGCTCCATCCCGGCCTTGGTGGTCCCGTAGGGGCCCCAGAAGGCCTTGGGCCGGGCGACGCGGCCGGTGGTCAGGAAAATGGCGCGGCCGGCGGCCGACGCCTTCAGCAGCGGCTCGAAGCTGCGCAGCAGGCGATAGGTGGCCGTCAGGTTCAGCGCCACCACCTTGTCCCAGTGCTGAGGCTCCAGATGGCTCATCGGCGTCATGGGGCCGAGCATGGCCGCGGCGTGCACCAGGACGTCCAGGCGGCCGAACCGCTGATGCAGGGCGAGGCCCAGCTGGTCCAGGCCATCGCCGGCGGTGATGTCGAGCGGCACGAGGGTCGCGGGCTCGCCGGTGGCGGCGCGGATCTCGTCGTCGAGCTCGGTCAGGGCGCCCTCGGTGCGGGCGACGCAGACCACGTGGGCGCCGGCCTTGGCAAGCGCGAGCGCGGACGCACGGCCGATGCCGCGGCTGGCGCCGGTGACGAGGGCGATCTTGTCGGTGAGCGGCATAGGAGCTTCTTAGAAGGTCAGGCGTCGACCAGGAAGGACAGCTGGCGTTCCGAGACCTCGTTGCGGCCCTCGGCGATCTCGCGGTCGAGCAGGCGGGTGGGATAGTCGCCGGTGAAGTAGTGGTCGGTGAACTGCGGGCAGTTGGGATCGCGCGGCGCGGAATCCATGGCCCAGTAGAGGCCGTCGACCGACAGGTAGCCCATGGAATCGACGCCGAGGATCTTGGCGATCTCGTCCACCGAATGGTTGGCGGCCAGCAGCTTCTCGCGGTCCGGCATGTCGATGCCGTAGAAGTCCGGCCATTGGATCGGCGGGGAGGCGGAGCGCAGGTGCACCTCGGCGGCGCCGGCCTCGCGCACCATCTGCACGACGCGGATGGAGTTGGTGCCGCGCACGATGCTGTCGTCGATCAGCATCACCCGCTTGCCGGCCAGCACGGCGCGATTGGGCGAGAGCTTCATGCGCACACTGGATTCGCGCGTCGCCTGGGTCGGCTGGATGAAGGAGCGACCGACGTAGTGGTTGCGGATGATGCCCATCTCGAAGGGCAGGCACGCCTCCTGGGCGAAGCCCAGGGCTGCGGGCACGCCGCTGTCGGGCACCGGCACCACGACATCGGCCGGAACCAGGCTTTCCTGGGCGAGACGGCGGCCCATGCGCTTGCGCACGTCATAGACCGAGCGGCCGTTCACCACGGAATCGGGACGGGCGAAATAGACGTATTCGAAGATGCAGGGCCGCGCCTTCAGCGCCGGGAACGGCTTGATGCTGGTGACGCCGTCCGCATCGATGACCACGATCTCGCCGTGCTCGACGTCGCGCACGAAGCGGGCGCCGATGATGTCCAGCGCGCAGGTCTCCGACGCCAGGATCGGCTTGCCGTTCAGGTCGCCCAGGACCAGCGGGCGGATGCCGAGCGGATCGCGCACGCCGATCAGCTTCTTGTTGGTCAGCGCCACCAGCGCATAACCGCCCTCGATCTGCGACAGCGCATCGATGAAGCGGTCGACGAAGCGCGCTTTCCGCGATCGCGCGATGAGGTGGAGGATCACCTCGGAGTCCGAGGTCGACTGGAAGATCACACCGTTGGCCACCAACTGATCGCGCAGCGTCAGGAAGTTGGTCAGGTTGCCGTTGTGGGCCAGCGCCACGCCGCCGGCTTCCATGTCGGCGAACATCGGCTGGACGTTGCGGATCACCGAGCCGCCGGCGGTGGAGTAGCGGGTGTGGCCGATGGCGAAGCGCCCGGGCAGGCGGTCGGTCAGGTCCGCGCCGCCGAAAGCGTCGCCCACGTGCCCCATGTGACGCTCGGTGTGGAAGCGCTGGCCGTCGAAGCAGGCGATGCCGCAGGCTTCCTGACCGCGATGCTGCAGGGCGTGCAGGCCAAGCGCGGTCAGGCCCGCGGCCTCGGCCGTGTCGAACACGCCGAATACCCCGCATTCTAGGCGCGGGGAGTCGTCGAGAGGATCACGCCAGGGCGCCCTGCCGGCGGAGGTCACGCTCATCGGGATTTCTCCACCAAGTCCTCGATCTCCCTCCGCTGCCGCGCGTCGTAGCCTTCTGACTTCAATCTGTCATCTATGGCGTCGTGTTTGGCGTCATGCAGGGCGTGATCGAAGGCCGGTTTCAGTCGTCCGGCGAGGTCGAGGCCCTGCGGCGTGAGCTTGGTCACCAGTTTCCCCATATCCTGGGCCAGCGGCCAGGTGGTCGACCCCACGATCCAGTGCGGCTGCAGGTCCTTGGGCGTGGCGGCGTTGAACATCAGGTTGAGGATGCCCAGCACCAACAGGCCGCGAAGCAGGCCGACCGCCAGGCCCAGGCTGCGGTCCAGGGTTCCGATGAAATAGGTCTCGTGAAGCTGGCGGGCGATCACCGCGCCGGCCAGCCGGATCGCGGCGAAGACGATCACGAACACGACGATCAGGGCCAGCACCGTCGCCAGCCAGTCGATGTGGATCAGCTTGTGGGCGATGGGCGCGGCGAGCGGCAGGCCGTAGACGGCGGCGACGGCGGCGACGACCAGGGCGACCAGGGAGATGACTTCCAGCACCGCGCCGCGCGCGAAGCCGATGGCCGCCGAGATCGCCAGACCGATGAGGACGACGATGTCGAACTGGGTGAGGCCTAGTCCCATGCGGCCTCTCCGATGCGGCGCACGGCGTCGGCGAGGCGTCCGGCGCCGGTGACGGCGAGCGCGCCCGCGCCATCCATGTCGGCCGGACCGAGCGCGCGGCGGAAGCCGAGCTTGGCGGCCTCCTTCAGGCGGCTTTCCATGCGGCTGACCGAACGGACCTCGCCCGACAGGCTGATCTCGCCGAACACCACGCAGTCCTGCGGCAGGGCCTGGTCCAGGGCCGAGGAGGCCAAGGCCGCCGCCGCCGCGAGGTCCGCCGCCGGCTCTGTGATCCGCAGGCCGCCGGCGACGTTCAGATAGACGTCGCGGTCGCCGAGGCTCAATCCGCAACGCGCCTCCAGCACGGCCAGCACCATGGCCAGGCGCCCGCTATCCCAGCCGACCACCGCGCGGCGAGGCGTGCCGTAGGCCGAGGGCGCGACCAGGGCCTGGAACTCCACCAGCACCGGCCGCGAGCCTTCGATGCCGGCGAACACCGCCGCGCCGGCCGCGCGCTCGCCCGAGGTGTTGAGGAACAGCGCCGAGGGGTTCCTGACCTCGGCGAGGCCCGCATCGCCCATCTCGAACACGCCGATCTCATCGGTGGCGCCGAAGCGGTTCTTGGCGCCGCGCAGGATGCGGAACGGATAGCCCCGCTCACCCTCGAAGGAGAGCACCGCATCGACCATGTGCTCGATCACCCGGGGGCCGGCGATCGTGCCCTCCTTGGTGACGTGGCCGACGAGGACGATGGCGACGCCGCGCGATTTGGCGAGCCGCACCAGCTCGCCGGCGGCGGCGCGCACCTGGGTGACCGAGCCCGGTCCCGCCTCGTGGGCGTCGCTCCACAGCGTCTGGATGGAGTCGATGATGACGAGGTCGAATTGTTCGCGCTTCAGGCCGTCGGAGATGGCGCGCAGCGACGTCTCGGCGGCGAGCTTGACCGGGGCGCTGGCGAGGCCCATGCGCTGGGCGCGGCTGCGGACCTGCTCGACCGCCTCTTCGCCGGAAATATAGGCGCAGCGGGCGCCCCGCAGGGCGGCCTGGCCGGCGACCTGCAGCAGCAGGGTGGATTTGCCGACGCCGGGGTCGCCGCCCAGCAGGATCGCCGAGCCCGGCACCACGCCGCCGCCGCAGACGCGGTCGAACTCGTCGACGCCGGTGGCGATGCGCGGCGGGGCGGGCGTCTCGTCCTGCAGGCCCTCGAAGGCGAGGCCTCTGGCGCGGCTGGCCTTAGACGGCGCGAGCGCGCCCGGCGGGCGGGCCTGCAGCTCCTCGACCAGCGTGTTCCACGCGCCGCACGCCGGGCACTGGCCCGCCCACTTGGTCTGGACGGCCCCGCAGGACTGACAGGCGTAGACGGCGCCGTCGCGGGCCATGGCGTGGCGAACTCCGATTCGGTGTGCGGACGATGTTAGCCGACCTTGGGGCCGGCGCCCTGCGTGCGCTTTGCCGCGGTTTGGCGTTGGGGTAGGCTCCTAGGTGGGCAGGATGGGAGCGGATTGCAATGCACGAGGTCGAACCGGAAACGCCGGTGCAGGACCTGGTCCGCCGCGCGCTGAACCTGCTGCTGCATCCCGCCGACACCTGGGACGCCATCGAGGCCGAGCCCGACACCATTGAGCGGCTGTTCAAATACTGGGTGGCGCCGCTCGCCGCGATCCCCGTGGTGGGGCGGATGCTGGGGGCGCTGTCGTTCTGGAACTTCTCCAGCTTCCAGCTCTTCGGGGTGCGGTTCTATCACCCCAACGTCATCGCGGTGCTGGGCGACGCGGTGGCGCGCTATGCGCTCACCCTGATCTCGGTCTATCTGCTCGCCCTGGTCGTCGATCAGTTCGCGATCCAGTTCGGCGGCCAGCGCGACCGCACCCAGGCGTTCAAGCTGGTGGCCTATTCGGGGACGGCGGCGTGGGTGGCCGGCGTCTTCATGCTGCTGCCCACCGCGGGCGGGGTGTTCGCGCTCTTGGGCGGGCTCTACAGCCTCTATCTGCTTTATCTGGGCCTGCCCAAGCTGATGCGCTCGGCGCCGACCTTCACGCTGAACTATTTCGCGCTCACCTTGGTGGCGGCGATCGTCATGTGGGTGGTGATCAGCTCGGTGAGCAGCCACGCCGTCAACTTCGGCGGCCCGATCCACATCTACTGAGGGATGGCGCTCTGGGCTGAGGTCGGCCCCGGCTCGATTGGAGGGCCAAAATTACTTTTCAATTTAAGAAAAACAATGTGGAACCAAGAGTTACTCCAGTGCTTACGATGGAATGAAAAGTACGCTCGGAATAACAATCTGGCGTTCAATTACAGCGTTATTCCGCCGTGCGGAGGTTGTCCCGGGCTCCGCACCGGCCGCGGCGGCCAACAAAGCGGCGACCACCGCCCGTATCGACGCTCTGATGGCCTTGCCGATCAAGGAGCGGTCGGCGGTGACGATGATCGGCGACGAGGGTGTCAGCGGCTACAACCCGCCGCGGCCCGCCGCCCGGGACGAGACCTAAGGCGATGGCTCAGTACGCCCGTCTGCTCTCGATAGGACCTAGGTCTCGCCCAGATACACCCGCTCCGCGCGCCGGCTGAGGCGCACGAGGAGCTCGTGGGCGACAGTGTCGCCGGCGGCGGCGAGATGATCGAGCAAGGCGTTTTCGCCCAAGAGTTCGACGTGATCGCCTAACGCCGCCTCGGCGTCGCCGATCTCGATCACCAGAATGTCCATGTTGACGATCAGCAGGCGGCGGAGCGCGCCGGCGAACCAGGCGCGGCCCGCGCCCTTGGCCGCGCGGACGATCCCGTCGGTATAGCCGGCGGCGACCACGGCGACGCGCGTGGCGGCGTCGATGCGGACGGCCTCGCCATAGCCCAGGACGTCGCCGGGCCGGAGCGTGCGGATGTCGAGGATCGGGGCGGTGAGGGTGGCGACCGCCTTGAGGCGCGGGTCCGGGGTTTCGCGGGGGCCGCCGCCGAACAGGCTGATGCCCGGGCGAACGAGGTCGAAGCGATAGTCGGAGTCGAGGAAGACGCCGGCCGAGGCCGCGAGGCTCGCGCGGGCCCTCGCGAAGAGTGACCGGACCTCAAGAAACATCGCCAACTGCCGGGCGTTGCGTGGGTTTTCCGGCTCGGCGGCGGACCCCAGGTGGCTCATCACCAGGCTGACGTCGAGGCCGCGCAGGCGGTCGGTGGATTGGAGGGCGGCGCGGACTTCGTCGAGGGTCAGGCCCTGGCGGCTCATGCCGGTGTCGATGTTCAGCGCGACGGATGCGGGCCCGGCGGCTTGCGCCGCGCCGAGCTGCGGCAGACTGTTCAGCACCGGCGTCAGCCCGGCGGCGGCGAGGCGAGGGGCCGCGCCCTCGGTCATGCCGTCGAGGATGTAGATCGCGGCGGGCCGGTCCGGCCCGAGCGCGGCGCGCAGGGCCTCGCCCTCAGCCAGGCGGGCGACGAAGAAGCTGCGCGCGCCTTCGCCCCACAGCCGGCGGCCGACAGGCCCCGCGCCCAGGCCATAGCCGTCGGACTTAAGAACCGGGGCGACCTCGGCGCCGGCCGTTTCGGCGCGCAGGACGGCGTGATTGTGCGCCAGCGCGTCGAGATCGATGGTCAGACGCGCGGCTGCCGGATCGCTCATCTGGCCGCTAGTGCGGGTCGTAGCGGCTGTGGTGGTCGCGGGCGAGGTTGCCGAACTTGGTCAGGTCCTCGTTGTAGGAGAGCTTCACATTGCCGATCGGGCCGTGGCGCTGCTTGCCGATGATGATGTCGGCCTGGCCGCGGACCTGATCCATGTTCTCCTGCCACTTGAAGTGCTCTTCGGTGCCTTCGCGCGGCTCCAGGCGGGAGAGGTAGTAGGCCTCGCGGTAGATGAACATGACCATGTCGGCGTCCTGCTCGATGGAGCCGGATTCCCGCAGGTCGGAGAGCTGGGGCTTCTTGTCCTCGCGGTTCTCGACCTGGCGGGAGAGCTGGGCGAGCGCGATGACGGGGATCGAGAGCTCCTTGGCCAGCGACTTCAGGCTCTGGGTGATCATCGAGACCTCCTGCACCCGGTTGTCGTTGCGGCCCATGCCGTCGCCGCCGGTGATCAGCTGCAGGTAGTCGACGATCAACAGGTCCAGGCCGACCATCCGCTTCAGCCGCCGCGCGCGGGCGGCGAGCTTGGCCATGGAGATGCCGCCGGTGGCGTCGATGTAGAGGGGCGCTTCCTGGATCTCCAGCGCCGCGTCGCGCACCCGGCCGAACTCGGACGCGTCGATCTCGCCCTTGCGCAGGCGGTCGCCGGAGACGCCGGAGGCCTCAGCGAGCAAGCGCATGGCCAGCTGCTCGGCGGCCATTTCCAGGGAGAAGAAGGCCACCACCCCGCCGCGCACGGTCTTCTTCGAGCCGTCCGGCTGCGGCTCCCAGGCGTAGTTCCGCGCCACGTCGAAGGCGATGTTGCAGGCGAGCGACGACTTCCCCATCGAGGGGCGCGCGGCGATGATCACCAGGTCGGAGGGGTGCAGGCCGCCGATCTTGCTGTCGAGGTCGATCAGGCCGGTGGAGAGGCCGGCCAGACCCCCGTCGCGGCTGTGGGCCTCCGCCGCCATGGTGACCGCGCCATGGAGGGCGTCGGCGAAGGTCACGAAGCCCTGGGAGACGCCACCGGTCTCGGCGAGCGCATAGAGCTGTTGTTCGGCGGCCTCGATCTGGTCGCGGGCGGAGAGTTCGGCGTCGCCCTGGCCCGCCACCGTGGCGATGTCGCCGCCGATGCGGATGAGGTCGCGGCGGATCGCCAGGTCGTAGATGGCCCGCGCGTAGTCCGGGGCGTTGGCGGCCGGCGGGGCGCGGTCGACGAGGTCGGCCAGGTAGCGCACGCCGCCCAGCTCCTCGAAGCCGACGTCGCGGGCGAACTGCTCGGCGATCAGGATCGGCTCGGCGAGCTGGCCCTTGCGGATATTGCTCTCGATGATGGCGAACAGGCGTTGGTGGAACGGCTCGAAGAAGTGGCGCGCCTGCAGATAGTCGCCGATCCGCTCGAAGGCGGCGTTGTCGTAAAGCAGCGCGCCCAGCAGCGCCTGCTCGGCCTCGATATTAGCCGGGGCATGGGCGATCGGCGGCGGGTCGCTGGGGACGGAACGCAGGTCGAGGGCGGGAACAAGAGCCATGGCTTACCGATAGCCTAACGGTCTGGCCCCTGGGGATGCGACATCGCTTCCCGTCCACACTTTCGAGTGAGGCTGTGGACAGCTTGGCCATACCGGGCGCACGAAAAAGGCGGGCTGGAGAACCAGCCCGCCCGTTCCGTTTTCGCGTCCGAAGCGGCGCCTCAGATCACCACTGAATGCTGACGCGCCCGTAGAGGAACCGGCCCTCGAACCCGAAGGGGGAGAAGGAGGTGAAGGGCGCGGCGCCGGTGGTGTTCAGCGCCACCGGAACCTGCCGCGGATAGGCGTCGAACAGGTTGTCGGCGCCGAGAGCCACGGTCACGTCGTGCGGGAAGGTGTAGCGGCCTTCCAGGTCCCAGATGCTGCGCTGGCCGGTGTGCACGTCCTGGCTGCCGTCGAGCGCGGTGCCGGGCGAGAGCACGTCGCCGTAGAAGGTCGAGCGCAGGGTGCCGCCCCAGGCGCCCCTCGTCCAATCGGTCTGCAGGGTGACCTTGTAGTCCGGCTGGCCCTTTTCGAAGCGCAGCACCGCCTGGCGGGCGAACAGCGACATCGGCACTGGCAGGATGGTCGCCGGCGTGGCCGGGGTCTTGGTCACGTCCACCTTGTTGGTGTTGGCCGATCCGGTGAAGTCGAAGTCGCCGAAGTCGTCCGTCGGCAGCCGGTAGCTGACCGAATAGTCGACGCCCTTGGTGACAGTGTCGACGCCGTTCAGGAAGAAGCGGGCCGCAGACGCGCCGAAGGGGTTCAACAGATTGAAGATCACCGCGGCATCCGTGCCGGGCGCGGCCGTGGCGCTGCCGGTCAGGGTTTCCGACAGCACGATCTTGTTGTTCACGTCGATCTCATAGGCGTCGACCGTGATCTCCAGGTGGCCCTGGTGATAGACGAAGCCGCCCGAGTAGTTCTTTGACTTTTCCGGCTCCAGCGGCTTGCCGCCCAGCGCCTTGCCGGTCGGGCTGATCGACGGGAAGGTGCCGGTGTCGAACGGGATGCCGTTGATGAACAGGATCGCGGTGGAGGTGAAGTACTCCTGCTGCAGGCTCGGCGCCCGGAAGCCGCTTTCCGCTGAGCCGCGGAAGGCGAAGTTCGGGGTCACGTCGACGCGGGCGGCGACCTTGCCGGAGGTGTTGTCGCCGAAGTCGGAATAGTGCTCCTGGCGCACGGCGGCCGACGCGGTGAACCAGTTGGTGAGCTTGTCTTCCAGCTCGACGTAGCCGCCGACGTTGGTGCGGCTCTTGTCGATGACGTTCTCAGGCGTGAAGCCGGAGAAGCCGCGCGAGCCCAGCGCCAGCGTTGGGGCGACCGTGCCGCGCTCATAGGAGCCGGGGTCGCCGGCGCCGATCTTGAACTGCTCGTCGCGCGCTTCCGCGCCAAAGGCGACGCTCAGCGGACCGGCGGTTCCGATGTCGAAGTCGCGGTGGAAATCGGCGTTGCCCACGGTCTGATCGTAGGTCATCTGGCCGGCGTAGAAGGAGTGCGGCGAGGTCGGGCCGAGCGACGGATTCAGGGTGTGCTCGACGCCGTACTTCAGATTGTTCCAGCCGTAGTCGACGCTGAAGTTGGACTTCCAGCCGGCGATTTCGCCCTGCAGGGCGCCGCCGATCGAGAAGTCGTTGGAGTGGGTGTTGATCAGCGGCAGGTAGCCGTTGGGATAGACCGACGGGATGTTCTGGGTCGCGTCGTTGGCGGCGCGGAAGGTGGCCGCGGTCTCGGAGTGGCGCAGCTGTCCGCCGCCCCAGGCCTTCAACTCCCAGCCGTCGCCCAGCGGCTTGCCGGCGTTGAAGTAGACGGTGCTTTCCTCGACGTCGCCGTCGCCGAACCGGCTGTCGACGACCTTCGGCGTGAAGCGCGGGTCGATGTCGGAGCGGTTGGTGTGGTTCTGGTCGCGGTATTCGGCCGAGAGCGTCAGGAAGCCGTCGGCGCCGAGCTTGAAGCCCTGCCAGGCCTCGACGGTGGTGGTGCCGCCGTCGGTGCGGTGCTGGTCGCCGGCGTTGAAGAAGTTGATGTCGGTGTTGTGCTCGCCGTAGGTCGCTTGCGCGCCGCCGCCGTGGTCGGCCTCGCGCAGGCCGATGTTGATGACCCCGGCGATGGCGTCGGAGCCGTAGATCGCAGACGCGCCATCACGCAGCACCTCGATGCGGCTGATGGCGATTTCCGGAATGGTGTTGAGGTCGACGGCGGCGGAGCCGCGGCCCACCGAGCCGTTCAGGTTGACGAGCGCCGAGGTGTGGGCGCGCACGCCGTTGATCAGCACCAGGGTCTCGTCCGGACCCTGACCGCGCAGGGTCAGCGGGCGCACGCTGTCGGTGCCGTCGGTGTTCGACGGACGCGGGAAGTCCAGCGACGGGATGGTGGCGGCCAGCGCCGCGGCCAGCTCCGTGGACCCGCGGGTCTGCAGGGTCTTGGCGGTGACCACGTCGACCGGCGCCAGCGTCTCCAGACGCGACTTCGGCTCGGCGCGGCTGCCGGTGACCACGAGCTCTTCGACATTGGAGGAGGCCGTCGCCGCGGCGGAGGTGGCGGTCTTGGATTGGGCGAGCGCGCCGGTCGCGAAGAGGCTCGCCGCCGAAACCGCGGAGAACAGAAGTATGCGAGTTTTCATAGATTTAATCCCCGAAATGACTACGGGCGGAGGCCCGTCCTGACCCATTCGGGGGCTTAGCTAAGGTGCTTTGTGACGCCGTAAATGACAATTTGGCCACAGTGCACAAAAAAGGGCGCGGAGATGGCCTCCGCGCCCTCTTTATGTGTCTCTTATGTGGCCGCTAAGCCTCGCCGAAGCCCGTGTCCTGCGAGCCCGCGCCGCCCTCGAGAAGGTCGGCTTGGGCCTGTTCGTCGGCGATGCGATCTTCCTCGAACTGAGAGTCGATCACGTTCTCACCGCGCGCCTGACGCTCAGCTTCGTCCTGCGAGCGGGCGATGTTGAGGGTCACGGTGACGGTGACTTCGGGGTGCAGGCGGACCTTCACCTCGTGCAGGCCGAGCGTCTTGATCGGCTTGTCGAGGACGACCATGGCGCGGTCGATCTTCGAGACGCCTTCGGCGTTGACCGCGTCGGCCACGTCGCGGCCGGCCACGGAGCCGTAGAGCTGGCCGCTTTCGCCGGCCTGGCGGATCAGGATGTAGGACGTCCCGTCCAGCTTCTCACCGGCCCCACCGGCGGCTTCCTTGGCCTTGGCGTTGCGGGCTTCGATCTCGGCGCGCTGGCCTTCGAACACCTTGAGGTTGGCGGCGTTGGCGCGCAACGCCTTGGACCGCGGCAGCAGGAAGTTGCGGGCGTAGCCGTCCTTGACGTTGACGACGTCGCCGAGCGCGCCCTTGCCTTCGACCCGTTCGAGCAGAATGACTTTCATGTGCTTCGCGCTCCCTTACTTCACGACGTAGGGGAGGAGCGCCAGGAAGCGGGCGCGCTTGATGGCCTTGGCCAGCTCGCGTTGCTTCTTGGCGGAGACCGCGGTGATCCGCGACGGCACGATCTTGCCCCGCTCGGAGACGTAGCGCTGCAGGAGCTTTACGTCCTTGTAGTCGATCTTCGGGGCGTTGGCGCCGGAGAACGGGCAGACCTTACGGCGGCGGAAGAAGGGACGGCGCGCGCCGCCGGCTCCGGCCGCAGGCGCGGTGTCTTGCGCTTCAATGGTGGTTTCGTCGGTCATCAGAACGCTCCGTCCTTGGCCGGGAAGTCATCGCGGCGTTCGCGGTCGCGATCGCGGCGGGCGAGGATCGGCGAGAGCTCCAGCTCCAGCTCGTCGACGCGGACGGTGAGGTACCGCAGCACGTCTTCGTTGATGGAGAGCTGGCGTTCCATCTCCTTCACCGCCTCGGCGGGGGAGTCGATGGCCAGCAGGGAGTAGTGCCCCTTGCGGTTCTTCTTGATCCGGTAGGTCAGGTTGCGAAGACCCCAGTACTCGATCTTGGCGACGGTGCCACCGCCGGCCTCGATCAGAGCTTTCATGGTGTCGTTGAGGGCTTCAGCCTGTTGCGGCGAGATATCCTGCCGCGAAATAACAACGTGCTCGTAGAGCGCCATAGGTTCCTTCTTCCGTTGGGAGGGCGGCGCGTCCAGGGGCGGAAGGTCCGCTGGAAACGATGGATCTCTGGCGCGGCGGCCGGGATGGTCCCGACCCATTGGTGTTCCGCGAGAGACCGCTCTCCATGAAGAGGCGGGCTGATAGGGGAAAAACGGCGCGGAAGCAAGCCGTGGCCGGCCTCCGCGCGCAATTGTCAGCCGTGCGGCGTGACTACTTCTTGAGCGCCTTAACCGCGGCGAGCGTCTCGTTGACGTGCTCGTTGGGGTTCAGGTTGGAGTAGACCTTCACGATGTCGCCGTTCTGGGCGACCACGTAGGAGGTGCGGTCCGACCAGTCCGGCTTCTGGGTCAGCACCGAGTCATATTGCTTGGCGATCTTGGCGCCCGGGTCGGCGGCGACCGGGAACTTGCCGCCGCAATGTTCCGTCTCCTTGGAGAAGTCGGACAGCTGATCGACGTTGCCGGCGGTGACGCCGATGACCGTGGCGTGGGCGGCCTTGAACTGGTCGATGGCGTCGGAGAACAGGTGGGCTTCGATGTTGCAGCCCTGGGTGTGGGCGGCGGGGAAGAAGTAGACCACCACCGGGCCCTTCTTGAGCGCGTCGGCGAGCTTGTAGGTGAAGGGCTGGCCGGCGAGGTAAGCCGGCGCGGTGAAGTCTGGGGCCTTGGCGCCCTCCTTAAGGCCGGCGAAAGCCGAGCCGGCGATGGCGGCGGCGACAGTCGCGCCGACGGCGAGGGTGGCGAGCAGCGTCTTCATAGTGGTTCTCCCCTGAATTCTCTGACCTGATTTGCGGCCTTCTACACCGCGCCGCGGAGCTTGTCGCGCGCAAGGTTACGCGGCGTCATGCCGGCGTCAGTTATAGGCCACGGTGACGGTGAAATTGCCCGTGTAGCTGCCGTTCGGCGTCGTCGAATTGACCGCGATCTGACCACCCACGCCGAAGTTGAAGCTGCCCTGCGAGCCGAGCGCTCCGCCGAGCATGGGCGCGGCGCCCGCCGAGTTGGTGGTGGTCACGGTCATCGACTGCGGGCCGGTCATCTGGAAGGTCGCGGGGATGGTCACGCTGAACGCCTGGCCGCCTTCGCCGGTGACGTTGAAGGTCGCCTGGGTGGGCGTCGGCGTCCCGAAGCCGACGGCGCCGACGGTGGTGCGCGCGCCGGTCGCCGGGTCGATGGTCACCGTGCCATTGCCGCTCGTCGGCGTGGAGACCACCCCGAACACCAGGTCCTGGGTCTTGGTGATCGAAAGCTGGCGCAGGATCGTCGCCAGGAAGCGGCCGTTGGGACCGCTCGTCGGCGATGTCGGAGCCTCGGCGGTGAAGACGGAGAAATCGGCTTCGGCGGGACCGGTCGCCAGGCCGGAATCGTCGGCGGCGATGGCCATGTCGGCGCCGACGAAGAAGGTCTTCGACGAATTCAGGCCGATCGGGCCGATGGTGAAGCTGCCGGAGCCTGGCAGGCCGGGGCCGCCGGCCAGGACGGCGGTGCCCATGGTGAAGGTGAGGCGGGTCAGCGCCCGGGCCCGGCCAAGGGGGCCGCCCGCGCTGGTCAGCTGCACGTTGATGTTCTTGCTGCAATCGCCGGTCGCGCCGGTGCAGCTGATGGTCACCATGGCCCGGGTCGCGCCGTTGCTGGAGCGCACGGCGCCGCCGCCATTGGTGATGGTGACATTGCCGGTGGTCGGGTCGACGCGGAAGTTGGTGTCGCCGCTCGCCGCCGAGGTCACCCGGCCCAGGTCGGCGTTGGTGGTGACCTGGACGGTGTAGTTGGGCGTCGCCCGCGCGGGGCCGACGATCGCCGCCAGGACGAGCACCAGTCCCAGCGCTTGAGCGGCGCCTTGCCGAGGAAGTTTCGGCCGGAAGAGCCTGGTTGTCGCCACTTGAAGAACGCTTGTACGCCTCATCCCCGGGGGATTCCCAGTCTAGCCGGAACCGGCGGCCGAGCCCAGCGGACGCACCCCAGAGGCGACCCAAGAGGCGACGTTCAGCCCGGCGGCGGCGCGGGGGCGTCGTCGCGCGGCTGGAATTCCACCTCGGCGATGGTGTCGGGCGCACCCGAGCCGTCGGGCTTGATGGTGATGCTGACCGGGGCCAGCAGGCGCATGCGCAGGCGCTCGGCCTGCTCCTTGTCGAGCTCGAGCCGGTAGGTGGCGGCCGGGACGTCGAGGAAGTTCACCGAACCGTCGAACTCGGTCACGCCTTCCAGGGCCAAACCCTTGGCGTCGACCAGCCGCACGCGGGTGGCGGAGAGCCCCACCAGGACCCCGTCGGGGCGGTGCAGCTTGACGGTGACCATCACCTCGCCGGTGGGCCGCATCGGGTATTCGATCTGGGTCACCCCGCCCGGCCGGGGCGTGAACTCAATGACGCTGGGCGGCGTCTTGACCTGCTGATCCTCGATCTCGGAGATGCCGACCAGCAGACGCGCGGTGGGGCCGGACCCAAAGCCGCTCAGGTAGGCGCGGCCGTCGGCGTCGGTCTTGGCCTTCAGGCTGCCGCCCTCGAGGCTGACATTGGCCACCGGCTTCTCGCCCGCGTCGTAGACCCCGTTGCCGTTGGAATCGATGAAGGCGTGGAACGAGACCGAGCCGCCGGAGCCGGGGCCGGAGCGGGTGAGCTGGTAGCCTTTCTCCGGATTGTAGCCGATGCCGAAGTTCATCTGCGCGCCCAGCCGCCAAGTGCCCTGCCGCGTGTCGTACTGACCGGTGAGCGCCAGGTCGCCGAACTTGGTCTTGGTGGTCGTGCCGGCCAGCAGCAAGAAGTCCTTCGGCGTGTCCAGCTCGCCGGTCAGCCCCAAGCGAAGCGCCCAGGTGTCGTTGATCGATCGGTCCGCGAGGATTTCCAGGCTGCTCAGCCGGAAATCGGGGACAGCGACATAGTCCAGGGTCGCGCGCACCTGCCACTGGTATTTCCGGAAGGTCGAGACCCCGACGAACCCTTTCAGGAAGTCGCTGACCTGGCCGGTGACGAGTAGGTCGTGGTCGTATTCGAAGCCGGTCGAATAGAGCAGGGGCCCCAAGGAGGCGGAGCCGCGCACCTGGGTGATCCAGTTGACGCCGCCATCGGCATAGGCGTCGCGCAGGGCGCGGACGGAAATCGGGATCGGCTGGGCGCCGAACTGGATGTTGCGGTCGAGGTCTAGCTCGGTCCGCCGGAGGAGCGGGCGCTCAAGATCGGCTTCCGCGTTGTTCTCGTCGAGCAGGCCGCCGCGGTATTCGGAGTGGCGCAGCACGGTGTTGGTTCCGAACAGCCGGCCGGCCAGACCGATCGAGGCGCCTTCGCCGCCCAGGTTGTCGGCGGCCAGATCGAATTCTGTGGCGAAGCCGGCGATGGAGCTTTTGACGCCGCCGGTGGCGAGCTGGCGCTGCACGCCCAGCTGGTCGGTGTAGAGCGCGCCGCCGGCCGTGACCGTCACATACTGGGTCAGGCCGTAGTTCAGATTGGCGATGACCCGCGGCTTGCCGGTGATGTGGTCGATGACGAACGGGTCGGAGGTGTCGCCGATGTGTAGCAAGGGCTCGTTCTGATCGACCGCGGCGAAGTCGAGGGTGACCTGGCCCCTGTGCAGCAGGCCGCCGCCGGCGTTGATGATCCGCGTCTCCTCGCTGCGCTCGCCGTGCGGGCCATAGGTCACGATGCGCACGACGTTGACGCCCTGGGTCAGGGGCACGGACAGGAACTCATACTGGCCGTTGACCGCCTGGCTCTGCGAGCCCTGCAGGACGTCGTTCACATAGAGCTCGACATCGTCGCCGATCGGCAGCTCGCCGCGCAGGTCGACGCGGTTGAAGACGCTGGTCTGGTCGAGCGGCGCCGTGGAGAGCTCAACGCCCCGGCCGCCGAGGCTGCGCGGCCCGATCGCCAGACCCGGCGTGAAGACGTCGCCCAGGCCCACCACGCGCGCGTGCAGCGGCCCCAACAGATCGCCATCGACCGAGCGCTTTTCCAGCAGAACGCGGCCGGTGGTCAGCTTGCCGGTGTCGTCCGACCCGAAATAGGCCTGCAGGCCGGAATAGAGCAGATCGCCGCCCAGGCGGATGTCGTACTGGGTCGGCGCCCTTGGCGTGACGTTCTGGGCGCCCAGACCCAGCGCCACGTCGAAGGAGGGCGGGCTGAAGAGCTGATAGGGTTCCTCGACCCGCAGGACCGGCGTCGCGGGCTTGGTGGCGCCCTGGCGCAGGCGGGCCAGGCGCGCCAGACGGCCCTGCAGGGGCAGGATTTCGGTCGCCGTCAGCTTCATCTGCAGGTTGCGCGGGTCGACGGCGAACTGCAGCGGCAGCAGCTTGGCCAGAACCGAGGCGCGCACATAGATCTCGCCGGGCTCGACGACCACGTCGCCGGGCTCGAGCGGAATCTGCAACGGGCCGATGCGGGCGGTGTTGGTGGCCACATCGACGGTGAGCGCGCGGCGGGACTCGCCGATGCGGCCGGTGATGCGCCCGTCGCTGGGGCTGACGTCGACGTCCATCTCCAGCAGGCGCGTTAGCTCGCCGACCGGTAATTGCGGATCCTCGGGCATACCGTAGGCGGCCATGCCGTCCGCCAGATTGAGGTCGTCGAGCTGGACCGCCAGCAACAGTAGGGTCTGCGGATCGGGCGCCGGGAAGCGCGAGGTCGAGACCGCGCTGGTCACCGCGACCGGCGGCGGCCCGCTGGGCGCGGTGGGCGGAGGCTGGGCGCCGCCGGTCAGCAGGGCGCCGATCCGGTCGTAGGACGCCCCGGGCGGGCTGGCCGGGGATTGGGCCGCAAGGCCCGCGCCGCCGTTGGAGGGCCGGGCGCCAGCGAGGGCTTCCGGGGCCGCGGCCCGGCCGTTGGACGCCAAAAGCACAGGCGCGCGCTCGAGTGGCGCGCGCGCGATGGCATGGAATTGCTGGCCGGTGACGAGGTACTTGGCGACCGCGTCTCCCGGCGATGGCGCACCGCCGCGCGGCGCGGCGCGAACGGGCGGCCCTCGGGCCCCGAGCAGCAGGGCGCTGATCGCATCGCCGACGTCGGCTTCGCGGGCCACGGCCGCCCCTCCGGTCGCGCAGAGCTGGACCGCGGCCGCCGTCACGAAAAGTGCGGCGCGATTAAAGGACGAGCTTCGCAAGGACTTTGCCCGGCGATGTGTCGTCGTCGGTGAAAGTCACCTCCAGATGTTCACCCGGCGCGGGCGCGCGGCTGAGCGGGATGTGCATCACGCGGCGGCCAATCTCGGTATAGACGCCGACCCCCCGAGACAGGCCCAGGGCCGGGCTCTTCGGCTGGCCCTGAACGCGGACCTCGAGGTTGCCGAACAGCGAGTTCGATCCCAGCCGCACCAGGTCGAGGCTGAGCGCCGGGGTCTCCGGTCCGTTCGGCCCGCTCAGCTTCTCCAGGCTGACGTGGGGATTCTCGAGGCCGGCCCGCACGTCCAGCTCGCCCAGGCGCACGATGGCCGGGATGCTGAGACCGAGCAGGGCGTTGATCTGGAACCGCAGCTGGCCGGTCTGGGCGTTGGCGGCCGCGGCGTCGGCGGTGGTGCCGGCTTCACGCGGCGGCAGGGTGGCGATGGTCAGGTGGCTGCGCAGCTCCGTCGCGGCGGTGTCGGCGGGCGCGCCGGTGATCCGCAGGCGGATCGTCTGGCCCTGGCCGGGGGCGAGCGTCACGCGCCGGGGGGCGACCTGCAGGATATCCTGGGCCGACCGCACCTGATCGGCGATCGCCTTGTTCTCAGGCTTCGCCTGAGCCTCGGTGATCGGCAGGATCTGGCCGTCCGGCGTCATGACCCGGTCGATGAGCGAGATATCGAAGGTGCCGGGCGCCGAACCCTGATTGAAGATGTAGACCGTCGCCGATCGGTGGTTGCGGTCGAAGGTCACCCGCTTGGGCGAGATGTTGAGGTTCGCGCCGCTGGGCGCGGCCGCCGCGGCCTGAGCCGCCGCCGCCGGCGTGGGCTGGGCGGCTGCCGGCGCAGGCTGAGCTGACGCTGGACCCACCGCCAGGGACGCGAGCGCACAGAGTGCGGTGAAGAGGGCCGGGAGCTTCATGAACAGGACGCCGGTACTGGTCTGTGGCCCGGCAGGGATCGCCGAGAACGGCGGAGCACGAGACCCAGGGCATTATCCATCGGTGGTGGTCCGGCCCGCAAGCTCTGTTCCAGCGTTTGATCCGTGCGGCGGATCGTCCTGCCGGCCCCATGTCCGCGTCGGGCCCGGGATTGAGCCTCGGCGAGTCGGAAGCTTCGCCGCATATGATTAATGCGATGTGTGCCGCGGCCCCGTGACGCGAGAGGCGAGGGCGCCCCTGGAAACAAGAATGGCCGCCCTTGGCGAGCGGCCATGCCTGTCTCGAATGGGATCGCCCGCGGCTAGTTGTAGGTGATCGTGACCGCCAGCGTGCCGGTGTAGGTCTGCGGAACGGTGGACGGAGTGACGTCGAACTGGCCGCCGTAGCTCAGCGTCGCGGTGCCGTTGGCGGCGAGGTTGAAGGTCGGGCCGCTTCCGGTGGCGCCGGTGATCAGCGGGGTTCCCGCCGCGATGTTGATCAGCTGGCCGGCCGGGGCGAAGCTGAGCACGGCGCCGGCCGAAAAGGCGATGGCCGGGGTGGTGACGAGGCTGAATTTCGCCGAGGTCGTGGTGCTGGCGACCACCGAGCCGTCGCCGCCGCTCTTGGTGACGTTGTTGGCGGTGTCGAGGATGAAGGTGGTGTTGCCGTTGGCGCCGCTGGGACGAACGACGGTGCCGAAGTTCATGTCCTGGGTCTTGGTGAGCGTGGTCGGCGAGACGACGATGACGCTGGAGACCGCGGACGCGTTCAGCGTGCCGGCGGCGAAGGCGCTGCCGGCCAGGGTGGAAAGCGCGAGCGCACGGGCCGCGGCGAGCAGGATGTTGCGGTAAGCCATGAAACCCCCGGGTGATACGGTCGCCGGGGCATAGTTCACCCCGGCAGTAACGTCTTATTAATCTTAGCCATTAGTTGCGCGTTTACCAACTGTCAAGATTAAGCATAGACGTGCCGGAAGCGACTGAACGCTTAGGTTGAGTCAGATTTGATTGCTCGGTTTCGCCGTTAACCAAGTCAAACGGGCGCGGACAACCTTAACGGTCGTCGAGTTCCCCTGTCAGGGGAATTTTCCAGTATTTACGTGACGAGTCAGGCGACGTCTGGAACCTGATTTATCGTTGTCGGCCTCGTCGTTAACCATTGTACGGCCGCGGCAAGGCTTCGGATGCATCCGCCAGGTTCAATTCAGGGCGCGCGCGCCGCCGGGATCGGCGGTCGGGCGCGACAATCGGTCCTAGGGTTTGGCGGCCCTAAGCGGCCGGTTCGACGAGGATTTTCACGTGAGCCTCGGGGTCGCCGAGCGCGGTGAACGCGCCCGCCACGCCGTCGAGGCCGACCCGGCCGGTCACCAGGCCGGTGACGTCTATGACGCCCTGCGCGATATTATGCAGGGTCTGGGCGAACTCTTCCGGCGAATAGCCGAAGGCGAAGGTGAGCTCGATCTCCTTGGTGATGGCGATCGAGGGCTCGATGCGGTCGGTCTCCATGCACACCCCGGCCACGACGATCTGGCTGCCGGCCGGCGCCGCCTCGATCAGGGCCTGGACGATGCCGGGCGCGCCGACGCATTCGAAGACCACGGGGCGGCCGAAGCTTCCGCCCATCATCCGCATCATCTGCTGGGCGCCGCGGGCCTTGGGCACGCCCAGGCCCTCCCAGCGGTCGTGCGGCGACTCCTTGGCCGGGTCGATGACGATGTCGGCGCCAAGCTTCTCGGCGGCGGCGCGGCGGCGCGGCGAGAAGTCGGCGGCGATGACCGGGCCGTGGCCGCCGGCCTTCAGCGCGGCGATCACCGCCAGCCCTACCGGGCCGCAGCCGACGACCAGCGCCACGGAGTTGGCGTCCATCCGCGCCTTGGCGACCGCGTGCAGCCCGACGGCGAACGGCTCGGTCAGCGCCGCCTGGTCGGTGGCGAGGCCATTGGGCACCGCCAGGATCAGGGCTTCGCTCAGCACCATGCGCTCGGCGAACCCGCCGGGCAGGCGGTTGGAGAAGCCCAGCGCCTCCATTCCGCCGGCCGTAAGCGTGATCGGCACGCTGACTACCCGGGTCCCGGCCTTCAGCGCTTTCGCTGAGCCTGGGCCATGGTCGAGGATCTCGGCGCAGAACTCGTGACCGAAGACAGTGTCGGCGCCGGGGTCGAAGCCGTTGTCGCCGCCGCCCGCGCGGCGGCCGAGCTCGATCATATGCTCCATGTGGTGCAGGGCATGCAGGTCGGAGCCGCAGATGCCGCAGGCCAGCGTCTTCACCAGCACCTGGCCGGCCGCCGGCTCCA
Organism: Phenylobacterium sp.; assembly: GCF_035309685.1. GTDB lineage: Bacteria > Pseudomonadota > Alphaproteobacteria > Caulobacterales > Caulobacteraceae > Phenylobacterium. The sequence continues at coordinate 37,632 of NZ_DATGEX010000047.1, forward strand.
ACTCGGCGATCTCGTCGCAGACCAGCTGCTTGTTGCGCCGAACCACCGCCCGCATCGCACTCTCCCTGGATCTTGGCCGCCTTGCCGGGGCTTTCCTTATTCCGTAACCCTCGCCCGGCGGAATCGATAGAGCCCGATCCTCAAAGCTATCCGGAGTTATCGCATGAGCCTCGCCTTCCTCTTTCCCGGCCAGGGCAGCCAGGCCGTGGGCATGGGCGCCGACTTGGCCGACGCATTTGGGTCCGCGCGGGAGGTGTTCCAGGAGGTCGACGAAGCGCTGGGGCAAAAGCTCGGAAAGCTGATGCGCGAGGGCCCGGAAGATCAGCTCACCCTCACCGAAAACGCCCAGCCGGCGCTGATGGCCGTTAGCCTGGCGGTGATGCGCACTCTGGAGAAGGAATTCGGCGTGGGCGTGGAGAAGGCGGCCTTCGTCGCAGGCCACAGCCTTGGCGAATATTCGGCGCTGGCCGCGACCGGCGCGATCAGCCTGGCCGACACCGCGCGCCTGTTGAAACTGCGCGGTCAGGCGATGCAGCGGGCCGTGCCGGTGGGCGAGGGCGCGATGGCCTCGCTGATCGGGCCGAAGAGCGACGTCGCCCTGGCCGAGGAAGCCGCCGCGGCGGGGTCGGTCGTGGGCGTCTGCGTGGTCGCCAACGACAACAACGCCGGTAATGTGGTGATCTCAGGCGCCAAGGCCGCGGTCGACCTAGCTATAGAGAAGGCCAAGGAACTGGGCGCGCGCGCCATCCTGCTCAACGTGTCCGCACCCTTCCATTGCCCGCTGATGCAGCCGGCGGCCGACGAGATGGCCGCCGCGCTCGCCACAGCGACTATCCTCGCGCCCCGTGCGCCGCTGGTGGCCAATGTCACCGCGCAGCCGACGCTGGATCCCGAGGCGATCCGCCGGATGCTGGTGGAGCAGGTGACCGGCCGGGTGCGCTGGCGTGAAAGCATGCTCTGGCTGGCAGGCGCGGGCGGCGTGACCCGCTTCGCCGAGGCGGGCGCCGGCAAGGTGCTGTCGGGCATGGCCAAGCGCATTGCGCCGGACGCCGAGGCGACGCCGCTCAATTCGCCCGCCGACCTCGAAGCCTTCGCCGCCAGTCTGTAATCAAGAGCCTTTGGGAGCCTAAATGTTCGATCTGACCGGCAAGACCGCGCTTGTCACCGGCGCCACGGGCGGCATCGGAGCGGCGATCGCCAGGGCGCTGCACGACCAGGGCGCCTATGTGGTGCTCTCCGGCACGCGGGAGGCGGTGCTGCAGGAACGCGCGACCGAACTTGGCGCACGCACTGCGGCGGTGGCGGCGAATCTCTCCGACGCCGCGGCGGTGGACGGGCTGATCGAGGCGGCCGAGGCCGCCGCCGGCGCGCCGGTCGACATCCTGGTGGCCAACGCCGGCATCACCAAGGATGGCCTGCTCCTGCGCATGAAGGACGAGGACTGGCAGGAGGTGCTGAAGGTCAACCTCGAGAGCTATTTTCGGCTCAGCCGCGCGGCGACAAAGGGCATGATGCGCCGCCGCCATGGCAGGATCATCGGCATCACCTCGGTGGTGGGCGTCACCGGCAACGGCGGCCAGGCCAACTACGCCGCCTCCAAGGCCGGGATGATCGGCTTCTCCAAGGCGCTCGCCCAGGAGGTCGCCACCCGCGGCATCACCGTCAATTGCGTGGCGCCCGGCTTCATCGAGAGCCCGATGACCGACGGCCTGACCGAGGCCCAGAAGGCGCAGATCATGGGGACCATCCCGACGCCGCGCCTCGGCACCGGCGCCGATGTCGCCGCGGCTTGCGTCTATCTAGCCAGCGACGAGGCGGCCTATGTCACCGGCCAGACCCTCCACGTGAACGGCGGAATGGCGATGATCTAGAGGGAGTGATTTGAAGCTCTCGCCTTCCCACATGGGAACATGCTAACGCCGCAGCGAATTGCGGTGAGCGAGACTGTGGAGTTGACTCCAAAGCCCGGCTCGCCGATGCAAAGCCTGAACTTTAAAGGGACCTACCTAATGTCCGACGTCCTAGAACGCGTCCGCAAGATCGTCATTGAGCACCTGGACGCCGATCCGGAGAAGGTGACCGAGAAGGCCAGCTTCATCGACGACCTGGGCGCCGACAGCCTCGACAATGTCGAGCTGGTCATGGCCTTCGAGGAAGAATTCGACATCGAAATCCCGGATGACGCGGCTGAGCACATCCAGACGGTGGGCGATGCCGTGAAGTTCATCGCAGAGCGTCTCGGCGCAGCCTAAACGCCTGATTCGGCTTAAGGTTTTCAGACCGCCGGGTCGGGGTTTCGCCCCGGCTCCGGCGGTCTTCCTTTGAGGACCGCGCCCGTGAGCAGCACCCGTCGAGTCGTCATCACCGGAATCGGCCTGATCACCCCGCTGGGTCAGGGCACGGAGATCAGCTGGGCCAATATCCTGGCCGGCAAGTCTGGCCTGGGGAAGATCACCACCTTCGACATCACCGAGGAGTTCGCCTGCCGCGTGGCCGGCGAGGTGCCGCGCGTCGATGGGCGCGGCGGCGGCGGGCCGGACGTCCCGGGCTCCTTCGATCCCGACCAGACGCTATCTGCGCGCGATCAGCGCCGGATCGACGACTTCATTCTCTACGGCATCGCCGCGGCCGACGAGGCCGTGAAGGATTCCGGCTGGCAGCCCGGCGAGGACGACGTCGAGGGCCGCGAGCGCACCGGGGTGATGATCGGCTCCGGCATCGGCGGCCTAGCCACCATCGAGAAGACCTCCATCGAGATGCACGAGAAGGGCCCGCGCCGCGTCAGCCCGTTCTTCATCCCCTCGGCCCTGATCAATCTGGCGAGTGGCCAGGTCTCGATCCGCTACGGCTTCAAGGGGCCGAACCATGCGGTGGTGACGGCCTGCGCCACCGGCGCTCACGCCATCGGCGACGCGGCCCGGCTGATCAAATACGGCGACGCCGACGTGATGATCGCCGGCGGGGCCGAAGCGGCGATCTGCCCGGTGGGCATGGCCGGTTTCATCGCCGCGCGCGCCATGTCGACCGGCTTCAACGACACGCCGGAGAAGGCCAGCCGCCCCTACGACAAGGACCGCGACGGCTTCGTCATGGGCGAGGGCGCGGGCGTCCTGGTGCTGGAAGAGTACGAGCACGCCAAGGCCCGTGGCGCCAAGATCTACGCCGAAGTGGCCGGCTACGGCCTGGCCGGCGACGCCTATCACATCACCGCGCCGGCGGACGACGGCGACGGCGGCTTCCGCGCCATGAAGGCGGCGCTGAAGGACGCGGGCGTGTCCATGGCCGAGGTGGACTACATCAACGCCCACGGCACCTCGACGCCGCTCGGCGACGAGATCGAGCTTGGGGCGGTGACCCGCCTGCTGGGCGATGCGGCGGGCAACGCGACCATGAGCTCAACCAAGTCGGCCACCGGGCACCTCTTGGGCGCGGCCGGAGCCATCGAGGCCGCGTTCTCGGTGCTGGCGATCCGCGATCAGATCGCACCGCCGACCATCAATCTCGACAATCCGTCTGTGGAAACCGAGATCGATCTGGTGCCGCACAAGGCCAAGCCGATGAAGATCGACGTGGCGCTCTCCAACTCCTTCGGGTTCGGCGGGACCAACGCGTCGGTGGTGTTCAAGAAGGTCTCGTGAGCCGCAGGCCACGCCGAATCCTCAAGAAATGGGGGCGCAGGCCGGTCCGAAAAGGGCAAGGTCCGCTGAGCATGATCCGCCGAGTCTTCAGCACCCTTGTCATCGTCGCGCTCCTGGCGGGCGGCTGGGTCTACTGGACCTATCGCGGCCCGGGCCCCGCGGCGCGGGCCGGCGGCGCCACCGATGTGATCCTGCCGCACGGCGCGGGAGTCGGCCAGATCGCCAGCGCGCTCAAGGCCGCCGGGGTCATCGGTTCGCGCGACGTCTTCTACCTGGCGGCCAAGATGGGCGGATCGGGCCGTCATCTGAAGGCCGGCGAATATGAGTTCCCGAGCCACGCTCCGATGGCCCAGGTGCTGAACGCGATCGCCGAGGGCAAGGTGGTCAAGCGCTTCGTCGTGGCGCCGGAGGGCTGGACCAGCGACATGGTCGCCGACGCCGTGCGCGCCCAGCCGGTGCTGACCGGCGTGATCGAGACCCCGCCTGAGGGCTCGATCCTGCCGGACGGCTACCAGATCGAGCGGGGCGAGGACCGCGGCGAGGTGATCGCCAAGATGATGGCGGCCCGCGACGCCCTGTTGGCCCAGCTCTGGGCCGGGCGCGCGCCGGACCTGCCGCTGAAGACCCCTGAGGAGGCGGTGACGCTCGCCTCGATCGTCGAGAAGGAGACCGGCATCCCGGCCGAGCGCCCGCGGATCGCCGCCCTGTTCGAGAACCGCCTGCGCCAGGGGATCAAGCTGGAGAGCGATCCGACCATCATCTACGGCATCACGAAGGGCCGGCCCCTGGGCCACGGCATCACGATGAAAGAGCTGGTGACGGCGACGCCCTACAACACCTACCGGATCGCGGGCCTGCCGCCGACGCCGATCTCCAACCCGGGCCGCGCGGCGCTGGCCGCGGTGCTCAATCCGCCCAAGTCAGACGAGCTCTATTTCGTGGCCGACGGGAGCGGCGGGCACGTCTTCGCCTCGACCTTCGCCGAACATCAGGCGAACGTGGCCAAGTGGCGGGCGATCGAGCGGGCCCGCGCCGCGGCGGGAGGCGGCAAATGACCATTTCCGGCATGACGGGCTTTGGGCGGGCCGAGGGTTCGCTGGGCGCGTGGTCTTGGGCGGTGGAGGCGCGCAGCGTCAACGGCCGCAACCTGGAGGTCCGGTTCCGCGGGCCGCCGGGGTTCGAGGGGCTGGAGCGGGCGGCGCGGGAGGGCGCGCAGGCGAGGTTCCAACGCGGCCAGCTGACCGTCGGCGTGCAGGCCAAGCGCGCCGAGGGCGTGGGCGCGGTGCGGCTGAACCTCGAGCAGCTGGAGCGCTATCTCGCGGCCGGCGCGCCCTACGTGCTCGAAGGGCAGGTCGCGCCGCCCAGTCTGGATGGCCTCCTGGCTCTGCGCGGCGTGATCGAGGCGGCCGACGCGGTGGAAGATCCCGAGGCCCAGGCGGCCCTGGAGGCGGCCATGGCGGCCTCGATCGGCGTGGCGCTGGATGGCCTTGCGGCCGGGCGCGCGGAGGAGGGCCGGGCGCTGGAGGGCGTGCTGGCCGGCCTGGTGACCCAGATCGGCGACTTGACGGCCAAGGCGTCCGCGCTGGCGGGCGGTCAGCCGGCGATCATCAAGGCCCGCTTCGAGAAGCGGATGACCGAACTGGCTGGTGAGGCGGTGAGCGAGGAGCGCATCCTGCAGGAGGCGGCCGCCATGGCGGTGAAGGCGGACGTGCAGGAAGAGTTGGATCGCCTGCGCGGGCACGTCGACGCGGCCCGCGTCTTGTTGGGCACGGACGGCGGCGTCGGGCGCAAGCTGGACTTCCTGACCCAGGAATTCATGCGTGAGGCCAACACCCTCTGCTCGAAGTCCGCCTCGGGCGCCTTGACCTCCGTTGGCCTCGACCTCAAAGCCAGCATCGAGCAGTTCCGCGAGCAGGTGCAGAATGTGGAGTGAGCAACCGTGAACGCGGCGACCGCGGACGACCACGCCAAGCCCTGGGAGACTGTTCGTCGGGGCCTGCTGCTCCTGATGTCGAGCCCCGGCGGCGCCGGCAAGACCTCGCTGTCGCGTCGACTGGTGGCCGACTACGCCGACATGATCCTGTCGATCTCGGCCACCACGCGGGCGCCTAGACCTGGCGAGGAGGAAGGGCGCGAGTACTTCTTCAAGACCCGCGAGGCCTTCGAGGCGATGATCGCGGCGGGCGAGCTCCTGGAATGGGCCGAGGTCAACGGCAACCTCTACGGCACGCCGAAGGGGCCCGTGATGGCCGCCCTGGAGGCCGGCAAGGACGTGCTCTTCGACATCGACTACCAGGGCGCGGCGCAGGTGGCCGAGCGGGCGCCCGACGACAGCGTCCGGGTCTTCGTCCTCCCGCCCTCCTGGTCGGATCTGGCGCGCCGGCTGCACGCGCGCGCTCAGGACAGCGAGCCGGTCATCGAACAGCGCCTGGCGCTCGGCAAGCGCGAGATCGAACACTGGCGCGCGGCCGACTACGTCATCGTCAACAAGGACTTCGACCGCGCCTACGCCGACCTGATCCACATCTACCGGTCCGAGCGGATGAAGCCGGGCCGAAATCCCTGGCTGCCGGAGTTCGTGCGGGGGCTGTCGGAGGAATAGCGCCGACCCACGCCGGGCGGGAAGCGGACGGCGAGGGTGCGCATGAGCGCCTCAGGCCGCGCAGGCCCGTTGGCAGGCTTCGGCCAGCGCGCGCCGGCTAAGCGGCTTGTCGACCACCGGCGCGGCCGTGGCGCCGGTCAGCATGTCGGCGTTGCCGGTGACGTAGATGTGCGGCACGGGGCCAAGCTTTTCGGTGATGGCCGTGACGGCTTCCACGCCGGTGCCGCCGACAATGCGCAGGTCGGCGGTGACCAGATCCGGGCGGTGCGCCATGGCGCTCTTCAACGCATCCTTGGGGTTGTCGACGATGTCGCAGCTCTCGAAGCCGAAGTCGTGCAACAGGCTTTCGACTTCGAGGGCGATCAGCATCTCATCTTCGATGATGAGCGCGTGTTTGCCAGAAGGAATGGCGGTCATTGGGACGCTATAGGCACTCTGCCGGGGTGCGACAATCTGTCCATCATGACGCCACGGACGGGTTACGCAACGAATAACGCAGCTCCAGGCGTCTTTCGGCCACGTCCCGCCGGCGGCCATGACTTCGCCCACCCGACGGGCCACTATGGGCCATGGACCCCGAACGCCCGCCCGACATCGACGCGGAATACCGCCTGATCCATGGGCCCTGGCCGCGCTGGGCGTTGCAGATCAGCCTGTTGAAGCTGGCGCTCCGGACCGGGGCGATCGTGCTGACGCTCTGCCTGGTCGCCATCGCCGTGGCCGTGGTGATCGTCCGCGTCCGCTAGGCTTGCGGCCCCTGCGGCCAGAGCGCCAGGCCGTGTGCGCCGACCCGGGCGGCCATCTCGCGCAGCAGTTCGTCGGCCATCAGGTCGAGGTCGGAGCCCTCCGAATAGTCGGCGACGCCGGAGTGGCGGGCGCGGCCATCATCTAGCAGGCGCTTGGCCGCGGCGCGGCTCTTCTCGACCGCCGGATTGTAGACCGCGACCGCCGCGCCGCCCTGGTCGGTGACCAGGCGCATGCAGGGGATGTCGGTCTGGCCGTCGCCGAAGAAGGCGATGCGGTCGAAGGGCACGGCGCGTTCGTTCTTGGCGACCACTTTGTTGATCGACTCGTCGTCCCATTCCTCCAGCGTCCACTTGTTGATGCGGAACAGGTACTGGGTCTTGGAGGTGTAGTTGACCGCGAGCGCCGCGCCGATGGCGTCGTCGTTGGCGTCGAACAGGAAGGCCGAGGCGTAGATCCGCTCGAAGTGGCGCGCGATCGGCGAGCCCTCGATCAGCTCGCGGTTGCCCGACGAGATGATGAAATGGCGCAGGTCGAGGCCAAGTTCGGCGGCGCGGGCCGTCTGGCGCTGGAACCAGCCCTCGACGCCGGGGAAGAGCGGCAGGTTGGCGCCGCGCCGCACCCAGGCGTCACGCGACAGCTCGATGCCGCGGCCGCGCGCCTTCTCCAGCATCAGGTGCATGTAGGCCAGGATCGGATCGCCGCGCTGGCCGATTGCCAGCTCCCGCGCCTCGGCCCAGAAGTCCGCGTGGCTCATCCCCAGCTCGTCAGGGATGAAGGCGTGCTCCTGCATGTTGCCGGGCGCCAGCGTGCCGTCGAAGTCGTAGGCGAAGACCGCGAGCGGCCGGTTCTGGCTCATGGCGGCGCTTTTAGCCGGCCCGGCGTTAAGCCGGAACTAGCGGCCCTTGAACTCGGCGGGACGTTTCTGGACGAAGGCCATGATGCCTTCGCGGGCGTCCTCCGTGCGGGCGGCGTCGCCCTGGACGTAGGCCTCCGCCTCCACCTGATCGTGCCAGGCGGCGTCGAGCGAGGCCCAGATCAGGTTGCGCGTGTAGCCCAGCGAAATCGGCCCGTCGGCCAGCTGGCCGGCCAGCGCCATGGCGGTGGGCATCAGCTCGGCGTCGGGGACGCAGCGGTTGATCATGCCCCATTCCAGCGCCGTCTTGGCCGGCAGCTTCTCGCCCAGCAGGGTGAGCTCCATGGCCCGCGCTTTGCCGACCAGGCGCGGCAGCAGGTAGGTGGCGCCGCCGTCCGGCACGAGGCCGATGCGGCGGAAGGCCTGCAGGAAATAGGCGCTCTCGGCGGCGACGCAGAGGTCACAGATCAACGCCAGCGAGGCGCCCACGCCGGCGGCGACGCCGTTGACCGCGGCGACCAGGGGCTTGGGCGACTTGCGCACCGCGCTGACGAAGGGATTGTAGACCTGCAGCAGCGACTGGTTGGGGCCGTTGCGGTTCTCGGTGATCCGCGAGCCGCCGCCCGACAGGTTGGCGCCGGAGCAGAAGCCGCGGCCCTCGCCGGTTATCACGATGGCGCGGACGTTGGCGTCGGCCACGAAGGCGTCGAAGGCGGCGCGCAGGCCGTCCATCAGCTCAATTCCAGCGGCGTTCAGCGTCGCCGGATCGTTGAGGGTGATAACGCCGATGCGGTCCTTGATCTCGGTCCGCACCTTCGGAGTGGGTTGGGCGCCGTCCATGGCTGATGTCCTCCAGTTCGAGACTTGCGCTCGATCTAAAAGACTCTACGCCGCGTCAGCCTAGGGGCAAACGCTTCCCGGCGAGCCGGCTCAGGCAGCGGCGACGGCGGCCATGGGCTGGGCGGCGGTGGTGCGGTTGCGGCCGGCGTGCTTGGAGGCGTAGAGGGCCGCGTCGGCGCGTTCCACCAGGCTCATGGTGCTTTCGCCGGTGATCCGTTCGGCATAACCCGCCGAGACGGTGATGGTGCCCAGGTCCTCGTTGGTCGAGCGGCGCTTCAGCGAGCGAGAGGACACCTCCTCGCGGATCTCTTCCAGGACAGCGCGGGCGGTGCGGCCGTTTTCGCTCGGGAAGATGATCGCGAACTCCTCGCCGCCGTAGCGGGCGGCCATGCGGGGCGTTGCGCCCATGCGGCCGATGACGCTGGAGACATAGCGCAGCACCTGGTCGCCGATCTGATGGCCCCAGGCGTCGTTGAAGCCCTTGAAGTGGTCGATGTCGATGATCGCCAGGGTCATGCCTTCGCCGTCGGCGTCGGCCTTTTCGCAAGTCGCTTCAAGGCGTTCGTCGAAAGCCTTGCGGTTGGCGAGGTTGGTCAGGCCGTCGGTCATGGCGTCGCGCCGGACCTGATCGAGGCTCTCGCGGAGGCGGCCGAGTTCGGCGGTGGTCTCGGCGAGCTGGGTCTCCAGCACGACGGTCTCGTCCTGCACCTTCTTGGTGGCGGCGGTCAGGTCCTTGACCACGGCCTTGACCTCGCCGGCGTCCTCGCCGTCCTGCAGACGGCCGGACGCGATGGCCAGTTCCTGTCCGTATTCCTCGCTGGATTTCTGGGCGCTTTCGATAGCTGCGGTGACGCTCTGCAATTCCTTGGACAGGACGTCGCCCGCTTCCAGGATGTCGCCGTTCAGCTTGGCTTCCGGCAGGTACATGGCGGCCAGTTCGGCGCCCAGCGTCTCGGTGATCGGCTCGCCGGCCGCCAGCAGGCGGTCGATCTCTTGGGCGAGCGGACTTTCCTTCTCGGCGACGTAGTGCACCCAGAGTTCGAAATTGCGCACCGTCGGCCAAACCTGGTTGGCCTCCATCACCTCCAGCGCGGTCCGCGCGAGGTCATAGGATTTCGGGCTGCGGAGCGCGGTCTGAACGTCCACCGACATGGTCAAAGCTTCCCAACCAGGCCGCTCACCTTATGCGAGCCGCCTACAGTTGAGAGCAAATCTACCGCCGCAACACCCAACGACCGGTTAAAGGGCGCGGCATCTGGCGGGTGATTTTCGAAATGACCCTAGTCTTCCGAACGAGGCGGCGGCGGGCGCGAGAGAAAGGCCGGCACGTCGCGGCCGAAACCCACCACGCCGTCATCGCCATCGTCGCGGTCGCGGCCACGGTCGTTGCGCTCGCCGCCGCGCTCTTGTCGGCCTCGGTCGCGGCCGCCCTCGGTACGCTGGGGACGGTCGTCCCGGGCCCGGGGGCCGCGGTCGCGTTCCTGACGCTCGCGAGGCGCGCGTTCGGGCTGCGGCTGAGGTTCCCGGGCCGGCGCGGGGGCGGCTGCCTCGATGGGCGCAGCGTCCAGGTGGGCGGGCGCGGCGGCGTCGGTCGCGGGACGCTCTTCGCCCCGGCGACCCCGGCCACGGCCGCGTCCGCCGCGTTCGGAGCGCTCCGGCTTTGGCGCGGCGTCGTCCGACGGCGTCGGCGCGGTTGTCGGATCGAAGGGCGTCATGGACGCCACCTCGCCGTGGACGGGCACCGGGCGAGGACGGCGGTCACGGTCCCGGTCGCGGCTGGACGGCGCGCTGCGCCCGCCGGCGCGGCCCCGGTCGCCGCCGCGGCTGCTGCGCGGCTCGTCCTTGATGTTGGCCCAGTCGGCCTCGAGCTTGATCTCTTCGGGCGCCTTGCCGATCAGCTTCAGCACCTTGTCGAGGTTGCGGCTGTCGGCCGGCGTGACGATCATGAAGGTCTGGCCGAGCTTGCCGGCGCGGCCGGTGCGGCCGATGCGGTGCACGTAGTCGTCGGCGTGGTGCGGCACGTCGAAGTTGAACACATGGCTGACGTCGGGGATGTCCAGGCCGCGGGCGGCGACGTCTGAGGCGACCAAGAGCTTCAGCGAGCCGTTGCGGAAGCTCTCGAGCGTGCGCATGCGGGTCTGCTGGTCGAGGTCGCCGTGGATCGGCGCGGCGTCCATCCCGTGGGTTTTCAGCGACTTGGCGACAATATCGACTTCGGATTTGCGGTTGCAGAAAACGATGCCGTTCTTCACGTCGTCGCGCTCGATCAGCATGCGCAGCGCCGTGCGCTTGGCCTTCTGGTCGGTGGTGGGGATGCGCACCAGATACTGGGTGATGGTCTCCGCCGTGGTCGCGGGCCGCGAGGCCTCGATGCGCACCGGATCGTTGAGGAACTGCTTGGTGAGCCGGGTGATCTCCGGCGGCATGGTGGCCGAGAAGAACAGCGTCTGCTTCTTCTTGGGCGTCAGCTGGAAGATGCGCTCGAGGTCGGGGATGAAGCCCATGTCGAGCATGCGGTCGGCCTCGTCGACCACCAGCATCTGCACACCGGTCATCAGCAGCTTGCCGCGCTGGAAGTGGTCGAGCAGGCGGCCCGGCGTGGCGATCAGCACATCGACGCCGCGGTCGAGCTTCAGTTCTTGGTCGGAGAAGGAGACCCCGCCGATCAGCAGCGCCCAGGAGAGCTTCTGGCCCTTGGCGTAGCGTTCGAAGGAGGCGGCGACCTGGTCGGCCAGTTCGCGGGTCGGCTCGATCACCAGGGCGCGCGGCATGCGCGCGCGGGCCCGGCCGGCGGCCAGCCGGTCGATCATCGGCAGCGTGAAGGCCGCGGTCTTGCCGGTGCCGGTCTGGGCGATGCCCAGCACGTCCTTGCCGTGCAGGGCGTAGGGGATCGCCTCGGCCTGGATCGGCGTGGCGGTGGTGTAGCCGGTGTCGGCGACGGCCTTGAGGGTCGCGGGCGACAGGCCCAGTTCGGAGAATTCGGTCATTTTGCCTGAGATACGGTCGGGTGGGACCGTTGTGGCCCCAGGAAGGCTGAAGCGGCGCCGGATGCGCCACGTCGGCGCGCTGACGAGGTTCGCCGCGCGGGCGGAACATACGAGCGGCGACGCCTAAGTCAACGCGCTCGCGTCCTGGCGGTTCTGGCGGCGCGCGGAAGCTGCGAATTTAGGGCCTAGCGCCTAGGTCGGAGCCGGCATCCTGAGCACATTGACGAAGCCGCGGCCGCCGGTGCGCTGGCCCTCGGCGATCTCTTCCGGGGTTTCGGCGCGCAGCGTCGGCGTCACGGTGACCGTCAGGCCACTGGGCAGCCGGATGGTCCCGGTCTCGCCGGAGGCCAGATCGATGGACCCGCTGACCATCGGATGCAGGCTCTCATTGAGGCCGGCGGTGACGGTCAGGCGGTCGCCGTGCTGATTGACCTTGGTGAACAGCTTGAAGCGGCTGTTGTCGCGTTCGATGTAGCCCAGCCGGTACCAGGACTGCGAGCCGAAGGCGGTGAGGTCGGTGACCAGCGCATGGCCGTCCGGGTCCTGCATGGTGGCGTAGACGCGCACCGCCGAGCCCGGCTCGACGGACGACCAGCCGGCGATGGCGTGGACCCGCCGAGGGCCGAACTCGCCAGGGGCCAGCAGGTGAGGCTCGACCGCGACGATCGGCGGGGCGTCGGTGACGCGCGTGAAGCCGTAGGCTGCGGGATCGCGCGCCGTTTCGAAGGCCTCGGTCGGTTCGGGCGGCATCGAGACGAGCTGCAGCGGTTGCGGGCGCGGCGCCGGCCGGGCGGCGGGCGTCGAGACCTGCGGCGGCGGTGCTGGCGGCTGCTGCTCGGCCGTGACGGGGGCCGGCTGGGCGGCCGGGGTGGCGGCGAAGACGACCTGCGCCGGCCGCGTGGCCCAGGCGGTCCAGGCGACGCCCAAGGTCAGGGCCGCGATGCTGGCCGCGCCCAGCGCGCGGGCGGCGCGGCTCGGCGTGCGCCGTGACAGCAGGCCGATGCGCTCGGCGAGCGGATGGGCGGCCTGGGCGGGCCAATAGCAGCCGATCGGCAGCGGCCGTGCGGCCAACTGGGTCTTCAGCATGGCCTCGGCGTAGGCACGGCGCGCGGCGGGATGCGCGGCGACTACCTGGGCGTCACAGGCCAGTTCCTGATCGATCCGCAGATAGTGGGCCAGCACATGGACCAGCGGGTTGAACCAGTTGAGACAGCGGGCAAGCGCGACGGCGGCGTTGATGCGCGAGTCCTGGCGGGCGATGTGGGTTTCCTCATGGGCCAGGACGACCCGCTGTTCGCGCGGCGTGTAGCGGCCGGTGAAGTCGCGCGGCGTGACGACCCTGGGGCGCAGGACGCCGACCACCGCGGGCCCGGCCCGGCCGGCGCGGACCGCGCGACTGAACTGCGCCTGGCGCCAGGCGAGGTGAGCCAGCGCCGCCGCGGCGCCGGCGATCCAGAGGACCATGAGAATGGCGGAGAGATCGGGGCCGGACGGCGCGGGCAGGCTCGGCGCATAGTCGAAGGCGGCGGCCAGGCCACGCTGGGCCACGGCCGCTTTGGGCGCGGCCAGGGTGATGATCCGGGTCGGCGCCAGCATGGCCGCGACGGCAAGCGGGACCAACGCCCAGAGCTGGTAGGCGACGCGGGCCCCGAACAGCCGCCGCGCCGGGCGGCGCAGCAGCATGGCCAGCGCCACGGCGCCGGCGATGGCCAGGTTCACCCGTAGCAGGAGGGCGAGCGCCTCACTCATCGTCTTCGAGCTTCGCGATCAGCGACTTCAGCAACTTGATGTCGCGCCCGGTCAGCGCGCGATGCTCGGCGAAATGGGCGACGAGCGGGGCGACCTCGCCGCCGAACAGCCGGTCGACGAGCCCCTGGCTTTCCGACTGCACATAGTCGGCGCGGCTGATCAGCGGACGGTAGAGGTAGCCCGTCTCCTCGCGGCGGCCCTCGATGGCGCCCTTGCGCAGCAGCCGGGTGATCAGGGTCTTCACCGTGCCCGGCGCCCAGCCGTGCGCCTCGCCCACCGCGCCGACGACGCCGTCCGGCGTCAGCGGTCCCTGCGCCCACAGGGCCTCCATGATCTGGCTCTCGGCGCCGGAGATCTTGACCGCTGGCATTCTGCGCACCTTACCGAAAATACACGTGTACTTTAATTGAAAGTACGTCTGTATCATAGCTCATCGGGCCGCGCCGGCCAGTGAATTCGAGGACATGAATCGTGCGGACCGGGCTCATCTCCATGGCGATCGCCGCCGCCCTGCCATCCCTGGCCGCGGCCCAGGAAACCAAACCGGCGGCCGCCCCGCCGCCGCCAGCCGGTAAGACGGTGGGCGAGGTGGTCGTCACCGGCCAGGCCGCGGCGCCGGTGCAGGTCTCAATCGACCGCAAGAGCTATGACGTGACCAAGGACCTGCAGGCGCAGTCCGGAGCCATCGGCGACGCCTTGCGCAACGTGCCCTCGGTGCAGGTGGACCCGCAGGGCGCCGTCAGTCTGCGCGGCGATCCCAACGTCACCATCCTGGTCGATGGCAAACCCTCCAGCCAGTTCGAGGGCGACAACCGCGCGCTGGCGCTGCAGTCGATGCCGGCGAGTTCCATCGAGCGCGTGGAGGTGGTGACCAATCCTTCCGCCGAGTTCCGCGCGGACGGCTCGGCCGGGATCATCAACCTGATCACCAGGAAGGCCCGCGGGACCGGCGTCACCGGGGCGGTGAACCTCATGGCGGCCGACGGCGACCGGTTCGCCGCCAGCCTGAGCAGCGGCTACAACTCCAAGCGCCTGTCGATGACTGGCGAACTCGCCATCCGGCAGGACACCCAGAACCAGAAGTCGGTGGACGACCGCCTGACGCCCGATCCGAGGGGCGGCTTCGATGCGCTGGATCAGCAGCAGCTCGCCAACATCATCATCAATTCGTTCAACGCGCGCGGCGCGCTGGACTTCGACGTGACGCCCCGCACCCGGATCGGGGTGGAGACGCACGGGAACTACACCTTCTTCAGGCCGAACAACTTCACGTCCACGGTGGCGGACGGGTCCTCCGGCGCGCTCACCGACAGCTTCCTCCGCCGGCTGACCGTCCATCAGAAGCGGACGCAGGGCGAGGTCAGCGTCAACCTGCGCCAAAAGCTCGGCGCCGACGGCGATTTCGCCCTCAGCCTCAGCCACGAGGAGATCGTCGATCCGCGCGTGCGCACCGGCCACGCCTTCGACGAGGTTCCGGCCGCTCCCGACGTTTTCGACCAGCAGCGGCTCGACAACCACCTGCACCGCACCGAACTGAAGGGCGACCTGGCGCAGCCGTTCGGCGACATGTCCAAGCTGAAGCTGGGCTTCGACGTGCAGTATGACGACAATGCCTACCGCAACCGGGGCTACGACGGTCTGGCGCTGACGCCCGACGCGGCGCTGACCAATCTCTTCGAGTTCCGCCAGACCATCAGCGCGGCCTACGCCACCTATGAGCGGCCGGTGGGCGATCTGACGGTGCTTGCGGGCCTAAGGGTCGAGGACGTGCGCATCCACCTGGACCAGGTCACGACCGGCCAGAGCGACGAGAACGACTATCTGCGGGCCTATCCCAGCCTGCACCTGAACTGGAAGCTCAGCGACACCCAGGACGTCAGCGCCAGCTACAGCCATCGTGTGCAGCGGCCCGATCCAGGCGCGTTCAACGCCTTCCGCCTGCTGGTCGACCCGCTGAATTTCCGGTCGGGCAATCCCGACCTGAAGCCGCAGCAGACCCAATCGTTCGAGCTGGGCTACGCCTATCGTCAGGCGCCCGTGCTGCTGCTCGGGACCCTGTTCTACCGGGAAAACCGCGACGGGTTCGGCGACGTGCTGACCGACCTGGGCGGCGGGGTGTTCCTGACCCAGCAGCAGAATCTGGCGACCAGCCGCTCGGCCGGGCTGGAGGTGACGCTGAACGGCAAGGTCACGCCGACGCTCGGCTACGGTCTGACCGGCGGGGTGAGCTGGACGCAGCTCGACAGCCTTGGGCCCACCTTCGCGCCGACCCGGGAACTGGTCGGGGCGAGCGGGCAGGGCAACCTGACCTGGACGGCGTCGGCGAAGGACCTCTTCCAGCTCAACGCCTTCTACAATCCGGAACGGCTGACCTCGCAGGGCGAGGTTAGGCCGCTTATGGCCGTCGACCTTGGCTGGCGCCACAAACTCAGCGACCGGCTGGCCCTGGTGGTGACCGCGCGCGACGTGGCCGACAGCTTCTTCATCCGCCAGTCGGCGGACACGCCGGTGCTGATCCAGCGCGGCAAGGTGGCTATCGACAACAAGTCGCTGCGGATCAGCCTGAGCTACAGCTTCGGCGGAGGGCGGCCCAGGGACCCCGGCTTCGACTTCCAGAACAGCAACGGCGCCGGCGCGGGGCCGACGCTTTAGCCGCTATTTGCCATCGATCGTGTACGCAAGCAGCACGTTGGTCCCATTGCCGCCGGTGTTGGCGGCGCCGTTGAAGCCGCTGAACACGAACAGACGGCCGCCGGCGATGGCGGCGCCCAGGCCATCCAGGCTGCCGCCCGGCTGGCCCTTCACCTGGTTGACGGTGTCGTAGGTGCGGTCGGTGGTGCTGTCGGCCCAGATCACCTTGCCGGTGGCGGCGTCGTAGGCGCGCAGCCACCCGTCCATGGTGCCGTCGAACACCACACCCGGGATCACCGACGGCGCCTGGCTCTGGGCGCGGACGCAGGCGCCGCCGCCGCGGTCCTTGCTGCGGTCGCCGGCGTAGTGGCAGGGCGCATTGGGCGCATCCACGTGCCAGATGACCTTGCCGGTCGCCGGATCGATGGCGGTCAGGCCGGGCCGCGGCGGGCCAAGCGGCGTTGCGACATTGGAGCGGCCGAGCTTCTTCAGGTTCTCTTCCAAGAGGTTCACGGTGTCGGCGTTGGCGACGTAGAGGCGCTTGCCGTCCGCCGCCATGCCCCACTCGATCCCGCCCAGCGACGAGCCGGAGCCCACGCGTGTGTTCCAGAGCGAGCGGCCGGTGTCGGGGTCCATGCCATAGACCACACCGGACTTCTGGCCGGAGAGCACGATGTCCTTGCCGCTCGCGAGATGGAACAGGATCGGCGAGGCGCCGAAGTCGTAGTCCGGACCGTCGGGGCTGGGGCAGTTGACCGGCTTCTGGGCCGCGTTGCAGCCGACGATGAAGTTGTCCTTCTCGGTCACCTGGTTCGACCAGCGGATCTTGCCGGTCTTCACATCCATGGCGACGATGGCATCGGCGCCCTTGGTCTCGACCTCGGTGTAGCTGTCGCCGGTGGCCACATAGACCAGGCCGCGCTTCGCATCGACCGTCGGGGCCGACCAGATCGCGCCGCCGGCCGGGCCCTGCATCATGGTTCCGGCGGAGTTCTTGTGCGTGTCGCGCAGGGGCTCGGTGATGACCTTGGTCTGCCAGTTGAGCTTGCCGGTCTTCAGGTCCAGGGCGGCGAGCGAGGCCTGGAAGCTGCAGCAGCGGTAGGTCGGCTGGCGCGCGGCGCCTTCTTCGCCCGACGTCAGGGGCACGAACACCTGGTCGCCGGAGATGACCGGTGTTCCGGTGATGCCGGCGATGGTGTTGGTCTCAAGCGAGGGGCTCTTCCAGATCTCCTTGCCGGTCTGGGCGTCGTAGGCGTGGGCCGTGCGGTCGCGGATGCCCAGGATGGTCAGCCAGCCGCTGGGCGAGAGGTCCGACTTCACGATCATCGGGGTGGTGCGCGAGACGGTGTTGTCGACCACCCAGCGGACGCAGCCGGTGTTGGGGTCCAGCGCATAGAACTTGCCCGAGCGGTTGGCGACGAACAGCCAGTCGCCGATCACCGTCGGCATGCCGGAGCTGCCGGACATGGCGAAGGACCACTTGACCTTCAGCCGGGCGATGTCGGCGGTCTTCAGGCCCGGATTGGCCTGGTAGCGGTGGGAGGTCTCTAAGCCCACGCTGGTCCAGTCGGAGCCGGTGGCCTTGATCGGCGGGTTGGTCTCGCACTTGACGTCGACGCCCACGGCCGCGGGCGGGGCCGGTCGGCGCGCGGCGGCGGCTTGCGCGGCGGGCGGCGCGTCGCCGGCGGTCAGGAAGGCGGCGACGTTCTGCTTGTCGGCGTCCGACAGGCCAGCGGCCATGGGCTTCATGACGCCGTTGGTGAGCGCGTCGACGATGGCGGCCGCCGGATAGGTGGCCAGCGTCGCGCGGCTGGGCGCGCGGTCGATGTTCGGCTCGTGGCAGCCCTTGCAGCGGGCGTTGAACACCGTCGCGCCGGCCGCCGCGTCTTGCGCATGCGCGGCCAGGGGAAGGCAGAGCCCCAGCGAAACCAGAGCCGCGGAAATCCAGAGTCTCATGCCAGAAGCCTCCCCAGGCGTTTTCTTTGCACTTTGGGGCCCCCGAGGAGACTCGGCAAGCCGAGTTGACTGCAGATCAGCGCTTTGGCGGCAACCCTTTCAAAAGTTCCGCCACCGCCGCCTCGAGCTGGGTGTCCTTGCCCTGCAGGGTGTCGCCGAGCGGGCGCTCGACCATCACGTCCACCGGCCGTGGATGCAGTTCCATGTCGTCGCCGGCGGCGCCCTGGATGCGGGAAAAGGGCAGGCGCACGATCGAGGCCCCGTCCACCAGCGGGATGTCCGAGGTGAAGATGATCCAGCCGGCGGTCGGCACGCCCACCACCTTGCCGAGCTTCAGGGCGCGATAGCCCTCCGTGAAGTCCTCGGCGTCGGAGAGCGACGACTCATTGGTCAGGAGCACCGTCGGCAGGCCCAAGGCGCGTTGCCCCAGGTACTGGCGGCTCGGCACCCCGGTCTCGCCGCGCGCGGTCATGGTCAGGTAGTTCCGGCGGCTGAAGACGTCGAGGACATAGCCGTTGACGAAGCCGCCGTTGTTGTTGCGCACGTCGATGACCACACCCTCCTTGCCCTGGTTCTGGGCGTCGAGGTCCAGGTAGAGCTGGTCCAGCGCCTCGGAGGACATATCGGCGATGTGGACATAGCCCAGGCGCCCGCCGCTGATCCTGTCCACATAGGCGCGTTGGCTGGTGATCCATTGGCGATAGAGCAGGCCCGAGGCGACAGCGGAAGACACCGGCCGGACAACGGCCTGGCGGGTCGCGCTTCCCGTGCGCACGGTTAGCACCGTGCGTTTCTCCGCGCGGTCGAGCATCAGCTGGTCGAGGTCGACGGCGGGGCCGAGCGGGCGCCCATCGACGGCCAGCAGGACGTCGCCGGGCTTGATGGAGCCCTCGATGGCGGCGGGACCCAGCGTGACCACCTCGCGCACCACCAGCCCTTTGCCGGCCTCATAGGCCTCTCGGTCGAATCGCAGGCCCAGGTCCGCGACCCGCCGGGCCGGCGGGTTGGCCGCGTTGATCCCGGAATGCGAGGCGTTGAGCTCGCCGATCATCAGATTGGTGATGCGGCGCATCTCGTCGGGGGTATGGGCGCCTTCGATGTAGGGCGCAAAGCGAGTCCGCAGCGCGGTCCAGTCCTGGCCGTGGAACTTCGGGTCGAAGAACCTGCGGTCCAGCAGGCTCCAGGCCTGGTTGAACGTGGTGAGCTTCTCCTGGTCGAAGGCGACATCCATCTCGGCGTTCACCGCGATGGCGCGCGGCCGTGGCGCTTCGAGCGGGGTGGTCGTCACGGCGCCGCCGTCCAGGTAGTAGAGGGCCTTGGAGTCGGGGGTGAAGGCGATGAAGCGCTTCGTGCGCCGGGAACTGGCGACCTGCTGCGGCGTCGGCGGCTCGCGGACCAGTTCATCGAGATTGTAGCTGTAGAGCACGCTTTGACCCGACAGGCTGGAGCGGAAGACGAGCGTCTTGCCGTCCGGGCTGATCGCCGGCGCCTCGGCGCTGACGCCCAGCGGCAGGTAGGTGGCGCGCTCGCGGATGCCCTCGAAGACGATCTTCACCGGCTCCATCTTGGGCTTGGCGTCGGGCTTGTCGGCGGCGGTCTTGGCGTCGGCCGTCTTTGCTTCGCCCATCTTGGCTTCCGTGATGCCCGGCGGGTCGTCGGGCCTGGGCGCGGGCGGCGGCGCCTCCGGCGGCTTGACGCCGGGTGAGGTCGGCGCGGCGGGCGGGCGCGGGGCGTCGGGGCGCGTCTCCTGGCGGAACAGGTCGCGGAACTCGTCCTCGCGGTAGCGCGGCACGTGCGGCAGGAGGTCGACGCGCACGATGTGCACGTCCTCCGAGCGCTGGGCGGTGTCGAAGACGATGTATTTGCCGTCCTTGGACCAGACGATGGTCGAGGCATTGCCGTTGGCCAGGAAGCTGACGGGCCGGGCCTCGCCGCCCGCCGCCCCTCCAGCAGCCAAGGGGATGACCCAAACATTGCGGAACGACTTGGCGTCGGAGACGCCGAAGGCCAGCCACTTATTGTCCGGCGACCAGGCCGGCCCCGAGCCGCCGAAGCCAGCGATGAGGCCGGTGAAGACGAGGCTGTCCTTCTGCGCCTCGCCCGCGTCGTTGAGCGCGATGACCCGAAGCTCTTTCCGCTCGCGGACGTAGGCGATCATCTTGCCATCCGGCGACCAGGAGGGGGCTGCGTCGAAGGCCGGGCCGCCTGTGAGCATTCGTTCGCGGCGCGTCTGGAAATCGTAGGTGGCGATGTGGCTCTCCAGGCCGCGCTGGACGACGTAGGCCAGGCGGCGGCTGTCCGGCGACCAGAAGAGGTCGTTCTGGATGCCGCCCTTGTCAGTGACCCGCTCGGCCGGGCCGCCGTCCTTGGCGCTCGCGGCGAAGACCTCGCCGTGGGCGACGACGGCCACCTTCTTGCCGTCGGGGGAGAGCGCCATCTGCTGGAAGCTGGTCTCGTTCAGGCGCCGGTCGCCCGCCGACGCAGGCGCCCCGCGCAAGGCGATCTGCACCTGGGCGGCCTGGCCGGACTTCAGGTCGAGTTTCCAGATGCCGAGGTCGCGCTCGAAGACGATGGCTGCGCCGTCGCGGGCGATCGACGGGAACAGCACGCGGCCGGCGGTGAAGTGGGTAATCTGGGTCGGCTGGCCGCCGGCGGCGGGCAGCTTCCAGAGGTTCTCCGAACCCGAGGCGTCGCTCATATAGTAGAGGGTCACGCCGTCTGGGCTCCACATCGGCCACAGATGCTTGGCGTCGGGGCCGAGCAGGCGCTTGTAGGAGCCGGCCGCGGCGATGGGCTTCAGCCACAGCTCGCCCTCGTCGATGTGGGCGTGGCCGTTGCGCCACCACTGGACGCCGGAGTTGCCCTTGGCGATCAGCGCGATGGCCGCGCCGTCGGGCGAGGGCGCCGAGTTGAACTCCGCCAGGAAGCGCTCGCGGCTGACCTCCAGCGGCGTGCCGCCAGTGGCGGCGACGCGGAACACGTCGGTTTGGCGGCGGACATCATTGGCGTTGGAGGAGAAGTAGATCCACTTGCCGTCGCGCGACCAGGCGTCGAGCTGCTCAGGGGCGTCGGACCAGGTGAGCCGCCGCACCTGACCGGTGGCGAGCGTCACGATGTAGATGTTGGGCGCGCCTGCCCGGGTGGAGGTGAAGGCCATCTCCTCGCCGTCCGGCGAATAGATCGGGCGTTCCTCGGTCGCCGGGTCGGTGACCAGCAGGCGCGCCGTGCCGCCGGCGGCCGGAACGGTCCAGATGTCGCCCCCCGACGCGAAGGCGATCTCTTTGCCGTCGGGCGACAGGGTGGGCGTGGCGAAGGCGGGCCTGCCGACGAGAGCTTGCGGCGAAGGCGGCTGGGCGAGGGCCGCGCCCGCGACCAGAGCCGCCACAACCGCCCCCGCGGCCAGAACCGGCCGCATCACCCGCCACATCGTCATCGAAGCCTGTCCCCGCCACTCGTGGGCGAATTGGTATCGGACCTTGCGGCGGTTGGTAAGCCGGTGGGCGTCAATGCGAATTCCGACTGCGGAATTGCGCCGGACTCCCCGAACCCCTACCAAGGTTCGCCCCAGGCGTAGCCGGGGCGCTGACATCAGGGGATCAGGCATGGGACGCGGACTTTGGCGGGGGGCCGCGGCCGCAGCCGTCTCTGTGGCCCTCTGGGGACTGCTCAGCACGGGCGCGGCGCGCGCCCAGGCGCCGGCGGCGCAGCCCGACACCCTCAAGGTGACCTTCTGCGGCACCTCGGGCCCCTTGCCGGTGCGCGACCGGGCCAAGACCTGCGTGGTGATCCAGGCGGCGGGCAAGCTTTATGCCGTCGACGTCGGGCCGGAGTCGGTCGAGAACCTGATGCTGTGGCGCCTGCCGATGGCCCAGGCCCGCGCGATCTTCCTGACCCACCTGCACTCCGACCACATCGGCGAGGTGGGCGAGTTCAACCTGCAGAGCTGGGTGGCCGGGCGGCCGGCGCCTCTGGCGCTAGTCGGACCGGAGGGGACCGACAAGGTCGCCAAGGGCTTCAACCTCGCCTACGAGAACGATCACGTCTTCCGCAACGCCCACCACGAGCACGGCGAGGTGAAGCTGCCGATCGCCGCGGGTCTCCTGGCGCCGCAGGTGGTTACCCTGCCCAAGCCCGGCCCGGACGGCGGGGCGACCAAGGTGGTCTGGCGCGAGGATGGGCTGACGGTGACGGCGATCGCGGTGGCGCACAATCCGGTGACGCCGGCCTTCGGCTACCGCTTCGACTACAAGGGTCGCTCGGTGGTGATCAGCGGCGACACCCGCAAATGGCCGCCCCTGGCCGCCGCGGCCAAGGGCGCCGACGTCCTGATCCACGAGGCGCAGAACAGCGACATGACCAAGCAGATGTCCCAGGGCCTGAAGATGATGGGCAACCCGCGGATGAGCTCGATCATGACCGACACGCTCAGCTATCACACGACCCCGGTGGAGGCGGCGGACATCGCCCGCATGGCCGGGGTGAAGCGGCTGGTGCTCTACCACATCACCCAGGCGGGTCTGCCGGGCTTCACGCCGGAAGCCTTCACCAAGGGGATGGACGCCGGCGGTCCGCTGGACTGGCGGATCGCCAAGGACGGGACGACGATCGAGCTGCCGGCCGGCTCGAGCGAAATCCGGTTCGGCCAGAACTGAGGCCGCGCGCGCGGCTTCACCGTTAACGGATACTCAGGGCGTTTAGCCCACAACCGGAGCATGCAGCCGACAAGCTCAGCGGACGTCGCCTCGGAGAAGCGCCACGAGTGGTTCGCCGACCTGGGGCCGGTGGCCCTCACCATGACTGTGTTCCTGTTGGCGCTCGCAAGCATCCATTTCGGGCGCGAGGTCGGCCGGATCGCCGCTATCTGGCCGGTCAATGCGCTCCTGCTGGTGGCGTTGCTGCGCAGCCGGGGCGCCGCGTGGATGCGTTATCTCGCCGCGGGTCTGGTCGGCGGACTAGCCGCGGACCTGGTCATCGGTGATTCCCTGACGACGGCGGTGGGGCTGACCGCCTGCAACCTCGCGGAGGCGGGTGTCTGCGCGGCGCTGATCCGCCGGTTCGCCGGCCGGAACATCGACCTCGGCCTTCAGCGCCATCTGATCGTTTTCCTGCTCGCCGCGGCGGTCGCGCCGCTGGTCTCGGGCGCCGGCGCGGCCTTGGTCCTCGCCGGGCGGCACCACGCCACCTACTTCGCCAGCGTGCGCGGCTGGTACTCCGCCGACGCGCTGGGCCTGTTCCTGGTGACGCCGGTGCTGCTGGCGGTCACAGGCGAGAGCCTGCGCGCGCTGGGCCGGACACTGCGCCAGCCACGCGGCTGGCTGTCGCCGGCCGCGCTGACCGCCACCCTGTTGCTGGTCTTCTCGCAGAACACCGCGCCGCTCTATTTCCTGATCCCGGCCGCGCTCACTCTGATGGCCTTCGAACTGAACCTGGCCGGGGTCGCGATCGGCCTGCTGATCACCGCGACCGCGGGCGTGGTCATGACCATCGGCGGGCACGGCGGGCTGATGGCGGTCCGCGACGGGCTGACGTCGCGCCTGGAGTGGTTCCAGATCTTCATCGCCATCATCAGCGTGACGATCCTGCCGGTCGCCGCCGCTCTGGCCACGCGCCGGCGGCTGGAGGCCAATCTGCGCGAGGCCAACCGGCTGTCGGCCCTCACCGAGCAGATCGCCGGCATCGGCTATTGGCGCAACGACCTGGTGACCGGCCGGCGCACCTGGTCGGAGCAGGTGTTCGCGATCCACGGCCTTAAGCCGGCCGACGTCTGCTCCGATCAGCCCTATGCGCTCAACCTCTATCGTGAGGGCGATGGGCAGAAAGTGGTGGACGCGATCCGCCGCACGGTGACGACCGGCAAGCCTTTCGACCTGAAGCTCACGCTCACCCGCGCCGACGACGGGCGTGAGCGGGTGGTCGCCTACAAGGGCGAGGGCGAGCGCGACCAGACCGGCGCGGTCTGCGCGGTCATGGGCGTGATCCGCGACGTCACCGAGGAGGAGACCGCGCGCCAGGCGATCGAGGACGCCGCGGCCGCCAAGTCGCTGTTCCTGGCCAACATGACGCACGAGATCCGCACGCCGCTGACCTCGATCCTGGGGTTCGCCAACCTGCTTGCCGGCCAGCCGGACCTGAACGAGACCGCCCGGACCCGCGTGGCCCGGGTGGTCAGCGCCGGCGAGGCTCTGCTGTCGGTGGTCAACGACGTGCTGGATTTCTCCAAGCTGGAAGCCGGGCGGTTCGAAATCCTGCCCAAGGCGGTCGCGCCGGCCGAGCTGTTGCGCGAGACGCTTCTGATGTTCTCGCCGCAGGCCGACGCCAAGGGCCTCAGCCTGACCTTTGAGGCCGACAGCTTGCCGGCCTTCGTGCTCATCGATCCGGACCGGCTGCGGCAGATCCTCATCAATCTGGTGGGCAACGCCATCAAGTTCACCGACCAGGGCGGCGTGCATCTGACCGCGGCCTATTCCGCGCGGACCGGCCAGCTGCGGGTGCGGGTGGAAGACACCGGCGAGGGGATGACCAAGGCGCAGCAGAAGAAGCTGTTCCAGCGGTTCTCGCAGGTTGACGCCTCCTCGACGCGGCGCCACGGCGGCACCGGGCTGGGGCTGGCGATCAGCAAGGGGCTGGCCGAGGCGATGGGCGGGACGATCGGCGTCGCCAGCAAGGCCGGCGTCGGCTCGGCGTTCCACTTCCGGATCGATGCGCCGGTCACGCAGGCGCCTGCGGCTGAGGCCGAAGAGATCGCGGCCGGTTCGGCCCTGCAGGGTGTGCGCGCCCTGATCGTCGACGACAATCCGATGAACCGCGAACTGGCCCGCGCCGTGCTGGCCCCGTTCGGGGTGGAGATTTCGGAGGCCGCCGACGGTCTGGCTGCGGTGGCCGCCGCGGCGCATCCTTTCGATGTGATCCTGATGGATATCCGCATGCCGCGGATGGACGGGCCGGCGGCGCTGGCGCAGATCCGGTCGGGAGACGGCCCCAATAGAGACGCGCCGATCCTCGCCTTCACCGCCGATGCGCAGGTGGCCGGCATCGGCGAGCCGCGCGGCTTCGACGGTCTGGTCCGCAAGCCGATCGTCGCCATGGCGCTGGCGCAGGCCATCAGCGAGGCGGTTTGCCGCGAGGCGCAGCCGGGCGTCGGCCGCGACGAGGCCGCCGCCTAGACGTCCAGGTCGGCCACCGCGAACTCGGCGTTCTCCTGGATGAACTGGAAGCGCAGTTCCGGCTTGCGGCCCATCAGCTGTTCGACGAGCGCCTCAACGCCCTCTTCGGCGCGGGGCAGGGTGACGCGGGCGAGCGTCCGCTTGGCCGGGTCCATGGTCGTTTCCTTGAGCTGCGACGGCATCATCTCGCCCAGGCCCTTGAAGCGGCTGATCTCCGGTTTCTTGCCCTTGAACTCACCGGCCAGCAGCTCTTCCCGATGGGCGTCGTCGCGGGCATAGACGATCTTGGTCCCATGGCTCAGGCGGTAGAGCGGCGGCAGCGCCAGATAGAGGCGGCCAGAGCGGACCATCTCCGGCATGGTGCGGTAGAAGAAGGTGATCAACAGGCTCGCGATGTGGGCGCCGTCGACATCGGCGTCGGTCATGATCACCACGCGGTCGTAGCGGAGGTCCTCTTCCTTGAACTTCGCGCCGCCCTGGACGCCCAGCGCCAGCAAGAGGTCGCTGAGTTCCTTATTCTGACCCAGCTTGTCCAGCGTCGCCGAGGCGACGTTGAGGATCTTGCCGCGCAGCGGCAGGATCGCCTGGCTCCTGCGGTCGCGGGCCTGCTTCGCCGAGCCGCCGGCGCTGTCGCCTTCGACCAGGAAAATCTCGGTGCCGTCGATGGCGTTGCCGGAACAGTCGGCGAGCTTGCCTGGCAGGCGCAGCTTGCGGGTCGCCGACGCGCGGGCGACCTCCTTGTCCTTGCGGCGTTTCAGCCGTTCCTCGGCGCGCTCGATGACGAACTCGAGCAGGGCCGAAGCCATTTTCGGCTGCGCCGTAAGCCAGTGGTCGAAGGGGTCACGGATGGCGGCCTCGACCAGGCGCTGGGCGTCGGCGGAGGAGAGGCGCTCCTTGGTCTGCCCCTGGAACTCGGGGTCGCGGATGAAGACGCTGACGAGCGCGCCGGCCTGGGCGATGACGTCGTCGGCGGTGAGGATCACGCCGCGCTTGTCGCCGGTGAGCTCGGCATAGGCCTTGAGGCCGCGGGTCAGCGCCGCGCGCAGGCCCGCCTCGTGCGTGCCGCCCTCCGGCGTCGGCACGGTGTTGCAGTAGGACTGCAGGAAGCCGTCGGCCTCGCCGAAGCCGGCGGGAGTCCAGGCGATGGCCCACTCCACCTTGCCGGTCTCGCCCGGGCGGGAATAGCGGCCGGCAAAGGGCTCTGGCGTGACCGTCTCGATGTCCTTGACCCGCTCGGCCAGGAAGTCGGCGAGGCCGTTGGGGAAGCGGAACGTCGCCTCGGCCGGGGTCTGGTCGTGGATTCGGGACGGATCGCAGGACCAGCGGATCTCGACGCCGCCGAACAGATAGGCCTTCGACCGCGCCATCCGGTAAAGCCGCGCCGGCTTGAAGGCGGCGGCCTCGCCGAAGATCACCGGGTCAGGGGTGAAGGCGATGGCGGTGCCGTGCTTGCGTGTGGGGCCCAGCTTCTCGATGGAGCCGATGGGCTTGCCGCGGGTGAAGGCCTGACGCCACTCGAAACCGTCCTTCCAGGCGGTGACCTCGACCCGTTCCGAAAGCGCGTTGACCACGGAAACGCCGACGCCGTGCAGGCCGCCGGAGGTCTCATAGGCCTTGCCGGAGAATTTCCCGCCGGAGTGCAGGACGGTCATGATGACCTCCAGCGCCGACTTGCCGGGATGCTTCGGGTGCGGGTCCACGGGGATGCCGCGGCCGTCGTCGGTGACTGTGAGTTGGCCGTCGGCGTCGAGATGGACCTGGATCAGCTTGGCGTGGCCGGCCACGGCTTCATCCATGGCGTTGTCCAGCACCTCGGCGAACAGGTGGTGCAGGGCGCGCTCGTCGGTGCCGCCGATATACATGCCCGGGCGTTTGCGGACCGGCTCCAGCCCTTCCAGCACCTCAATGTCCTTGGCCGAATACCCACCCGTCGGCGCATTGGCGGACGCGGCGGCCGGCGCGGGCGGCGGGCTCGGACGTGGCTCATGACTCTGGGCCAGCGGCGAGGCCGGCGCAGGGTTGAGCGCGTCGTCGAACAGGGACGCTTGCGGCTGGGCGGCGGGCTTGGCGGAAGGCGGGGACATGGACCGGTAAGCTTGGGACGATTCCTGGAAGCGCCCGATATGAATCGCCGCGCGCGCGAACGCAATGTGGCCTCTCGACAGGGACGGCCGGCCGGGCTCCTAATCCAGAGAAAAGGGTGGGTGGATGTCGAGCTGGAAGGATCCGGAAATCGCGGGCGTCCGCGCCCTGCTGGCCTCGCGCCAGCCTGCGCCGGGCGAACCGAGGCCGAGCATTGAGGCGCGCCGCGCGGCGTCCGATGCGTTTGGGGAAATGGGCTCCCTGCCGCCGGGGTGCCGCCACGAGCCGATGATCGCCGCGGGCGTGAAGGGCGAGCGGGTGATCCCGGCCGGCGCGCTGGAGGGGCGGCGCATGCTCTATCTGCATGGCGGCGGCTACACCGGCGGCAGTCCGCGCAGCCACCGGCCGTTGGCCGCCAGGCTGGCCGAGGCGTCGCGCACCAGCGCCATTGTGGCCGAATACCGGCTGGGGCCGGAGCATGCCTGTCCAGCGGCGCTGGAGGACGCCATCGCGGTCTACCGGTGGATGCTGGAGGAGGACGGCGCGGAGCCCGAGCGGACGATGGTGGCCGGCGACTCCGCGGGCGGCGGACTCACGCTCGCCCTGACGCTGGCGCTCAAGGACCTTGGCCTGCCGCAGCCGGCCGGGCTGTTTGTGATCAGCCCCTGGGCCGACCTGACCCAGAGCCACGCGAGCTATCACACCAAGGCCGCCGATGATCCGATGATCACCAAGCAGGGCCTGGACGACAGCGCCAAGGCCTATCTGGCGGGCTTCAACCCGCGCGATCCCCGGGCCTCGCCGGTGTTCGGGGACTTCGAGGGCGTCGCGCCGATGCTGATCCAGGTGGGCTCGGAGGAGGCGCTGCTGGGCGACAGCCTGCTGCTCGCCGAGCGCGCCGGTCACGCCCGCGTCGAGGTGCGCCTGGAGGTCTGGCCGGAGATGATCCACGTCTGGCACGCCTTCGGCGGCCAGCTGGGCGCCGCGCGCCGGGCGATCAAGGCGGCGGGCCAGTGGATGGACGCTCGGATGGGTGGCTGAGACGTCCGTGCGGCGGCGTCTGGCGGGCCTGGCTCTGGCCACGGCGATCGCCCCGCAGGCCGGCCAGTCCTACAAGCCGCTCGGCCTGGCGCCGGCGCCGCTCAGCGGATCGCGTCGGTGGTCGCCGCGCTGATCTCGAAGGGGAAGTTGACCGCGGCCGGGGTGGGCTTGCCGCCCAGCAGGGCCGGTTTCACCTTCAGATAGGGCGCGAGCCGCAGGATCATGGTCCCCATGCCGACGCCGTAGGGCTGCTGGTAGACGACCATGCAGTCGTAGGTCGTGCCCAGCCGGCCGATGAGGCAGTTCAGCACCGCCGAGCCGGGCTTGCCGTACTTGGCGACCGCGGGCGTCGCGTTGGTGGCGAAGTCGCCCTCCTTAGGCGGGACCTGCCAGGCGACCGGCGTCTCGACCACGGGCCAGCTGGCGGTGATCACCACATCCGTGCCGGCGGGCCGCGCGTCGGACGGGCGCAGACGATACTTGGGCGCCAGGCTCAGCAGCGCCTGGCCAAAGGCCGGACCGCCCCGCTGGATCATCACCGTGCAACCTTCCAGCACGCCGGACGGCCCCGCCGTGCAGTGGGCGGCGGCGCTGCCCTCGGTCTTGCGCGGCGGCGTGGCGGCGGTGACCTCGGCGTCGGTCGGCAAGGCGTCGACCGCGGGCTTGGCGCCCCCATAGAGGCTGGCCGCACCTGGCTGGCCGATCTGTTGGGCCGCCGCGCCGCCAGCCGCGCTCAGAGCGACAACACCTGCCAGGGCGGTGAGAAGCCGGGTCCGCATCGGGTGTCCGACGCCTACTTCTTCGGCGTGTAGATCGCCGAGAGCAGATCTGGCGTTCCCTCGATCCGTTCCAGGCGCGGATAGCGCAGGCCGCCGTGGTAGTCGACGTTGACGGTCACATAGTGGTCGCCGCGCTTGACCAGGAGGCTGATCGGCCCGCCACCCTTCTTGGCCTCGGTGATCGTCTCCTTCAGCCGGTCGGCGTCATAGGCGATGCCGTTCACGGCCAGCAGCTTGCCGCCGATGGTCAGGCCCGCCTTGAAGGCCGGGCCGTTCCACTGGACGCCGGTGATGTCGGCGTCGCGGCCGAGCGTCAGGCCGAGGGAATAGGAGAGATCGGTGGCGTGGCGCCGGGCCTCGGCCGACTTGAAATAATCGGTCGGCGTCTCCGTGTAGACCAGCTTCCAGCCCCCACGGGCCAGGCCGTCGAGCGGCGGCTTGGGCGCCACCGCGTTGATCCGCTCGTTGAGGAACTTCGCCCAATCGTAGGGCTCGACCTTGTTCAGCGCCGCGACCACGTCGTCGAAGGTGTAGGCGACCGGGGTCCAGCTGCCGTCGTCGACGCCGAAGAAGGCCTTGGCGAAGTCGTCGAGCGAGCGTTTGCCGCCCGACTTCTCGCGGATCAGCGTGTCGGCGTCGAGCCAGACCAGCTGGCCTTCCGAATAGTAGTCCTCGCTGCGCTGGAAGCTGGTCCAGGGCTGCGGCCGGCGGGAGGCGATCACCGGATCGTTGGTGGTGTCCTCGACGCTGCGCCAGTCGCGGCCCACGCGGTTGGCGTAGGTGGCGGCGGTGGCGGCGAGCGCATCCAGCGCCTCCTGCTTGGTCAGGAGGCCCGAGCGGCCGGAGAGCACAAAGCCCCAGTACTGCGTCTGGCCCTCGTAGACCCACAGCAGCGACCCGCGCATGGGGACGTTGAAGTTCGGCGTCCACAGGTCGGCCGGGCGGCGGAACTTGCCGTTCCAGCTGTGGGTGTATTCGTGGGCCAACAGGTCCCGCGACGAGGGGCTCTTGGCCCAGCCGGTGAAATAGTCGGGGATGGTGCCGTCCTCGCTGGAGCGGTGGTGCTCCAGGCCCGACCCCCCCATGCGGTCCGACAGCGAGAACAGGAAGTCGTAGTGATTGTAGTGGTGAGAGCCGTAGAGCTTGTAGGCCTGCTGCACGAGCGCCTTGTGCTTCTCGATCTCGTCCGGCGTCGCCTCCAGCAGTTCCGGGCGGTCGGCGATGACGTCGAGGTGGACCGGCGCCGGGCCCGGCGCATCGAGATCGATCTGCCTGGCGTAGCGCCCGGCGATCATCGGGCTGTCGGCCAGGGTGTCGAAGTCGACGGCCTTGTAGTGGGTGACACCGCCCTCGGTCCCGGTGGTCTCCAGCGCCGAGAAGGGGGTCCAGCCTTCCGGGAAGCGGACGCTGGGCTCGATCTGGATGCGCCGCGCGAAGTGGCCGGCCGGGTACATGGCCAGGTTGATCCACTGCAGGCTCAGCATCTCCGGGGTCATGACGATGCGGCCCTCGTCATTGGCGACGGCCGAGAGCAGGTCGAAGTCGACGTCGATGCTGGCTACGCCGGCCGGCACGTCGATGTGGAAGGAATAGACCTCCACCGGATCGCGGAACCAGGTGATCGGCTTGCCGCCGGCGGAAAACGCGATGCCGCCAATGTTCTTCAAGGGGCCGTTGGGGGCGTGATTGCCCGGCAGCCACTGCGGATAGAGGATCGTCATAGGCCCGGCCTTGGCGACCGGGATCGTCTCATGAACGCGGAAGATGTGGCGGTCGAGGTCGGTGGCGTCCACCTGCACCTTCAGGAGGCCGGGGTAGGGCGTGTCCTGCGGCGCCTCGGTCTTCGGCGGCATGGGGTAGGGCTGCGGGCCGGGAGACGTCTGCGCGAAGGCGGAGGTGGAGAGCGCTAGAACGGCGGCGCAGGCGAACAGGGCTGGCTTCAACGGACACGACCTTACGGAGGGGAAGGATTTCCCGTTGTAGGGCGGGTTCGGAGCAAAGCTCAACCGTCGGATGGTTTCGCGGGCGCAATCTCCGGGTCCGGAGGATCGCCGCTGCCTCGGTCGCCCTTGACCAGGGCCTCCTCGGCCTCTGTCGCGGCCTTCTGCGGCGGGTCGAACAGGGCCCCCATGCCCAGCATCAGCGAGGCCATCGCCACGCCGCCCTTGATGCGCCGCCCATGCCTCATGCCCAACCAGCCGAGCAAGGGCGCGAACACGATGACGGCGGCGACCGCCAGGAGATAGCCGAGCCAATCGGGCATGGGCCCAAGGTGGGGAAGGGCCGAGATAAAGAAAGGGCCGCGGCTTGCGCCGCGGCCCCAGGCTTGCCTCAGGGGAGGACCGTCAGCATTTGAAGTACATGTCGAATTCGACCGGGTGCGGGTGCAGCGCCAGCCGCATCACCTCTTCCATCTTCAGTTCGATGTAGCTGTCGATGAAGTCGTCGCTCATGACGCCCCCGGCCTTCAGGAAGCCGCGGTCCTTGTCGAGGTTTTCCAGCGCTTCCTTCAGCGAACCGCAGACCTCGGGAATCTTCTTCTGCTCGCGCGGCGGCAGGTCGTAGAGGTTCTTGTCGGCCGGGCCGCCCGGGTCGATCTGGTTGATGATCCCGTCGAGGCCCGCCATCAGGAGCGCGGTGAAGGTCAGGTACGGGTTGCCCATCGGATCGGGGAAACGGCACTCGATGCGCTTACCCTTGGGGCTGTCGGTGTGCGGGATGCGGATCGAGGCCGAGCGGTTGCGGGCGGAGTAGGCCAGCTTCACCGGGGCTTCGTAGCCGGGCACCAGGCGCTTGTAGGAGTTGGTCGTCGAGTTCGAGAAGGCGTTGATCGCCTTGGCGTGCTTGATGATCCCGCCGATGTACCACAGGCAGGTCTGCGACAGGCCCGCGTACTTGTCGCCGGCGAACAGCGGCTTGCCGCCGCCCCAGATCGACTGGTGCACGTGCATGCCAGAGCCGTTGTCGGCGAACATCGGCTTGGCCATGAAGGTCGCCGTCTTGCCGTAGGCGTGGGCGACGTTCTGGATGACGTACTTATAGAGCTGAAGCCGGTCGGCCATGGTGATCATGGTGTCGAACTTGAGGCCGAGCTCGTGCTGGGCGGGCGCCACCTCGTGGTGGTGCTTTTCCGGCTTCATGCCGAGCTCGCCCATCACCGCCAGCATCTCGCCGCGCAGGTCTTGGGCGCTGTCCACCGGGTTCACCGGGAAATACCCGCCTTTGGGACCGGGACGATGGCCCATGTTGCCCTCTTCGTACTCCTTGGCCGAGTTGGTCGGCAGTTCGGTGGAGTCGTAGCTGTAGCCGGTGTTGGACGGCTGCACCGACCAGCGCACGTCGTCGAAGATGAAGAACTCGGCTTCCGGGCCGAAGTAGACCGTGTCGCCGACGCCGGCGGACTTGACGAAGTTCAGCGCCGACTTGGCGATGGAGCGCGGGTCGCGCTCGTAGGGCGTGCCGGTGTCGGGGTTCACCACGTCGCAGAAGATCGCCATGGTCGTCTGCTGGTAGAACGGGTCGATGATCACCGACTCCAGGTCGGGACGCAGCTTCATGTCGCTCTCGTTGATGGCCTTCCAGCCGGCGATCGATGAGCCGTCGAACATGGTGCCGTCGGTCAGGAAGTCGTCATCGACCAGGTCGATGTCGAAGGTCACGTGCTGCATCTTTCCGCGGATGTCGGTGAAGCGCACGTCGACGTATTTGACGTCCTTCTCCTTGATCTGGGCCAGGATGTCTTTGGCGGTGGTAGCCATGGTCGGTAATCCCCTTAGGTAGAGTGGTGTCGATGAGGTGGGTTAGACGGCGTCGGCTCCGGTTTCTCCCGTCCGGATGCGCATGACGTCGAGGACGTCGGAAATGAAAATCTTGCCGTCGCCGATACGTCCGGTGCGGGCCGCGGTGGCGATGGCCTCGAGGGCGCGGGCGAGCTGGTCGTCGGCGATGACCACCTCGATCTTGATCTTGGGCAGGAAGTCCACGACGTACTCCGCCCCGCGGTAGAGTTCGGTCTGCCCCTTCTGGCGCCCGTAACCCTTGGCCTCGATGACGGTCATGCCCTGAATGCCGAGTTCCTGCAGAGCCTCCTTCACCTCGTCCAGCTTGAACGGCTTGATGATCGCTTCGATCTTTTTCATCGGTCCTCGGACGCGCCGCCCCCAACGGCCTACTGGCGGTCGGGGCGACGGAGCATGGCTTGGCGGGGGCTCACAAGCGCGCTCGCGAGCGGGGCTGGGACGGGCGTGCGCCAAAGCGGCGGGCGCCCGGAAAGCAGGCGCCACGAGATCAAAAACCAGTCAATGCCGAAATGCCTTCAAGACCGCCTTTCCCGCCCCTAGGATCGCGCGGCGCAACGGTCGGAAGGCGAGTGAAGTATGGACGGCAAGACCCCAGTTCTGATCGGAGCGGGCCAATTCACCTATCGCGGCGATCCGGGCGCGTCGCCCGCGCCGACCGTCCTGCTGAAGATTGCGGCGGAACGGGCGGCGGCGGACGCGGGGATCGGGGCGGCCGGCTTGGCGCAGCTCGACGGCTTGGCGGTGGCGGGCTTCACCATCGACGCCCCGGGCTCGACGCGGGGCATGATCCCGCACTCGGTCAATCCGCCGGCCAGCCTGGCGCGGGAGCTGGGCGCGGCGCCGGCGTGGCAGGTCTATTCCCACATGGGCGGCAATACCTCCCAGCAGCTGGTCAACGTCATCGCCGAGCGGATCGCCAAGGGCGAGACGCAGCTGGCGCTGGCGGTGGGCGCGGAATTCCTGGGCTCGGCGGTGAAGCGGCTGACCAAGGGCTTGGGCTTCGACGACTGGCATGAGGATGACGACCTGCCGGAGCCGCAGCGGATCGGCGACGGCCGCAACGGGGTCACGCCCTATGAGGCGCGGCATGCGCTGAACAGGCCGATCAACATCTATCCCATGTTCGAGAACGCGCTGCGGGCCCGCGACGGCCGCTCGGTCTCCGACCATCAGGCGCGGCTCGGCAAGCTGTTCGCCCCCTTCACCCAGGTGGCGGCGAACAATCCGGAGGCCTGGTTCCCGACGGCCCGAACGGCCGAGGAACTGGTCACCGTCTCCGATCGCAACCGGATGGTGGGCTTTCCCTATCCCAAGCTGCTCAACGCGATCATGGAGGTCGATCAATCGGCCGGCGTGATCCTGGCGAGCGTCGACAAGGCCCGCGATCTGGGCGTGCCCGAGGAGAAGTGGGTCTATCTGCACGGCTGCGCCGACGCCGCCGACCTGTGGTTCCCCACCGACCGGCAGAACTACCATTCCAGCCCGGCCATGCGGCTGACCGGCAAGCACGCCCTGGAGATGGCCGGGATCGGGCTTTCCGACATCGACTACATCGATCTCTACTCCTGCTTCCCGGTGGCGGTGGAGATCGGAGCGGAGGAACTCGGCCTGTCGCTCGACGATCCGCGCGGCTTCACCGTGACCGGCGGGCTGCCCTACGCGGGCGGCCCCGGCAACAACTACGCCATGCACTCGATCGCGACGATGGCGGGGAAGCTGCGCGCCAAGCCAGGGAGCTACGGGCTGGTGACGGCCAACGGCTGGTACCTGACCAAGCAGTCGACGGGGATCTATTCGACGACGCCGCCCAAGGCGCCGTTCGAGCGGCAGGACCCCGGCGTGCTGCAGCGCCAGATCGACGCCCTGGCCCATCCGCCCGTCACCGAAACGCCGCAGGGCGCCGCGACAATCGAGACCTACACCGTCGTCCACCGCCGCGAGGGACCGTTCATGGGGATCGTCATCGGCCGCGATGCGGACGGCCGCCGCTTCGTCGCCAACACGCCCAACGATCCCGCGACGCTGGCGAGCCTGGAGGACGGCGAACAGGTCGGCCGCACCGGGCGGGTGGAGCAGGGCGCCCAGACCAACCTCTTCACCCCGGACTGAGAAATCGCATGGCCCGCCTCTACCTGATCCGGCACGGCAAGCCCTCCGCCACCTGGGGCGGCGATGACGATGATCCGGGGCTGGACGCTGCCGGCCAGGCGCAGGCGAAGGCGGCGCGCGACTGGCTAATGGCGCTGCCCGCCGGGGAGCGGGTGACCAAGGTCGTGAGCTCGCCGCTGCGCCGCTGCCGGGAGACCGCGCAGCCGACCGCGGACGCGCTTGGCGTGAAGATCGAGATCGACGCGCGGGTCGGCGAGATCCCCACGCCCGCCGGCATCGCGCTCGCGGATCGCGGGACCTGGCTGCGCGAGGCCTTCGCCGGAACCTGGAAGGGCATCAAGGGCGACCTGGACTACGACCAGTGGCGCCGCGACATCGCCGCCTCCCTGTTGCCGCGCAGCGGGACCGCGGTGTTCTCGCACTATGTGGCGACCAATGCGGTGGTGAGCCTGTTGCTGGGCGATCCGCGGGTGCTGGCCTTTCGCCCGGACCACGCCTCGATCACGACGCTCGAGACCGACGGCGGCAAACTTCGGCTGATCCGCAAGGGCCGCGAAGCCACCACGGGCGTACTTTGAGATGAGGCTGTAAGCAGTTGAGTGTCCGGCAAATCCTGAACGTCGCCGAGATGGGCCGCGCCGACGCCGCGGCGATCGCCGCCGGCACGCCGGGGCTGGTGCTTATGGAGCGCGCCGGGACGGCCGTGGCCGACGCGGTCTGCGCCCGGTTCGCCCGCCAGACGACCACGGTGCTCTGCGGACCGGGCAACAACGGCGGTGATGGTTATGTGGCGGCCCGTGTCCTGAAGGATCGCGGCTGGCCGGTGGAGGTGCGCAGCTTCGGCGAGCCCGCGACGCAGGACGCTCAGGCGGCAAGCGCGCGATGGGACGGGAGCACGAAGCCGCTGAACGGCGCGCTGGAGCCTGGGGTCTGGATCGACGCCCTGTTCGGCGCGGGGCTGACGCGGCCGCTGAGCGGTCCGGCGGCGGCGGCGGCCTTGCGCATGGCCGAGGCGCCCGAGCGGGTCGTGGCGGTCGATGTGCCCAGCGGCGTGGCCGGCGACACCGGCAAGCCCAACGGCCCGGCCGCCTGCGCGACGCTGACGGTGACCTTCCACGCCAAGAAGCCGGCCCACCTGCTGGAGCCCGGCCGCAGTCGCTGCGGCGAGGTGGTGGTGGCCGATATCGGGCTGGGGGCGACGGAGAGCCAGGTCGTCGAGAACGGCCCGGAGCTGTGGCTGCCGCGCTTCCCCTGGCCGACGGCGGCGTCGCACAAGCACGCGCGCGGCCGCCTGGTGGTTGTGAGCGGCGAGGCCTGGCAGACCGGCGCGGCGCGGCTCGCGGCGCGCGGCGCCCTGCGGATCGGCGCGGGCCTGGTGACTGTGCTGTCGCCGCCCGAAGCCCTGCCGATCAACGCCGGCCACCTGGAAGCGGTGATGCTGAAGGCCTTCGAGACCGACCTGGAACTCGAACAGGCCGCAAAGGACGTCGACGCGGCGGTGATCGGCCCGGCGGCCGGCGTGGGCGAGCCGACGCTGTTGAACGTGCTGGCGCTGGCGCGGACCGGCGCGGCCCTGATTCTCGACGCCGACGCCATCACCGTCTTCCGCGATGACCCGGAGGAGCTGTTCTCGCTGCTCGACCGGGATGACGTCCTCACTCCCCATCCCGGCGAATTCGAGCGCCTGTTTCCGGGCCTGCTGGCCGCCTCGCCGGAACGGATCGCCGCGGCGCGCACGGCCGCCCAGCGGGCCGGCGCCGTGGTGCTGCTGAAGGGCTCCGACACCGTGATCGCCGCGCCGGACGGGCGCTGCGCGGTCAATGGCAACGGCTCGCCGTGGCTGGCCACCGCCGGGTCCGGCGACGTGCTGGCCGGCTTCATCGGCGGGCTGGTGGCCCAGGGCATGGAGAGCTTCGAGGCCGCCTGCGCCGGCGCCTGGATCCATTCGGAGGCCGCCGAGCTGCACGGACCAGGCTTGATCTCCGAGGACCTGCCGGGCCTGGCGCCCAACGTCCTACGCCGCCTCTTCGACGAGCGCTGAGCGCGCCAGGCGCGCACGAAAAAGGGCGGCGGATCGCTCCGCCGCCCTTCTCGTCCTTGAGGGCCGCTAAGACCTAGAAGTCCGCGGTCAGGCCCACGAACACGAAGCGGCCGAGCGCGTCGTAGACCTGCGGGAAGGTGTTCCCGTTGCCGACCGTCGCGGGCAGGTTGTTGGCGGCCAGCGGCGGATCCTTGTCGAACACGTTGTTCACGCCAACCCGGAAGTTCAGGTTGTTGTGGACCGTGAAGTTCGCCGTCAGGTCGATGTAGTTCTGAGCCGAGAAGTTCTGCTCGTTGGCGACCTGCAGGCCCGGGTTGTTGAGCTGCGGGTTGGAGTCGAAGGAGTCGGCCGACACCTTGCCGAAGTAGCGCCACTGCATCGACAGGCTCAGCGACTTGAACCAGTCGCCGTAGGAGTACGGCGTGTTCCAGGTCAGGCGGGCCTTGTGACGCCATTCCGGGGACGGGACGCCGCAGATCACGCCGTAGAGGCCCTTACAATCGAAGCTCGGGCCGCCCGGCAGGGGCTGGGTGATCGTGGTGTCGAGCCAGGTGCCGACCATGCTCACTGCGATCGAGCCGTTGTCGCCAAGGCCCAGGTTCGACAGGTCGGTGTGGTAGGCGAGGTTCAGGTCGACGCCGGAGGTCTTCAGCGAGCCGGTGTTGAGCGTGGTGTCCTGCACGAAGCCCGCGTTGGTCAGGAACAGCGAACCGTTCGGGTCACGGTGAACCAGGTTGCAGAACGTCGGGCTGCCGGTGGCCAGGCAGTTGTTCAGTTCCAGCGTCGCGCCGATCCGCGAGATGAACTGGTCGACCTTGATGTTGAAGTAGTCGAGGCTGACCGAGAGGCCCGGAACATAGGTCGGCTGCCACACCACGCCGGCGGTGTAGGTGTCGCTGATTTCCGGCTTCAGGTTCGGGTTGCCGCCGGTCTGGCCGTTGTACTGGTTGGCCGGGTTCTTCTCGATGGCCAGGACCTGCGCCGTGGTCAGGTGGAAGAGGCTGGCGCAGGTGGCGACCAGCGGGTTGGCCGCCGTCAGGCCGGCGCAGGGGTCGGCGGTGCCGTCGAGCACCACGTTCTGCGGCGCGAACAGTTCGATCACGTTCGGCGCGCGGACGGCGCGGTTGTAGCCGGCGCGGAAACGGACGCCGTCGACAACTTCCCACTCGCCGGCCACCTTGTAGGTGTTGGTGTCGCCGATCGAGGAGTAGTCGGAGAAGCGGTAGCCGAGCTCGAGCGACAGGTCCTTGGCGAAGGGCATGTCGCTGACCAGCGGCACGCGGGCTTCGCCGAACAGTTCGTAGACGTCGAAGCCGCCGTTGACGGGCGGGTTCGCGCCGCCGTTGCCGTTCACCAGGCCGTTGTTGGCCAGGAAGTCGGCGACAGTGTCGAGATGTTCGCGGCGATATTCGCCGCCGAACGCCACGCCCACGCCCTCGCTGGCGTAGGGGCTCTTGACCCCGTAGTCGCCGAGCTTGCCGGTGAAGGCCAGGCTGACGACGCGCTCGACGATGTTGCCGCTGTTGAAGCTGTTGATCGACAGGAAGTTGATCGCCGCCGGCGAGATGGTCTGGGCCGTGAAGATGTTGATCGGCACGCAGCCCGGATCGGGGTTCGCCGCCGGGTTACAGATCGCCTGGCCGTTGGGGCCGGCGATCGCGTTCAGCGACTGGTTGATGCGGGTGGTGTCGAAGTTGCCGGACTGGCGGTTGTTCACGTTGACGGAGCCGTACTGCATGTACCCGTCGTAGTTCCAGTTCTTGCCCAGGTCGCCGCGCAGGCCGACCACGATCCGGAAGTCGGTGTGGCGGAACTGGGTGAGGCGGCCGGTCTGCTCGCTGGAAAGCAGGCGTCGGGCGACGGTGCCGGTGAAAGTGCCGCCCGGCGTGTTGGCGCAGGTCTGGCCGGCGGTGGCCCCGACGGGAACCAGCAGGCCCTTTTCCTGAGCGCTCAGCAGCGGGTTGGCGCAGTCGATCGAGAAGGTCGAGGCGAAGATGCCGCCGGCCGCGATCTGGGCGGTCGACAGGTCGTCCATGAACATGGCGTCCATGTACGCGTCGGCCCACGGCGCGATCTGGTAGTGGGCGAAGGCGCCCAGGTTGTAGCGCTCGTCAGGCCGCACGAAGAAGTTCGCCGGGCCGAAGTTGAACACGTCCGTCGCCACGCGAGGACGGAAGGTGTTGAAGGTGGTCGGGTCGACCAGGAAGCTGCCGACGCGGGCGGGGAAGGCGGTGCCGGAGCCCGAGCAGCCGAAGCCCGCGGCGGTCGAGGCCAGGGTGCAGGCCGAGAAGTCGCGGTCGGCTTCCAGGATCGCGTTGTTCTGGCGGTAGGTGGCGTAGGCGGTGACGTTGCCCTTGCCGTCCGGGGCGTTGGCGCCGATCACGAAGCTGACTTCGGAGCTTTCGCCTTCCCAGAGGTTGCCCGGGATCGCGTATTGCGAGGGGATGATGGCGGTCGCTGCGGCGGCCTTCAGGGCGTTCTGGCCGGCCGAGTTGTTGTTGTCGTGCTGGTAGCCCGAATATTGCGCGTCGATGCGCACGCCTTCGAAGTTGTGCAGCATGATGAAGTTGACGACGCCGGCCACGGCGTCGGCGCCGTAGGTGGCCGAGGCGCCGCCCGTCAGCACATCGACCCGCTCCACCAGCGCGGCCGGGATGAAGTTCAGGTCGGCGGCCGAGCCGCTGATCCGGGCGGTCGGGTCGCCGGGCATCACGCGGCGGCTGTCGATCAGCACCAGGGTGCGGTTGGGGCCGAGACCGCGCAGGTCGACGGTCGCCGCGCCGGTGGCGCCGTTGGTGATCGAGGAGCCTTGGCCCGCGAACACCTGCGGCAGCGAGTTGGTGATGTCTTCGATCCGCGTCACGCCCTGCGCCTTGATGTCGGCGTTGCCGACCGTAGTCACCGGCGCGATGGAGGTGAGGTTGGGTGACGGGATACGTGTTCCGGTCACGACGATTTCGGAGACTTCGCCGTTGGCCGCGTCAGCCGCGGCGGCGAACGCCTGAGACGCGGAAAGACCCAGGAAGGCCACGCCGCAGATCATCGAGGAGGCCAACAGGCGCTCTCGGGTGTTTTGGATTTTCAAGGTCAACTCCTCCAGCGGCCGCGCTCGCATCGGAGCCGGCCAGCTCCCCACAAAAAACGAGTCCCAGGGACGCCTCTCGGAGACCCCGGTTACGGTGGAGTTACTTAGGGCTGCAGGAAGTGGTCAATGTGGTTGTGGGATTTGCAAAGGTAATGTGGCCTACGTGTCTCGAATTGGACACAAAGATCGAAGTAATCGAGCAAGATTATCGCGTAGTCATAGTTGCATGGATCTGGACAAAACGATCTACAGCGGGATGGCTGTCGTGAACTTCACGCGCTTTTTGACGAAGCTCGCCTCGTAGCGGCGCACAGCCGGGTGGCCGGCGATATTGGCGTCGGTAAAGGCGTTGAACTCCTCCATCCCGCGGAAGATGCCGATGCAGGAGATGTCGTAGGCGCCCGAGATCTCCATGCAGACCTGCACATGCGGCGAGCGGGCGAGGTGGGAGCGGAATTCGCTCACCGCCGCGGGGGAGTGACGCTCGAGCTGCACCATCATGATGACTGAGATCCGCTCGCCTACCTGCCCGGGTTCGATGATCGAGACGTCGGCGGCGATCACCCCTTCATCACGGTACTGCCGAATGCGGCGCAGGATCGCCGAGGGCGACAGCGGCACGCGGTCGGCAAGCGCCTGCGCGGTGGCTTGGTTGTTCTCCTGCAGGGCGGCCAGGATCTGAACGTCCAGGCGGTCGAGTGGATAGGCCATAGCGGTTCGTGCTTCCCCAGGTGTCGGGGACCGAACCACAGGAATCGGCGTCGCGACAGTTAACTTGCGTTCATCTGACGTAACAACGTGACGGATGGTATTCGTTCTTGGGTTTGTTGCGATGCTGCATGTACTTTTCTAAACGCGTATCGGAGGAATTCTATACTCAGTAGGTCAGCCTTCGTAGTCGATGGTGACCGCCCGGCGGATCATGTCATCGAGGCGGTCGCGCAACGCGCGGCCCTGGTCGGTGAGGTGGACCACATGGCTGCGGCCGTCGGTCGGATTGAGGAAGGCGTCGACCAGGCCGAGCGCCGGCGCCTGCGCCCAGTCGGAGCCGGGGCGACCCAGCGAGCGCAGGCTGCGCGAGGCGGTGGACTGCGTGAGGCCGGCCACATAAGCGAGTTCCTGCACGCTCAGGCCCTCGTTCTCGCAGGTATAGAGGAAGGCGACGATCTCATTGACGCTGATGCGGGCATCGAGCGCCTTCAGGGCGAGGATCGCCTCCAGCAGAGAGTCCCTGGGGCGCACTTAGGCCTATTCGTCGTCGTAGCGGTTGAGCACGCCGGTGGCCGCCGAACGCGGCGCCGCGCGGGTGAGCGGCAGCGCCTTGCGCTGGCGGCGCTCGCGCATGGCCAGCGTAGCGTCGGGATAGGCGTCGCGAACCAGCTTGAGGATGTCCTCAAGCCGCTTCTGATGATCGGCGGCCTCGATGTAGTCGCCGACGTTCAGTTCGACA
This sequence comes from Phenylobacterium sp., assembly GCF_035309685.1. Taxonomy (GTDB): domain Bacteria; phylum Pseudomonadota; class Alphaproteobacteria; order Caulobacterales; family Caulobacteraceae; genus Phenylobacterium. The sequence goes on from NZ_DATGEX010000047.1 coordinate 79,185, forward strand.
GAGATCTGACCACAGAGTTTCATAGCCGTCCTCGACAGCGAGATTGCCCCAACGGAGGAAATCGTAAGCCGATCCGGATGCGGTTTTGCCGTTATCCGATATGGCGCAGCGCACATTCGCGGCGTTGTGCGCTGCGGGCGCGCTTAAAAAGCGCAACTTTCGAATGTGAATGAAATGTAATCCGGTATGTGAAGAATCTGTAATCTATCCAATGGGTTCTCCGGCCGTGAGCGCCAGGAGGGCGAAGGAAGCGAGCCAATGTTCGCCCATGTAGTCGCCCGAAATGTGCGGCAGGGAGGCGGCCATGTGCTGGTCCGCGGCCGCCTCGGCGACGCCGGCGAGAGGATCGCCTGGCGGCAGGCCGGCGGCCAGTTCCCGCCAGCACCAGGCGCGGGAGAAGTTGAGGCCGTCGAGGTGGGCGATCTTGCCGTCGGACCGGTCCGAAACGGTGGCCGGCGTGAACAGGGTGGCCGGCTGGCGCTGCGCCGCGCGCGGCAGGTAGGCGGCAAACCAGGCCCGGAACTCGTCGCGCGGCAGCAGCCTCTGCAGGCAGGCGGCGGTCATCAGGGTGGCGGAAAGGAATTCGTCGCCCGACGGCTCCCAGGCGGGCGCGTCGCGGTCGGCCAGATGCCACGTGCGCATCTTCTGGGTGAAGAGGGCGGTCAGCGCGGCGTTCCCCACGGTCTTCGCGTAGTCCTGGCCGAGCGCGATGGCGAAAGCGGTCGATGAATGGACGCCGGTGCGCAAGGGGTAGGTGGCCCTGGGCAGGAAGTCCTCGAACCGGGCGACGAACACATCGGCCAGCGGCTGGTGAGTCTTCGCCCATTTTGCCGACGAAGGGGGTGCGTCGTGGGCCAGCAACTCGGCCTGCAGCTTCAGCAGCCAGCCCCAGCCGTAGGGCCGTTCGAAGCCGCGGGAGGAGGGCCGGGCGAGATAGGCGACTTCGCCCGCCACCTTTTCGGCGGTGAAGGCGGCGTCGAACAGGGCGCGGATGGCCGGCGCCTCCGGGATCGCGGGCTGCAGGCGGAGCAGCGTCGCCAAGAGCCAGTAGCCGTGGACGCAGGAGTGCCAGTCGAAGCTGCCGAAGAAGATCGGGTGCAGGTCGCGGGGCCCGCGCGCATCGGCGGGGCCGTCCAGTACGTGATCGAGCTTGTTGGGGTACTCGCGCGCCACGTGGCCCAGCGCGATGCGGGCGAACTGCGAGGCGAGTTCGCGGGTCACGCGGCCGTTGGTGGCGTTAGGGGCGGAAGGCGAGGACATACATGAGCACCACGTTGACGATCAGCATGAGGAGCGCGGTCGGGATCTGGGCCTTGATCACCGCATAGCGGTCGGGAAGCTCCAGGAGCGCCGAGGGCACCAGGTTGAAGTTGGCCGCAAGCGGGGTCATCAGTGTCCCACAGAACCCCGACAGCATGCCTATCGAGCCGATCACGGCGGGATTGCCGCCGAAGTGGCCCACAAGGATCGGCAGGGCTATCCCTCCGGTCAGCACCGGGAAGGCGGCAAACGCGTTGCCCATCAGCATGGTGAAGGCGGCCATGCCGACGCAATAGACGCTGACCGCCGCCAGGCGCGTGTCGACCGGGAGGTAGGTGCTGGTCAAAAGGCCGATGGCCTTGCCGACCCCGGCCAGCGCGAAGACGGCGCCAAGCGCGGCCAAGAACTGCGGCAGGAGCGCGGCCCAGCCGATGGTGTCGGCCAGCCGGCGGCCCTCCTGCAGCGGACTGGCCCAGGGCTGGCGCAGCAGGGCGAGCGCCAGCGCTAGGCCGACGATCACCGCCAACGCAAGCGAGATCAGGGTCGCCTGCTTGGGGTCCATCAGTGGGACGCCGCCGATCTGCACCGGCTTCAGCAGCAACACGCCGATGGCGACCACCAGGGGCAGCATGAGCGCCGGCAGGAAGAGCCGGTTCCCGAATTGCTCGGCCAGGCCGGTGCGCTCGGCCGGCGAGGTGGTGGCGGGCTGGCCGCGTCCGAGGAACCCGAAGCCGGCGATCAGCGCCAGGCCCAGCACCAGGACGCCGTTGCCGAGGTCGCCGAGACGGTCGCCCGCCAGGAAGCTCACCGCCACCAAACCCCAGAACAGGGCGTTCCCCCAGCGCTTGCGGTTGACCCGGTCCGTGGCGCTGAGAAGCGCGAAGGCCGCGTACATCAGCCCGGCCAGGACATAGACGAAGCCGAGCTTGATCACGCCTTGGTGCTCCGCGCGAGACGGCGGTCGAAGAGCAGCAGCCGCGCGCCGTGAATCGCAAAGGCGGCGAGCGCGGTGGGAATCGACCAGACGGAGATGCGCAGCGGGTCGATGACGATCTTGCTGGTGGTCAGGAAACTCACCACGAGCAGGACCGAGCCCATGGCGACGAAGACGTCTTCGCTGAAGAACACGGCGATGTTGTCCGTGGCCGCCGCCATGGCCCTGACGAGGTAGCGGGTTTCCGGCGCCGGCGGCCCGTCCCGCACCTCTGTGGCCGCTTCGGCCATCGGCGCGATGAGCGGCCGCACGGTCTGGGTCTGACCGGCGATCGTCGCCAAACCCACCGCCGAGGTGGCCTGGCGCAGCGCCATATAGCTGATCAGGAAGCGGCCGGCGGTGACTCCGCGCGATGTGGCGATGATCGCCGCCGCCCGCTCGCGCACGCCGGCGCGCTCCAGCATCCCCACCAGGGGGAGCACCAGGTAGGCGCTGGTGACGAAGCGGTTCTCGTTGAAGGCGTGGCCGAACGCCGCCAGCACCTGCAGCGGCGAGAGGCCGGCGAACCAGCCGCTGGTCATGGCGGCCAACAGCACCACCAGCAGCGGATTGAGCCGGACGGCGAAGCCCACCACGATCACGGCCACGCCCAGCAGGATCAGCATCCGGTCTCCCTCGCAGACGGCGGGATCATAGGACCGCGTGCGGCCCCCACAGGCAACGCCCTAGTGGAGCCACCCCGACGCCGCGCCGGCCAGGAGGGCGACGCCCAGCAGCGCGCGATAGGCCACGAAGGGCCAGGCCGAGACGCGCTCGAGGATGCGCATCAGGGCCCAGATGGTCACGAAGGCGGAGACCGCGCCCACCGCGATGCCGACGCCCAGCACGCTCCAGCCGTGGCTGCCCAGATGCACTTTGTGCAGCTCCCATAGCTCCTTCAAGCCCGCGCCGGCGATGGCCGGGATGCCGAGCAGGAAGGAGAAGCGCGCCGCCTCCTCGCGCTTGAATCCCAGGGCCAGCGCCGCGGTCAGCGTTGAACCCGAGCGCGAGACGCCAGGGATCAGCGAGCCCACCTGCGCCAGGCCAACCAGCAGGGCGTCGATCAGCCCGGCCTTGGTCACGGTGCGGGAATGGCGCGCGCCGACTTCGGCCAGCGCCAGCAACGCCGCCATCACCAGGCAGGCGACGCCGATCGCCGGGATCGAGCGCAGCGGCGAGTTGCAGGCGTTGAGGATCGGGGCGAGCGCGACGCCGGCCGCGACCAGGGGAATGGTCGCCAGCACGATCCACAGCGACAGGCGGAACTTCGGGTCGCTGAACCGCCCTTTCGCGACCGCCGAGAGCGATCCGCCGGCCAGCCCCGCCACGTCGCTCCAGAAATAGCTGACAACGGCGAACAGGGCGGCGAGCTGCATCGCTGCCGAGAAGGCCGCGCCCGGATCCTGCCAGCCCAACACCGCGGGCACGATCCGCATGTGGGCCGAGGACGAGATCGGCATCAGCTCGGTGATCCCCTGGACCACGCCGAGCAGGGCGACCTTGGCGTAGCCAAGCGCGACGAAGCCGGTATCCACGCCGTTGCAGGCATCCGCCATGATCTACTCCAGACGCCACGATCGGCGGGTTTGTCCGCAATAGCTGAGTCGCATCCCCTAGCGCGCCGCGATCCAGGCGTCTGCAAGGCGCAGGAAGCCTGCGACATCGACGGTTTCGGCCCGCGCCTGGGGGTTCAGGGCCGCGGCCTCGATCAGCGGCTCGCCGCCAAGGCCCTTCAGGCTGGCGCGCAGCATCTTGCGGCGCTGGCCAAAAGCGGCGGCGGTGACCTTCTGCAGGGCGTGGAGGCGCGGCGGCGAGGGCCGGTCGGCGCGGGGCGTCAGGCGCACGACCGCGGAATCGACCTTGGGCGGCGGGGTGAAGGCGCGGGCCGGGACGTCCATGACGATGCCGGCGTGGCTGGTGGCCTGGGCGATCACCGCAAGGCGGCCGTAGGCGGGCGAATCGACGCCGGCCACGATCCGCTGGGCGACCTCGCGCTGGAACATCAGGGTCATCGAGGCCGGGCGCCAGGACCCCGTCAGCCACTTGATGAGCAAGGCCGTGCCGACGTTGTAGGGCAGGTTGGAGACCACGTGGCCCGGTCCGCCGGCGGTCAGCGCCGCCTCGTCGGCGGTCAGCGCGTCGGCGAATTCGAGGGTCAGCGCACCAGCCCCCGCGCTCGACCGCGCCGCCGCAGCCAGGTCCTCCAGCAGCGGGCGGAAGCGCTGGTCCTTCTCGATGGCGGTGACCTGGGCGCCGGTCTCGAGCAGGGCGCGGGTCAGGCCGCCGGGGCCCGGGCCGACCTCGATCACCCGCTCGCCCGGCGAGAGCTCGGCCAGGCGGGCGATCTTGCGGGTGATGTTGAGGTCGAGCAGGAAGTGCTGGCCGAACGCCTTCTTGGCCATCAGCCCGTGTTCCGCGAGCGCCTCGCGCAGCGGCGGCAAAGCCTCGAGGCTCACGCTCTCCTCACCTAAGCCGCCCTGGCCTTGGCCAGCTGGTCGGCGAGGCGGATGGCGGCGATCAGGCTGTCGGCGCGCGCGAGGCCGCGCCCGGCGATGTCGAAGGCGGTGCCGTGGTCGGGCGAGGTCCGCACGATCGGCAGGCCGAGCGTGACGTTCACCCCGCCCCAGAAATCGAGCATCTTCACCGGGATCAGGGCCTGGTCGTGATAGAGGCAGATGGCGGCGTCATAGTTGGCGCGCATGGCCTCGGGGAACAGGCTGTCGGCTGGGTAGGGGCCGGTGGCGTCGATGCCGAGGTCGACCAGCGCGCGGACTGCCGGAGCGACGATCTCGATCTCCTCGCGGCCGATGCCGCCGCTCTCGCCGGCGTGCGGATTGAGCCCGGCGACGGCCAGGCGCGGCTTGGCGATGCCGAAATCGCGGCTGAGCGCCTCGGCGGTGACCTTGCCGACGTTGACGATGGCCTCGGTGCTGAGCTGGCCGGGCACCTGGGCAAGCGGCGTGTGGACGGTGACCAGCGCCACGCGCAGGTCGCCCGCGATCAGCATCATCACCGGCCCGCGCGCGCCGTCGAACCGTTCCGAGGCGGTTAGCTCGCCCAGGAACTCGGTGTGGCCGGGGAACTTGAAGCCGGCGTCGTAGAGCGGGGCCTTGGCAATGGGCGCCGTCACCACGCCGGCCACGGCGCCGGACAGCGCCAGGCCGACGGCGGTCTCGATCCACTTGATGACGGCCGGCGCGGCGGCCGCGGAGGGCTGGCCTGCGACCACGGGGGTTTTCAGCGGGAGGTTGAGGACGGGAAGGGCGGTTTCGAAGACGTCCAGCGCCTCGGCCGGGGCCACCACCTGGCGAAGGATCGAGGCGCCGCCGCCGGAGGCCGAGGCGAGCGCCTGGTAGTCGCCGACCACCAGGAAGGGCGGACCGCCACGCCGCAGCTCGTTCCAGGCCTTGACGACGATCTCCGGTCCAATGCCGGCCGGATCGCCCAGGCTCAGAGCGAGCGGGCCGGGCTTCACCGGTACTCGATGGTCGCGGTATTGCGCAGGTCGCGCATGGCGCGCCGGGCGATCATGCTGAGTTGCTGCCCATAGAGGCGGTTTTCGACCTGGTCGTGGTCGACCTGGGCCGCACCGGCCGCCCGCTTGCCGCAGACGGCGAGCACGTGCAGCCCGACCTTGGTGCGGATCGGATCGGACAGCTCGCCGACCTTCAGCTTGCTGGCGGCGTCCTTGAACTCGGTCGACAGGTCCGCGAGCTCAGCCTCGCCCAGGTCGCTGGCGACCACGCCCGGCGTCTTGCCCGCCGTGACCTCAAGGGTCGCGCAGTCCTTGATGGTCGCCTTGGCCGTCGCAAGCTTGGCGCGGGCGGCCTCGATGTCGGCCGGCGTGGCGGTCGTCGGCAGGGCGACGGCGATCTGCTTGAGGCTGACCAGGGTCTGGCCGGCGCCGGAGCGCTTGTCCTTGAGATAGATGATGTAGACGCCGTCCTTGACCGGGATCGGCTGGGAGAGCTGGCCGGGGCGCAGCTGCTCGATCGCCGTGTCCACCTCGGGCGGCATTTCGCCCGGGCTGATCCAGCCTGCGTCGCCGCCGGCGGCCGCGGTCGAGGAGGAAGAGAACTGCCGAGCGACGGCGGCGAACGGCGCGCCCTGCTGCAGCTGGGCGACCAGCTGGGCGGCGCCCTTGGTCGCGGCATCCATGCCGCCGATGCGGGTGGCGTCGAGGAAGACCTCGCTGACCTCGTACTGCGGCTTGGACGCCGACGCGATCAGGCGCTGCTGGGTGGCCTTGATCTGGTCCTCGCCGATCCGCAGCCGCGAGCCGTAGCGGCCGCGGATGTAACGTTCCCAGCTGCGCTGAGCGCGAATCTGGTCGACCAGGGTGGCTTCGGTGATCCCCTGGGCCTTGAGCGCGGCGACCAGCCCCTCGCGCTTGAGGTTGGATTGCTGGGCCATGTCGGCCAGTTCGTCGTTCACCTCGTCATCGGTCAGGATGATGGTCGACTTGTTGTCCTTCTCGACGCGGCGCAGCTCCTGCACCTGCAGGTGCTCGTCCACCAAGGAGATCAGCGCTTCCTGCTGGAGCTGCGGGATGGTGTCCTGGGTCGGCTGGACGCCGGTGGTGGAGATCAACAGGCGCATGCGTTGCGCCAGGTCGTAGGTCGAGACGATCTCGTCGTTGACGATGGCGGCGACCGATTCCGTCATCGGACGCGCCACGGCCGGCGCGGCGGAGCGCACGGGGCCTGTCGAAACCGCTGTCGGCGCAGGCGCGGCGGCGGCCGGCGGCGCGCCGACCTGGCCCCACGCGCCCATCGGAACGCCCAGGGGCAAGGCCACAGCCAAGGCGGCCGTTGCGATCACAGCGCCGCGCGCCCCCCGGCCCGTGACGTTACGCGCGCGCATCATGGATGAAATCATTCCCTCGTTCGGCCGCGTCCGGCCGCATTCCTTATCGACCATAAAATGGTGCGCCCAATGTGGCGAGCGTTAGGCGTATGGACAGTTGGTCGCTGGAGCCCAGCCGCCCGATTATAACGTCTTCGTGGCGATAGAACACGTCCACGCGGACGCACTCGTCCTTGTAGAAGACGCCGACGTCGCGGATCACCCAGGCCTGCTGGATCAGATCGCGGTTGCCATAGGTGCTGATGCCCCAGTGCTTGGTGCCGGGGATGTTGAAGTCGGCCCCGAGGTCGACGTTCTTGATCGGGGTTCCGTTGAGGCCCTGGTCGTCCTTCAGGTAGCGGACGTAGCCGGTGCCCCAGGTCTCGTTGAAATTGGCCCCCGCCTCAAGGCGGTGAACCTCAAAGGTTTCACCGTCGAGGCGCGTGCGGGCGAAGAAGGAATAGTGTGCCGAGGGCCGGGCGTCGACAGCGACGATCCAGTCGGAGGCGCGGTTGTTGAGGCCCGACCCCGGGTTGAAGACGGTGTTGGGTTCGGCGCGGAAGCTGCGGCCGACCAAGAGGCTCGCCTGACGCCCGTCGTCCCACAGGATTGAGCCACGACCGCCGACGTTCAGGCGCGTGCCGTCCTCATAGAGGTCGTAGCCGGGGAATTTGTCGGCTTGGAAGAGGGTGGTCTCGTCGAATTCGAAGGCCACCGAATCCTCGTCCAGATAGATCGGCTTGCCGGTGGTCGGATCCTTTCCGATGACCACCTGCTGGGCCTTCGGTGAGATGGCGACCTGCGCGAGCGGCTCCAGTACGACCGTCTTGTCGTCGCCCCAGCGGCGGTAGAGCGGATAGGAGATGTCGGCCCCGACCACGCCCACGGCGCGGGCCTCGGTCTTCGAAGCTGTCGTGACGGGCGTTGCGGCCGTCGCCGTCGGCAGGGCGCTGGCGCCGGTCAGGATGTCGCGGATGTCGTAGCCGTCGAGCCGCGCGTTGATGAAAGGCTCGACCCGCAGGCCGCTCTCGGAGGTAAAGATGCGCCGCCAGTCGACGTCGGCGCTGACGCGGGCGCTGTCGAGGCCGGGCAGCCTGGCCGCCTGATTGTCGGGGGACTGGTCGCGGGTGAGCGACACCGCGCTGCCGGTGAAGCTGAGCCGCCCGCCCAAAACGTCGTCGGGATGCTCGTATTGGCTTTCGACGATGGGCGCGACCAACGGGAAGGTGCGGTTGTTGTCGCCCGGTCGCAGGCCCTGGATGCTGATGGCGGCGATCGAGGAATAGGAATCGTCGTCCTGGCGCACCGCATAGGCCTGGCTGATCAGCCGGTGATCATCGGTCACATAGGGGCCGCGGGCCACGCCATAGAAGCGGCCGATATCGTACTTGTCGTTGATCAGCGGATCGGAGGCCCGCTCGGCGGTGAAGCCCACCAGCCATTTGTCGTCGAGGTGGTAGTCGCCGCTCGCCAGGATGTAGCTGCGCGAGGTCGCCTCGCCGAAACGCGTGCCCGAGCCTTCCAGGTCCTTTTCGTAGGTGTAGCCGGCGCGGACATCCAGATCGCCCTCGTTGAAGCGCTGGCGGTAGTGGAGGTTCAGGAATGGATTGACGTTGGTGTTGATCTGCGGGGAGATCGTCAGGTCGGCAGAGGGGCTGATCACCCACAGATAGGGCTGATCGTAGGAGAAGCCGCGGCGGCTGTTGACCCCGATACGCGGCGCCAGCAGCCCGCTCTCGCGTTCCGCCGACGGATCGGCATGCCAAAAGAATGGCAGGTAGAGCACCGGCACGCCCAGCACGTGGATGCGCGCGTGGCGATAGTAGATGATGTGGTGGACCTTATCCTCGACGATCCGGTCGGCGCTGACCGACCAGGTGGGCGACTTTGGCTTGTCGCCGACGCAGATCTCGCACTCGGTGAAGATCGCCCGGTTGAGCTCCTGAAGGTCTTCCGAGCGGCGGACGGCGGTGTCGCCGCTGATCTTGGCCTCCTGGTTGGTCTTCACCTCCTTGATGCGGGTCGAGAAGCCGAGCGCCACCGCGGCCTGCATCTTGTCGTCGAGCGTCATCTGGTCGGCGTATTCGACCTGGCCGTCGTCGTGGATGATCTGGATGTGGCCGTAGGCGCGGATCACGCCCTGGGCCGGCGCGTCCTTGTCGCGCGGCGGCCGGGGCTGACCCTCCGGAGGCGGCGGCGGCTCCTTGTAGACCAGCTTGTCGGCGCGCAGGGTCTTGTCCTGGTAGCGCACCTCCACGTGGCCTTCGGCGGTGGTGATCCCGTTCTTGTCGTCGCGCGAGAGCTGATCGGCCTCGATATAGAGTTCGCCAGGCTTCAGGCCGTCGGTGTTTACAGGCGCCGCCTTGGCGGGCTGTGTGCGCTGGCCCGGTTCATTGTTGAGCACCTGGCCGCGCTGCAGGCGGCCCTGCGGCCCCTGTTCGTATTCGGTGGGCGGCGGGCTCACCTGTTGGGCCAGCGCCAGCGCCGGCCATGCAACCGCCAGCGCGGCGCCGGCCAGGAGCGCGCGCTTCATCGCATAAGAGGGAGCGGCTGCGGACAGCGCGCGCCGACGCGGATTCATCTTCGCCTTCCGATCCTCATCGCGACGCGCCTCACCGCCTGCATAGCCGGGCGTGCGGAGGATTCAACCGTCTTCGGTGTAACAGAGCAGCGTCAGCCCAGACAGCAGCGCCACCGCCGCCGGGGCCCAGGCCGCGGCGAACAGCGGGATTATGTCGGCGCGGCCCAGCGCGCCGGAGAACTGGTTGAAGAAAAAGACGACGAATCCCAGGGCGAAACCGGCGCCCGCGAGGCCGGCCAATCCGCCCAGGCGCACCAGGCGCAGCGAAAACGCTGCCGCCAGGATCGCCATGGCCGCGAACATCACCGGAGTCGCCAGCAGTTGCTGGAAGCGCAGGCGGTAGCCGGCGGCGGAGAAGCCGGAATCCTCGGTCTGCTTGATCGCCGCGGGCAGCCGCCAGAAGGCCACGGCGTCTGGCGGGGCGGAGGAGAAGCGTTCGACCGCGGCTTCGGAGTCCAGGGTGGAGCGAATCGACAGGCTGTCCGACTGCACCGAGCTTTCGCCGGCGCTGGCCTCGCGCACGTCCTTCAACTGCCAGAAGCCCGGGCGCAGGACCGCCTCGGCGGCCTCCAGCCGGCGCTTGAACTCGGGCTGGCCGAACCTGTTCTTCTGATAGACGAACAGCGAGACGCCGCGCAGGCGGACGTCGCCCTGCACCATGTCGCGCGACTTGGCGTGGATCACCATCTGGGTGTGTTCGTCGCCCTGGCGCAGCCAGACGTCCTTGGGGATGTCGCCCAGGTAGTTGGACATGATCTTGGCCTGGTCGGCCTCGAAGCGGGCGTTGAGCTGGGAAGAGATCGGGTTGATCACCAGCACGGTCAGGACGCCGACCACGAAGGCGGCGGCGGCCGAGGGCATGATGAACCGCCACGCCGAAACGCCGGCCGCGCGCATGGCGATCAGCTCGCTGCGGCGGTTGAGGCCGACATAGGCGCTGATGCCGCCGAACAGGAAGACGAAGGGCAGCAGGATCTGAATGAGCGAGGGCGAGCTCAACAGCGTCAAGCCTAACAGATCGGCGGCGCTGACGTCGGCGCGCACCCCGATCTTGCGCGACAGGTTCACGAACTGGATCAAGAGGATCATCGAAGAGATCACCGCCAGCGCCATGCCGACGCCCAGCAGGGTGCGGACCAGCACATAGCGTTCGATGCGCGAATTCATCGCCGCGCCCCTAGGCCGCGACCGGCGCGATGCGCGCGGGCTGGCGGCGGATGTCGATGAAGCGGCTGACCCGCTGGCGGAACACGCTGCGCAGCGCAACCGCCGTCGCGGCCAGGGGGATGAGATACTGCAGGGCGTTCACCCAGACGGCGGAATTGGCGGCCGAGAGCGCGACGAAGCCCAGGATCCGCACCGCGACCGCCGCGGCGCTGACCACGACGATACGGCGTCCATAGCCCAGGCGCGAGAAAGCGCCGCCGAGCACCGCCGAAAGCGCCATGGCCATGAAGGCGATGTTGTAGAGCGGGGTCGCGATCCGCTGGTGCCCTTCGGCGAGCAGCGCCTTGCGGTTCCGCTTCTCCCAGTCCTGCTGCAGGTCCGGGAAGAACAGCTCGTGCAGATAGCGGTCCGACTGTTTGTACTGGATGAGCTCGTCGTTGTCGTTCAGCGAGCTGAGTTCGAAGGGGTATTCCGGCGTGGTCAGGAAGTTCAGCACGCCGCGCGGCGAGAACCGCTGGGTCGACTCGTCATGCAGCAGCAGCACCGGCCCGCCGGCGCGCTGCACCACGCGGCCGGAGTTGGCGATGTAGGTGGTGGCGGTGCCGTCGTCCTTGGTCTGGTGGATGAAGATGTTGTGCATCTCGCCCTTGTTGTCGATCGTCTGGGCGTAGACGGTGAGGCCCGGCACCGGCTGGGTGAATTCGCCTTCGCGCACCAGGGTCGCGGCGAGGTCGGTCTTGACGTCGAACAGGACTTGGCGGAGCGCGCGGTAGGTCAGCGGCTGCACCCAGAGGTTCATCAGGAGCGCCAGGAGCGCGATGGTGCTGGCCAGCCGCATGGCCGGCGAGATCACCCGCCAGCGGCTCATCCCGCCCGCGAAACAGACGACGATCTCTTGCTCGGTATGCAGGCGATTCAGCGCCACCAGGGCGGCCACGAACACCGCGATCGGCAGGATCATGTTGATCAGCTGCGGCATGTACAGCAGCGTGACCTTCAGGAAGACCATGAAGCTCTGGCGCTGGTTCACCACCAGATCGAGGCCCGACAGGCTCTGACTCAGCAGCACGACCGCTGACAACGCCGTGATGGCGAGGACGGTGGGGCCTAGCAGTTGCCGGAGCAGGTAGCGGTCGATCAGGCGCATCGGTAAGATTTAGGGCTCACTCGGAGTTTTTGCCGCGCCCCCGCCGCGGAGGTGATCTAAACCATGCGTCGCCCCATGAGACAACCGCCGGACGCCGTCCGCGGGCGCTCTGCGGCAGCCCTTGTCACCTGAGAGACACGCATGGATATCGAGTTCGTCGCCGCCGGCGCAGCCTTGCCCCCGAAAACCGCCCTGGCCCGTATCGTCCACGAGGGCGTGAAGCTGGAGGGCGTACTCGCCCAGGCCGCCGCCGCCAGCCGCTTCACCGGCGCCAAGGGCCAGACGCTCGATGTGCTGGCGCCGTCAGGCGTGGACGCGCCCCGGCTGGTGCTGGTCGGCGCCGGCAAGGCGGACGGCGTTGACGCCATCGGGATCGAGCACGCCGCGGCCAGCGCCTTCGCGGCGGTGAAGGCTTCGGGCCTGGAGGCGGTGCGCATCGAGCTGCCGGAGGGGGCTGCCGATCTGGCGGCGCATGCGGCGCTGGGCGTGCGGCTGGCGAGCTACCGGTTCGACAAGTACCGGACCAAGGAGCCGGCGGAAAAGAAGCCCTCGGTGGTGACGGCGCAGGTGGTCGCGACGGACCCGGCCGCGGCCTCGAAGGCCTTCGAACCGATGGCGGCGCTCGCCGACGCGGTCAGCTTCACCCGCGACCTGGTCTCCGAGCCGCCGAACGTCCTCTATCCGGCGGAATACGCCCAGCGGGTGAAGAAGCTGGAGGCGCTGGGCCTGGAGGTCGAGATCCTCGGCGAGGCCGAGATGATGAAGCTCGGCATGGGCTCGCTGCTGGGCGTGGGCCAGGGCTCGGTGCGCGACAGCCAGCTCGCCATCATGAAGTGGTACGGCGCGGCGGACAAAACCGCCCAGCCCATCGCCTTCGTCGGCAAGGGCGTCTGCTTCGACACCGGCGGCATCTCGCTGAAGCCGCCCGAGGGCATGGAGGACATGAAGTGGGATATGGGCGGCGCGGGCGCCGTCGCGGGCCTGATGCATGTGCTGGCCGGCCGCAAGGCGAAGGTCAACGCCATCGGCATCCTGGGCCTGGTCGAGAACATGCCCGACGGCAACGCCCAGCGGCCGGGCGACGTTGTCACCTCGATGTCCGGCCAGACGATCGAGATCATCAACACCGACGCCGAGGGCCGCCTCGTCCTGGCCGACGCCGTCTGGTACTGCCAGGACCGCTTCAAGCCGAAGTTCATGGTCGACCTGGCGACCCTGACGGGGGCGATCATCATCGCTCTCGGCCACGACCTGGCGGGCTGCTACGCGAACGACGAGGAGCTGGCCGGCAACCTGATCGCGGCCTCGAACACCGAGGGCGAGCCGCTCTGGCGCATGCCGCTGCCGCAGGCCTACGACAAGAACATCGACTCGATGATCGCCGACATGAAGAACACCGGCGGCCGGCCCGGCGGCTCGATCACCGCGGCCATGTTCATCCAGCGCTTCGTGAACGGCGTGCCCTGGGCCCACCTC
>NZ_DATGEX010000048.1:0-5320 GCF_035309685.1 Phenylobacterium sp.
ACCGCGGCCACCGCCGGCCTTCCGCCGCCGACCATCCAGCCCAAGGCCGTCTGCGCGCCCACCGCCGCCGAACTGGCCAAGGAAGCCGGCCTCTCGCCCGCCGAACTGCAGGTGCTGCAGAACCTCGGCGCCCGCCGCGGCCAGCTCGACCAGCGCGAAGCGGACCTGTCCACCCAGCTCGGCCTGCTGGCCGCCGCAGAGGCCAAGCTCGACGCCAAGACCAAGGTGCTGACCGGGCTGAAGTCCGACATCCAGGGCCTGCTGGCCCAGGCGGATGGACGCGAAGCGGCCGAGGTCGACCGGCTGGTGAAGGTCTACGAAGGCATGAAGCCCAAGGACGCGGCCGCGCGCATGGCCATCCTGGAGGACGGCGTGCGCCTGCCGATCGCCGCCAAGATGAAGGAACGCTCGCTCGGCGCCATCGTCGGCAAGATGAAGCCGACCGACGCCAAGAAGCTGACCGAGTCGCTGGCCCACCGCTTCGCTGCGGCCCAGACCCTGGCGCAGAACGCCACGGCCCAGGCCGACGCGGCGGCCTCGGCCACCAAGCTCGCCGACGACGGCTCGAAGACCGCGGCCAAGCCCAGGCCGACCAAGGCCTCGGTCAAGAAGCCCGCGCCGCGCAAGAAGGCGCCCGCCGACGAGACGGCCGCCAACGACACGCCGGTCGCCAAGCCTGCCGCCGACAAGCCGGCGGCCGACAAGCCAGCCCCTGGGCCCGCCGTCGCGCCGCCGCCCGCCAAGGCCGGATAGGTCCGTGAACCTGCGCCAGACATTGCGCGCAGGTGTGGCGGCCATCGCCGTCGCCAGCGTCGTCGCGCCCGCCGGCGCGGCGGCGCCCAACTCTGTGCAGGCCGGCATTGATGTGCGCGTCTCCCAGGCCGACGGCTTCAGCCACGTCGAGTTCCACGGCGCGCCGGAAGCCCAGGTCAAGCGCAGCGGCGACACGCTGACCATCGACTTCCCGCGCGACGCCGATCCCGACATCTCGCGCTTTCACACCGCGCCGCCCAAGTGGATCAAGACCGCCGAGAAGCGCCACGTCCGCGGCCATCTGCAGCTGGCCATCACCCTGGCCGAGAACGCCGACTACAAGGTGGGCTCGTCCGACGGGGCGATGTTCGTCAACGTCTTCCAGAAGGCGCCGCCCACGGCGGCCGAACTGGCCGCCGCCAACAAGCCGCCGCCCGAGCCGCCCAGGCCCAACCCGATCCCCGCCGGCGGCGTCGTGCACATGGCGTCCAAGCTGGACAACGCCCAGGTGCAGTTCAGCTTCGCCTGGGCCAATCCCGCGGGCGCGGCGGTGTTCCGCCGGGGTGACGCGGTCTGGGTGGTGTTCGACGCGCCTGCGACCATCGACGTCAGCCACTCGCCGCGCGGCCTGGTGCAATATTCCGCCATCTCGGCCACCAAGGGCGCCGACTATTCGGCCGTCCGCATCGAGGCGGCCCACGGCGTGCCGGTGTTCGCGACCTCGGTCGGCAACACCTGGACCATCGCGCTTGGCCCGGGCGACGAGGGCTCGCCCAGCGTGGTCCGCGTGCAGCGCGACGACGCCGAAGGCCCCGCGACCCTGAAGGCCGCCGTGGCCGGCGCGACCAAGGTGGTCGATATGCTCGACCCGCAGGCCGGCGACACCGTGAGCGTCGTCACCGCGCTCGGCCCCTCGAAGGGCATGCCCAGCCGCCGCGACTACGCGCAGGCCGCCGTCCTGCCTTCGGTGCAGGGCCTGGCGGTGGAAAGCCATATCGACGACCTGGCGGTGAGCCGCGACGGCGACATCGTGCGCATCGGCCGCAGGCTTGGCCTGTCGCTCTCGCCCAGCTTCGCGACGGAAGAGACCGCGCGGCTGACCGTGGATGCGCCCCGGCCCGCGGCCATGCCGGCGCTGATCAACTACGAGGACTGGCCCAAGACCGGGCCGAAAGGCTTCCTCGACCGCTATCACCGCCTGCTGGACGCCGCGACGGTCGAGGCCGCCAGCACCGACAAGGCCGCCCCGGTCGGCGCCCGCATGGCCCTGGCCCGGTTCCTGGTCGGCTCGGAGCTCTCCTACGAAGCCATCGGCGTGCTGAACGACCTGGCGCGCGCCAGCCCCCGGCAGATGGACAACCCGGAGTTCCGCGGCCTGCGCGGCATCGCGCGCGTCATGGCGCGGCGCTACAAGGAGGCCGAGGCCGACTTCTCCTCGCCGGTCCTGGTCGAGGACCGCTCCGCCTGTCTCTGGCGGTCCTACATCGCCGTCCAGCTCGCCCAGTGGTCCGAGGCCCGCGCCCAGTTCAGCAAGGGCGCCGAGGCCTTCAACATGTTCTCGCCGACCTGGAAGGCGCGTTTCGCCCGCGGCGACGCCAAGGCGGCGCTGGCCCAGGGCGATCTGCCGAGCGCGGAGGCCCGCATCCACCTGGCGCTGGCCGACAAGACCGACGTCTGGGAGGAGCTGCAGACCCGCCTGATCCAGGCCCGCATCATCGAGCAGGAAGGCCACAAGGATCGCGCCCTGCGGATGTACGCCGCCATCGCCACCGTGCCGCGCGAGTCCCTGTCCTCGCCCGCCCTGCTGCGCGCCACCCAGATTCGCCTGGAGACCGGCAAGGCGACGCCGATCCAGGCCGCCCAGATCTTCGACGGCCTGCGCTACCGCTGGCGCGGCGACGCCACCGAGCTGGAGACCATCCGTGCGCTTGGCCAGCTCTACCTGGGGCAGGGCCGCTACCGCGAGGCGCTGGAGGCCCTGCGTTCGGCCGGCGCCAAGCTCCCCGACCTGCCCGAAGCGCTGCAGCTGCAGTCGGACCTGCACGTGGCGTTCCGCTCGCTGTTCCTCGACGGCGCCGCCGACGGCCTGGAGCCGGTGCAGGCGCTGGGCCTCTTCACCGACTTCAAGGAACTGGCCCCGATCGGCGCCGACGGCGACCTGATGGTGCGCAAGCTGGTGCGCCGCCTGGTCGACGTGGACCTGCTGGACCAGGCCGCCGACCTCCTGAAATACCAGGTCGACAACCGCCTGGACGGGGTGCCCAAGGCCCAGGTCGCCACCGACCTCGCCCGCATCTATCTGATGGACAAGAAGCCCGAGCAGGCGATCGAGGCGATCAACGGCTCGCGCACCACGGTGCTGCCCAACGCGCTCAACCTTGAGCGCCGGCAGGTCGAATCCCGCGCCTGGATGGGCGTCGGCAAGTACGACACCGCCCTCGAGCTGATCGAGAAGGACAATTCCAAGGACGGCCAGGACCTGCGCGCCGAGATCGTCTGGAAGCAGAAGGACTGGGCCAAGGCCGGCCCGTCGTTCGAAAAGGCGCTGGGCGACCGCTGGAAGACCGCCACCCCGCTCTCGGCCGAGGACGAGGGCAAGCTGTTGCGCGCCGGCGTCGCCTACAGCCTGGCCGGCGACGACGCGGCCCTGACGCGGCTGTCGACCCAGTACCGCGCCTTCTTCGACGCCGCCCACAACCCCGAAGCGCTGCGCATCGCGCTCACCGGGGTTTCGACCAATCACCTCAGCGTCGCCGACTTCGGCCGCGTCAGCGCCGACAACGAGGCCTTCACCGGCTGGGTCGACAAGATGAAGGCCCGCTTCAAGACCGCCCCGGTTCCGGTCGGCAACGGCAAGGTCCAGGCCTCCGCGCCGACGCGGGGCGCCAAACCCGCTGCGCCCGGCAAACAGGCCGCCGCCGCGCCGCCCGCCAAGGCCGGCAAGGCCTAGCGGTGAAACCGGCCTTTGACGGGGCCGAAGGATATAGTCAGACTTACGTTGTATCGATCACTCGCGAGTCCGCAGGGGCGCGCGGGAAAACATATAATTTTCAAGGCCTTTATATTTTTCGAGGGGTTTGACGGACATCGCCGAGGCGCACGCGCTCGCCGCCTGCGTCCCTCCGCTGCAACATTCGTGCACGGAAACGGTGATATGCGACCCCCAACAAACTGGAGCTGACGCCATGAAACGCGCCCTGTTCGCCACCTCCGCCGCTGTTGCGGCCCTCACCGTCGCCGGCTTCGCGGCGCCCGCCGGCAACGCCGCCGACACGCCCAACGCGACGCCGCAGCACGTGGACGACTTCCAGCTGACCGACCACACCAGGCTCGCGCAGCACCTCTATTACTTCGGCTATGAGCCGGCGATCGTGGTGATGACCCGGAGCAACAGCTCAGCGCTGTCCCGCGACGACTCGCAGGCGCTGGAGAAGCTGAACGCCGCCTACAAGGACAAGGGCGTGGTGGTCTGGGCGCTCGACTCCAACCTGGCCGACAGCCGCGACGCGGTCGCCGCCGAGGCCGCCAAGCAGAAGCTCAGCGTGCCGATCCTGATGGACGAGCAGCAGCTGGTCGGCGAGCAGCTGGGCGTGAAGCGCGAAGGCGAAGTCTTCGTGATCAACCCCAAGACCTGGACCGTCGCCTACCGTGGCCCGATGGGCGCCCATGTGAGCGAAGCGGTCGACGGCCTGCTGGCCGGCAAGCCGGAGATGATCCGCGTCGCCGACACGGCCGGCAAGCCGATCGCCTTCCCGGCGAAGGACCACGCCGCGGACTTCGCCAACATCTCCTATTCCAAGGACATCGCCCCGATCCTGCAGGAGAAGTGCGTGTCCTGCCACGTGAACGGCGGCATCGGCCCGTTCGCGATGAACAGCTATACGATCGTCAAGGGCTTCGCCCCGATGATCCGCGAGACGGTGCGCACGCGCCGCATGCCGCCCTACTTCGCCGACCCGCACATCGGAACCTTCAAGAACGACCAGGGCATGACCGCCGACCAGACCAAGATGCTGGTCCACTGGATCGAGGCCGGCGCGCCGCGCGGCGATGGCCCGGACCCGCTGCTGGCCAACGCCGGCAAGACCGCCCCCGAGTGGCCGACCGAGCTTGGCAAGCCCGACGTGGTCGTCGACCTGCCGGCCTTCAAGGTGCCGGCGACGGGCCTGGTCGAGTACCAGAACCAGGTGATCGACAATCCCTTCAAGGAGAACACCTGGCTGAAGGCCATCGCCATGAAGCCCGGCGACCGGCGCGTGCTGCACCACGTGGTCTCCAACCACATTCCGGCCCCTGACCAGCCGGCCAACACCATCCCCGGCGGGTCAGTCGGCTCCTATACGCCCGGCGCCCAGCCGCAGGTGATGGCTGACGGCTCCGGCGCGCCGGTGCCCGCGGGCGGCAAGCTGCACTTCCAGATGCACTACACGACCATGGGCCACGAGACGGTCGACAAGACCCAGGTCGGCTTCTACACGCTGAAGTCCCCGCCCGAGTACATCAAGCGCTCGGCGGTGATCTCGACCTTCGCCCTGATGATCCCGGCGGGCGAGGCGCGCCACCAGGA
>NZ_DATGEX010000049.1:0-88320 GCF_035309685.1 Phenylobacterium sp.
CCGCGACTGGTTCCAGCTGTGCCTCAAGGAGGGTCTGACGGTCTTCCGCGACCAGAGCTTCTCGGCCGACCAGCGCGGCCACGCCGTCCAGCGGATCAAGGACGTCAAGGCGCTCCGCGCCCGCCAGTTCGCCGAGGACCAAGGCCCGCTCGCCCACCCGGTGCGTCCGTCCAGCTATCTGAAGATCGACAACTTCTACACCGCGACTATCTACGAGAAGGGCGCGGAAGTGATCCGGATGCTGAAGACCCTGATCGGGCCCGAGGCCTTCCGCAGGGGCATGGACCTCTACTTCGAACGCTGGGACGGCCACGCCACCACCGTCGAGGAGTTCATCCGCTGCTTCGCCGACGTCTCCGGCCAGGACCTGACGGCGTTCTTCGCGTGGTACGAACAGGCCGGCACGCCCCAGGTGACACTGAAGAGCGCCTATGACGCCGAGCGCCGCGAACTGACGCTGGAAATCGTCCAGGAGACCGCCCCGACCCCCGGCCAGCCGGTCAAGGGCGCCCTGCCCATCCCGGTCACCATCGGCCTGCTGGACGGCGACGGCCGCACCCAGGCCTTCATGCGCGACGGCCAGGCGGTGGACGAGACGGTCGTGGTGCTCGACGGCGCCAGGACCAGGGTCACCCTGACCGGCGTCGACGAAAAGCCGGTGATCTCGGCGCTGCGCGGCTTCTCCGCCCCGGTGAAGCTCACCTCCAACGCCGAGGCCCGCGACCGCTACATCCTGCTGGCCGGCGACCCGGACCTGTTCAACCGCTGGGAGGCCGGCCAGGAACTGGCCCGCGCGCTCATCCTGGCCCGCGCGACCGGCATGGCCGACGAGGTGGGCGAGGAACGCTATGCCGAGGCCGTCGGCCGCGCGCTCGCCGACCAGGCCTCGGACCCGGCGTTCAAGGCGCTCCTGCTGATCCTGCCCAGCGAGCCCGACCTGGCGCTGGCCATGAGCCCGGCCGACCCGGCGGCGATCCACGAGGCCCGGGACGCGCTCCGCACGCGCCTGGCCCTGCATCTCGAAACCGAGCTGAAACGCCTGCACAACGGCCTGCAGGAGATCGGCGAATTCTCCCCCGACGCCGCCGGCGCCGGCCGCCGCGCGCTCCGCAACGCCGCCCTCGACCTCCTGGCCGCCAACCCGCGCTCGGAGGTCGGCGAACTCGCCTTCGGCCACTACGAAGCCGCCGCCAACATGACCGACGCCATTGGCGGCCTGGCGGCGCTGGCCCTCATCGGCGGCGAGCTCTACGAGCGCGCGCTGGCCGACTTCTACGACCGCTGGAAAGCCGAGCCCCTGGTCATCGACAAGTGGTTCGCCCTGCAGGCCCGCGACCCCGACGAGAGCGCCCTCGGCCGCGTGCTCGCGCTCACCGCCCACCCCGCCTTCGAGGCCAAGAACCCCAACCGCCTGCGCGCGCTCGTCTCCACCTTCGCGAGCTTCAACCCGGTCCGCTTCCACGACCCCAGCGGCGCCGGCTACCGCTTCCTCGCCGACCAGATCCTCGCCACAGACGGCTTCAACCCGATGACCGCCGCAAGGCTCGTCGAGCCCCTCGGCGGCTGGCGCCGCTACAAGCCCGAGCTCGGCAAGCTGATGAAGGCGGAGCTCGAACGCATCCTCGCCGCCCCCGGCCTCTCCAAGAACGTCTTCGAACTGGTCAGCCGCGCGCTGGCCGACGACTGACCCCAGCCCAGATCCTCCCCCAGGGCGAAGCCCGATTGAGGGGGAGGTGTCGCGGCGCGCCGCGCCGTGACGGAGGGGGTTCCAGCCCACAGCGCACGCCGCGACAGCGGGCCGCCGGGGCTAGCGCGCGAGGACGATGTGGGTGGCATGCTCGGTGGCCTGGTGCTCGGTGACGCGGTAGCCGAGCGTCGGAAGGTCGATGCCGGCGAATATCGCCTCGCCCTGTCCGAGCACGACCGGCGACAAGGCGAAGTGCAGTTCGTCGATCAGACCGGCGCGCAGATACTGGCGCACCGTCTCGACACCGCCGCCGATCTTGACGTCGAGATCGCCGGCCGCGGCCTTGGCCTGCTCCAGGGCCGACTCGATCCCGTCCGTCACGAAGATGAACGTCGTCCCGCCCTCCATCTCGATCGGCGGCCGCTGGTGGTGCGTGAGGATGAACGTTGGCGCGTGATACGGGGGATTGTCGCCCCACCAACCCTTCCAGTCGGGCCCACCCCAATCGTCGCCGGCCGGGCCAAACATGTTGCGGCCGAGGATAAAGGCGCCGAACCCGCGCATCGCGCGGTCCGCGTACTCCTGATCGACGCCGTCCGAGCCCCCGTCCTGACCGATCATCGTCCGGAAAAAGAGCGTGCCGAACATCCACTGGTGCAGCTCGCGCCCACGCTTCCCGATCGGATCCTCCAGGCTCTGCTCCGGTCCGGCCCCAAAGCCGTCGAGCGAGATCGAAAAACCCCCAACGCGCACCCGTGACATCGCTGCCTCCACTGCTCAGACCGCCGACCAAAGAGGCCGGCCTTCCCAAGAACGGCCGGCGCCGGCGCGTTCCGACAAACGCGTGGCGCCTTTCGGCCGACGACGCGGTCGTCGCCGTTCGCAAGGGCGCCTAAGGGAGGTTCGCCCCGCCACCGTGATCTCGCCGCGCTGGTCAGCCTCGCGCCAGGAACGGACTTTTGGATCCCCTCCTAAAAGGTGACATTCAGCGGTGCTCCCGCCGAGGAATAGCCTCAGCCCAGATCCTCCCCCAGGGCGAAGCCCGATTGAGGGGGAGGTGTCGCGGCGCGCAGCGCCGTGACGGAGGGGGTTCCAGCCCAGGACGCGCGCCGCGGCGGCGGGCCCTCGGCCGCGATGCGCCATTCGCGGACATTGGCACTCGGTCCGAAAGCGGACCTCCGAGCTCCCCGGCTGCGACCAGCCTCGACTCTTAGCGGACTAGTCAGACTTGGCGCGACTGCGTTAGCCCGATCACTCACCAGGCTGCGAAAACCGACATTGCCATCCCCATAAGCCAGGGTTTGCGAAGTGCCGGACTAGCTCTCCGTGGCGTCCTTATCTAAGTCCGGCGCGCGCCCGAAGCTGGATTGAAGCTGGCGCAAGCGCGCGTTTATTTCCTCGTTCGACACCTGCACCTGCAGACGATCCTGAATGTACTGCAGGCGCGCTTTGCAATCGCGGATGATCTCGCTCCAGCACTTTACCCAAACCGTATAGTTGGGCTGCTTCACTGCAATGCCGATATCTCGGCCGTCCTGGGTGATGCTCTGCTTCACGGTGTCATCGTATTCCCCCACCACTAGGAAGAAGGTCCAGGTCGTGTCCGTGTGGGTGAAGGCGGGCTGCGTCGATAGCGTGAGCGCATAGTCGGTTATCTGGTTCAACACCTTGCGATCGGCGCGCACCGATGGGCGTTTCAGCTCGACCACGAGGTATTCATGGCGATCGGCATGGGCGCCGGGGATGGTCCGGCCTAGAAACTCGTCAAGCCGTGCGGCGCGGCCATCGCCTTGGATGACCTTGCCAGGCGCCTTGATGCCGAGCTCATTTGCCACCCTCTCCATCACGCGGGTCAGTCCGATCTCGTGCAGGGTGATGTGGAATTGCTCGCCAAAGATCCAGGTGTTGTCTCGGACTAGGGCGTCCAGACCGCCGCGCTCCTTCAGCACCCTCCGCCAGGCCGGATCGAAAACCGCCTGTTCGAGGGTCTGCAGAAACGCAACGCGATCGGCAATCAGACTAGAGGCGGAAATGATGTTGGAAAGCTCAGTCCGCTCGAGGAGTGAGGAGAACTGGTTCTGCTTGTCCTTCGGCAGGTCGACCACAGCGCGCAAGATTTGGGTCAGCGAATCCGGGTTGTGGCGGAGCGCCTCGCGGAGCAAGGCCAGCGTCATCCGCTTCAGCGAATTGTCCGCGCGGCGAAATTCTTTCGAATAGTTGGAGACCGCATAGGTCGCCATATCGAACACATCTCGTTCACGACGCTCCACGTCGTCAGTCGGATCGTCCTTATACGGATAGGCGCCGGCGTCCTTCAGCTCCTGAATGAGGTGTTGCGACCGCTCGGCCGACCGATTGCGGAAGTGCTCCTGCACAGGATCGCGGATGGCCTCCAGGACGCGGGCGAAATCCTGGTCGGTGAGGTCGTCTAACTCAAGAACGTTGTCCGCGGCGAGCGCCACGAAGAAGTCGGAGGTGGCGTAGACCGAGAAGGAGAAGTCGGGCGCCTGGATTCGCGCCGGCTGGGAGCCGAGCACCACCCCGTTCTCGCCACAGAAATGGATCTTGCGGCTCTCCATGGCCGTGGACCATTCGACAATGTCCACTTTGACACCCCGCACGGTCTGGGTGGGGCCGACAATGGCTGGGAGATCTATGGTCTTGGTCGAGGCGATTGCCGCGTTGGCGTCGATACGGCCGCCATCGTACCAGAGTTCAAGATCGGGGTGCAGGCGAAGGAACTGAGCGAAGACGGTGACGAACTGCTGGCGCGCCTCGTTGGTCGCGAGCCAGTCCTGCGAGCCTTTCAGCGGATGAAGTGAAACAATCGTGCCCGTTGCCCCGTCCGCAGCTATGGGATCGCTGATCCGCGATTTTTCCAAAGCTTCGGCACGGATCTCGATCGTCAGGGCCTGAACGCCGTCGCCAGCGTCAAAGCGCGTGCTCCATCTACATCGATCGGCAACTGAAAAGAAGCGTAGCCGGCCGCGGCCTTCCTTGCCATGCAGCGCTCGGCCGGTCGGCTTGACGTGGCGCTTCCAGGATTCGCCCAGTTGCCCGAAATCGCATTCGGCGCGCTCTGCGGTGATGCCGGTCCCGTTGTCGGTGACGATGACCTCATCGATCGACCCCAGCGGCGCGCGTTGGAAGGTCACCTCGACCCGGGTCGCCTGCGCATCGAACCCGTTCCAGACTAGCTCGGCGATTCCCTTGAGGGGATCAGCGCTCCGGACCACCTTCTCAATGTGGTCCTGCTTGGCCTTGAGGGTGAGTTCGTGCACGGCCCGTCAGGCCGCCTTCGCGGGGTCGAGCCAGCCCTGCCGCCTTAGGACATCATAGGCGAGCTTGATCTGTTCAGGCTTGAACCGCTGCTTGCGCTCTCCCCAGGCATAGGTCTGGGTGATCGCCTCGTCGGCGGAGTGAGCCCCGCCGCGCGAGGCGACCCAATGCACCGTCGCCAGAAGCTCTAGGCCGAAGGGGGACTCGAAGCCCGAGACCAGGTCCCCGACCCGATCGAAACGCTGGCGAGTTGCCGAGCCCGCCCGAAGCAGTTCCTCCGCGTCGCGCACCGCGCCTGGGACGAGCTCCAATTGCTTGTCGGGCGCATCGCCGCCGTCCGCGTAGCCTGAGATCAGGTGGCCTTCGACCGCGCGAAGGACGTGGCGCAGATTTTGCGCGTAGGGGCCGTAGGGCGCCTTGGCGTAGTCCAGACGCAGGCCCTCGCCCGCCTCCTGCATGAAGTACATCAGCTTGTGGACTTCCAGGAGGGTGACGAATGGGTCGAGAAGGCCGCTCAAGTACCTGTTCATCAGCACGACCAGGGCGGCCCGCCCCGGCGTCATCTTCGGTACGGCGCTGGACGACACCATCTCCTGCGCTGACGGGGCGCCCCCGGGTTCGAAGATCATCACCTCGACAGAAGGAAGGTCCGCCATCGCAGCCTCGATCCGCGGTCGCACCTGGCTCCAGTTCAAACCGCCGAGCCCGCTGCCCAGTGGCGGAATAGCGATCGAGCGAATCTTGCGGGCCTGGATCACCCGCACGAGGTCGACGAGGCCGGCGTCGATGTCTTCGATCCGGCTCTTACCGCGCCAATGCCGCTTGGTGGGGAAATTGATGATGAAGCGGGGATTATCGAGGCGATGGCGCTCGAACACGAACATTCGCCCGGGCTCGACCTCGTTGAGATCGCAGGCTCGCGCATAGGCGGCGAAATTGTCGCTGAACGCGTTCTTGAACTGCAGCGCGATCCCGCGGCCCATGATGCCCACGCAATTCACGGTGTTGACCAGCGCTTCGGCGTTGGATTTGAGGATGTCGCCCGTGGTGAATGTGATCATGGACCCCCCTAGTAGTACCAGGCCGGCACGAGATCGACCTTTGGCTTATGGGCCGCCGCGCCTACGATCTCATCCACCTGCAGCTTCATCGGCATGGTCTGCACGCCGATGCGTGTAAAAAGACTCCACGGAAAGTCGTCTCGCATCAAAAACTCGGCCTGCTTGCCTTCCTTGACGTCGGGCGCCGTCCACTGGTTCGCCGCAACTGCCGCCCATTGGACTTCGTCTAGCGCGCCGAGATCGTCGCGAAACTCGGCGTAGTTGGCACCGGCGTTGGACAAGGTGAAAGCCCAACGTCGGTTGTTCGCCTGCGCCCAGGCGACAGCCGTGTGCAAATCCGCCTCCAGATGGACAATGGGGGTCTGGCCGCCCTTGTAGTCCACCTCGGGGTGATTGCCCTTGTGTAGCAGATACAGCATCACGGATCTAGAACAAAAGTAGAACGGAACATATTGCCCTACCACGTCCCCGCCGTGGCATCGCACAGGAAGGTGCAGTCGTCGGGTCTTGATCGTCGACATACCGATCGCTTGCTGGGGACCGCCAGCCGCGACCATGTGCGCATCACTACGCAACCCACCGTTCGCGACAATGGCGGCGAGATTGCTGACGTGGGTGATGTGGTAGATTTTCGGATCGGCCGGTGTGGCCATTGTGTGGTGACCTCCCAGCCTTTGCCGAGCCGCCGTCGCAAGCATCGCGGATGCAAGCCGATTCGCCGGAAGTGTTTAGCCGATCGTGGCGTAGGGCAAGCTGCGTTCGTTCCAACGAACAGGCGCGTTGGGTGCCGTGTCATCGGTTCTCGCCACCACCCGTACCGTAGATGCTATCGGCTAGCGAACGGCGGTGTCGGAAAGCGGACCTTCCCAGCGTCGCCTAAGAGTCAGAACCCGTCGTGCGGGCAATCGGCCCTGCGCTCACCGCACAGGTTTGAGACCGCCGCTCACGACGCCCAACCGGGCGATAAAACTTGACATCCCGCCAAAGTGATGTTCTTGTTTTGTTCATGGACGAGGCGGCAGCCATGGTCGCAGCTCAGGAGCAGGCGCTCGGCATTTTCGCCGATGCGGTGCTGAAGCTCGCCCTGCACATCCAGCAGCAGGCGATGGAGGCCGAGGATCTGGACCAGAAGGTCCGGGCGGCCGGCGCCGTCCATCGGCTGGGCCGGGGCCTGCGCCAGACCGTGGCGCTGCAGGCCAGGCTCGCCCGCGACGCGCGGGCGGAGGCGGCGAAATCTGCGCCGCCGCGGCCGGCGCCTGACGAATGGGCGGAAGAGGACGAGCCGGACGAGCCGGACGATCCGAAGGCCGTCGCCGTCCGTCGCCGCCGCGACTGGCTGACGCGCGGCGTCGAGCGCTGCGTGTGGAACGAATACGACCGCGCCGACGAGACCGAGGAATTCACCGGCGAGTCCCTGCTCGAGGACCTGTACGAGCGCTTGAGCGACCTCATGGCGGACCCGGACTCTTTCCTCGAACTGGATCCCGACGACCTCCTGGTCGAACTCGCCAAGGAACTCGGCCTCAAGCCGCCGGAATTCCACCCCCGCGCGCCGCCCGTGCCTGCGCCGCCGTCGCAGGCTGGCGCCATCAACGGCCACGACTCCTCGTAAGCCGTTTTTATCGCTGAGCCGTGTTGTCCGTGGTCGGACCTGGGGCGGATCGACATTCAACAGTGTTGCGGGCTTCCAAATCCCCCTTCCTCCTCGACGGAGGAAGGGTCGGGGATGGTGGTGTGCCGGCAGCGATGACGTCATGGCTCGGGCTGGCTCAGGCGCCCAACGGCGCTCGGACCTCCACACCCTTGCGCACACCACCACCCTGTCCCTCCTCCATCGAGGAGGAGGGGACGCCAAACACCGACCGCCTGAATATCGATCCGCTCCACAACCCCGGCGGTTAACCAACAAGCGGGACAATTCGTCGCCGAATGGCGGTGACGCTGTTTACCCTTATTGCGTAGAGTCGCGCGCGATCGGGGTGATTTGCCTTGTCTTGGTAGGAGCTGCGAGCCTTGTCGGCACGCGACAGCGAGAGCGCTGCGGGCGCGCAGGCGGAGGATCGGTCCGCCGATCTGGCGCTGGCCAAGCCGCCGACGCAGCGCTTTGCGCGCATCGCCATACTCGCCGCCCTCTTGCTGCTCGCCTCCTATACCGGCGTCGCCATCGACAGGGTGATGCATGGCCCGCTCAGCCTCATCATGCAGATCGCCTCCCTGGTGGTCCCGCTGGCCGTGGCGATCGCGCTCGGCGTCCTGCTGCTGCTGGAATCCCGCCGGGTCGAGCGCGCGCACGCCGCCTACAGCGACAGCGAGCAGCGCTTCCGGCTGGCCGTCGAGGCCGCCCGCTGCGGTATCTGGGAATGGGACCTCTCCGAAGACCGCATCTTCATGTCCGACGTCACCGCGGCGCTGTTCGGATGGCGCGGCGGCGTGGTCGACGGCCAGCAGGTACTGGAGCGGGTCTCCGAGGGCCACCGCGACGGCCTGCGCGAGGCGCTCTCGACCGCGGCGGTCTACGGCGGCTTCGACGTCTCGTTCCGGGTGCCCAGCCTCTCCGGCGGCCGCCCGGTCTGGATCGACGCCCGCGGCCAAGGCTTCGGCAAGAGCCCGGAGGGCGGCTACGCGCGGATCATCGGCGTCGCGCTCGACGTCACCGAGGAGCGCCTGGCCCAGGCCCGCGCCCAGGCCGCCGAGACCCGCCTGCGCGACGCCATCGAGAGCGTGTCGGAAGCCTTCGTGCTCTGGGACAGGCAGGGCCGCCTGCTGATGTGCAACAAGAACTACCGCAGCTTCTTCCGCCTGGAGCCGCAGGTGCTGAAGCCCGGCGTGGCGCGCGAGGAGCTGGAGGCCCAGGCCAAGCTCGCCGTGCGCCAGGAGTTCCCGGCGCTCGGCGGCCGCAAGGGCGTGCGCGAGGCCGAGCTGGTCGACGGCCGCTGGGTGCAGATCTCCGAGCGCACCACCGCCGAGGGCGGCCTGGTGGTCACCGCCGCCGACATCACCGCGCTGAAGGCCCAGGAAGAGGCGCGCCGGGTCAACGAGGACGAGCTGCGCCGGGCCGTCGTCAATCTGGAGCGCAGCCAGGAACAGCTCTCGGAACTGGCCCGCAAATACGAGAACGAGAAGCTGCGCGCCGAGGGCGCCAACCAGGCCAAGAGCGAGTTCCTGGCCAACATGAGCCACGAACTGCGCACGCCGCTGAACGCCATCAACGGCTTCTCCGAGATCATGGTCGCCGAGATGTACGGGCCGGTCGGCGACGCCCGCTACAAGGACTACGCCCGCGACATCCTCAATTCCGGCCAGCACCTCCTGGCGCTGATCAACGACATCCTCGACATGTCGAAGATCGAGGCCGGCAAGATGAACCTGCGCTTCGAGCCGGTGGCGCTGGAGGACGTGGCCGAGGATGCGCTGCGCCTGGTGCGCAACCGCGCCGAGGCCGCCGGCCTCTCGCTGCGCCTGGACTTCAGCGACCTGCCGGAGGTCGAGGCCGACTATCGCGCCATCAAGCAGGTGCTGCTGAACCTGCTCTCCAACGCCATCAAGTTCACCCCGCGCGGCGGGCTGATCACCGTGGGCGCCGAGCGCCGCGACGACCCGCTGGGCGAGCGGGTGCGGATCAGCGTGCAGGACACCGGCATCGGCATCCCGCCGGAGGACCTGGCCCGCCTCGCCCAGCCCTTCGAACAGATCGAGAGCCAGCACGCCAAGACCCAGCAGGGCACGGGGCTGGGCCTCGCGCTCACCAAATCGCTGGTGGAGATGCACGGCGGCCTCTTGGACCTGCGCAGCGCGCCGGGCCAGGGCACCAGCGCCATCTTCTCGCTCCCGGTCCACCAGATCAGCGCCGCCCTGGCCAAGGCCGCGCTCTAGCGCCAAGCTCGCCATCGAAGCGGAGGGTTGATGTTCCAACGATTTGAGCAGGCGCTGGCGCAGGCCGTGAGCAACGGCCGGATCGCCGGCGGCGTCGCCCTGATCGCCGACCGCGACGGCGTCCTCTACGAGCACGCCGCCGGCGTGCGCGCGATCGGCGCGGCGGCGCCGATGGACGCCGCGACCGTGTTCTGGATCGCCTCGATGACCAAGGCCGTGGTCTCGGTCGCCGCCCTGCAATTGGTGGAGCGCGGCGAGCTCACCCTCGACGGCGACCTGACCGGCCTCGTCCCGGATTTCAAGGACCTGCAGGTCCTGACGCCGCAGGGCCTGCGGCCCGCCAAGCGCGGCCCAACCCTGCGCCAGCTCCTCACCCACACCTCCGGCTTCGCCTACGGCTTCACCAGCGCCGAGCTGGCGGCCTGGATCGAGGCGAGCGGCTTCGAGGCCAACGGCGGGACCCGCGCCAGCCTTCGCCAGCCCCTGCTGTTCGATCCCGGCCAAGGCTGGATCTACGGCATCGGCATCGACTGGGCCGGCCTCGCCGTCGAGGCGGCCAGCGGCCAGCGCCTCGACGCCTATCTGCGCGAGCACATCCTCGCGCCGCTCGCCATGCCCGACACCGGCTTCATCGGCGCGCCGGATCGGGCGGCGCGGACCGCCGGCGTGCATGTCCGCGGGCCTGAGGGCGGCCTCGTCCAGATCCCCTTCGGCATGCCGGCCGACCCTGAGGTGCTGGCAGGCGGCGCCGGGCTCTACAGCACCGCGCGCGACTACGGACGCTTCCTGCGGATGCTGCTGAACGGCGGCGAACTGGAGGGCGTCCGGGTGCTGAGCGGCGAGACCGTGCGGGGCCTGAGCCAGGTGCAGACCGGAGAACGCCGGGCCGGCTATATCCGCAGCGCCATGGCGAACATGAGCAACGACTTCGACCTCTATCCGCAGATGGCCACCGGCCATGGCCTGGCGACCATGGTGACGCCGCAAGCCACGGCCGAGGGCCGCGGCCCCGGAAGCCTGGCCTGGGGCGGCCTGGCCAACACCTACTACTGGGCCGATCCGGCGGCGGGAAAGGCAGGCGTCCTGCTCACCCAGCTCCTGCCCTTCGGCGACCCGGAAGTGCTGGCCCTGATGCGCGCGCTGGAGCGCGACGCCTATGGGACGCCCTGGCCGACGATGGTCTCATAGGCCTTGCGCGCCGCGGCCCTCGCGCGGTTGAGCGCCGGGGCCAGGCTGCGGAAGTCGCGCACGCCGCCGGCTCGGGCGAGCAGGCTCTTGAAGGCGGCCGGTTCGGCCTGCGGATCGGCGCCGTCGTCCAGCGCGACCTTCAGCAGCTGCGTCAGGTCCTGCTGCAGCCGCCAGGCCTGCTCGAGGGCGGTGAGCGCCGCCTCCGGAGCCAGGCCGGTCTCGCGGAACGCCGCCAATGCCGCCGCCGTATTGGGCTCCAACGGCCCGCCGTCCGCGGCATGGGCCAGCTGCAGGTATTGCGCGGCGAACTCGATGTCGACGAGGCCGCCCGGCGAGAGCTTCAGGTCCCATTCGCCCTTGGCCGGCCGCTCGCGGTGCATCAGTTCGCGCATCTCGCGCACGTCGGCGGCGGTCTGGGCGCGGCCGCGGGGCCGGCGCAGCGCCGCGCCGATGGCGGCTTCAGCGTCGGCGGCGAAGGCCGGGCTGGTCGCCCAGACCACCCGCGCTCGGGTCAGGGCCAGCAGCTCCCAGGTCTCGGCTTCAGCTTCGTAGTAGCCCTCGAACGCCGCGAAGCTCACCGCCACCGGACCCTTGGTCCCCGAGGGCCGCAGCTGCATGTCGACCTCGTAGAGGCCGCCCTCGCCGGTCTGGCTGGACAGCGCTGCGATCAGCCGCTGGGTGAAGCGGCCGTAGAAGGTGACCGCGTCCCAGCCCTTTACCGCCGACACGCCCGCGGGATCGGCGGCGCGGTACAGCGTCATCAGGTCGAGGTCGGAGCCGGCGCTCATTTCGCGCGAGCCGCATTTGCCGAGCGCGACCACGGCTGCGTCGCCCTCGAAGACGCCGCCGAGGCGCCCGGTCTCGGCCAGCGCCGCCGCGGCCAGGGCGTCGATGCAGAGGTCGGCGAGGTCGGCGAAGGCCTTGCCGGCCGTGACCGCGCTCGCGGCCCCGCTCATCACCTGCACGCCGACCCGGAAGGCCTGCTCGCGGTGGACGATGCGCACGGCGTCCATCGCCGCTTCGAAGGCGCCCTCTTCAGTGCGGGCCGCCCTGGCGACGGCGGCCCGCATGAAAGCCCGGTCATCGGCGATGTCGATGGGCTCGAAGAACCCGCCGTCCAGCATGGCGTCGATGGCCGCCGGCCGCCGCGCCAGCGTCGCCGCGAGCCTGGGCGCAAACGCCATCACCTGCACGATCAACTCGAAGAGGTTGGGCTGCGCCAAGAACAGCGACTGCAGCTGCACCCCCGACGACAGCCGCGAGAAGAAGTCGGAAAACCGCGCGAAGGCCGGGTCCGGCGCGCCGGTGGCCTGGGCCGCGTCCAGCAGGCGCGGCGCCAGCCGGGTGAACAGCTCGCGGCCGCGCTCGGTCGCCGTCGCCGGGATGCGGCCGTGGTGCCAACTGCGGATCGTCTCGGCCACCTTGTGCGGGTTGGAGAAGCCCATGCGCTTGAGCGTCGCCAGCGTCGCCGGGTCATCCTCGACGCCGGTGAACACCAGGCTGCCGAACCGCGAGGACAAGGGCTCCTCCGACGGGAAAAGCTCGCCATAGCGGGCGTTCACGCCCTGCGCCGTGCGGGTGATCGCCGCGTCGAAGGCCCGCAGGCTGTCGTAGCCAGAGAGCGCGGCCACACGCCGGCGGTCGGCGTCGGCTTCCGGCAGCTTGTGCGTCTGTTCGTCGGCCAGCATCTGCACGCGGTGCTCGACGCTGCGCAGCCGGCCATAGGCTTCGGTGAGCTCGGCGCAGGTCTCCGGCGCCACGTGGCCGGCGATGGTGAGCGCGGCGAGCGCATCGAGCGTGCGGCGGCTGCGCAGCTGCGGATTGCGGCCGCCCAGGATCAACTGCTGGGTCTGGACGTAGAACTCGATCTCGCGGATGCCGCCGGCCCCCAGCTTCACGTCGAAGCCCTTGGCGGTCATGCGCTCGTCGACCTTGTAGGCGTGGATCTGGCGCTTGATCGAATGGATGTCGGCGATGGCGGCGAAGTCGAGGTTCTTGCGCCAGACGAAGGGCGCCAGTTCGGCCAGGAACGCCTCGCCTGCCGGGATATCGCCGGCGCAGGGCCGCGCCTTGATGAAGGCCGCCCGCTCCCAGTTCTGGCCGACGCTCTCGTAGTATTCCAGCGCTGCGGGGATCGGCACCGCCGCCTGGGTCGAGGACGGATCGGGACGCAGCCGCAGGTCCATGCGGAAGACGTAGCCGTCGGCGGTGCGCAGCTGCATCAGGTCCGACAGCCGCTGCGTCAGGCGCACGGCGAAGGCCTCGGTCTCCACGCCGGGCGCCAGCGGCATGGCGTCGGGATCGAAGAACACCGAGACGTCGATGTCGCTGGAGTAGTTGAGCTCGAAGGCGCCCTGCTTGCCCATGGCGATGCAGAACCAGCCGGGGACCGGCCCCTCCGGCCCGTCGCTGAGATGGGTCAGCCGCCCTGCCTCCACCTCGCCCCGCGCCGCCACGGTGAGCGCGGACGCCACCGCCGCGTCGGCGAATCGGGTCAGCGCGCCGGTCACCTGGTCGAGGTCCCACGCCCCGCCGAGGTCGCAGAGCGCGGTCAGCAGATGCAGTTCGGCCTTCAGCACGCGCAGGCCGACCGTCGCCGCCTCGCTGGAGAGGTCGGCCGCCGCGGCGGTGCGGGCGAGGATGTCGTCCAGCCGCGCCATCGGCTCGTCGGCCAGCAGGGCGTCGAGCCGCGCCGGATCGCGCCTCGCCAGGCTCGTCAGATAGGGCGAGGCGGCGAACACGGGGCTGAGCGCCGGCCAGGCCTGCTCCAGCCTTGGCGTCCACGCCGTCTGAGCCAGCACGCCGCGCAGGCGCTCAGCCGCCTTGTCGTCGACGACCGGCCCGCAGGGCTTCAGGATTTCGGCGAGCGCCATGGGGCTTCGGCATAGCGGAGGGCTCTGGCGCCCGCGAGCTTTTCAATACTGGCGCGAGGTCTTCTCATCCTCGGTGCGAGCGCTTGCGCCGGTATGGACCGCGTCCCTAGCGTCCCCCGCGTCATCCGCCGATCCCTTCGCGCGGCCTGACCGGAGGAGTATCAGATGATCCGCGAAACCCCGCGCCAAACCCCGCGCCTGCGCGCCGCAACCTTCGCCGCCGCCACGCTTGCCGCGGCCGCGCTCAGCGCCGGCGCCGCCCAGGCCGCCCAGGTGTTCAGCGACAACTTCAACACCGAGAACGGCGGCGCCGCCGCGAACCCCTACACCAACTTCGCCAACTGGACCGTCTCCGGCGGCGAGTTCAGCGTGGTCGAGGGCGCGCGTTGCGAGGGCGGTTCGGGCGGCTGCGTCGGTCTCGACGGGCGCGGCGGCGGCCCCGTCGGCAACGAATTCCACACGACCGACAGCTTCAACTACCTCGCCGGCGCCGTGGTCACGCTCACCTTCGACATCTCCGGCAGCCACGCCGACTGCGGGAAATGCGACGCCGACGACATGTACGAAACCGGCTTCCTGTTCGGCGTCGAGCCCACCACGATCACCAACGTGACCTTCGACAACGCCAGCTTCGGGACTCTCCACGAAACCACGGGCATCGACCTGTTCGGAAACGGCTTTGCGGTCCCGCGCAACGATCCGTGGACAGCCCACACCATCAGCTTCACCGCCACCCAGGCCGGGTCGGTCCAGATCGACCTGCGCAGCTACAGTGTCGATGGCATTGGCCCGCTGCTCGACAACGTGGCCCTCGACGTAACCGGCGGCAGCGTCCCGGAGCCCGCCAGCTGGGCCCTGATGATCCTGGGTTTCGGCGGGGCCGGGGCGGTGCTTCGCCGCCGCCGCACGGCGCTCGCGGCCTGAGCCACGACGCCTGATCCTGGCGCGCCGCCGGTCTCTCAGATCGGCGGCGTTGTCATGTCCGCCACCGCCGCGCCTCAGGCCCGCGGCGACACCAGCGCCACCCGCAGGCCCGGGCCCATCTCGCCGACCTTGCCCCGGCCACGACAGAGCCGGACACAACCGGGCTATCCGTCGGCGCGCTGTCGTGCGGCGAACCTGTCGGGCGCGAGCTTGGCCGCCAGGTAGAGCCGGGTCATCAGCCGCAGCTGATCCGGCGCGCCAGGGCTGGTCGGCGCATCCTTGGTGGCCATGCCCACCATGGTCTTCATGTTGTTGAGCACCACGGCGGCGATGTCGTCCGCTTCCTTGTCATCGAGTGCGGGCGCGCAGATTGTGAGCGCCGTCTTGACCCCCGCCAGGGTCTGCGCGCGGAACCTTTGGCGCACGGCGGTCGAGTCCGTCCGCGAGTCGATCAGGGCCGCAAGGCCTCGGGTCCGCGGATGCAGCTTCACCAGCAGATCGATCAGGATGTCCGCCAGCTCTTCTGGCGTGGCGCCAGCCGCGCGAGCGTGGATCGCATCGTATTCGGTGCGCAGAATCCCGGCCTGGTGCTCCATGAGCGCGTCGGCGATGGCGTCCTTGTTGGGGAAGAAGCGGTAGAGGGAGCCAATCTTCGCCTCCGCCCGAGCGGCGATCTCCGCCATGGTCGCCGCCTCATATCCCCGCTCCTGAATGACCGCGGCCGCCGCCTCGATCAGTTCGGCGACGCGCTGGCGGCCGACCTCGCGCTGGGGGGGCAGCGCGCCGCGATTAGGGCTTGACGAAATTGAGGGCATGCTCAAATAGAGATCTTAGTTGAGGAGCTCCTCAACTATATAGCGGTCCGCGCGGCGCCGCACAACGGTGGTCGCGGAGGCCCAGCCTCAGTCGAAAGGACACTCCCATGATCACCCTGTCCGCGCCGACCACGGCGCTGATCCTCATCGACCTCCAGCAGGGTATTGTCGGCTATCCGCTGGCGCCGCACGCCGGGGAGGCCGTGGTCGCCAAGGGCAAGGACCTTGCCCGCCGTTTCCGCGCCGCCAAGGCGCCCGTCGTCCTGGTGAACGTCTCCTTCTCGCCCGACTTCGGCGACGCCCTGCAGACTCCGGTCGATGAGCCTCCGCTGGCGCCGCCCGGCGGGTTCCCGGAGGGTTGGAGCTATCTCGTCGACGGCCTGGCCGAACCCCACGATCTGCGGGTCACCAAGCGGCAGTGGGGCGCCTTCTATGGGACGGAGCTGGACCTGCAGCTGCGTCGACGGGGCGTGGCCACGGTGGTCGTGGCCGGCATTGCGACCAACATGGGCGTCGAGTCGACCGTGCGCGCCGCCCACGAGCATGGCTATGCCGTGGTGCTGGCAGAGGACGCCACGACCTCGCTCTCGGCCGAGATGCATGCCTTCGCCTTCGAGAAGATCTTTCCGCGCCTCGGCCGGGTGGCCAAGGCCAACGAGATCGAGCTGCGGGCGTGAGCCGGGCCTCGTCGGCGGGGAAGGGCTTGCCGCTGCAGTCCCTGCCCACGGCCGCTCGCTGGGCCGTGCTCCTGGCGGCCTCCGCGCTGGGCGCCGGGCTCCTTCAGTGGGCTCGGCTGCCGGCGGCCTTGATGCTCGGGCCGCTGGCGGTCGCCGTGCTGGTGCAGACGGCCGGCGGCGCGGTGAGAGTCCCCCGCGCTTTCATGGCGGTGGCCCAGGCGGTCATCGGCTGCCTCATCGCTCGCTCAATTACGCCCGCGATCGTCGGCGGCTTCGCCAGCCACTGGCCGGTGTTCCTCGCCGTGGTGGCGCTATCCATCGCGGCCGGCGCCGGCATCGGTTGGACCATGAGCCGCCTGGGTATAGTGCCCGGGACCACGGCCGTCTGGGGCATGCTTCCCGGCGCCGCGATGGCCATGATGGTGATGGCCGAGGCCTACAGCGCAGACTTCCGCCTTGTCGCGTTCATGCAATACCTTCGCGTGGTGCTGGTGGCGACGGCCGCCTCGGTGGTGGCGTTGCTCTTCGTGCACGGGGGCGGCGGCCCCCGTTTCGCAGGCGGCTATTTCCCACCGATCCACTGGCTGGCCCTTGCCGAGACCGTCGGCGTGGCCGTCCTCGGGGGTGGCCTCGGCCTCGTCGCGCGCATTCCAGCCGGTGTGCTCCTCGGCCCGCTGGCGCTCGGGGCGGCGCTCAATGTCCTGGGGTGGGTGACGATCGAGCTGCCACCCGTCGTGTTGATCGCCAGCTATGCGGTCATCGGCTGGAACACCGGCCTGCGCTTTACCCGCGACGTGCTGGCCGCCGCCGCCCGGGCGCTGCCCCAGACCCTGGGCGCCACCGCCCTGCTGATGGCTTTCTGCGGCGTCCTGGCCTGGCTGCTGGTCGTCCTGCTCCACGTCGATCCGTTGACCGCCTACCTGGCCACCAGCCCCGGCGGGGTGGACGCCGCGGCGATCATCGCCGCCACCACCAAGGTGGACACGCCGTTCGTCATGGCGCTGCAGACCCTGCGGGTGATCGTCGTCCTGGCGATCGGCCCGCAGGTGGCGCGATGGGTGGCTGGCACGCTGAACGCAGCCGCCACTCGCCCCGACCCCGCTGCGCCGGCCGACCTCGGCGATCTCGACTAGCCGAAAATTCGCCCACCGGTGGATGAAGGCGGGCCGCGGCCGGCAAGCGGACGCTGTGCAAGCCCGCAAGGAGTCACGAGCGGCCCCCTCAGGCCCGCGGCAACACCAGCGCCACCCGCAGGCCCGGGCCCATCTCGCCGACCTTGCCCGGGCCCTCGGCCAGCTCCAGCCGGCCGCCATGCGCCTCGGCGACCGCGGCGACCAGGGAGAGGCCCAGGCCCGCGCCCGGCTCATTGCGGCTGTTCTCCAGGCGGACGAACCGCTCGACAACCCGCTCGCGGTCGCCGTCGGGGACGCCGGGGCCGGTGTCGGTGACCGAGAACTCGATCTCGCCGGAGGAGCGGCGGCGCACCCGCAGCATGATCGCCCCGCCACCCGGCGTGTACTTCACCGCGTTGTCGAGGATGTTGGCGAGCGCCTGGGCCAGGAATTCGCGGTTGCCGCGCGCCTGCAGGTCCTTGGTGAACTCCGCGGCGAAGTCGATGCCCTTGTCCTCGCAGAGCGGCTCGTAGAGCTCGGAGATGTTGGCCGCCAGTTCCGAGGGGTCGAACAGCACCGGGTCGGGCGCCGTGCCCGCCGCCTGCAGCCGGGCGATCGCCAGCACCGCGGCGAAGGTCTTCAGCACCCCGTCGGTGTCCTCCAGCGCCTGGGCCAGCGCCTGGGTCGGGTCGCCCTTGCCGGCCTCGACATCGAGATAGGCCACCTCGAGGCGGGCGCGCAGGCGGGTGAGCGGCGAGCGCAGGTCGTGGGCGATGGCGTCGCCGGCGTGGCGGTGGCCGGCCATGGAGCGCTCCAGCCGGTCGAGCATCTCGTTGATGCCGGCCGAGAGCTCGTCGAACTCGTCGCGGGCGCCGCGCACGGGGGCTCGCGCGCCGAGGTCGCCGTTGCGCACCGCGTCGACCACGGTGGTGAGGCCGGCCATGGAGCGGCTGACGTTGCGGCTCATCAGCATGCCGCCGGCCAGGCCCAGCAGCACCACCAGGGCGCCGGAGCCCTGCAGGGCGCCGACCACGCGGGCCACATAGGCGTCGTCGCGCGCGACGTCGGAGCCGACGAACAGGATCGGCCCGCCGTTCAGCTGCTCCTGCAGGCCGCGCGCCGGATGCTCGACCTTATGGCCCTGCGGGTCCTGGTCGCCGACCGAGAAGGTGGTCCAGGTCGGCTTGCCGTCGAACCGGTCCACCGGGCTCCCGGCGATGGAGCCGGAAATGCGCTTCTGGTTCTTGTCCATCAGGACGTAGAGGAACGGCTGCTCGCTCGCCGCGCGCTCGATCACCGACTGGTTGACCGCATCGACGCCGCCGCGGTCGTAGGTCGCCGACAGCGAATGCATCTCGCGGGTGATGTCGAGATCGGTGCGCCGCCGCGCCTCGCCGGCGGTCGCCACATAGATGTAGACGAAGAGCGCGCTCGCCGCGAAGACGAAGGACGCCAGGAACAGCAGCGTCAGCCGGAACGGCGTGGTGCGGAAGATGCGCGGCAAGCGCACGGGTCCCGCCATCGCAGGCTTAGGCGTCTAGCCGGTAGCCCGCGCCGCGGACGGTCTGCAGCATCGGCCGGTCGAAGCCCTTGTCGATCTTCGAGCGCAGGCGCGAGATGTGCACGTCGATGACGTTGGTCTGCGGGTCGAAGTGATATTCCCAGACCTTCTCCAGCAGCATGGTGCGGGTCACCGACTGGCCGGCGTGGCGCATCATGAATTCCAGCAGCTGAAACTCGCGCGGCTGCAGGTCGATCTCCTTGCCCTGCCGGTGCACGGTGCGGCCGATCAGGTCCATCTCCAGCTCGCCGACCTTCAGAAGGGTCTGGACCGAGCCGGTCTCGCGGCGGCGCGACAGGGCCTCGACGCGCGCGATCAGTTCGGCGAAGGCGTAGGGCTTCACCAGGTAGTCGTCGCCGCCGGCCTGCAGGCCCGCGACCCGGTCGCCGACCTCGCCCAGCGCCGAGAGGAACAGGACCGGCGTCTGGTCGCCCTCGCGGCGCAAGGTCTCGATCAGCTGGACGCCGTTCATCTTGGGCATCATGCGGTCGACGATCATCACGTCGAACTCGCCATCGCGCGCCGCGCTCAGGCCCTCTTCGCCATCGGCGGCCTTGGTGCAGGCGTGGCCGGTCTCGGTGAGGCCGCGCTCCATGGCCTCGGCCGCCTCGAGGTCGTCCTCGACGATCAGAATCCGCATGCTGTCTCCGCCCCTCGCGAAACCCTAGCCGGCGATCTTGATCGGCAGGAAGGTGGTGCGCCCCTGCCGGAAGATGCCCAGCAGCACGCTGGTGCGGCCGGCCTTCTTGGCCGCGTCGACCGCAGCGGTCACATCGGCGGCGGTGGTTACCGGGTGGCCGTTCGCCTGGACGATGACGTCGCCGCGACGCAGCGCCTTCTGACCGGCGTCGGAGTTCTGGTCGATGGTTTCCACCACCACGCCATGAAGCTCCGGCGGGGCGTTGATCCGCCGCCGCGTGGTCTCGTCCAGCGGGCCGAGCGCCATGCCCAGCACCGTCGGATGCGGCGCGGGCGGCGGCAGCGCCGGGTTGGCGCGTTCGCCGCCGCCGGGCGTGTTGTCGTTGGAGGCCAGGTCCTTCTCCGACGGCCGGATGCCCGAACGGATCTCGATGGTGTGGTGCTTGCCTTCGCGGATCGCATCGAGACGCAGAGTGTCGCCGGGCTTGGCCTTGGCCACTTCCCGGGTCAGTTCCGTGGAGGTCTTGATGGCCACGCCATTGACCGAGACGATCACGTCGCCCGATTGCAGCCCGCCGCGCGCCGAGGGGCCGCCGGGCACGGTGTCGGAGACGATGGCGCCCTTCTGCGAGCCCAGACCTTGGGCCTCGGCCATGTCGGCGGTGAAGTTCTGGATGGTGGCGCCGATGTAGCCGCGCTGGATCTTGCCGCCGCTGATCAGCTGCTTGGTGACGCTGTCGGCCACCTCGGCGGGGATGGCGAAGCCGATGCCGACCGAGCCGCCGGACGGCGAGAAGATCATGGTGTTGACCCCGATCACGCGCCCGTAGATGTCGAAGGTCGGGCCGCCGGAGTTGCCCCGGTTGATGGGGGCGTCGATCTGGATGTAGTCGACGAAGGTCTCGCCGATGTCGCGCCCGTAGGCCGAGACGATGCCGGCGGTGGCCGTGCTGCCCAGGCCGAAGGGGTTGCCGACCGCGATGATCCAGTCGCCGACGCGCGGCTTGCCGGCGTTCTCGAAGCTGACGAACGGGAAGTTGGTGCGCCCGCCCTTGACCTTGATCACCGCCAGGTCCGAGCCCTCGTCGCGCCCGACGATGGTGGCTTCCAGCTCGGTGTCGTCCTTCAGCACGACCTTGATGGTCTCGGCGTTCTCGACCACGTGGTTGTTGGTGACGATGTAGCCGTCGGCCGAGATGAAGAAGCCGGAGCCGGCCGACTGCTGGGTCGGCAGCTTCGGCTGGCCGCGCTCGGTGCGCCCGCCCTGGGGCGGCGCACCGCCCTCCTCGTCATCGCCGCCGCCACCGCCGCCGGGGAAGTTCTCGAAGCCGGGGATGCGGCGCAGCGCGCTGGTGTCCACGCGGCTGGTCACATTGATCGAGACCACCGCCGGCGAGACCCGGTCGAAGATGTCGGCGAAGGACATCGGCGCGCCGGGCGGCGGGGCGAAGATCGGCGCGGTCGACGCCTTGATCAGGTGGCCGCCCTGGTCGGCGTGCGCCTGCGGCAACCGCATGCCGGCGCCGGCCACGGCGGCGGCCATCACGCCCGCACCCGCCACGGCGCCCAGGAAATAACCGGTCTTCTTGGAGGTCATATGACTTCTGTTCCCTCTGCGCGCCTCGCGGGCGCGCCTCGTAAACCTAGGTTCGATGCACGAGAGCGCAACGGCTCTCAAGTTACGGTTAGGTCACCCTGCGCTATGCAATCCGACCGTTGTAGGGCGCCATCATGTCAGGCGGCATCGGTTTCTGACAGTCGTCTCACGCGCTCCGCCTCTTCCGCCGAGAGTTCGGTGTCGCCCGATCGGCGCCGCAGCCTCGTCACCAGCAGGCCTGCTCCCAAAACGACCACCGCGAACGGCCCGCCCCAGAGCAGCAGATTCATCCAGGAGAACGCCGGCGTGAGCAGGATGAACTCACCATAGCGGTCGACGAGATAATGTTTGATTTCCGCGTCGCTGTGGCCGGCGCTCACCTGCTCGCGCACGGTGCGGCGCAGGTCGCCGGCCAGTTCGGCCTCGGAATCGTCGATCGACTCGTTCTGGCAGACCAGGCAGCGGACGTCCTGCATGATGTGCCGCGCACGCGCCTCCTGCGCCGGATCGGCCAGGCGGTCGGCGGGATCGGACGCCGCGGCGATGCAGAGGACGCCCGCGGCGATCGCGGCGAGAGTCCGCAACCTCATGCTGGCTGTTCCTTGGCCGGGCGCTCCTGCGGCCGCGGCTGCGGCTCGGGCTGACGCCGACGCGCCACGCCCAGCCGCATGCGCCGGTCGGAGAGCGAGGTCAGGCCGCCCAGCGCCATGATCACCGGGCCCAGGAAGATCAAACTGGCCCAGGGGTTCCAGTAGGCGCGGATCAGCCAGACCGGCGTCCCGGCGGTCGTCCGCCGCCGCTCGCCCAGCACCATGTAGAGGTGCGACGCGCCGCGGTAGCAGAGCGCGATGCCGCTGATCGTCTGGCCGCCGGCCGGATAGAAACGGCGGTCCGGCTCGCCCGTGCAGACCGGCTTGCCGTCCTTGGTGACGCGGATCATCGCCCGCTCGGCGTCGAAGTTCGGGCCATCCACCGGGCCGACGGTCTCCAGCGTCAGGTGGTAGCCGGCGACGTCGAGCGAGCCGCCCAGCGGCAGGGCTTCGGCCGCCTCGCCCTTCCAGCCCAGCTCCACGCAGGCGCCCAGCACGAAGACGCCCAGGCCCAGGTGCGCGAGCGTCATGCCCCAGGCGCCGCGCGGCAGGCCGGTGAGCCGGCGCCAGCTGTCGGCGGCCGGCGCGCGGAAGGCCCGCGTCCGCTCAAGGATTTCCACCGCCGCGCCTGTAACCAGCCAGACGCCGATGGCCACGCCGAGCGCGCCCAGCGCCTTCTTCGGACTGACCAGCGCGTAGGTCAGCAGGCCGCAGCCGAGCGCGATCAGGGCGGCGAGCCACAGCCGCTGGCCGACGCCCTGCAGATCGCCGCGCTTCCAGGCGAGCAGCGGCCCGGCCGGCAGGATGATCGCCAGCACGGCCATCAGCGGGGCGAAGGCGATGTTGAAGAAGCCCGGGCCCACCGAGATCGCCGCCCCGGTGAGCGCCTCGCGGATCAGCGGATAAAGCGTCCCCAGCATGACCGCCGTGGTCGCCGCCGCCAGGAGGACGTTGTTGAGCACCAGCGCGCTCTCGCGGCTGACGGGTGCGAAGACGCCGCCGGGCGCGAGCTTGG
The DNA here is from genome assembly GCF_035309685.1 of Phenylobacterium sp. Taxonomy (GTDB): domain Bacteria; phylum Pseudomonadota; class Alphaproteobacteria; order Caulobacterales; family Caulobacteraceae; genus Phenylobacterium. Next base: position 22,892 of record NZ_DATGEX010000049.1, read on the forward strand.
GCGCCCGCCAGGCGAAGAGCGCGAAGCCCGAGCCCGCGGTGACGCCCAGGATGATCAACAGCAGCACGCCCCGCTTGGGATCGACCGCGAAGGAGTGGACGCTGGTCAAGACGCCCGAGCGCACCAGGAACGCGCCCAGCATGGAGAAGGTGAAGGCGCCAAGCGCCAGGAACAGGCTCCAGCCCGCCAGCGCCCCGCGCTTCTCGGTGACGATGGCCGAATGCAGCAGAGCCGTGGCCATCAGCCAGGGCATGAAGGAGGCGTTCTCCACCGGGTCCCAGAACCACCAGCCGCCCCAGCCGAGCTCGTAATAGGCCCAGAAGGCGCCGAGCGTGATGCCGACGGTGAGGAAGCTCCAGGCGGCCAGCGCCCAGGGCCTGACCCAGCGCGCCCAGGCCGCGTCCACCCGGCCCTCGATCAGGGCGGCGACCGCCAGCGAGAACACCACCGACATGCCGACATAGCCCGAGTAGAGGAACGGCGGGTGGATCGCCAGCGCCGGGTCCTGCAGCAACGGGTTCAGGGACGCGCCCTCCACCGGCATCTTGTCGCCGGCGAGCCGCATCAAGGGATTGGACGCAAACACCGTGTAGGCCAGAAAGACCGTCCCCAGCGCGCCCTGGGTCGCCACCATCAGGGCCTTCAGCCCCTTGGGGAGGCCGCGCCCCAGCGTCGCCGCCGCCGCGCCGTAGCCGGTCAGGATCAGGCACCAGAGCAGGATCGAGCCCTCGTGGCTGCCCCAGGCCCCGGCCACCTTGTAGAGCAGCGGTTTCTCGGTGTGCGAGTTCTGGGCGACGTTGGCGACCGAGAAGTCCGAGGTGATGAAGGCGTGCAGCAGGCAGGCGAACGCGATGGCCACGCAGGCGAAGGAGGCCACCGCCGCGCCCTCGCCGGCCGCCGCCAGCACGCTGGCGCGGCGGATGCGCGCCGCCGCCGACAGGCCGAACTGCGCGGCCGCGAACGCCAGCGCCAGGATCAGCGCGAAGGACCCGAATTCAGCGATCATGGGAGCGGATCATGTGGCCGGTTGCGCCTTCGCGTAGTCCGGCGTGGAGCCGTCGCCACGCCATTCGCCCTGCGCCTTCAAGGCCTTCTGCAGGTCGGGCGGCATGTATTTCTCGTCGTGTTTGGCCAGCACCTGCTTGGCCTCGAAGGTCCCATCCTCGCGGAACGCCCCCACCGCCACCACGCCCTGGCCCTCGCGGAACAGGTCCGGCAGGTCGCCCTGGAAGACCACCTTGTCGGTGGCCGTGCGGTCGGCGACCACGAACTCGACGCGGCCATCGGGATGCTTGGCGACGCTGCCCATCCGCACCATGCCGCCCAGCTGCACCGAGCGGCCGGCCGGCGGATGCGCCGCGGCGGCCTGGCTTGGCGTGTAGAAGAACGAGATCGAGTCCCGAAGGCCCCAGAGCGTCAGGCCGACGGCCAGCGCCAGCACCGGCGCGATCACCGCCACCAGGGTCAGGCGCCGCCGCGCCTTGGGGGATTTGGGCAACCAGCTCATTTCATCTTTTCCGTCGCCGCGGCCTGGCTCAACTTCGCGAGCACGTCGGGCTTGCCGGCGTAGCGCGCTCGCGCCGTCTTAAGCGCCGCATCGCGCTTTTGTGTGTCACCCAAGACAGCATAGGCCTTCACCAGCTGCACCCAGCCGGCCGGGTCGTCGGGACTGGCGGCCAGGCGAGCGGCGAGACCCGCCACCATGCCGCGCACCGCGGTCATCTGGTCGGCGGAAAGCCCCTGCGGCGCGGCCGCGGCGGGCGGAGGCGGCGCGCCTTCCGCGCTCGCGATCGCCGCCTGGACGTTCTGGCGGCGCGGATCGCTGGCCGGCATCTCGGCGAGCAGCGCCTTCCAGTCGGCGAGGCCGCCGGCCTTGTCGCCGTCGCGGATCTTCACCGCGGCCAGCTGGAAGCGGGCTGGCAGGCTGTTCGGCTCCAGCTTGATCAGATGGCGGAAGGCGTCGACCGCGTCGTCGGTCAGCTCGCCGTTGGCCTGGTAGAGCTCGGCTTCGCCCAGCATCTGCCACAGGTCCGCCCGCTCCGGCGCGACGCGCACGCCGCGCCGCAGGGCCTCCACCGCGCCCAGCAGGTCGCCGGCGCCGCCGCGGGCCAGCGCCAGGTATTTGTAGCCGTCCGGATCGGTCGGCCGGCCCTTGACCTTGTCGGCCACCAGGGCGGCCAGTTCCTGCGCCCGAAGCGCCTGCGGCGGCGTCGCCTGCCACTGGGCGAGCCTCGCCTTGAACGGCTGGTCGCCCAGCTGAGGCGAGCCCACCGCCATATAGACCGCCAGGGCCAGCACCGGCGCGCCGATCGCGACGGTCAGGATCACGGCGCGGTGCGGACCGGCGGACCAGACCTCGGCCGGCGCATCGGCGGCGGCCAGCAGGCGGCGGCCGGCCTCGGCCTCGGCGCCCTTGCGCTCGTCGGCCCCAATCAGCCCGCGGTCGGCCAGGTCGCCGATCTCGGCCAGCTGGCGGCGGTAGAAAACAGAGGTGGTGTCGCCGGTCTCCGCGGCGGTCGCGGCGCGGGCGGCGCGGAACAGGACGAGGATGACGGCTGCGGCCGAGAGCAAGGCGGCCGTAGCCCACAAGGCGATCATGCCGCGCGTTTAGCGGAAAGCGCCACCGAGCGCGAGGGGACATCGGGTCGCCGCCGACGCGGCCCGGCTCACCGCCTCAGGCGTCGAGGACGATCGGGCTGTCCGACGGCGGCGCACACGCGCTGGCGGCGCGCCGGCGGACCAGCTCGGCCGCCTTCTCGTCGCGGGTCAGGCCGACGACGTCGGCGGCGATCTTCAGGAAGGCGTGGGCGTTGGCGACGTTGGCCACATCGCCGTTGCGGAGATCGCCCAGCACCTCTTCGACATAGTGGTCGGCGAGCGCCGCGAGCTTCTCCGTCACCTTGGCGTGCATCGCCGAGAAGCCGCCGTAGTTGGCGCAGAGTCGGATCTCGTGGGCGAGCGTCAGCAGGGTCATCGCCCGGCGGACCGACCTGGGCTCCGGCGGCTCGTCGAGCTTTGGCCCGGTCTTGCGCGGCCGCGCGAAGCCGGAGGACTGCATGGGGAGCGCCGCCGTGGTCAGCTTCTCGGCCTCGCGCAGGCGGGCCTCGACCAGATTCGCCAGGGTCTTCTTCTGCCCGACGATCCGATGGCCCCAGCCGTGGTCGCGGGTCAGCTCGATGCAGCCTTCCAGCTCGTCGGTCTGCCGGGTGATCAGTTCGACCAGTTGACCCGCGGCGCGGCCGGCGTCGGGCCCGCCGTCGAGGTCGAGCTTGCTGATGGCCTTCAGGGCGTCGTCGATCTCGGCCATCACCCGCTCGGGGAAGCCGCCCAGTTCGGAATCGGCCAGATAACGCTCGGTGGGCTTGTCCATGATCGCCGAGATGATCCGCAGGACCATCCACGGCGGGGTCAGCTGGGCGGCCAGCATTTCGAAGAAGCGCGGCCCGGCGTCCTCGGCGATGGCCACCGAGTCCTTGTAGGCCAGGCGCGCCGGCGCGCTGGTCTCGTCGCCCGTCTGAGCGACCCATTCGGCCAGGCGCGGCAGGGTGCGGCGCACGATGGGCGTGATGTCGAGGCAGGCGGCCAGCGCATCGGCGGCGCCGGGCCGGGCCCGCTCGCAGATCTCGGCGGCGGTCTTGAAGTCGCGCTGTTCGGCGGCCCGCAGGCCCTCGGCCGCCAGCTTCACGACCGCATTGTAGGCGGTGCTGGGGTCGGGCACGCGCTGCTCGGTGGCGACGGCCTTCTCGATGGCCGCCGTCGCGGCCGCCACGGCGGCCATTTCGGGGCTGGCCGTGGCCTTCAGTCCGCGCCAGACGTAGGTCAGGGCCTGGGCGGGAAACACCAGGCTGTGCGGGTCGGAACCCCCATTGCTGGAAGAGGGGCCGACGCAGAGCGGGACGACCGGCTGGAACACCGCGTTGCGCAGCAGCCGGTCGCGGGCCTCGGCCTCGACCAGCTGGCGGACGGACGCCAGCACCGTGTCGCCGCCGGTTTCCGCCAGCGCCCGCTGCAGTCCGCCCACGATCTTGTCCGGCGCCGATTGAACCAGCGTCCTGACGATTTCGATCTTGCGGTCGGACAGAGCGACCATCTGACAGTTCCCCCGGACGGAACCCGGTTCCTCCATCAGCAAGCTGACATAACACGGGTTAAGGTTGTCCGAAGGTCGAGCCTATTCAAACGCCTGCGCGCGGCAGCACGGCTTCCACGCGCAGGCCGCCCAGGCTGGACTGCGAGAGCGCCAGCGAGCCGCCATAGGCCCGCGCCAGTTCGTCGATGATGGAGAGGCCCAGGCCCGATCCCGGCGCGGTTTCGTCAAGCCTCGCGCCCCGCTGCAGCACCTCGGCGTGGCGCGCCGCCGGCAGGCCCGGTCCATCGTCGTCCACCAGGAGCCGGAAGCGTTCGGGGCTCGCTTCCTCGGCGCGGACGCGCACCTTCGCCTTACCCCACTTGCAGGCGTTTTCGATGGCGTTGCCGGCGATTTCCAGAAGGTCTTGCCGCTCGCCCAGGAAATACAGGGCCTCGTCGGCGTCCCAGTCGATCTCGATCCCCTTGTCGCGGTAAATGCGCCCCAGCGTGCGCGACAGTTCGTCCAGCACCTCGGCGACCGAGGTCCGCTCGCCCGACCCCTGCGAGCGGGCGGCGGCGCGGGCGCGGCGCAGATGGTGGTCCACCTGCTTCTGCATGGCGTCGGCCTGGCGGGAGACCACCTCGGCAAGCGGGCCCGGCCGCTGGCCGGCCTCGGCGATCATCACCGAGATCGGGGTCTTCAACGCATGCGCCAGGTTGCCGACGTGGGTCCGCTGGCGCTCGACCACCTGCTGATTGTGCGCGACCAGCGCATTCAGTTCCTCGGCGAGCGGCGTCAGCTCGCTGGGATAGACGCCCGTCAGGCGCTGCGACTGGCCGCGCCGCAGGCCCGCCACCTCGTTCCTGAGGTTGAACAGCGGGCGAAGGCCGACGCGCACCTGCACGAAAATCGCCGCCACCAGGCCCGCGCCCAGCAGGATGAACAGCCAGGCGGTGGCGGTGACGAAGCCGCGGACGTCGCGGTTGACCGAGCTCTGGTCCTCGGCGGCCAGGAAGATCACCGGCGCCTTGCGGCCCTGCAGCTGGTACTGCTGGGCCCGCGCCCGCAGCGGCTCGTTGTTGGGGCCCTCGGTCTGGTAGCTGATGTGCCGCCCGGGGTTGGCCTTGAGCTTCGCCACCAGGTCGGGGGGCGTCCCCAGCACCGAGTCGAACAGCGAATAGGATCGCGCCAGCGGGTGCAGCTTGCCGTCCGGCGTCGGCTCGGCGATCTCCCAGTAGCGGCCGGAATAGGCGCGCTCGGCCCGCTCGTCGGTGAGCGGCGGGGCGAACACCTGGCGCTCGTCGCTGGGATCGACGGTCGATCCCGCCACCAGGTTCACCGTCAGGTCGCTCAGCGTCTGGTCAACCCCCTGCAGGGCGGCCCGCTCGAACAGCACCGCCAGGACCACGCCGGTCAGGACCAGGGCCGCCAGGCTCCAGACCAGAGCCAGCAGCACCAGCCGCCGCGCCAGCGACGGATTGCGCAGCCCCGGAAGGAGCATCAGCCCGGGTTCACGTGGCCGGCCCTCACCAGGCCCATATTCACGAGACCAGGGCCTCGTCGCCCAGCTCGCCCTCCGGGCAGGTCAGGCGGTAGCCCAGGCCCCGCACGGTCTCGATCCGATCGGACCCGATCTTCTTGCGGACGCGCCCGATGAACACCTCGATGGTATTGGAATCGCGGTCGAAATCCTGATCGTAGAGGTGCTCGACCAGCTCGGTGCGGCTGATCACCCGGCCCTGGTGCATCATCATGTAGTGCAGCAGGCGGTACTCCAGCGAGGTCAGCCGCAGCGGTTCGCCGTTGACGCTCGCCCGCGCCGCGCGCGGGTCCAGCCGCAGGCCGCCGCAGGCCAGGTTCGGCGCCGAATGGCCGGCCGAACGGCGCAGCAGGGCGCGCAGCCGCGCCAGCAGTTCCTCGGTGTGGAAGGGCTTGGTCAGGTAGTCGTCGGCGCCGGCGTCGAAGCCCGCCACCTTCTCGCTCCAGGCCCCGCGGGCGGTGAGGATCAGCACCGGCGTCGCCATGTTCTCGCGCCGCCAGCGCTCCAGCACCGACACCCCGTCCACTTTCGGCAGGCCGAGATCAAGGATCACCGCGTCATAGGGCTCGGTCTCGCCCAGGAACTGGGCCTCCTCGCCGTCCGGCGCGTGGTCGACCGCATAGCCGGCGTCGGCGAGCGCCAGCTTCAGCTGGCGGCTCAGGTCCGGATCGTCTTCCACAAGCAGGATGCGCATGATCGCCTCCCTTTCCTACTACCAAATTGGCCTACTGACTGAGCAATCCGCCGGTCTGGGCGTCGACGGTGAAGACCTTGATCTGCCCGTTGGCGAGCTGCCATTGCACGAGATAGACGGCGCGACCGCCCGACTGCCCCATGGTGGTGTTGAGCTGCCGGCCCGGATGGCTCTTGGCGATCGTCTTCAGAACGCTCGAAAGCGGCGCCTGGCGCCCCTCTTTCACGGCTTCGCGGGCCGAGGCCTGGCCGTGGTCGGCGCCCGGCGGCGGCGCGGAAGGCTGCGCCGCGGCGAGGCCCGAGCTCAGGCCCAGGGCAAGCATGGCGGCGAGGAGGGTGCGTTTCATGGCGCATGACCTAGGCGGCCCGGACTGAACCGGGGCTGAACGCTTCCGCTTATGCGGCGGGTCGCCGGCCCTGTCACGCCCGGCGGCGGCGAAGGCGCTAGCTCTTGCGCTTCGGCGAATAGGGCCGCTCGCGCTTCCAGGTCTCGGCGATGGCGTCCAGCGCCGGGTCGGGGGTCTCGGGCAGGGTCACCACCAGGCGGGCGAAGAGGTCGCCGCGGTGGCCCTTGGCGTCGGAGAGACCGCGGCCCTTCAGGCGCAGGCGCGTGCCGGAGTTGGCGCCCTTCGGCACGGTCAGCGTCACCGGCCCGTCCGGCGTCGGCGCCTCGACCTTGCCGCCCAGCACCGCGTCATAGACGGAGATCGGCACGTCCATCACCAGCACCTCGCCCTCGCGGCGGAACACCGGGTGCGGGGCGAAGGCGAGTTCGATGAAGGCGTCGCCGGGCCCGGCGCGTCCGGGCGAGCCCTGGCCCTTCAGGCGCAGGGTCTGGCCTTCCTGCGCCCCCTTGGGGATGGTCACATCGATGGTGCGGCCGTCGGAGAAGGCGATCCGCTTCTTGCCGCCCTTAATCGCATCTTCCAGGTCGATCTCGAGCCGGGCGCGCACATCGGAGCCGCGCTGCGAGAAGCCGCCGAAGCCGCCGCCCGCGCCGCCGCCCCGCGGACCGCCGCGCCCGCCGCCGAACATCTCGCCCAGGATGTCGCCCAGGTCGACGCCCTCGAAGGTCTGGCTGTGCATGCCGGGGCCGCCCGCGCCGAACGGTCCGCCGCCCGGCGGAGGACCCCAGGGACCACCCTGCCCGCCGCCGCCGCGCGCGAAGCCGCCGAAGGTCTCGCGCCCGTCGGCGTCGATCTCGCCGGCGTCGAACTTCTTCTTCTTGGCCGCGTCCCCCAGGATGTCGAAGGCGCCGGAGACCTGCTTGAAGCGTTCCTCGGCCGCCTTGTTGTTCGGATTGGTGTCGGGGTGGTTGGCCTTGGCGAGCTTGCGGAACGCCTTGCGGATATCGTCCGCGCTCGCCGTGCGCGGGACGCCCAGGACCTGATAGGGGTCGCTCGCCAAGTCAGTTCAGTCCTTTTGGAGGTGTGGTCGCTCTGCAGGCGTAGATTGGTCGGTTCGGCTTCCGGCGCAAGGGCTGATGTTGCAGAAATATCACAGACCTAGCGCCGCCCCCGCTCCGGGATCAGGTCGGGCGCCGCGAAGTCCAGCGCGTCCTCGGCCTCGGCCAGGGCGCTCTCGCTGATCGTCTGGCCGCGCACCGAGACGCCGGCGCGGTGGACGCTCTCCGGATCGCCACTGATCAGCGGATGCCAGTCGGCCAGGTCGCGGCCCTCGTGCAGCCGGCGGTAGGCGCAGGAGAGCGGCATCCAGGCGAGCTGCTCGATATTGCCCGGCGTCAGCTTCACGCAGTCGGGCACATAGTCCTGGCGATTGGCGTAGTCGGTGCAGACGCAGGCCTGCGCGTCGAACAGCTTGCAGTGCACGCGGGTCGGCGTGACCTGGCCGGTGTCCTCCTCCTCGAAGCGCACCAGGCAGCAGAGGCCGCAGCCGTCGCAGAGACTCTCCCATTCCTGGGCGGTCATCTGCTGCAGCGTCTTGCGCCGCCAGAAGGGTTCGCCAGCCATGCGGCATGATCTAGGCTCACAGGGCGCGCGGGTCGAGCGCCGCCTAAGCTGAAACCTGGGGGAAACCGCACATGAACTGGCTGCACGAGGTCGCCTATTTCTTCGGCGGCGCCTTTCTGATCAACGCCCTGCCGCACCTGGTCGCCGGCCTGCAGGGCAAGCCCTTCCAGTCGCCATTCGCCCATCCCCCGGGCCAGGGGCTTTCCAGCTCGCGGGTCAACACGGTCTGGGGCGCGGCCAATGTGGTCGTGGCCTGGCTGCTGCTGGCCAAGGTCGGCGCCTTCGATCTGCGCGCGCCGGAGCACTTCATCGCCGCCTTCGCCGGCGGCCTCGTCCTGGCCTACCCGCTGTCGATGCGGTTCGGGCGGTTCAACGGCGGGAACAACCCGACCGGCGACGGGGCCGGCTGAGGGCGCGCCCTTACCGCGAGTTCATTGGACTTCGCCCCCGCCAGGCCCGACGCTTGCGCAACGAATGCTGATGGAAAGCCGCCAAGTCATGCGCAAAGCCCTGTCTCTGGCCGCCGCCGCCGCCCTGGCGGCGACCGCGACGCTCGCCCACGCCGGCGCCCAGCTCGACGGCCCGCCGCTGCGCGCGCCGGCGAAGCTGGATTGCCCCGCTGCGTCCGCCGACCTGACCCGGACCGCGCAGTCGCCCGATGGCCAATGGTGCGACTACGCCGGCCAGCATGGGGAGACCGTGCGGCTGCGGCTGGCGCCCCTGAACGGCCAGACGCCGTCCGAAGCCCTGGCGCCGGAGCGCGCCCAGCTGCATGGCCTGGTGCCGGTCTACCACCAGCCGATGCCGATCAGCTACAGCGGCGGCGACAGCGCCGACGTCAATGTGCCGTTCGTCCACGTCCATAAGGACGGCGACAAGGCCGACGTGCGCCTGTTCGGCATTTTCCACATCGTCGGCCACGACCACGACAGCGATTTCGATCATGACCGCGCGCAGGAGCACACCTCGGTGCACGCCGGCCTGCGCGGCGCCGAGGTGGTCGCCGACAAGGTCGGGCGCAACAACGCCTCCCTCGTCTATGTGCTGGCCGGCAGCCACCGGTACTCGTCGGGCTATCGCGCCGTCGGCTATGTGGCCAAGGGCCCGACAGCCGGCCCCCTGGTGGTCGCCGAGTTCCGTAGCCCCGTGAACAGCCACCGGGACAATGACACCGGCCACCTCGATCTCGACCGTCTGATCGACCTTCAGCTCGGTCGGTAGCGGCGTCGCCCTTGCGCTCTTCGCCCGGGGCTATATGTCCCCGCTCCGATGCGCGCCCCGATACTCGCCCTGAAGGACGTCCGCCTGGCGGACGGTCCGCTGATGCTGTTCGACGGCGTCGACCTGGCCTTGGACGCCCGCGTCCGCGCCTGCCTGGTGGGCCGCAACGGCGCGGGCAAGTCGACGCTGCTGCGCATCCTGGCCGGTGAGATCGAGCCGGACGGCGGCGAGCGCAACCTGACCACCGGGACCCGCATCGCCTTCGTGCCGCAGGAGCCGGAGATCGCCGGCGCGACTCTGCTGGACTACGCGACCGCAGGCGGGGCGCAGGACTATCAGGCGCAAGCCCGCCTCACCGACTTCGGACTCGATCCGGCCAAGAGCACCCAGGGCCTCTCCGGCGGCGAGATCCGCCGCGCGGCGCTGGCCCGCGCCTTCGCCGAGGACGCCGACGTCATCCTGCTGGACGAGCCCACCAACCACCTCGACATCCTGGCCATCGAGACCCTGGAAGACGAACTCGCCGCCTCCAAGGCCGCGGCGCTGATCGTCAGCCACGACCGCGCCTTCCTGGAGCGGGTGACCAAGCGCTGCTTCTGGCTGGAATACCGGCTGGTGCGGCGGCTGGACGAGGGCTTCGCCGGCTTCGAGGACTGGGCCGAGAAGATCGCCGCCCAGGAGGCCGAGGAGGCGCGGCGGCTCGACCGCTTCATCGCGCGCGAAGCGCACTGGATGGCCCGTGGCGTCACCGCCAGGCGGGCGCGCAACGAGGGCCGCAAGCGCCGCCTGGAGAGCCTGCGCCAGGATCGCCGCGACCGGCTGAAGGACACCCGCAGCGAACTCAACATGGGGATCGCCAGCTCGGGCGTGTCCGGCAAGCGGGTGGTCGAGGCCAAGGGCGTCTCCAAGGCGTTCGGCGACAAGGTGCTCCTGAAGAACTTCTCCACCCGCATCCTGCGCGGCGACCGCGTCGCCGTGGTCGGGCCGAACGGGGCGGGCAAGACCACGCTCGTCAAACTGTTGCTGGGCGAGATTCCCGCCGACGCCGGCACGGTGCAGCTCGGGACCAATCTGGAGATCAGCTACATCGACCAGGCGCGCGCCACGCTGTCGCCCGAGACCACGCTGCGCGAGGTGCTGCTGCCCAAGGGCGGCGACCAGATCATGGTCCGCGGCGTCCCTAAGCACATCGCCTCCTACGCCAAGGACTTCCTGTTCACCGACGCCCAGCTGCGCCAGCCGGTCCGCACGCTCTCGGGCGGCGAGCGCAACCGCTTGCTGCTGGCCAAGGCGCTGGCCAATCCGGCCAACGTCCTGGTGCTGGACGAGCCGACCAACGACCTCGACATGGACACGCTCGATCTCCTGGAGGACCTGCTGGCCGACTATGAGGGCACGCTGATCCTGGTCAGTCACGACCGCGACTTCATCGACCGGCTGGCGACCTCGACGATCGGTCTGGACGGCAAGGGCAACGCCGTCGAGACGCCGGGCGGCTGGCAGGATTTCATCTCCCAGAACCCGGGCTTCTTCCACCGCCTTCCGGTGGCGGCCTTCACGGCGCCGAAGGCCGCCGCGCCGGCCCCGCCGCCCCGGCCCGAGCCCCCGCGCGCCAAGCTCAGCTACAAGGACCAAAGGCGCCTGGGCGAGCTCGAAACCCTCATCGCCGAGGGGCCGGCCAGGGTCGCGAAACTCGAATCCGACCTCGCCGATCCGGGCCTCTACGGCCGCGATCCGACCCGGTTCCAGCGCCTGTCCGCTGAGCTGGAAACCCTCCGGACACAGATCATCTCGGCGGAGGAGGAATGGCTCGCCCTGGAGGAGCGCCGTGAGGCCCTGGAGGCGGCCCGATCGACCTAGGCCCGCTTTCCTGTGGAAAACTATAAGCCACTGAAAATACTTGAATAATGTCGCAATGACCCCGAGTTCTCCACCGGTTCTCCACCGCTTCTCGATGGTCGAGTCACACCCCGCCCGAATCAGCCTCTTGCCGGATTTCGGGTTCGGGAGCACCGTTCACTTGCCGAGAGGGACTGCGGCGCGGGCAGACGGAGAGGCCGGAAACGGCGGACCCAGAAGCAGAGGCGAGCAGAAGGTTTCTAGAGGCGAGGACCGGGGCGACCCGGGACAGACCACCTGAGACACCGGCCGCGACGGAAAACCATCGGGGGCGACCCCGAGAACCGAAGGCGCGATCGACCTGGAAGGCACAGATCCCCCAACGGATCTGGATGAGAGGGCGGGGTTTCGGGCAACCGAAGCGCCGCCCTCTTGCTATGGGCGGCTTCCAAGCTGAAGCGCAGCGCCTTAGGCTCCCCGCGTCATCGGGGACCTCGCATGAAATCCAGCCTTCTCATCGCCGTCGCCGCCTTGGCGCTGGCGGCCGCCTGCTCGCCCGCCAAGCAGGATCAGGCCGCCGCACCGTCCGGCCGGACCGCGATCCGCTTCGCCACCGACTGGAAGGCGGAGGCCGAACAGGGCGGCTTCTATGAGGCCCTGGCCGAAGGCGAGTACGCTAAACGCGGCCTCGACGTGAAGATCGTCCAGGGCGGTCCCGGCGTGAACGTGCCCCAGCTCTTGGCCGCGGGCGCGGTCGACATGGGCGTCGGCTCCAACGCCTTCATCGTGCTCAACATGGTCCAGCAGGGCGTGCCGGTGAAGGCGGTCTCGGCGGTCTTCCAGAAGGACCCGCAGGTGCTGCTGGCGCATCCGGACACCGGGGTGAACACGCTCGCCGACCTCAAGGGCCACCCGATCCTCTTGGGCGACGCCTCGGTGACCGGCTTCTGGGTGTGGCTGAAGGCCAAGTACGGCTTCACCGATGACCAGGTGCGCAAATACGCCTTCAACAACGGCCCGTTCCTGGCCGACAAGCGCGCCGCCCAGCAGGGCTATGTGACCAGCGAGCCCTACACCATCGAGAAGGAGGCGCATCTGAAGCCGGTGGTCTTCCTGCTCGCCGACAACGGCTACCCCGGCTACGCCAACATGCTGCTGGCGCCCGACAGCCTGACCGACAGGAACCCGGCGGCGGTGAAGGCCTTCGTCGAGGCCACCGCCAAGGGCTGGTCCGACTATCTGAACGGCGACCCCAAGCCCGCCGACGCGCTCATCCTGAAGGACAACCCGGAGATGACCCAGGACGTCCTCGACCAGGCCCGCGCCAAGCTGAAGTCCTATTCCATCGTCGAAGGCGGCGACGCCAAGACCGCCGGGGTCGGCGCCATGACCGACGCCCAGTGGAAGGCCTTCTTCGACATGGCCTCGGGCCAGGGCGTGTTCCCCAAGACGCTCGACTACAAGAAGGGCTATTCGCTGCAGTTTCTGCCTTCCCCGCCGCCCGCGAAGTGACCGTCGCCGCCCTCACCGACGTCGAGGTCGACTATCCGCGCGGCCGTGCGCTCGGGCCCTTCGGCCTGGCCTTGGCGGCGGGCGAGATCCTGGCGCTGGTGGGGCCGTCGGGCTGTGGCAAGTCCACCGCCATGCGCCTCTTGGCCGGACTGGAGGCGCCGACGCGCGGCGAGGTCTCGCGGACGCCTGGCCGGGGCGAGACGGCGGTGGTGTTCCAGGCCCCGACTCTGGCGCCCTGGCGCACCGCCCGCGCCAACGCGGCGCTTCCGCTTGAGCTGGCCGGCGCGCCCCGCGGCGAGGCGCTCACCCGCGCCGACGCGGCGCTGGCCCGCGTCGGCCTGAGGGGCGCCGAGGCCGCGCGGCCGGCGCAGCTCTCCGGCGGCATGGCCATGCGGGTGTCGCTGGCCAGGGCGCTGGTCACCAACCCCAGGCTCCTGCTGCTCGACGAGCCGTTCGCGGCCCTGGACGAGATCACCAGGCGCGCGCTCGCCGACGACGTGCTTTCGCTCTGGGCGGACACCAAGCCCGCCATCGTCTTCGTCACCCACAATGTGGAGGAGGCCGTCTACATGGCCTCGCGCGTCGTAGTGATGAGCCGCGGGCCGGGCCGCATGGTCGGCGAAGTGGCGGTCGAGGGCGCGCTCCCCCGCGCGCCGGGCTTCCGCACCACCGAAGCCTTCCGCCGCCAGGTGGAGGCGGTCTCGGCCCTGCTGGCGAAAGGGATGGCGACATGAGCCACCTCCTCCGCGGCCTCGCGCCCGTGGTGCTGATCGCGCTGCTGCTGGCGGCGTGGGAGGTCGCCTGCCGCGCCCTGCAGGTGCCGCTGTTCTTCCTGCCGCCGCCCTCGGCCATCGCCGTCGCCATGGCCGCCGACTGGCGCGAGCTCCTGCAGTCCGCCTGGAGCACGCTGTCGATGGCGCTGATCGCCCTGTTGCTGGCCAGCGCCATATCGCAGGCCCTGGCGCTCGCGGTCAGCCTCAGCACGACGGTGGAGCGCACCGTCTGGCCGCTGGCCGTCGTGCTGCAGGTGACGCCGGTCGTCGCCATCGCGCCCCTGGTGGTGATCTGGGCGGGCCTCGATCACGCGGATCGGGCGATCGTGGCGCTGGCGACGATCGTCGCCTTCTTCCCGATCTTCTCGGGCGCGGTGGCCGGCCTGAAGGCCGCCGATCCCGACCTCGAGCGCCTCTTCGACCTCTATGGCGCGAGCCCGTGGCAGCGGCTCTTCAAGCTGCGCCTGCCGTCCGCCGTGCCGCAGCTGCTGGAGGGCCACAAGGTGGCTGCGGGCCTGGCGCTGATCGGCGCGGTGGTGGCCGAGTTCGTCGCGGGCTCCGGCGGCGCCCAGGGCCTGGCCTGGCGGATCCTCGAGGCCAGCCACCGCATGCAGACGGCCAAGATGTTCGCCGCCGTCGTGGTCCTGGGCCTGATGGGCGCAGGCCTGAACACCGCGCTTCGCGCCTTGGAACGGGCTGGCCTGCGCTGGTGGCGCGGACGCTAGGCGCCTCTACTTCGCCGCCGGTGCGACGGGCGTCAGGACATAGTGGATCGGCAGCCTGATCTTGGCGCCGACTGTCGGCTCGCCGTCGGTGCTCCAGGGCGCCATGCGGAACTTGGCGGTCAGCGCCAGCGCGCCCGCGCCATAGCCCTGGCCGGCCGGCGTCTCCTGCGCCACCGCGCACCCGCCCAGCGAGCCGTCGGCCGCCACCGTGCAGCCCAGCACGACACGCACGTCGTTGACGCCGTTCTGGGCCACGGGGAAGGTCGCGCGGTAGTCTTCGATGCCCGGCGCGGCGGTCCAGGCGGGCTTGGTCACCATCGCCGCGCCGGTCAGCACCGCCGGGTCGAAGGTCACCGGGATGAAGACGTTCTTGCCGATCATGTCGGACTCGCTGGCCTTCAGCTTCTCGGCCAGTTTGCGCGCCACCGGCGCGAAGCCGTAGAGGCCGGGCTTTTCCTTCAGCGCCTCGCAGTCGCGCGGATGCAGGTCGCGGCCGATGGCGCAGGTCAGGGTCACGGTCCCGCCGATGTTGGCGGCCTTGGCCTTGGCCGGATAGGCCGCGGCGATGTCGGCGACGGTGGGCGCCTCGACCCAGGTCGCGCCGTCGGCCCGCGGGTCGGCGTAGGCCGCGACGGCGCAAGCGGCCGCGGCGGCGGCGCTCACGGCCATCAGGGCGATTTTCAGAGACATAACAAGCGCTCCCCGTGTTCGGGCGACCTTGCCACGGCCTTGCCGGTCTTGAGAAGCCTAGACGGCGGTGCGCTTGGCCGCCGGCCCGGCGCGCAGCCGCTCCAGGGCTTCGCTGGCCATGATGGTCAGGGAGCGCAGGCCGTGGTCGGCGAAGACGTCGAGGGCGGCGTCGAGCGCCATGACGCCGGCTGCGCGTTCGCCGCGATCCTTGCCGGTGATGTCCACGCGGGCCTCGTAAAGCCGGGCCAGGTGCAGCTGCACCAGGGCCCAGGCCACCGGGTCGCGGCGCGGCTGCAGGGTGGCCAGCTCGATCTTCAGCGCCGCCTGGGCGGTGTCGAGCACGGCGAGGTCGCCGGTCAGCTCCGCCGAACGCGCCAGGCACATGGCCCGCTGGCCGGCCGCGAGGCCGCGCAGCGG
Source organism: Phenylobacterium sp. (assembly GCF_035309685.1). Lineage (GTDB taxonomy): Bacteria > Pseudomonadota > Alphaproteobacteria > Caulobacterales > Caulobacteraceae > Phenylobacterium. Next base: position 38,341 of record NZ_DATGEX010000049.1, read on the forward strand.
GGTCGCCGGCGCGTCCTTCAGCACCAGATTGGCGCGGTCGTAGCAGGTGACGGCCTTTTCGTAGGCGCGCTCGTCGGCGCTGGCGTCGCCCAGCGTCTGCAGGGCATGCGCCAGCGCGATCTGGGTGCGGGCCCAGTCCAGCGGGCTGTGCTCCTTGCTCAGGTGATCCAGCGCGCCGGCCAGCGTCGTGGCGCCGGCGGCCACCGCGTCGATGTCGCCGGACGCCTCGCCCCACAGCGCCAGGCCTTGGCCACGCAGGATCTCGGCGCGGGCCCAGGTCAGCGGCTCATAGGCCAGGTCAACGCGGTCGGCGGCGGCGGCGGCGTCATCGATGGCCGCGCGCAGCAGGGCCTCGTCCTTCAGCCGGGCGCCCCAGCCGCAGATGAGGTCGGCGCGCATCAGCCGCGCCTCGGCGGCGAGCGGTCGCGCGGCGGGCGAGCGCCGGGTCATGGCGTCCAGCGCTGCGATCGGCGCGTTGAAGCGGACGACAGCGGCCCAGGCCGCCTCGGCGTCGCCCTTGGCCAGGCCCTCGCGGCCCTCGACCAGCGCCAGGCCGACGTCGGCCAGCGGGGCGGCGATGCCGCCGCGGGCGACCCCGCGGGCTTCGCGGAAGGTGGCGGCCGCTGCGGCGTCGAGGCCCGGATCGCCGAACAGCTCGGCGCCCAGCAGGCCGGCGAAGGCTTGCTCGCAGCGGGCGCGGGCCCAGGCGTCGGGGCGGCGATGAGGATCGAAGGCGGCGCAGGCGGTCTCGGCGGCGCAGGCGGCCTTGCGCAGGGCCACGGCGTCGCCCGAGCGGCGGGCCACTTCGCGCCAGACCATGGCGGCGTCCAGCCGGCGCTGCGCGCGGTCGTGGGCGCTGATCCGCCCGGCGGCCACGTCGGCGGCCTTGGCCTCCTGTTGCAACAGATTGAGGTCGAGCAGTTCCAGGAGGGTCGTGTCGCCGCCGGTCAGGCCATCGGCATGCGGCCGCACCCGCTCCGCGCCCAGCAGCCGCATCAGTTCACGACCCAACTCGAACATTCCGCCACTCCCGGCGGCTTTCCGTCCCGGTATGAGACGAAGGCCGCGCGCTTTGACGGATAAGAGCAAAGCCGGAGCCGCGATCGTAAACAAGTGGTTAATTTCCCAAGTATGGTTAACCGTGTCTTACGATCCACAGTAAAGCGCGACGGATTCAGGAGTTCCGTGGGTCACCGCATGAATTCGTTAACGCAGGCGGCCCGCGATCAGCCGAAGATCGCGGCCTGCTCCTCGCCGGTCAGGACCCGCCATTCGCCGGGCGCGAGGTCTTCCGGCAGGGCCAGGCCGCCGATCCGGTCGCGGTGCAGGGCGGTGACGTGGTTGCCCACCGCGGCGAACATCCGGCGCACCTGGTGATAGCGGCCCTCGGTGATGGTCAGCCGCGCTTCCCTTGGCCCCAGGGGCTCCAGCACCGCGGGTTCCACGGGGTCGGTCTCGCCGTCCAGCATCAGGGTTCCGGCGGCGAAAACCTCGGCCTCGGTCCCGGTCATCGGCCGGTCGAGGCTCGCCACATAGCGCTTGGCCACGTGGCTCTTGGGCGAGATCACCCGGTGCAGGAACGGCCCATCGTCGGTGATCAGCAGCAGGCCCGTGGTGTCCTTGTCGAGGCGGCCGATGGTCGAAAGCGCCGGCTCCCGCGCCCGCCAGCGGTGCGGCAGGAGTTCATAGACGCTGCGTCCCGGCTCGCGGTGCGAGCAGACCACGTCCGGTGGCTTGTGCATCAGGATCGTCAGGGGCGCGGGCGGATCGAGCGGCTGGCCGGCCACCGTCATGCGCGCCGGCAGATCGGCGCTGACCGCGATGCGCGCGCCGGCGTCCTTCAGCGCCGCGCCGTCCAGAGCGACCTGACCGCGGGCCACCAGCGCGGTCACCTCGCGCCGGGAGCCATAGCCCAGGTTGGCCAACAGCCGGTCGAGCCTGGCCATCGGAAGCTTGCTCACTTGCGGGCCTCGAAGATCTTGTAGCCGCCCGCGTCGCCGCGCACGGTCACAGCCTCGAACGCCTTGGCCAGCGCCGCCTCGTAGGGCAGATGCCGGTTGGCCACCAGCCAGCAGACGCCGCGTTTGCTGAGCATCCTTGCCGCCGTCTCGATGAAGGCCACGCCCAGCCCCTGGTTCTCCATCCCGCCGTCGTGAAAGGGCGGGTTCATCACTACGAAGTCGAGATCGCCGACGCCTTCCAGCGGGCGGCGCAGATCGGCCCAGACCACCCTGGCGCGCGCGTCGTCCAGATTGTGCTCGGCGCAGGCCACCGCGCGGCCGTCGATGTCGGCGCAGGTCAGCGCGGTGACCTTCGGCGAGGTCAGCACCGCCCGGGCCAGGAGCCCGATGCCGCAGCCCAGGTCCGCGCCCTCGCCGTAGAGCGCGGGGAGCGCCTCCAGCAGCCGCAGGCTGCCGGGATCGGGCCGGTCCCAGCTGAACACGCCGGGCTGCGACCAGAGGCCGAGCGACGGCACGATCCGCGGGCTGCCCGCGGCGATCGCTTCGTCGAGGCCGATCGGCTCGGCCGGCCGCGTCGCGCTACAGAACCGGTGATGCTTGCGGGCGTCCTCCGTGACCCGGCAACCGAAAGCCTCCAGTGTCTTCTTCAGTCGCGAACCGCCCTTGTCCTTGGGCGCGAAGGCAATGAGCGGCGCGCCGGGTTTCAGGGCCCGCAGCGCGTGCGCCAACACGCAGTCCCGCTCGATCGTGCCGGGCGGCGCGAGGATCAGGGCGCTATCGGCCGATGCGTCGCCTATGCTCGCGATGTCCGCCGAATCCGGGATCAAGGGTGAGAGCTGGACCGCGCCCTTCGGAACCTCGATCAAGCCCGGCGCCGGCGTTCCATAGAGCAGCGCCGCCACCGGCCTCAGGCCCGTTCTTTCGACCGCTCGAAGCGGACCTTGGGATAGCGCTCGCCGACGTAGCCGGTCTCCCAGGCGGTCTTGGCCAGGAACACCGGCTGGTCGTCGATGTCGGTGGCCATCTGCATGCGGTGTTTGCCCGTGAAGTCTTCCAGATCGGCCTTCTCGCCAAGGGTCCAGCGCGCCTCGGCATAGGGACTGGGCTCGAAGATCACCTCCAGCTGGTACTCGTTGGCCAGGCGATCGGCCATCACCTCGAACTGCAGCTGGCCCACGGCGCCGACGATGAAGTCCGCGCCCATGGTCGGGCGGAACAGCTGGGTCACGCCCTCCTCCGCCAAGCTCTCCAGCGCCTTCTTCAGGTGCTTGGCTTTCAGGGGATCCTTGACCCGCACCCGCTGCAGGATTTCCGGCGCGAAGTTGGGCAGACCCGCGAACCTTAAGGTCCCGCTCTCGGACAGGCTGTCGCCGACGCGCAGCACGCCATGGTTCGGGATGCCGATCACGTCGCCGGCGAAGGCGTCTTCCGCCAGCTCGCGGTCCGACGCGAAAAACATCATCGGCGCGTTGACGCTGAGCTGCTTGCCGGTGTTCTGGACCTTCAGCTTCATGCCGCGGGTGAACTGGCCCGAGCAGAGCTTGAGGAAGGCGATCCGGTCGCGGTGGTTGGGGTCCATGTTGGCCTGGACCTTGAAGACGAAGCCCGCGACCTCCTTGTCGCCGGGGACCACCTTCGTCGCCTCGCCGCCCTTCACCGCCGCCACCGCCTTGGGCGCCGGGCAATAGGCGCCGATCCCCTCCAGCAACTGGTCGACCCCGAAGTGGCGCAGCGCTGAGCCGAAGAACACCGGCGTCATGTGGCCCTCGAGAAACGATTGGACATCGAACGGTTTCGACGCGCCGGTCACCAGTTCGGCGCTGTCGGTCAGTTCGGAAAGCTCGTCAGGGTCGAGATAATTCGAGATCGAATTACCTTTGAGCGGCAAGGCGTCCGGATGGCCGTCCTCCTGCCCCGCCGGGCCGCCGCCCTTCTTGGCGAAGGGGATGAATTGGTCGCGGGCGAGGTCCAGCATGCCCTTGAAGCGGCCGCCGGAGCCGGCCGGCCAGTAGAGCGGGGCTGGGTCCAGCGCCAGCTTGCTCGCGATCTCGTCGAGGATGGCGAAGGGGTCCTGCGCCTCCCGGTCCATCTTGTTGATGAAGGTGACGATCGGGATGTCGCGCAGACGGCAGACCTCGAACAGCTTCAGCGTCTGCGGTTCGATCCCCTTGGCCGCGTCCAGCACCATGATCGCGGCGTCGGCCGCGGTCAGCGTGCGGTAGGTGTCCTCCGAGAAGTCCTCGTGGCCCGGCGTGTCCAGCAGGTTGAACATCAGGCCGGCGTGGTCGAACGTCATGACCGACGCCGAGACCGAAATCCCCCGCTCGCGCTCGATCTTCATCCAGTCCGAGCGCGTGCGCCGGTTCTCGCCGCGCGCCCGCACCTGGCCGGCCGCGCGGATCGCGCCCCCGGCCAGCAGCAGGTTCTCGGTCAGCGTGGTCTTGCCGGCGTCAGGGTGCGAAATGATCGCGAAGGTGCGGCGGCGAGCGGCCTCAGCGGCGAGGGAAGTGGTCATTTGCGGCGATTAGCAACTCCAAGAGGTTTGACGCAAGGAAAAATAAGGATTATTTTCATCTTCGATTGCAAGAGGATGCACATGGCCAACCTCATTCGCCGCCGCAAACTCCCCGACGGCCGCGTCGAGGTGTTCACGCCGATGCGGAACGCCGATGGGTACTACATTCTCGCCGACCGCGCCGTCGACCCCCAGCACAACAAGGCGGCAAACCAGTTTTTCGTGCGAGACCTTGATGCCGTGATCGCGCGTGTGCGCCGCGGCGGAGTGAGTCTGCGCATGCAGGGCGACATCACGCGTCAGCCCAACCTGATCAGCGCCGGAGAGATCGAGATTGAAGAGGAGGCGCCGGTAGCTGGCGTTGCGGAGGATGACGATCCCTTCGCCACCTTCACCGAATGGAACAGCGCGGCTGACGACGCCGCCTACAAAGACCTTTGAGCTTCGCCACTTTCGATGTGGTCGTGGTTCCCTTCCCCTACAGCGACAAGCTTGCGGAGAAGCGGCGGCCGGCGCTGGTCGTCTCGGCGTCGGCGGTGGGCGACGAGCTTGATCGGCTCTGGGTGGTGATGATCACGACGGACCGCGGTCGGCGCCTGACAGGCGACGCCGCTATCGCGGACCTGACTTCGGCAGGCCTTCCCGCTGAATCGCTTATCCGTGCGAGCAAAATCGCGACGATCGAGGTTGATCGCGTGGTGCGCCGCGCCGGACGACTGTCGGACCACGACCTTGCGGCGGCGATGGCCGCCTTGCGCGCCTGCGCCGGCTTTTGACCGTCAGGCGGCCGGCAGATTGAGCTGCCAGGACACCCCGAACCGGTCGTCGACCCAGCCGAACCGCAGGGAGAAGCCGTAGTTCTCGAGCGGCATCCTGACCTCGCCGCCGTCGGAGAGCCCCGCGAACAGTTGCTCGATCTCCAGTTCGTCGGCGCAGTCCACGAACATCGAGATCGAGGGCGTGAAGGAAAAGGCGTGCTTCACCGGGCTGTCGAAGATCATCAGCTCCTGCCCCGCCAGCACCAGGGTGGCGCGGCGCACCTGCCCCTGCGGCCCCGGCTCGCCGGCGCCATAGTGCTCCAGATGCCTGACCTCCGCGCCCGCGAACAGCTCGCGGTAGCGCGCGATCGCCGCGACCGCATCGCCCTGGAACATCAGGAAGGGGGTGACCTTGTCGACCATGGCGGGGCCTCCGGCGCCTTGCCGGAGCAAAGCACAAGGCGCCCCTAGGCCGCCAGCCGTCGCCAGATCTTGCGGTCGGCGATCACCGCGTCGAGGCCGCCGTCGCGCTGCAGGGTGTGCAGTTCGGCCATCACCTCGAACTGACAGGCGACGAACCGCACCGTCACCTCAGCGGGCGAGCAGTCGAGCTTGGGGGCGACGAAGAGGGCGGCGTTGATCATCGGCGCCTTGGCGGTGATCAGCGCGCAGAGCCTTCGCGCCCGCTCGGGATTGGTCCTGTGCAGCAGCGGCTCGCGGGCGAACAGCTCCTGGCCCATGCGCAGGATCGCCGGAAAGCTCAGCCGCTGCATCCGCTGGCCGTCCAGCTTGGCGTCCATGGCCACGCCGTCCAGGCGCAGCACAACATCGTTGAGCAGGAAGAGCATGTCGCCCTTGTCGCACAGGCACGCTTTCGCGCCCGTTCACGAAGGGGGTTAACCGGCGAAAAACCTTAAGTTTCTCAGCCCCTCTCCACCGGCTCGGTCAGGAAGTGGCGGCCCTGGCGGTCGTCGATCTCCACCACCCAGACGTCCGGGTCGACGCGGACGGCGCGCTCGATATAGGCGTCGAGGTCGCGCTCCTGCTCGGAATTGGCCGGCTGCATCCACACCCGTTCGCCGTCGAGCCGGGTCGCTTCGGCATAGAGCTTGGCGGTGCCTTCGGGGCGGTTCAGCACCTTGACCAGCACCGCGCCGGCGCGTGCGTCGCCCTTGCGGATCACCATGCCAAAGGCCCCCGAGAGCTCGGCCCTGCGGATCAGGGCCGAGACCCAGATGTCGGTGGAGAGCAGCATTTAAGGGTTTGTTCCGGCCTCGCTAACGGAGTGGCAACGCTAGCTGCGCTACTCCGCAGGCTGGTCGCAAGACCATAGCGAAAGAAGACGCATGAAAAGCTCGCGCAGAAGCGCGAAGCCGGCGTCTCGGTGGATGGGGTTGTTGTGGGGGGCTCTGGCCCTTTCGCCCGCCGTTGCGCACGCGCAACCGGCGGACCTGTTCTACGAGCGCGCGGTGATGTCGGCGGCGGATCAGCGCTGCGGACTGTTCGCCCCGGAAGTCGGCGCGGCGCTCGCCGCTGCGACCGCGCAGGCGCGTGGCGCGGCCTTGCGCGCCGGAACCCCGGGCGAGGTGCTGCGCCAAACCGAACGCACGGCCCATGCGCGCGCCGCCACGGCCGATTGCCGCTCGCCGGACATCCAGACCGCCGCCGCCCGCGTCCGCAGCGCCTTTTCAGGCTTCGCGAAGATGACGCGGCTGACCTACGCCGGCGACGTCGCTGGCTGGCAGGCCGACCGCAACATCTACCGCGGCGCCCGCTGGCAGCTGTCGCAGGAAACGGCGTTCGGCGCCGACCGCATGGCCTTTGGCCTGATCGGCAAGGAGGGCCCCGGCGCCCTGGTGGCCGTGGCCCGCTTCGCGGACGGCGCCGAGCCCTATGCCGCGCGCCTGGTGCTCCGTGACGGCGCCCGCAGCGCGCAACCCTATCTGGCGCGCTACGGAACCGGCTCGACCGCCGGCCTGCCGCTCGCCCAGCGCCTGCCGCCGCCGCTGGCGCAGAAGGCCTATGCCGCCGCCGCCCGCGCGCCGGCCGGACCCGATCTGCTGCCGAAAGGCGCCGCTTCCGGCTGGGCGTTCCGCTTCCCGGACGCCGCCTCGCAGGAACTGGCCAACCTCGACCCGCGCGAGTCCGTGGCGGTCGACTTCCTGTTCCCGGGCGACGTGACGCGGCGCGCCTATATCGAGGTCGGCGACTTCGCCGCCGGCCGCGCCTTCCTGCAGGCGTCGGGCCGCTAGGTTCGGCCGCTAGGCTTCGGCCGCGCGGGCCACGGGCTCGGGCTGGACCAGCACCGGCATCCGCACCGTGACGGTCGTGCCCTCGCCGAGCGCGCTTTCCATGGTCATGTCGCCGCCGTGCAGGCGGGCGAAGGCGCGCACCAGCGACAGGCCCAGGCCCGCGCCGGCCGCGCGGTGCTCCGCGTCGCCGGCCTGTTCGTAGGGCCGGCCCAGCCGCGCCAGGTCCTGCGGCGAGATCCCCACGCCGGTGTCGGCGACGACGATCTCCAGCACCTCGCCGACCGGATGGACCGAGACGGTCACCGATCCCCCCTTGGGCGTGAACTTGAGCGCGTTCGAGATCAGGTTGAAGGCGATCTGCTTGATCGCGCGCCGGTCGGCTTCGGCTTCCAGAGACTCCGACGACAGCTCGCCCCGCAGGCTGACGCCCTGGCGGTCGGCCTGGCCGCGCATCAGGCGCAGAACCGCGGCGATGGCGTCGCGGGCGTCGAAGTCCTCGCGCGCCAGCTCGAACCGCTCGGCCTCGATCTTCGACATGTCGAGCACGTCGTTGATCAGTTCGAGGAGGTGCGCACCGCTCTCGTGGATCAGGTCGGCGTATTCGGAGTAGCGGTCGGACATCGGCCCGAACAGCCGCTGCCGCATGATGTCGGAGAAGCCCATGATGGCGTTGAGCGGCGTGCGCAGCTCGTGGCTCATATTGGCCAGGAACCGCGACTTGCCGGCGTTCTGCTGCTCGGCGACCAGACGGGCCTCGTCCAGCTCCAGCTCGCGGCGCTTCTGGGCCCGCGCGTCGCGGAGCGCGGCGACCAGCCGCTTGGGGCCCATCCGGCGCACGGTCAGCACGCACCAGCCCTGGGCGTCGTGGGCCGGCGTGAACGCGATCTCGGCCGAGCCGTCGGCGGCGGCGCGGATCAGGGCGTCCTCGACGCCGGTCCGCTCGTCGACGCAAACCAGTTCGCCCAGATTGCGGTTGGGCAGGTCGCGGGTCTCCAGGCCGACCGGCGCCTCGCCGAAGGCCTCCAGGATCCGTCCGCCCGGATAGACGCTGAGCAGCAGCTGCGGCTGGTGGTCCAGCGCCTCGCGCAGCTTCAGCTCCGCCTCGCGGGCCCGCGCGTCCTCGCCGCGCACCTTGCCCTGCAGGGCCACCAGGCCGGCCGCGAACCCCAGGCCGGTGGTCCCAAGCGCCAGCAGGCTGAGCCAGGGTGTCAGCGCCTGCGGCGGCAGGGGAAGCAGCAGGATCGATGAGCCGATCGCGGCCACGGCTGCGGCCGCGACCCCGGCGGCGGCGCCAAGCGCCAGCAGCTTGGGCCGCCCGAGCGCCGCGCTCGCCGCCAGCGGCGCCAGGCACCAGGCGGCCAGCGGCCCGGCCGTCCCGCCGGTGAGCAGCGCGGCCGATCCCCCGGCCAGCGCCCAGATCAGGATCGCGCCGAAGGCCCCGGTCTCCCCGCCGGCCTGCGCCAGCATAGCCCCGGCCAGGCCGGCCGCGCCGATCGCGCCCAGGGCGGCGAGTTCGGCCGGCGGCAGACCGGTCCCGCCCAGCGCCAGCGCGCCGGCGCTCAGCCCTACGACCAGCGTCCACGCGAGGTGCCAGCTCACGGCGAAGCGCCGTCCCGCGGCGGTGGCCGCGCGGGGGCGCGGCCGTCGTTTGGGACTGGTCAGGGGCAAACCTGGATGATCTGTGCGCCGGACATGGTCGGACAGTTTAGCGTCCAAGGTGAGTCCAAGTAAGTCTGCTCGCCCAGCGGGCGATAGTTGCTCCACAGGCAAGACCGCTTTGCGAAAGGAAATCGTAAGCGGCGGCGGCGAAAATGGCGCCTCTTGGAACGAGGGCCCAGCGCCTCCTATGCCGCCAGAGGCCGACCCCGCGACCGCGCCGCCAGCGCCCGACGCCGCCGCGCGCCGCAGGCGCAGGACCGGCGGCATCGCGGCCCTGGAGGACCAGAAACGCGCCTTCCTGCGGCTGGTCAGCCACGAGCTTCGCACGCCGCTGAATTCGATCCTCGGCTTCTCCGAGATCCTCTCGGCGGAGCTCTACGGCCCGCTGGGCGCCCCGCAATACAAGGAATACGCCGAGATCATCCGCGGCAGCGGCAAGAAGCTCTTGCGCCTGGTCAACCAGGTGCTGGAGATCGGCCGCCTGGAGGGCGTCGAGCTCGAGGTCGGGCCTGAGGCCCTGGAGCCGGCCTTCGAATCCGCCATCGCGTCGTCGGCCACCGATTTCGTCCGCGGTGTCCGCCCCGTCGTGGTCGAGGCCGAGGAACTGCCCCTGGTGCTGGCCGACCCCTGGGGCCTGCGCACGGTGCTGAGCCACCTGCTGCAGAACGCCGCCATGTTCTCCCCCGACGACGGCGAGGTCCGCCTGCGCGCGCAGGTCCGCGAGCGGCACGTCGACGTGCTGGTCGAGGACGACGGCGAGGGCGTCGACCCGGCCGACCTGCCGCGCCTGCTGCTGCCCTTCGAGCAGGGCCAGAATGCGCTCGTCCGCCGCACAGAAGGCGCGGGCCTGGGCCTGGCGATCTGCGAGCTCACCTGCCGCGCCATGGGCGCGCGTCTGATGCTGACCTCGGCGCCGGGCAAGGGGATGACCGCCCGGGTGCGGTTGAAACGCGCCTAGTCGTGGTTGCGCGGGCGCCCGCCTGCGCCTAAGTCGCGACCATGTCCGCAATAGACGACGAACTCGCCGAGCTCTCCGCCGAGTTCGAGGTGCTGGGAGACTGGGAAGAGCGGTATCGCTACGTCATCGACCTGGGCAAGGACCTCGCGCCCCTGACCGACGCCGAGCGCTCCGACGCCAACAAGGTACGCGGCTGCGCGAGCCAGGTCTGGCTGGTCAGCGAACCTCAGGCCGACGGGACGATCCGTTTCCGCGGCGATTCCGACGCCCACATCGTGCGCGGCCTGATCGCCATCGTGCTGCGGCTGTTCTCGGGCCGCCGGCCCGAGCAGATCCTGGCCTTCGACGCTCCGGCCGCCTTCGAAACCCTGGGCCTGAAGGGCGCGCTGTCGCAACAGCGCTCCAACGGCCTGGCCTCGATGGTCGCCCGCATCCGCCGCGACGCGGAAGTCCGGGTCTAGCTAGGCCGCGCGGATGCCGCTGACGCCCTGGCTCATGCCGACCACCGCGTCGAAGCCCAGGATCATGTCCACCTGCTGGCCGTCGGAGGCCAGCGGCAGGCGCAGCCACAGGATCGACAGGTGCGAGGCGCCGCGCCAAGCGAGGCTGTGCACGCCTACCGCCGGGCGCTTCTGTGCGACCACCTTGCCCAACTCCGCCCGCCAGTAGTCGGCGGCGGCGGTGTTGTAGATGTCGCCAAGCCGCTTGCCGGTGATCTCGCGTCCATAGACGCCGTAGAGTCCGGTGCCGGCCAGCCGCATGCGGAAGTCCGCCGCGGCGCTTCGCGGGTCCGCCGTCACCTCGATCAGGCTGATGGTCGGCAGCAGGCGCTTGATGCCGCCCGGGTCCAGATGGGCCCGTCCAGGCAGCCGGGCGCCATCCCGCAAAGAGGCCCAATAGGCGAAGAGTTCCTCGTGTGCGCGTACTGCCGCACCGGGAGCCCCTATCTGCGCCGCCATGTGCAGATGCCCCGACAACCGGTTGGATTCACAACGAATCAGTTATCGCCGATGTGACGAATCGGCGGCAAGCGGAAAAGGGTTAACGCGGGCCGAATTCGCGCAATGCGTGCACAAATGAATCGATGAGCATCGAGGCGGGGCGCACAAACGGAAACGCCCGCCGAAGCCGGCGGGCGTCCCGAACTCGAAACCGGGTGTTGAGGCCTAGCGCTTCTTGCGCGGCGCCTGGCGGCCGCCTTGGCCGAGGCCCATCTGCTTGGCCAGGTCCGAACGCGCCTTGGCGTAGTTCGGGGCGACCATGGGATAGTCCTTCGGCAGGCCCCACTTGGCGCGATATTCCTCAGGGCTCATGTTGTACTTGGTGCGCAGATGCCGCTTCAGCGACTTGAACTTGCGGCCGTCTTCCAGGCAGATCAGGAAATCGGGCGTGATCGAGCGGCGGATCGGCACCGCCGGCTCCTTCGGCGCCACCTCGGCGGTCTCGCCGCCCGAGGAGATACCGCTCAGCGCCCGGTGCACGCTCTGGATCAGCGCGGGCAGGTCAGCTGCCGTAACGGAATTGTTGCCCACATAGGCGGAGACAATATCCGCCGTCATCTCGATGACTTCCGACTTCTCATCCATTCTTGTTTTCCATAGGAAGCGCGCCGTCGAGGGCGCTGAGTTGATTCACAACATCAGTAGCGCGTTGCTTATCTGGACTTTATGCCCAACACAAGCACACAAATAGAGGTTATTTCAGCGTAACAGGCAGAAAATCGAGATCGAAACAGGCTGTTGAGTTCAAAGAACCGGTTTCTCCGAGTAAGCGCCGAGCCCTCTACCTGGGCGCCTGCAGCCTAAGCGGGTGATCTCACCGAAAATCCGGCGCCTGCCAGTGATCCCAGATGTCCGGCAGGTCGCTGGACACCTTGTCCGGGAAGGCGGCGGGGCGTTTTTCCAGAAACGAGGTCACGCCCTCGCGCGCATCGCCCGACTTGCCGCGCGCCTGGATGCCGCGGCTGTCGGCGCGGTGGGCGTCCATCGGATGCGCCGCGCCGGCGTTGCGCCAGATCAGCTGGCGTGTGAGCGCCACCGAGACGGGGGCGGCGTTGTCGGCGATCTCGCGGGCCAGCGCGCGGGCCGCGGGCAGGAGGTCGTCCGGCGCGTGCAGCGAGCGCACCAGGCCGGCGTCGAAGGCGTCCTGCGCCGGGAAGATGCGGCCGGTGTAGCACCACTCCAGCGCCGTCTGGACGCCCACCAGATGCGGCAGGAACCAGGACGATGCCGCCTCAGGGTTCAACCCTCGCCGCGCGAACACGAAGCCGTAGCGCGCCTCGGTGGACGCCAGCCGGATGTCCATGGCCAGCTGCATCGTCGCCCCGACCCCGACCGCCGCGCCGTTGCAGGCCGAGATCACCGGCTTCAAGCTGTCGAAGATACGCAAGGTCAGGAGGCCGCCGCCGTCGCGCTGCCGGCCCTCGCGGGTGCGCGCCTCCAGATCGGCCTGGCCCGCGCCGGCGCGGCTCGAATAGTCGAAGGTCTGGGCCCCGGCTGACAGGTCCGCCCCGGCGCAGAACGCGCGGCCCGCGCCGGTGACGATCACCGCGCGCACCTTGTCGTCGCGGTCGGTCTCGTCGAAGGCGGCGATCATGTCGCGCATCATCTGAGTGTTGAAGGCGTTGAGCTTCTCAGGCCGGTTCAGCGTGATGGTCGCGACGCCGTCCTCGACGGCATAGAGCAGGGTCTCGAAGGTCGGCGCGGCGGCCATGGCGTTCTCCCGTTTTTCATGTCCGTTTTTCAGGCCCATGCCGCCGCCTTGACGGACGGTAGGTCAAGGCCCGCTATAGCGCCTGAACAAAGATAAGTTGGCGGCGGCCCGCGAGAGGCGGCCCCAACGGGAGTGAGACCATGCATCCGTCGGCGCACGCCAAGACCCACCCGGACAAGCCGGCCTTCATCATGGCCTACTCCGGCGAGACCGTGACCTACGGCCAGCTTGAGGCCCGCTCGAACCAGGGCGCGCACCTGTTCCGCAGCCTGGGCCTTCAGACCGGGGACTCGGTCGCCTTCTTCATCGACAACCACCCGCGCTACTACGAGCTCATCTGGGCCGCCCAGCGTTCGGGCCTGCGCTACACCTGCCTCAGCTCAAAGCTGACCACCGGCGAGGTCGAGTACATCGTCAAGGACTGCGAGGCGAAGGTGTTCGTGGCCTCCGTCGCCACCGCCGAAACCGCGTTGGCTGTCGCCCCGTCGATCCCGGGCGTGGCGCTTTACATGGTGGGCGGCGCGAAGGGGCCGTTCCAAAGCCTGGAGGACGCTCGGGCCGCCATGCCGACGACGCCGATCGCCGACGAGAGCGCCGGGCGGCCGATGCTCTATTCCTCGGGCACCACCGGACGGCCCAAGGGCGTCAAGCGGATCGCGCCGGACGGGACGGCCGACACCGCCATCGACCAGCCCAACCCGCTCGCGAACCTCGGGATGGCGCTCTACGGCTGGAACGAGGACACCGTCTATCTGTCGCCGGCCCCGCTCTATCACGCCGCCCCGCTCGGCTGGTCGACGGCGGTGCAGGCCATGGGCGGCACGGTGGTGATGATGGAGCGCTTCGACGCCGCCGACGCGCTCAAATTCATCGAGCAGTACAGGATCACCTCGGCCCAGTGGGTGCCGACCCACTTCGTGCGCATGCTGAAGCTGCCGCCGGAGGATCGCGCCCGCTACGACATGAGCTCGCTCAAGGCGGTGTTCCACGCCGCCGCCCCCTGCCCCGTGCCGGTCAAGGAGCAGATGATCGCCTGGTGGGGCCCGATCGTGCACGAGTACTACGCCGGCACCGAGGGCAACGGCTTCTGCATCATCAACTCGCAGGAGTGGCTGGCCCACAAGGGCTCGGTCGGCCGCGGCCTGATGGCCCAGGTGAAGATCTGCGACGAAGACGGCAATGTGCTGCCGCCGCGCAGCGAAGGTCTGGTCTTCTTCGAGGGCGGCGGCCAGTTCGAATACCACGGCGACCCCAAGAAGACCGCCGAGAGCCGCAACCAGCACGGCTGGACGACGCTGGGCGACGTGGGCTGGCTGGACGAGGAGGGCTACCTCTACCTCACCGACCGCAAGAGCTTCATGATCATCTCCGGCGGGGTGAACATCTATCCGCAGGAGCTCGAGAACGTGCTGATCGGCCACCCCAAGGTCGCCGACGCCGCGGTTGTCGGCGCGCCGGACGAGGAGATGGGCGAGAAGGTCGTGGCGGTCATCCAGCCGATGGACTGGGCCGACGCCGGCGACGATCTGCGCGCCGAACTGATGGCCTACGCCCGGGCGCACCTCAGCCACGTGAAGTCGCCCAAGGTCATCGACTTCATGGCCGAGCTGCCGCGCCACGCCACCGGCAAGCTCTACAAGCGGCTGATCCGCGACGCCTACTGGGCCAAGGACGGCGCGCGCATCGCCTAGTCCGGCGCCGGGCCGAGCCCCTTGGGCAGCTCGCGCACCTCGATCACGCCGCCGGCCTCGAACACCGGATTGCCGGCCAGGAGGCCCTGGGCCGCGGCCATGTCGTCGACCTCGATCCGCAGATAGCCCACGATGTGGCTGCTGATCGGCGGCGCCGGGCCATCCTTCTTCAGGCAGAACCCGCGCCCGATCGCCGAGCCGCCGCGCAGCACGCCCCGCTCGCTCAGCCGGCCCAGATAGGCTTCCCAGGCGGCCGGATCGGCGGGCGCGGCCTCGTGCATGAGGAAGATGAAGTCGGCCATGATCGAGGTCCCCTGCGGTTCGCCCGCGCCCATCCCGCTTGCTCGCAGTCCGGCAGATGCTAGATCGGTTGGCAGCCAAGCCAATCCAAGAGGGAGCGAACAATGAACCCGGTTGAGATCAAAGACCTGCCCGGCCTGATCGGTACGGAGGTGGGCGTTTCGGACTGGGTCCAGATCACCCAGGAGCGCGTCAACATGTTCGCCGAGGCGACCGGCGACCATCAGTGGATCCACGTCGACGTGGAGCGCGCCACCCGCGAGATCGGCGGCCCGATCGCCCACGGCTACCTGACGCTGTCGCTGATCCCGTTCCTGGGCCAGGGCATGCTGCCGGTGAAGGGCGTGACCCGGGGCATCAACTACGGCTCCGACAAGGTGCGCTTCGTGAACATGGTCCGCGTCGGCAAGCGGGTGCGGATGCGCCAGAAGCTGATCGGCGCCGAGCCCAAGGCCGGCGGCATGCAGCTGAAGAACGAATGCACCATCGAGATCGAAGGCGAGGACAAGCCCGCCTGCGTCGCCGAGACGATCTCGATCGTCTACGGCGCTTAGGACGCCCTATTCCGGCCGGGCGGCTTCCTCGGCGGAGGCCGCCTTGGCGCCGGAGATCGGCTCCTGGCTGGCCACCTCGGTGACCGGGGCCGCCGGGTCCTTGATCAGCGCGATGGTCTCGCGGATGAACCGGGCGTTGGTGACGATGCCGATGTCCAGGCGCTCGCTGTTCAACTCCACCTGCTGGGTCAGCAGCCCGGCGATGAACTCCACGTCCTGGCTGCTCTGACCGTTGTCGCCGGCGGCGGTGTGGCGCGCCGGGCCGCTCATGAACACCGGCCCGCCGGAGTTGCCGGGGAACACCGAGAAATCGAGCAGGAAGGTCGGGAAGATCTTGGCCGGCGCGATCGGATAGGACGCCACGCGGCCGGCGCGCAGGATCGGGAAGCCCGCCGAATTGGCCGCAAGCCCCCGCGGGAAGCCCAGCGTCATCATCTGGTCGCCCGCGCCCACCTGGTACTTGGAGAAGGTGTCGTCGGCCGCCAGGTAGTCTTCCGGGATCGCCGCCTTGGTGAAGGCCGCCGGCGCGGTGATGGCGATCGCGGCCACGTCGCGCGACGGATGGTGCGTCCACAGGGGATGGCCCTGGGCGTCGCGGATCTTCAGGCTCTGCGGCGAATAGCTCCAGCTGCCGTCGGCGTTGGCGAAGCGATAGCCGATCCGCGCGTTCGACTTGGGCATCTTGTCGAAGACGTGGTTGGCGGTGACCAGGATGGTGTGCGGCTTGCCGTCCGGGGTGGTCTCGGTGATCAGAAAGCCGGTGCCTACCGTCCGCGTCCCGTCGCCGAGCGGCTGCTCCAGCTGCACGGTCGCCTGCATCATCTGCGCGGACAGGTCCATGACCATGGTCGCCGGTTCCCAACTCTCTTGATGCCGTTCGCGTCGTGAGATTGCGCGAGCTCGATTGCCGTACAGTGAATCGGAACGCACTTTTTCCGCAAGACGCCATGGCGTCGCGCCTTGACCACAATGGACAGCTGCCCGCCTGGACGGCATCTAGCGCCGCATGAGCACGCCAAAGCCTCCCGTCGTCCAGAAACACCCCAAGCGCATCGAACAGCTCGGCCGCGTGCGGATCGACGACTACGCCTGGATGAAGGACGACAACTGGCAGCAGGTGCTGCGCGACCCCAAGACCCTGCGCGCCGACGTCCGCGAGCACCTGGGCGCGGAGAACGCCTACACCAAGGCCATGCTGGCCGGGACCGAAGGCCTGCAGGCCGAAATGTTCGGCGAGATGAAGGGCCGCATCAAGGAGGACGATAGCTCCGTCCCCGCGCCGGACGGCCCTTGGGACTACTACGTCCGCTATGACCTCGGCGCCCAGCACCCGATCCACGCGCGGCGTCCCAAAGGAAAAACTGACGGCGAGCAGATACTGCTGGACGAGGAGGCGCTGTCGAAGGGCAAGCCGTTCTTCCAGGTGGGCGCGGCCAGCCACAGCCCCGACCACACCCTCTATGCCTGGGCCGCCGACGAGCAGGGCTCCGAGTACTACACGATCCGGGTCAAGGACCTGGCGACCGGCGAAGAGCTCGGCGCTCCGGCCGAGAGCGCCTACGGATCGCTGGCCTTCTCGCCGGATAGCCAGTGGCTGTTCTGGATCTGGCGCGACGAAAACGCCCGGCCCGCCAAGGTCTTCCGCCGCCCAACTCGCCCAAGCAAGGATGGGAAGGGCGGCGACGACATACTGGTCTACGAGGAAGCCGACGACGGCATGTTCCTGGGCGTCAGCGTCACCTCCGACGACAGCCACATCGTCATCGGCGTCGGCAACCAGGAGACCACCGAAAGCTGGCTGATCCCCGCCGCCGACCCGACCGCCCAGCCGGTCGTCGCCGAACAGCGGCAGGTGGGCGTCAAGTACAACCTCGACCACTGGACCGACCGCTGGGTGATCCACACCAACGCCGACGGCGCGGTGGACTTCAAGCTTTCCACCAGCCCGGCCGCGGTTCCCGCCAAGGCGACCTGGACCGACTGGATCGCGCACAAGCCCGGCCGCTACATCACCGGCTTCGCGGCCTTCGCCGGCCATCTGGTCCGCGCCGAGCGGGTCAACGCGCTCGACCGCCTGATCGTCACCGCCCACCCTAGCCAAGCAGGGGGCGGCGAAGAACACGAGATCGCCTTCGACGAGGAGGCCTACGCCCTGCACATCGAGGGCGGTTACGAGTACGCCACCACGACCCTGCGCTTCGTCTACCAGTCGCCGACCACGCCCCGTCAGACCTACGACTACGACATGGCCAGCCGCGCGCGGACCCTGCGCAAGACCCAGGAAATCCCCTCGGGCCACGATCCGGCCCGCTATGTGGCCCGCAGGCTCTACGCCAAGGCGGCCGATGGCGAAGAGGTGCCGATCACCGTCCTGATGCTGAAGGATACGCCGCTGGATGGCACGGCGCCGCTGCTGCTCTACGGCTACGGCGCCTACGGGATCCCGCTCGATCCCGGCTTTTCGATCCGCAACCTCAGCCTGGTCGACCGCGGCTGGATCTGGGCCAACGCCCACGTGCGCGGCGGCTCGGACAAGGGCTGGGGCTGGTTCCTCGACGGCCGCAAGGAAAAGAAGCCCAACAGCTTCACCGACTTCATCGCCTGCGCCGAGCACCTGACCGCCCAAGGCTACGGCGCCAAGGGCCGGATCGCGGCCTACGGCGGCTCGGCTGGCGGCATGCTGATGGGCGCCATCGCCAACCTGCGGCCCGACCTCTGGGGCGCGATCATCGCCGCGGTGCCCTTCGTCGATGTGCTCAACACCATGAGCGACACGACGCTGCCGCTCACCCCGCCGGAGTGGCCGGAGTGGGGCAATCCGCTTGAGGACGCCGCCGCCTACGATCTGATCGCCAGCTACAGCCCCTACGACCAGGTCGCCGCCAAGCCCTACCCGCCGGTCCTCGCCACCGGCGGCCTTTCCGACCCGCGCGTCACCTACTGGGAGCCGGAGAAGTGGGTGGCCAAGCTGCGCGATTTCTCGACCGGCGGCGCCCCGATGCTGCTCAAGATCAACATGGAGGCCGGCCACGGCGGCGCCTCGGGCCGCTTCGACTTCCTCAAGGAGATCGCGCTCGACTACGCCTTCGCCGTCTGGGCGCTGGAGAAGGCGTGGGAGAAGTCATGATCGTGAGACCCGCCACCGAGACCGACGCCGCCGCGCTTGCCGAGATCTATGGCGACGCGGTGCTGCACGGCTTCGGCACCTTCGAGGAAGAGCCGCCGACCGCCGCCGATATGGATGGCCGCCGCCGCGCCGTGCAGGACAAGGGCCTGCCCTACCTGGTCGCCGAGATCGACGGCCGCGTGCTGGGCTTCGCCTATGCCGGCCCCTTCCGTCCCCGCGCCGCCTACCGCTACACGCTGGAGGACAGCGTCTATGTCTCCCCCGACGCCAAGGGCAAAGGCATCGGCCGCGCCGTGTTGTCGGCGGTCATCGAGGCCTGCGAGGCGCTCGGCATCCGCCAGCTGATGGCGGTGATCGGCGACACCGAAAACGCCGGCTCCATCGGCCTGCACCGGTCGCTGGGCTTCGAGCAGACCGGAGTCGGCCGGAGCGTCGGCTTCAAGCACGGCCGCTGGGTCGACATCGTCCACATGCAGAAGGCGCTGAACGGCGGCGACACCCGCCTGCCCGACGGCGGCGGCGTGACGCTCACCGGCCACTGAGTCCGTTTTCGCCCGGTAAAAGTCATTTCGCGCCACCGCGGGCGCGCGCAGCATGCGCCTTCCCTGACCTCACGGAGCCGCCATGACCCTCGCTTCCCGCCGGTTCATCCTGCAGGGCGCTTTCTTCGGCGTCGCCTGCGCCTGCGCCGCCGTCGGCGCCGCCTCCGCCCAGGCGCCGGCCTCGCCGCCCAAGCCGGGCCAGAAATACGTCTGTCCGCCCTGCGGCTGCGCCGCCGACGGCAAGGAGTTCGATGCGCCGGGCGCCTGCCCGGAATGCGGCATGCCACTGGTCGCCAAGCCCGCCGATCCGAAGGCCGGCGCCCCGGCGCCGAAGCTCGCCTCGGCTCGGCAAACCTCGGCGGCAAAGTCCGCGCCCGCCTGATTCCAGCCGCAGGGGCGGCATGCTAGAGCTTGCCCATGCCGCACAGCCCGATCAGCTCAGGCCCCGACGACATCGAGGCCCATCCGCGCCACACGGGTCACCGCTGGTTCGATCTGATCCTGGCGCTCTCCGCGATCTTCATCTCGGCGGTGTCGCTGGCCGTCGCCATCGAGCACGGCCGCACCGAGCGCGACCTGGTGGCCGCCAGCTCCTGGCCGTTCGTCAAGCTGATGCTCAGCAACGAATACAGCGAGGGCGAGGGCCATCAGTTCGCGGCCTTCGGCGCCATCAACGGCGGCGTGGGCCCGGCCAAGCTGCAAAGCTTTGAGGTGTTCTTCAAGGGCCAAGCCATGCGTTCGGGCGCCGACCTCCTGCGCCACTGCTGCGGCCTGGGGCCGACCCCCGAAGACTTCCGCCGCGAACTGCCGCACGGCTTCCACTACGAGATCACCGACCGCACGGTTATGCGGCCCGGCGAGACCATGGTGACGTTCGGCGCGCCGCGCGGAACCGATGTCGGAGACCGCCTGGCCGGCCTGATCACCGGCCTTACCTTCCGCGCCTGCTACTGCTCGATCCTCGACCAATGCTACGTCGGCAATATGCGCGACACCCGGGTCGAGGCGGTCAAGACCTGCCCCGAGCCCAAGGTGCGTTTCGACCCCGCCTCCATCGACTGACGGCGTCCAAGCCGAATTCCTACTAAAAGTTTAGTTGCCAGCCCGGGTTTGGCGCGCGACCATCTCCGAACGATTTAGGAGAACAGGCGTGACCACATCTTCCCGGGCCAAGGCGAGCGGCGTCCTCACCCCGCTGGAGCTGCAGATCATGCAGGTGCTGTGGACCGCGGGGCCCAGCCCAGTCGCCGCCGTGCAGGAGCGCCTGGGCTCCGACCTCGCCTACACCACCGTCCAGACCATGCTGAACGTGCTGTTGCGCAAGAAGAAGGTGCGCCGCACCCAGGTGGGCCGCGCCTTCACCTACGAGGCGGCCGTCAGCCGCGACCGGGCCACAGGGGCGGCGCTGAAGGACCTGGTGTCGCGGATGTTCGGCGGCTCCGGCGAGGCCATGCTGATGGCGCTCGTCAACACCCAGCAGATCACCCCCGAACAGCTCACCCGCGCGGCCGAACTCGTGAAGCGCGGCGACGACGAGGAGGCTTAGGCGATGCAACAGCTTCTCGCGGGCTATCTGGTCAACGCCGCCTGGCAGATCCCGGTGGTGGCGTTCTGCGCCTTCCTCGTCTCCCGTTTCGGCGGCCTCTCGCCGCAGGCCCGCAACCGTCTGTGGCTGCTGTTCCTCGGCATCGCCGCGGTCCTGCCGGCGGTGTCGCTGGCGGCGCTCCTGCCCCACGCCGCGCCCACGGTCGCCCGCGTGCCCGTCGACGCGGTCGCCGCCGCCGCCATCGAGGCCGCCGCGCCAGACCCCGACGTCCTCGTCCCGGCCGCCCAGCCGGCCCTTGAACTCTCAGCCTGGTCAGCCTGGGCCATGACCGCGTTTTCCGCCGCCGTGGTGGCGCTGTTGATCGTGCGCCTGAGCCTGGCCGCCAGGGCGGCAGGGCGGCTGGTCCGCCAGTCGCGCCCCGTCGTCCTGCCGAGCGCCGTCGCCACAGCCCTCGAACGTCTCGCTCAGGCCCATGGCCGCATCGCCGCCCCGGTCCGCAGCTCCAAGCGCGTCTCCAGCCCCGCCGTGGTCGGCGCGGTCTCGCCGGTCATCCTGATCCCCGACGGCCTGGCGGTCGCCGACGACGACCTGCGCGCCGCCTTGCTGCACGAAATGGCCCACGTGATCCGCCACGACTATGCGGTGAACCTGGCCTGCGAGGTCATGACCCTGCCGGTCTGCTGGCACCCGGCGCTGGCCACCTTGAAGGCCGGCGTCGCCAAGAGCCGCGAACTCGCCTGCGACGCCATGGCCGCCGACGCCATCGGCTCGTCCAAGACCTACGCCCGGCGGCTGGTGTCGCTAGCTCAGACGCTCGGCGCCCAGTCCCACGGAATTCAGACCCTGGGGGGTCCAACCCACGCCATGTCCCGCAATGCGGCCCTGGCGGTCGGCCTGTTCGGCCGCAGCGATCTGGAGGATCGTCTCATGCACCTGATGAAGCCCAAGGATACCGAAGCCCCGGCGCTGCGCGCCGCCCGCCTCTGCGGCCTGGCCGCGGTCGGCGCCGGCCTGCTGGGCTCCGCCGCCCTGCTGCATGTCACCCCGGTCTTCGCCCAACCGGCGACGCCGGTGACCGCCCAGCCGCTGGCCCCGCCGTCCAGCGCCGCCACCGCGGCGACCCGCCAGGCCCAAACCGACGCCGCCAAGCCCGAGACCGCCACACCGGCCACGCACAGGCATCACGGCGTCATCATCAACGACGGCAATGTGATCGTCAGCGCAGCGGACGGCCGCTACCCTCACACGTTCAAGGCGTCCGACGGCCGCGACTTCACCGTCTACACCGACGACGCCAAGGAGCCGTCCCCCGAGCAGCAGCGCGAATTCGAGGCTCAGGTTCAGAAGGCCGAGGCCAGGGCCGCCGAAGCGGTGAAGCGGGTCAATTCGCCGGAGTTCAAGGCCAGGATCGCCGCGGCCACCGCCCGCGCCGCCGAGGCTGAGGCGCGGGTGAACTCACCGGAATTCAAGGCCCGCATCGCCGCCGCCGAGGCCCGCGCGGCCGACGCCGAGAAGATGATCAACTCGCCCGAGTTCAAGGCGAGGATCGCCGCCGCCGAGGCGCGCGGCGCCGAAGCCGAGAAAATGGTCAACTCGCCGGAGTTCAAGGCCCGCATCGCCGCGGCCCAGGCCCACGCCGCCGACGTCGAGAAGATGATCAATTCGCCCGAGTTCAAGGCCCGCATCGCCCGCGCCGCTGAAGCCGGCGCCCGCTTCAACACGCCGGAGTTCAAGGAACGCATGGAGCGGATGCAGAAGCGCCTCGACGAGCTCTCCCGCGACGACGCCCCGGCCACGCCCTCGAGCCCCGACGCCCCGAAGCCGACGCCCTGAGCCCACGCCCTGCGTCGGCCCGGGCGCGGGCCGGCGCAGTCGTCAGCGGATCCTGGGGGCGATTGGGGAGACGTTGGCTGGGGAACTAGGACTCGAACCTAGAATGACGGTACCAAAAACCGCAGTGTTACCATTACACCATTCCCCAGCAGGAACGGCCGCGAGGGGTCCCCGCGCGGAGGCGTCGAGATAGCGTATGACACCCTGCGATGCAACGCCCCCAAAGTCATCGGGGAAGTCATTGCGGGGGTCGCGTTTTTGACGCCGCCGCAAAGCGCGCTAACCCCGCCTTGCGGGCCACCAACCCCTCCTCTATAAGGCGCCCTCCAAAGTCGGAGTGTGGCTCAGTCTGGTAGAGCACTGCGTTCGGGACGCAGGGGTCGCAGGTTCAAATCCTGCCACTCCGACCAATCATTTTCCCGCCGGTTGCGCGGGACGCCCTCCCGGCCAATACCCACAAGAAGTCCGCCAGTTAGGTGGGCGCCCGGCTGGCGCCCAATGAGCCGGCGCCAGGCCTCGATCGGGCCCGCACGCTCGCGACAGGCTGGACTCACCGCCGCCGGCCCTCCCACAGTCCGGGGATGAGCCTAGCCGCGCCGCCCGTTCTGGACCTTGACCTCGAACAGCGCGCTGCGCTGCAACGGGCCCAGGGCGTGGGGCGGATCGAGGTGTCCGCCGAGGGTGGCCGCACACGGCTGCGGCGGCTTTACCAGGAGGGCTGCGGCAAGATCCTCCTGCCCGTCGACCTCGCCGCGCGTTCGCTGGAAGCCGTGGCGATCAACACCTCCGGCGGCCTGACCGGCGGCGACCAAATGGCCTGGCGCGTCGCGGCGAGGGCCGGCGGCTCGCTGACCGTGACCACCCAGGCCTGCGAAAAGATCTACCGGGCGCGCGATGGCCACGCGGTCGTCGCCGTCGATCTGGAGGTCGGCGCGGGCGCGCGGATCGACTGGCTGCCGCAGGAAACCATCCTGTTCGATGGCGCGGCGCTCACCCGCACCCTGCAGGCGGACCTGGCCGCCGACGCCGCCCTGCTGGTCGTCGAAGCCGTGGTCCTGGGCCGCACGGCGATGGGCGAAAGCGTGCGGCGCGGCGCGCTGCGCGACCGCTGGCGGATCCGGCGCGAGGGCCGCCTGGTCTTCGCCGACGACCTGCGCCTCGATGGGCCCGTCACCGATGTCGCGGCGCTCGCTCCGACTCTGGCTGGCGGCAAGGCCTTCGCCTCGCTGCTGCTGGTCGCCGACGACGCCGAGCGCCTCCTCGCCCCCATTCGCGCCGCCATTGGCTCAGCGGGCGGGGCCAGCGCCTTCGGCGGCAAGCTCTTCGCCCGCATCGTCGCGGCCGACGGGCTCAGCCTGCGACGCGCCCTGCTGCCGGCCATCGCCGCGCTCCGCGACGGCGCGCCGCCCCCTCGCGTCTGGCGGCTCTAAGATGAACCTTACCCCCCGCGAAAAGGACAAGCTGCTGATCGCCATGGCCGCCGAGGTGGCCCGCAAGCGTCTGGCCCGCGGCGTGAAGCTGAACCACCCGGAAGCCATAGCGCTCATCACCGACTTCGTGGTCGAGGGCGCCCGCGATGGCCGCACCGTCGCCGAGCTGATGGAGGCCGGCGCCCACGTGATCACCCGCGCCCAGGTCATGGAGGGCATCGCCGAGATGATCCACGACGTCCAGGTCGAGGCGACCTTTCCCGACGGGACCAAGCTGGTCACCGTCCACCATCCGATCCGATGAGGCGCTGACCATGATCCCCGGCGAAGTCATCACCGTGCCCGGCGACCTGGAGCTCAACGCCGGCGCGTCGCCGCTTACCCTGCAGGTCGCCAACACCGGCGACCGGCCGATCCAGGTCGGCAGCCACTACCACTTCTTCGAGACCAATCCGGCGCTCAGCTTCGACCGCGCCGCCGCGCGCGGCATGCGCCTGGACATCGCCGCGGGGACCGCCGTGCGCTTCGAGCCCGGCCAGGCCCGCGAGGTGACCCTGATCCCCTTCGGCGGCGCGCGGCGGGTGTTCGGCTTCCGCCAGGCCGTGATGGGCGAGCTCTAGATGCCGGCCCGCGTCACCCGCGCCGGCTATGCGGCCATGTTCGGCCCGACTGTGGGCGACCGGGTGCGCCTGGCCGACACCGAACTCTTCATCGAGGTCGAGCGCGACTTCACCACCTACGGCGAGGAAGTGACCTTCGGCGGCGGCAAGGTGATCCGCGACGGCATGGGCCAGAGCCAGGTCACCCGTGCGGCGGGCGCCGTCGACACGGTGATCACCAACGCGGTGATCGTCGACCACTGGGGGATCGTGAAAGCCGACGTGGGCCTGAAGGACGGCCGCATCGCAAAGATCGGCAAGGCCGGCAATCCTGACGCGCAGAACGGCGTCGACATCGTCATCGGGCCTGGGACCGAGATCATCGCCGGCGAGGGCAAGATCCTCACCGCCGGGGCCATGGACTGCCACATCCACTTCATCTGCCCGCAACAGGTGGAGGACGCCCTGATGAGCGGCGTCACCTGCATGCTGGGCGGCGGCACGGGTCCCGCGACCGGGACCAAGGCCACCACCGCGACGCCCGGACCCTGGCACCTGGCGCGGATGATCGAGGCCGCCGAGGCGCTGCCGATGAACATCGGCTTCTCCGGCAAGGGCAATGCCAGCCTGCCCGCCGCCCTGGTGGAGCAGGTCGCGGGCGGCGCGTGTGCGCTCAAGCTGCACGAGGACTGGGGCACGACGCCGGCGGCCATCGACTGCTGCCTTGCCGTCGGCGACGCCCACGACGTGCAGGTGATGATCCACACCGACACCCTCAACGAGAGCGGCTTCGTCGAGGACACCGTCGCGGCGCTCAAGGGCCGCACCATCCACGCCTTCCACACCGAAGGCGCCGGCGGCGGCCATGCGCCGGACATCATCAAGGTCGCGGGCCTGGCCAACGTCATCCCGTCGTCGACCAACCCGACGCGGCCCTACACGCGCAACACGCTCGCCGAGCACCTCGACATGCTGATGGTCTGCCACCACCTGGACCCGTCGATCCCCGAGGACGTGGCCTTCGCCGAGAGCCGAATCCGCAAGGAGACCATCGCGGCGGAAGACATCCTCCACGACCTGGGCGCGTTTTCGATCATCTCGTCGGACAGCCAGGCCATGGGCCGGGTGGGCGAGGTGCTGATCCGCACCTGGCAGACCGCCGACAAGATGAAGAAGCAGCGCGGGTCCCTGGCCGGCGACGGCGCGGCGGACAACGCGCGGGTGAAGCGCTACATCGCCAAGTACACGATCAACCCGGCCATCGCTCACGGCATGAGCGCCCACATCGGCAGCGTCGAGGCCGGCAAGCGCGCCGACCTGGTGCTTTGGGATCCTGCCTTCTTCGGCGTGAAACCGGACCTGGTGATCATGGGCGGCTCCATCGTCGCCGCGCCCATGGGCGACCCCAACGCCTCGATCCCGACGCCGCAGCCGGTGCACTACCGCCCGATGTTCGGCGCGCTCGGCAAGGCGCTGACGCGGTCATCGGTGACCTTTGTCTCCCGGCTGGCCCTGGAGAACGACCTGCGCGGTCGGCTGAGCTTGGACAAGGAGCTGGTCGCCGTCGAGAACGTGCGCGGCGGCATCTCAAAGGCTTCGATGGTCCACAATTCGGCGACGCCGGTGATCGAGGTCGATCCGGAGACCTACGAGGTGAAGGCCGACGGCGAACTCCTCACCTGCGAACCGGCCGACGTGCTCCCCATGGCCCAGAGGTATTTCCTGTTCTGATGCCGCATACCCCGATCACCGACGTGCTGCCCAGGGGCGCCTGGAGCGGCGAGCCCGCCGACCGGGTGGTGCTGGACTACGACGGCCGCCACCGCCGCCGGATCGTCCTGACCGGCGCCTCCGGTGCGGAATACCTGCTGGACCTCCCTGAAACGACGCACCTGCGCGACGGTGACGGCCTGCAGACCGGCCGCGGCATCGTGCAGATCGTGGCGCGGCCGGAACCCTTGCTGGAGGTGCGCGCGGCGAGCCCGCAGGCGCTGATCCGCCTGGCCTGGCACATCGGCAACCGGCACCTGGCCGCCCAGGTCTTCGCCGACCGCATCCTGATCCGCCGCGACCACGTCATCGCCCACATGCTCGAACACCAGGGCGCCAAGGTCCGCGAGGTCGAGGAGGCCTTTGATCCCGAGGGCGGCGCCTATCAGGATCATGGGCCGGGCGATCACCACCACCATGACCACTGAGGCTCAACTCCTGCGGCTGATGACCTGGCTGTCGCCGGCTTTCCCGGTCGGCGCCTTCGGCTATTCGCACGGCCTGGAGACCGCCATCCGCGAGGGGTTGGTGCGCGACGCCGACACGCTTGCGGCCTGGGTCGGCGGTCTCGTGGAGCTCGGCGGCGGCTGGACGGACGCGGTGCTGTTCACCGCCGCCTGGGAGGCCTCGGCCGCGCGGGACGCGCTCGCGCTCGCCGAACTGGTCGAACTGGCCGAAGCGCTCGCGCCGACCCTGGAGCGCCGCCGCGAGACCCTGGCGCAGGGCGAGGCCTTCCTGGTCGCGGCGCGGGCCTGGGGACCGCCGGAGCTCAACGGCCCGGTCGCTTACCCGGTCGCCGTCGGTTCGGCCGCGGCGCGGGCGGGCATCCCGGCTGGGGCCGCGCTCACGGCCTGGCTGCACGCCTTCTGCGCCAACCTGGTCAGCGTCGCCGTCCGCGCCATTCCCATCGGCCAGACCGACGGTGTCGCCGTGATCGCCGCGCTCGAGCCGACGATCCTGGCCACAGCGGGTCGCGCGGCGGCTTCGACGCTGGACGATCTGGGCGCCTGCGCGCTCAACTCCGACATCGCCGCCATGCGGCACGAGACCCTGGACGGAAGGCTTTTTGCGTCATGACCAGCCGCAACGGCCCCTTACGCATCGGCATCGGCGGCCCGGTGGGCTCCGGGAAAACGACGCTGGTGGAGAAGCTCTGCAAGCAGATGCGCGACCGCTGGAGCGTCGCCGTCGTCACCAACGACATCTACACCCAGGAAGACGCCCTGATCCTCAACCGGCTGCAGGCGCTCTCCGAGGACCGCATCCTCGGCGTCGAGACCGGCGGCTGCCCGCACACCGCCATCCGCGAGGACGCCTCGCTGAACCTAGCCGCCATCGCCGAGATGAACCGGCGCCACCCCGACCTGGACGTGATCTTCATCGAGAGCGGCGGCGACAACCTGGCGGCCACCTTCTCGCCCGACCTCGCCGACCTGACAATCTATGTGATCAGCGTCTGCCAGGGGGAGAAGATCCCGCGCAAAGGCGGCCCAGCGATCACCCGCTCGGACCTGCTGGTGGTCAACAAGACCGACCTCGCGCCGCACGTGGGCGCAGACCTCGCCGTCATGCGCGCCGACACCGCCAAGGCGCGTGGCGAGCGCCCCTATGTGTTCACCGACCTGACGCGCCTGGTGGGCGTCGCCGAGGTGGCAGGCTTCATCGCCCGGGCCGGCGGCTTGCCGGCGCCGATGAGCGACGTGGCCTAGCGGACCGCGATGGCTCCCGCTTAGGGAGCCTCGCCGGGACCGCCATCCAGGATTTCGCGGACCTTGCGCGGGAGCTGCTCGACCGTGAAGGGCTTGGCGAGCAGCGAGACGTCGGCGTCCAGGACGCCGTTGTGCACGATGGCGTTGCGCGTGTAGCCGGTTGTGTAGAGCACCTTCAGCCCGGGCCGCGCCTCGACGGCTTTCAGGGCGAGCTGCCGGCCGTTCATTCCGGGCATGACGATGTCCGTGAACAGCAGGTCGAGCTTAGGCAGGTCCGCGATCTTCTCCAGGGCGCGCCGCGGATCGTCGGCGTGCAGGACCAGATAGCCCAGGTCGCGCAGGACGTTGACCGAGAGCTGGCGCACATCGGTCTCGTCCTCGACGACCAGAATGGTTTCGCCGGGCCGGGCCACGGGGACATCGCCTAGGGGCGCCGGAGCGGCTTCCTTGGGCGGCTCGGCGCCGACGTAGCGCGGCAGGTAGACCTTCACCGTCGTCCCGACGCCGACTTCCGAATAGATCTTGATGTGGCCGCCGGACTGTTTGACGAAGCCATGCACCTGGCTGAGCCCAAGGCCCGTGCCCTTCCCCGAACCCTTGGTCGTGTAGAAGGGGTCGAAGGCGTTCTCCACCACCTCGGGCGGCATGCCCGTCCCGGTGTCGGTCACCGACAGCATGACGTAC
This sequence comes from Phenylobacterium sp., assembly GCF_035309685.1. GTDB lineage: Bacteria > Pseudomonadota > Alphaproteobacteria > Caulobacterales > Caulobacteraceae > Phenylobacterium. The sequence goes on from NZ_DATGEX010000049.1 coordinate 66,941, forward strand.
TGGCCCGGCGCGACGTCCACATGGCCGGCGACATAGGCCTCGTCCAGATGGGCGTTGGAGGTTTCCAGCGTCAGCCGGCCGCCGTCCGGCATGGCGTCACGGGCGTTGACGCTGAGGTTCAAGAGCGCGTTTTCAAGCTGGCCCGGATCGATACGCGTCCGCCACAGGCCGCCCGCCAGGACGGTCTCGAGCTCGACGTGCTCACCCAGCGTGCGGCGCAGCAGTTCGGACATCGTGGCGGTCAGCTTGTTGGCGTCCACCACCTCCGGCGCCAGCGGCTGCTGGCGGGAAAAGGCCAGCAGGCGGGCAGTGAGCGCGGCGGCGCGCTGCGCGCCGGAGAAGGCCGCATCGATGAAGGTCTCCGCCTTGCGCGGGTCCTTGGCGAGATTGCGCTTGGCGACGTCCAGCGAGCCGATGACGATCGCCAGCATGTTGTTGAAGTCGTGCGCGATGCCGCCGGTCAGCTGGCCGATCGCCTCCACCTTCTGCATCTGCCGGATCTGGGATTGAGCCGCCTCCCGCTGGGCGGCCTCGTCCGCCAGCGCCTGGCGCGCGGCCCTCGCTTCGGCCAGCCGCTGCAGCAGGTCGCGGCGAACGAACCCGCCCAGCACGAACAGCGCCAGGATGATCGCCAGCAAGCCGGCCAGGATGACGCTCGCCCAGCGCCGGGCCACGGTGTTTCGCGACGTCAGCCGCTGGTCCTGCTCGCTCTTCATCGACGCCACGACCACGCGCGCGGAGTCCATCAGCGCCTTGCCCCGGTCGAGGCGCGCCGGCGACGCCGCGGCCTCGCGGTCGCCCTTGTCGTAGAGATCGATCGAGTCCTTCAGCACCCTCTGGCGCTCGGCGGCGATGCTGCGAAGCCGGACCAGGGCCGCGCCCTGTTTGGGATCGTCGGCGAGCTCGGCCTTCAGGATGTCGAGTTCGGGGTCGAGGTGCGCCAGCGCCGCGTTGTAGGGTTCGAGATAGGCGGGGCGGCCGGTGAGCAGATAGCCCCGCGCCCCGGTTTCGGCGTCCTGCAGCCGCGACAGGACCATGCCGAGCTGGTTTTCGATCTCCAGCGTGCGGACCACGGCCGAAAAGCCGCGCTGCTGGCGGCTCGAGGCGCCGATCGCCAGCAAAAGCGCCAGGATCAGGATCGCGAAACCCGCCGCGAGGATGATCAGCGCGCGGTCCGCTCGGGCTGAAGCCATCTGGCGGTGATGCCGAACAATCGCCGCCTTAGCAAGCGGCTAGCGGACGAGCGTTCCGACCACCCGCAAGCGGCTCACCCCGCCGTCGGGGAAGATGTTGAGCCGCACGAATTTCACCGGCCCGAGATCGGCCAGCTCATCACGGAATTCATGCACAGCGTCGGCCGCCAGCTTCGCCTCCGGCAGCAGCACCGGCCAAGCCTCGGCCTGGGCCGCGATCTCCTCCGGCGAGCCGGCGGCGCTGGCGCTCGCCTGGATCGAGCAGCGGTCGGGGTAGTTGCCCTTGAAGTGAGCGGTGTCGACGGCGACCGAGCGCACGCGGCCCAAGGCGCCGAGTTCCAGCACCGCCCAGTCGTGGCCCGGCTCGCGCCGCCGCCGCGTCTCCCAACCATCGCCCATGTTCACCCCGCGGCCTGGCGCCGTCAGGTTCGCCACCGCGCCGTAGTGCTCGTCGTTGGCGATGACGCCCCGGCCGCCATTGGCCACCGCCAGCAGGTCGACGGCCTCCTGCGCGCCGACCTTGGCCCAGTCCGGCAGCACCCGGCCCCAGACCCGCAGGCGCGCGATCCCGCCATCGGGATAGATGTGCAGGCGCACATGGGTGACGGACTGGCCGTGCTCGACGGGCACATAGACGCGGTTGTCGCCGGCGAGGTCCAGGCGCGGGGTGACAGAGGTCCAGGCCGCATCGCCGGGGATGGCGTCGGCCGAGTTGCAGACCTCGATCATGGCGCCTGGCGGGTAGTTGCCGGTGAAGAAGGCGGTGTCGATCTCGAAGCCCGCCACCTCGCCGGGAACACCCAGCCGGATCACGCACCAGTCGTGTCCGGGAACGCGCTTGCGGCGGCTTTCCCAGCCATCCATCCACTTGCCGTTGTCGTCATAGACCCCCTCGCGCCAGACCGGCGGCGCCGGGTCGATCAGGCGGGCCTTGTCGGCGAAGAAGTCGTCGGTGGCGTAGACCACCTCGCTTCCCAGGCGGGGCTGGGCGAGGTCTACGTAGCGGCGGCGCAGGTCTTCGAACACGGGGGGTCTTTCTAGATCAGCTCGGCGAGGCGGAACCCCGCGATGCGGTGGATCTGGGCGATGGCCGTCGCGAACTCGGTCTCCGGATCGTTGGCCAGCCGCGCCTCGAAGGCCGCCAGGATGTCGGCGCGGCTCAGCCCCTTCACCGCGACGATGAAGGGAAAGCCGAAGCGGGAATTGTAGGCGGCGTTCAGGCGCTGGAAGGCGTCGAACTCCGCCGGCGAGCATTGGTCCAGGCCCGCGCCCGACTGCTCCTTCACCGAGGCCTCGGCCATCTTGGCGCGGCCCGCCAACTCCGGGTGCGCGCGGATGAGCGCCAGCCGCATCTCGCGCGGCGCGGCGTCCACCTCGTCGCGCAGGGCCCCGGCCAGCGCCGCCGGATCGTCCAGACGGCCGGCCTCCGCAGCCGGCCAGACGCCCTCGGCCACCCAGGGCGAGTCCTCGTACACCGGACCGAAGCGGGCGAGGAATTGCGCGTGGGTGAGGTCGCTAACCGGCATGCGGATGCCGCTCGCGCCAGTGCCGCGCGATCTCGACGCGGCGGCAGAACCAGACGTCACGATGGCCGAGCGCATGCCTCAGGAACCGCTCCAGCCCGGCCAGCTTCCCGGGCCGTCCGGCCAGGCGGCAGTGCAGGCCGATGGACAACATCTTCGGCGAGGTCTCCCCCTCGGCGTAGAGCACGTCGAAGGCGTCGCGCAGATAGGTGAAGAAGTCCTCGCCGGTGACCAGGCCGCCGCCCGAGAACCGCATGTCGTTGGCTTCCAGCGTATAGGGCACGATCAACTGCGGCTTGCCGGCCTCCACGGTCCAGAACGGAAGATCGTCGGAATAGTCGTCGGCGTCGTAGAGGAAGCCGCCCTCTTCCGCCGCCAGGCGCCGGGTGTTGGGACCGGTGCGGCCGGCGTACCAGCCGAGCGGTCGTTCGCCGGTGAGGCGCGTGTGGATCTCGATGGCGCGCGCCATGTGCTCGCGCTCCACGGCCTCCGGCGCGTCCTGGTAGTTGATCCAGCGCCAGCCGTGGCTGGCGATCTCGTGTCCGGCCTGGAGAAAGGCCTCGACCACCGCGGGGTTGCGCTCCAGAGCCATGGCCACGCCGAAAACGGTGACCGGCACGCCATACCGCTCGAACAGCCGCAGCAGCCGCCAAACGCCGGCGCGGCTGCCGTACTCGTAGATCTGCTCCATGCTCATGTGCCGCGCGCCGACGATGGCCGGCGGGTTGATCATGTCGGAGAGAAAGGTCTCGGAACGGTCGTCCCCGTGCAGGACGCTCATCTCCCCGCCTTCCTCGTAGTTCAGCACGATCTGCACGGCGATCCGCGCCCCGCCCGGCCAGTCGGCGTGCGGCGGGTTGCGGCCGTAGCCGATCAGGTCGCGGGGATAGGAGGCGTCCGGCATGGATGACCGCTTAGCAGGCTTCGCGCGGCCTGCAGCCTCGCAAGAAGGCCAAACAGTTGCAATTGCATGGGGTTGGACCGACTCTGGGCGGCTGGTGTCCCGGAAGTCATATGAGCGGCCTTACCACCCACGTCCTCGACACCGCCCACGGCAAGCCGGCCGCGGGCGTGGCCGTGCGCCTGCTGCGCGGCGGCGAGGTCTTGGTCAGCACACGGACCAATGGCGACGGCCGCTGCGATTCGCCCCTGCTGGCCGGCGAGGCGATGAGCGCGGGCGCCTATCGGCTGGAGTTCGCGGTCGGCGCCTACTATCGCGCGCTTGGCGTGGCGCTGCCCGATCCGGCCTTCCTCGAGGTCGTGGCCGTCGAGTTCGGGATCGCCGGCGCGGGCGCCCACTACCACGTGCCCCTGCTGGTCAGCCCGTTCGGCTATTCGACCTATCGCGGCAGCTGACCATGAGCCGGCCGATTCGATTCTTGCTGGATGGCGAGGTCCGCGAACTCCGCGACATCGACCCCACGCTGACCGTGCTCAACCTGCTGCGGTACGACCTGCGGCGGACCGGGACCAAGGAAGGCTGCGCCGAGGGCGACTGCGGCGCCTGCACCGTCGTGCTGGGCGAGCTTGCGGCGGACGGCGCGGTGACGTTTCGGGCGGTCAACGCCTGCATCCTCTTCGCGCCGATGCTGGACGGCCGCGCCCTGTTCACGGTCGAGAGCTTGAAGAAGGACGGCGCGCCGCACCCGGTGCAGCAGGCGATGGTCGCCAACCACGCCAGCCAGTGCGGCTTCTGCACCCCCGGCTTCGTGATGAGCCTCTATGCGCACCAGCGCTCCGGCGCGCCCACCGACAGCGCCAGCCTGAAGGACGCGCTCGCCGGCAACCTCTGCCGCTGCACGGGCTACGGCCCGATCCTGGCGGCGGGCCAGGCCATGGGCGACGATCCCGACGCCGGCGCGGCGGCCGACGCGCTGGCCGTGGCCCTGGCGGCCATCCAGCCGGACGACGGCCTGGAGATCGAGCACAGGGGCCGCCGGTTCCTCGCGCCCCGGACCGCGGCCGCCTTCGCCGCCGCCGTCCAGCAGTATCCCGACGCGACCGTCCTGGCCGGCGGCACCGACGTCGGCCTGTGGGTCACCAAGCAGCATCGCGACCTGACGACCGTCATCTCGGCCAACGAGGTCGCCGAACTTCGCCGCATCGACGACCTTGGCGACGCGATCCGCATCGGCGCCGGCGTGCGCTACACCGACGCCTTCTCCGCCCTGAGCGACCTGCACCCCGAGTTCGGCGAGCTGCTGCGCCGGCTGGGCGGCCTGCAGGTGCGCAACGCCGGCACGATCTGCGGCAACATCGCCAACGGCTCGCCCATCGGCGACATGCCGCCGGCCCTGATCGCCGCCGGCGCGAGCCTCGTCCTGCGCAAAGGCGCGGCGACGCGGACGATGCCGCTGGACGCCTATTTCCTGGCCTACGGGCAACAGGATCGCGCGCCCGGCGAATTCGTCGAGGCGGTGATCGTGCCCCGCGTCCCCGCCGGCCGCGTCTTCCGCCTCTACAAGCTCTCCAAGCGCTTCGATCAGGATATTTCCGCCGTCTGCGCCGGGATCTCGATCGGTGTGGCGGACGGCCGGGTCACCGACGCCCGCATCGCCTTTGGCGGCATGGCCGCGACGCCCAAGCGCGCGGCGGCCTGCGAGGCCGCCTTGACCGGCCAGCCCTGGATCGAGGCCACGGTCCGCGCCGCCGCCGAGGCTCTGGCGAACGACTTCCAGCCCATCGACGACATGCGCGCCTCCGCCGCCTATCGCTTGGCGGCCGCCCGGAACCTGATCGTGCGCGCCTGGCTGGAGAGCGGGGCGGCCTCGGCGCCCACCCGTGTGCTCGACGCGCAGGCGGTGGCCCATGGCTGACGCCGGCGAGGCCCTGCGGACCCTGGGCGCGCTGCACAGCGCCATCGCCCACGACAGCGCCGAAAAGCATGTGGCGGGCGAAGCGCTCTACATCGACGACCTGCCGGAACCCGCCGGCCTGCTGCACCTCTATGTGGGCCAGAGCGGCCGCGCCCACGCCCGCGTCACCCGCCTGGACCTGACAGCTGTCCGCGCCGCGCCCGGCGTCGTCTGCGTGCTGACCGCCGCCGACGTGCCCGGCCGCAACGACATCGGCCCGGTGCAGAACGACGAGCCCCTGCTGCCCGAGGGCGTTGTCCGTTTCGTCGGCCAGCCGCTGTTCGCCGTCGCCGCCGAGAGCCTGCCCAAGGCCCGCGCCGCCGCCGCGCTCGCCGTGGTCGAATATGAAGACCTGCCGCCGCTGCTGACCATCGAGGCGGCGCAAGCCGCCGATTCCCTGATCGAGGACAGCCAGGTCATGCGACTGGGCGACGCCCACGCGGCGATCGCGGCGGCCCCGCACGCGCTCTCCGGCCGCCTCGCCATCGGCGGCCAGGACCACTTCTATCTGGAAGGCCAGGTGGCGCTGGTGGTCCCCGGCGAAGACGGCGACCTGCACGTCTGGTCGTCGACCCAGAACCCCACCGAGACCCAGCACCTGATCGCCCGCTGCCTGGGCCTGCGCGACAACGCCGTGGTGGTCGAGGTGCGGCGCATGGGTGGCGGCTTCGGCGGCAAGGAGACCCAGTCGGTGCACTATGCGGCCCTGGCCGCCCTCGCCGCGCAAAAGACCGGGCGGCCGGCCAAGGTCCGCCTCGACCGCGACGACGACATGGCGATGACCGGCAAGCGGCATGCCTTCGTCACCGACTGGCAGGTGGGCTTCGGCGACGACGGGGTCTTGGCCGGCGCGGCCTTGGAGCTGGCCTCTCGCTGCGGCCACTCCGCCGACCTCTCCATCGCCATCAACGACCGGGCGATGTTCCATTCCGACAACGCCTACGCCCTGCAGGCGGCCGAGATCGTCAGCCACCGGCTGCGCACCAACACCGTCTCCGACACCGCCTTCCGGGGCTTCGGCGGGCCGCAGGGGATGATGGGGATCGAGCGGGCGATGGACGCCATCGCGCTCAATCTGGGCAAGGACCCGTTGGACGTGCGCCTGGCCAATCTCTACGGCGTCTCCGGCGACGAGACGCCCTACGGCCAGACCGTCACCGACGCGGTCACCTTCGAGATCATGACCGAGCTGGAGGTCTCGTGCGATTACCGCGCGCGGCGCAAGGCGGTCGCCGCCTGGAACGCCGACAATAGCATCCTGAAGCGCGGCCTGGCCCTGACGCCAGTGAAGTTCGGCATCTCGTTCACCGCCAACCACCTGAACCAGGCCGGCGCGCTCGTTCACGTCTACACCGACGGTTCGATCCACCTGAACCACGGCGGGACCGAGATGGGCCAGGGGCTCAACATCAAGGTCGCTCAGGTGGTCGCCCACGAGTTCCAGGTCCCGCTGGGGACGGTGAAAATCAGCGCAACGCGCACCGATAAGGTCCCCAACACCTCGGCCACCGCCGCCTCGTCCGGCAGCGACCTCAACGGCATGGCCGCCCAGGCCGCGGCGCGGATCATCAAGGACCGGCTGGTCGCCTTCGCCGCCAGGGAATTCGGCTGCAAGCCCGACGAGGTGGTCTTCGGCCCCGACGGCGTCCTGGCGGGCGCCACCTCGCTCAGCTTCACCGAGCTGGTGCGCCGCGCTTATTTCGACCGTGTCTCGCTCTCGGCCACGGGCTACTACCGCACGCCGGAAATCCACTACGACCGCGCCCGCCACCAGGGCCGGCCGTTCTATTATTTCGCCTATGGCGCGGCCTGTTCGGAGGTGGTCATCGACACCCTGACCGGCGAGAACAAGGTCACCCGCGTCGACATCCTGCACGACTGCGGCCGATCCCTGAACCCGGCGGTGGACGCCGGCCAGATCGAGGGCGGGTTCATCCAGGGCATGGGCTGGCTCACCACCGAGGAGCTGGTGTTCGACGATCACGGCGCGCTTCGCACCCATGCGCCCTCGACCTACAAGATCCCCACAGCCAGCGACCGACCCGACGCCTTCAACCTGGCGCTCTGGTCGGGCGAGAACCGCGAGGCGACGATCCATCGTTCCAAGGCCGTCGGCGAGCCGCCGCTGATGCTGGCGATCTCGGTCTTCTCGGCGCTGACCGATGCGGTGGCGAGCGCCGCCGACCACCGGGTCATGCCCAACCTGGACGCCCCGGCGACGCCGGAGCGCATCCTGGCCGCGGTCGAGGATGTCCGGCGGAGGGCGGCCGATGTCTGAGTGGATCGGCGAGGCCCTGGCGGCGGTGGCGCGCGGCGAGGCGCTGGCCATGGCGACGGTCGTCGGCGCGCAGGGCTCGACGCCGCGCGAGATCGGCGCGCGGATGCTGGTCTGGCCGGACCGCTTCACCGGCACCATCGGCGGCGGGTCGCTGGAGCGGCAGGCGCTGGATCAGGCGCGCAGGCTGCTGGCGCAGGACGCGCGCCGCCACGCCCTGCAGGACTATCCGCTGGGCCCGTTGCTCGGCCAGTGCTGCGGCGGGCGCGTCCGCCTGCTGGTCGAGCGGATCGACGCGGAGAGCGCCGGCTGGCTCGCCGACGCCGCCCGGGCCTGCGAGGGCGGCGCGCCCTTCCGACTGCAGGCCGAGGTCGAGGGCGCGGACCTGCGCCGCTCGGTCCAGGGCGCCCCAGAGGCTCAGGCCAATGGCGAGGACACCGCCGACAACTCCCCGCGCATCCCGATCCCGGACGTCCGGACGCTTTCGGAAGCCATCACGCCGGTCCGGCCGCGGCTGGTGATTTTCGGGGCCGGCCACGTGGGCCAGGCGGTCGCGCGGGCGTTCGCGCCACTGCCCTTCCACCTGGACTGGCTGGCGAGCCGCGAGGATCTGCGCCCCGAGGCCGGCGGAACCCACGCCGAGATTCTCAGCGAGGACGAGCTGGAGGCCTGTATCGCCGCCGCCCCGCCGGCGACCCTGTTCGCGATCTTCACCCACAGCCACGACCTGGACTATCGCCTGACCCGCGCGGCGCTGGCCAAAGGCGATTTCGGCTACCTCGGCCTGATCGGCTCGCACACCAAGCGGGTGCGGTTCGAACGGCGCCTGCGCGATGACGGTGTGACCGACGCCGAGCTCGCCCGCCTCACCTGTCCGATCGGCATCCCGAGCCTGAAGAGCAAGGCGCCGGCGGTGATCGCCGTGTCGCTGGCCGCCGAACTGCTGGCGCTCGCGGAGGGCCCCTCGGCGTGACCTTCGAATGGGCCGCCTGGGCCAACCTCGCCATCCGCTGGCTGCACCTGACAGCCGGCATCGCCTGGATCGGCTCGTCGTTCTATTTCATGTGGCTGGACAGTCACCTGAAGCCCCCGGCCAAACCCCCTGCGGGCGTCGCCGGCGAACTTTGGAGCGTCCATTCGGGCGGCTTCTACCACCAGATGAAGTTCATGGTCGCGCCGCCGGGCATGCCCGACGAGCTGCACTGGTTCAAATGGGAGGCCTACACCACCTGGATTTCCGGCGTCCTGCTGCTGGCGCTGATCTTCTACGTCGGGGCCGACGTGAACCTGATCGACGCGTCGAAGGCCGCGCTGACCACCTGGCAGGCGATCGGCATCGGCGCAGGCTCCCTGGCCGTCGGCTGGCTTGTCTATGACGCCCTCTGCCGCTCGCCCATCGGCCAGAACCTGCGGGTGTTCGGGATCGTCTGGTTCCTAGTCCTGACGGCGGCGGCCTATGGCCTGACCCGCATCTTCTCGGACCTCGGCGCGGTGATGCACCTGGGCGCGATCATCGGCACGGTGATGGTCGCCAACGTCTTCCTGATCATCATCCCCAATCAGCGCAAGGTGGTGGCCCAGGTGCTGGCCGGTCAGGCCCCCGATCCGGCGCTCGGCAAGCAGGCCAAGCAGCGCAGCGTCCACAACAACTACATGACGCTGCCGGTGCTGTTCGTGATGATCAGCAACCACTATCCCATGGTGATCTCCGGGCCGCTGAACTGGCTGTGGCTGGCGGGGCTGAGCCTGGCGGGGATCTCGATCCGCCACTTCTTCAACCTCAAGAACGCCGGCCAGATCCGGGCCGACTTCCTGCTGCTGGGCGCGCTCGCCTTCGTGACCGTGGCGGTGCTCGCCGAGACCACCAAGCCGCCGCCGCCCGCCGCTGTTCCTGTCCCCCCGTTTGCCGAAGTGCGCGCGCTGATCGACCGCCACTGCGTCATGTGCCACTCGGCTGAGCCCACCCACAAGGGCGTCACCGCGCCGCCCAACGGCGTGATCCTCGACACCGACGAAGGCCTGACGAAGAACGCCGCCAAGGTCTACGAGCGCGCCGTCGCCAGCCGCTCCATGCCGCTGAACAACGAAACCCATATCACCCAGGCCGAGCGCGCCAGCCTGGGCGCCTGGATCAAGGCCGGCGCGAGGGTTTCCCCCTGATGCGCGAGATGGCGCCTGAACCACTCACCGCCGAGGCCTTCGCGCCCTTCGGCGAGGTGATCGAGGCCTCCGAGCGGGCCGAACAGATCGCCATCAACTACGGCATGACGACGCGCTTCAACGACCTGGCCGCCGTCGACGTCGGCGACGACAAGGGCCGGGCGATCCTCAGCATCTTCCGCGGCAGGCCGCTGAGCCCGCCGGTGCTGCGGGTCTTCGAGCGCCATCCGCTGGGCAGCCAGGCCTTCGTACCCCTGAGCGGGCGGCCCTTCCTGGTCGCCGTGGCGCCAGCCGGCGCCTTCGACCCGGCCGCCATCCGCCTGTTCCGCGCCGCGCCGCATCAGGGCGTGAACTACGCCAAGGGCGTCTGGCATCACTTCCTGCTGCCGCTGGGCGCGGAGAGTGACTTCCTGGTCATCGACCGCGCCGGCCCCGGCGACAATCTGGATGAGATCGAACTCGGTCCCGAGGCGGCCATCCTGGCCGAAGCCTGACCACGGCGGCAGCGGGTGGCGCGCTCAGGGCGGGCCGTCGGCCCGCGTTTGAGCCGCGCCTTGCGAAATCGTGTGCCAGACGCGGCGCATCTGCTTAAACACGCGGTCAGGTCTTCCGTCAGAGCGCACCTGGGTCACCGATGAAGCAGTTCCTGATCACCGCGGCCGGCGTCTTCGCGGGCCTCCTGATCTTCCTGATCGGCGTGCCCTTCGTGCTGATCTCCATGGCCGCGGCGGCCGCCGGCCCTGCGCCGACGCCGGCCAAGACGGTGCTGGAGCTCGACCTGCGCGACTCGCTCACCGACCAGTCGGCCCAGAACGTGCTGGCGGGCTTCGCCAGGCGCGGCCACTCGGCCATGTCGATCATCGAGGGCCTGCGCCGCGCCGAGAAGGACGACCGCGTCAAAGGCGTCCTGATCCGCCTGCCGGAGGGCGGGGTCGAGCCCGGACTCGCCGACGAATTGCGCCTGGGGATCCGGCACTTCCGCACCTCGGGCAAGCCGGTGATCGCCCACAGCCAGGGCCTCTATCCCTCCGGCGTGGTGACCGCCACCTACATGATCGGCGCGGCGTCGGACGACCTCTGGATGCAGCCCGGCGCCTCGTTCCAGGTCACCGGCCTTTCCAACGAGGACCTGTTCTTCAAGCGCGCCTTCGACAAGTACGGCGTCCACGCCGACTACGAGCAGCGCTATGAGTACAAGAACGCCGTCAACGGCTACCTCTACGACGACTACACGCCGGCCCATCGCGCCGCCGAGCTGTCGTGGATGACATCGGTCTACCAGACCGACATCGCCGCCGCCGCCGTCGACCGCAAGCTCGACCCGGCCGTGCTCAAGACCACGCTGGAGGCCGGCCCCTATCTGTCCGACGAGGCGCTGGACAAGCATCTGATCGACCACGTGGGCCAGGTGCACGAGGCGCAGGCGGCCCTGCTGAAAAAGGCCGGCGAAGGCGCCGAGCTGATGGACTTCGAGGACTACGCCCACGGGCGCGCGCCGCGCGAGCGGGGCCTGGGTCCGGCCGTGGCGGTGATCGAGGCCGAGGGCGACATCGTCGATGGCAAGGACCAGGGCGGCAACCCGTTCCGCGGCGGCTCGTCCATCTACGCCGACGACGTCGCCGACGCCTTCTACGACGCCATCAAGGCCAAGGACGTGAAGGCTATCGTGCTGCGCCTCAATTCCCCCGGCGGCTCCGACACCGCCTCGGAAGAAATCCTGGCCGCCATCCGCGCCGCCAAGGCCGCCGGCAAGCCGGTGGTGGTCTCTATGGGCACCTACGGCGCTTCAGGCGGCTATTGGATCTCGTCGGAGGCCTCGGCCATCGTCGCCGAGCCCTCGACGCTCACCGGCTCCATCGGGGTGTTCGGCGGCAAGTTCGCGCTGGGCGAGGCGCTGGCCCGCTTCGGCGTCGACGTGCGCCAGCTCAGCGTCGGCGGCGACTATGCGTCGGGCTTCGGCATGGGCAAGGAGTTCACGCCGGCCCAGCGCGCGGCCTTCTCCCACTGGATGGACCGCATCTACGACAACTTCGTCCAGCGGGTCGCCGCCGGGCGCAAGCTCTCGCCCGACCGGGTGCGCGAGATCGCCAAGGGCCACGTCTGGACCGGCGCGCAGGCCAAGGACCTGGGCCTGGTCGACGAGCTCGGCGGCTTCTACGAGGCGGTCGCCAAGGCCAAGACCCTGGCCGGCGTCACCGGCGAAGCGCGGCTGAAGCGCATGTCGCCCTCCGGCTCGCCGATCGAGGCGGTGCAGAAGATGCTGGGCGTCTCGGCCTCGTCGGCCAAGACGCTCGCCGCCGCCGCCTGGGTGTTCGGCGACCCCCGCGCCCAGTCCATCCTCGACGAACTCGGCCAAGCCCGCCTGCGCAGCCAGGGCGCCATGGTCCTCGACCCGACCCGGGTGCGATAGCCCCCTACCGGCCGCCCTGCCGCGTCTGCAGCCGCAGGCGGGGATCGCCGGGCGGGGCGGGCTGGAAGACCACGACCTTTCGGTAGAAATCCAGCGTCACCGACTGGAAGTGCCGCAGCACGTCGACCCCGATCAGGATCGCCGGCCGGTCCGACAGCTTCCACAGGTCGAAGATGTGCAGCTCGGCGAAGATGCCCAGCACGTCGTAGATTTGCATGCCGCCCAGCCGCAGCACCGGCAGGGGCGCGAACTCTCCCATCATCGTCTGGCCGGTGGCGCTGAGCAGCGGCACCGGCGCGAGGCGCGGTCCGAAATCCGGATGGGTGTGCACCACCGCGTCGCGCAGGGCGTGGTTGCCCACCGTCACCTGGGCCCCGGAATCGATGAAGGCGGCGACCCGCACGTCGGCCACCTGGGCGTCCAGGATCACCAGCTGCCCATCGCGGATGGCGGCGGCCACCTGGATCGGATCGGTGTCGCCGCGGATGCGGGTGTTGCTCCCCTGGCCGACCTCCATGCCGTAGCCGGACGGGGAAATCTCGAAGCGGTTGTCGAGGAAATCCAGCGACATGTGCCGCCCCTTGAGCATGTCGACGCCCAGCAGGCCGTCGGCCCCCAGGCGGCTCCTGTCCAGCACCGGCAGCACCATGTCGCGCGACGTCACCGCCGCGACGCTGAGGCGGCTCACCAGGGCGAGCGCCGCGGGCTCCGCGCCGGCGATGCCGTGGACGTCGGCCTGACCGGCCGACGGCAGGCCGCAGGCGGCCGCCACCTCGGTCGAGACCACGGACCGATTGGCCCCGGTGTCGACCACGAAACCGTAGGGCCCCTTGCTGTTCAGGAACACCGGCACGACCATCCGCCGCGCCTGGTCGAAGGCGGTCTCCAGTTGCGCGCCGGCGTCCGGCGGCGGCCCCTGGACGGGCCCAGTGTCGGCGAGGTTGATCGAGATCAATCGGCGCTCAGCCGGCGTCACGCAGGCGCTGAGCAATGCCGGCGCGAGCGCGGCGGCGAGGCCGCGCCTGGACCATCCTTCCCCGGTCATTCCGACTCCCTTTGGCCGCGAGCTTGCCCCGCGGGCCCGCAAAGCGGAAGGCGGTTGCGACGAACGCGCCATCAGGTAAGCGCAACGGTCAGGCTGGCTCAGGCGGCCTTAGGCGTCGAACTTGCGCTCGCGGTCGGCGGCGAACTGGTCGAGCATGGCCTGCGCGAGCTTCACCATCGGCGGCGGGACCCGCGGATCGGCGATCATCGCCCGCAGTCGGGCCTCGCCGGCGTCGAAGTCGCGTTCCGCCAGGTCGGCGCGGGCCAGCACCAGCACCGCGTCGGGATAGCCCGGCTCGGCCGCCAGCACCTGCTCGGCGAAGCGCCGCGCCGTCGCGTGGTCGTCCTTGCGGCTGGCGGTGGAGGCCAGGCCCGCGATGGCCAGCAGGTTCCCCGGCTCCAGCTCATACGCCTTGGCGAAGGCCGCCTCGGCCTCCGGCGCGCGGTCCAAGGCCTCCAGGATCACGCCTCGCGCCGCGTGGGCGTGGCCAAAGCCCGGCTGGACGGCGATCAGGGCGTCGAAGTGCGGCAGAGCGGCGTCGAACCGCTGCAGGCGAAAGAGGCACAGGCCCAGGGCCTGGCGCAGGCCGAGGTCGTTCGGGAAACGCCGGTGGGCGCGGTCCAGCATCGCCAGCGCCTCGCCGAACCGGTCCTCGCTCTCCAACCGCTCGGCGGCCAGGTTGAAGACCAGCGGATGCTCCAGCCCTCCGGCGAGCGCCGCCTCGGCGAGCGCCACGGCGGCCTCGACGTCGCCCGCCGCCAGCGTCTGCTCGATGGCCTGCAGCTGCGCGCGGTCGGCCTGCGCGTCCCTCGGCGCGATGGCCTGCGGCTTGGGCGGCACGGAGAGCCGTATTGGCCCGGACTTGAACTCCACCATCGGCTGTCACGCCCTTCGTCAGATCGGTCGCGACCCTAGCTCCGCCGCATCTTCGCGACCACGGAAAAGGGCGGCGGAATGCTCCGCCGCGGGGCGCCCACGAAAAAGGGCGGCGGATTGCTCCGCCGCCCGATCTCTTGAGAGATGAGTCTCGGCCTTAGAAGTCGGCCGTCAGACCCACGTACACGTAGCGGCCGAGCGCGTCGTACACGTTCGGGAAGGTGTTGCCGTTGCCGAACGGGCCCGGCGCCACCGTGGAGTCGGCGAGCGGCGGATCCTTGTCGAACACGTTGTTCACGCCGATCCGCAGGTTCAGGTTGTTGTGGATCGTCACGTTGGCGACCAGGTCGATGTAGTTCTGGGCGCTGAACTGCTTGTCGTCCGCGAACTGGTTCCCGGGGTTGTTCAGCTGCGGGTTCGAGTCGTAGGCGTCCAGGCTGACCTTGCCGAAGTAGCGCCACTGCATCGACAGGCTCAGCGACTTGAACCAGTCGCCGTAGGAGTACGGCGTGTTCCAGGTCAGGCGCGCCTTGTGACGCCATTCCGGAGCCGGCGTGCCGCAGACCGAGCCGTAGAGGCCCTTACAATCGTAGCTGGCGCCACCCGGCAGCGGCTGGGTGATCAGGGTGTCGAGCCAGGTGCCCACGATGCTGGCCGAGATCGAGCCGTTGTCGCCCAGGCCCCAAGCCGACAGGTCGGTCCGGTAGGAGGCGTTGATGTCGACGCCGGTGGTCTTCAGCGAGCCGGTGTTCAGCGTCGTGTCCTGCACGAAGCCTTGGTTGCTCAGCCATAGCGAGCCGTTGGCGTCGCGGTGGATCAGGCTGCAGAAGGTCGGCGACTGCGTGTTGATGCACTGGGTCTGGATCAGGTTGGCCCCGTAGCCGCCGATGAACGACTCCACCTTGATGTCGAAGAAGTCGGCGCTGAGGTTCAGGCCCGGCGCGAAGCTCGGCTGCCACACCACACCGGCGGTGTAGGTGTCGGCGGTTTCCGGCTTCAGGTTCGGGTTGCCGCCGCCTTGGCCATTGTACTGGTTGGCCGGGTTCTTCTCGATGCCCAGGACTTGCGCCGTGGTCAGGTGGAAGATCGAGGCGCAGGTGGCGACCAGCGGGTTGGCCGCCGTCAGGCCGGCGCAGGGGTCGGAGTTGCCGTCCAGACCGACGGTCTGGGTCTGGAAGAGCTCGGTGATGTTCGGCGCGCGGACGGCGCGGTTGTAGCCGCCCCGGAAGCGCAGACCGTCGATCACTTCCCACTCACCGGCCACCTTGTAGGTGTTGGTGTCGCCGACCGAGGAATAGTCGGAGAAGCGGTAGCCGAGCTCCAGGGACAGGTCCTTGGCGAAGGGCATGTCGCTGACCAGCGGCACGCGGGCTTCGCCGAACAGTTCGTAGACGTCGAAGCTGCCGTTGGTCGGCGCCGCGGCGCCGCCGTTGCCGTTCACCAGGCCGTTGACCGACAGGAAGTCGGCGCCGTTGTCGAGGTGCTCGCGGCGGTATTCGCCGCCGAACGCCACGCCCACGCCTTCAGACGCGTAGGGGCTCTTGATCCCGTAGTCGCCGAGCTTGCCGGTGAAGGCCAGGCTGACGACCCGCTCGCTGATGTTGGTGAAGTTGAAGCTGTTGATCGCCAGGAAGTTGATCGCGGCCGGCGAGATGAACTGCGAGGTGAAGATGTTGATCGGCACGCAGCCCGGATCGGCGCCGGCGGCGCAGACCGGACCGTTGGGGCCGGGAACCGCGTTCAGCGACTGGTTGATGCGGGTGGTGTCGAAGTTGCCGGACTGGCGGTTGTTCACCGTCACGACGCCGTACTGCATGTAGCCGTCGTAGTTCCAGTTCTTGCCCAGGTCGCCCTTCATGCCGATGACCATGCGGTAGTCGTTGTGGCGGAACTGGGTGAGGCGGCCGCCCTGCTCTTGCGGGAGCAGACGACGGGCGACGGTGCCGGTGAAGATGCCCGCCGGGTTGGTGGCGCAGGTGCCGCCGCCCGTGGCCGCGGTCGGGACCAGCAGGCCCTTTTCCTGGGTGCTCAGCAGCGGGTTGGCGCAGTCGATGCTGAACGTGCCGGCGAAGATGCCGCCCGCCGCGATCTGAGCGGTCGAGTTGTCGTCCATGAACATGGTGTCCATGTACGCGTCGGCCCACGGCGCGATCTCGTAGTGGGCGAAGGCGCCCAGGCTGTAGCGTTCGTCCGGACGGGCGAAGAAGTTCGCCGGGCCGAAGTTGAACACGTCCGTCGCCACGCGGGTGCGGAAGGTGTTGAAGGTGGTCGGGTCGACCAGGAAGCTGCCGACGCGGGCCGGGAAGGCCGTGCCCGAACCCGAGCAGGTGAAGCCCGCGGCCGTGGAGGCCAGGGTGCAGGCCGAGAAGTCGCGGTCGGCTTCGAGGATCGCGTTGTTCTGACGATAGGTGGCGTAGGCGGTGACGTTGCCCTTACCGTCCGGGGCGTTGGCGCCGATGATCATCGTCACCTGCGAGGTTTCGCCTTCCCAGAGGTTGCCCGGGATCGCGAACTGCGAGGGGATGATCGCGGTCTTGGCCGCCGCGGTCAGAGCCGCTTGGCCGACGCTGTTGTTGTTGTCGTGCTGGTAGCCCGAATATTGCGCGTCGATGCGCACGCCTTCGAAGTTGTGCAGCATGATGAAGTTGACGACGCCCGAGACGGCGTCGGCGCCGTAGGTGGCCGAGGCGCCGCCCGTCAGCACGTCAACCCGCTCGACCAGGGCCGAGGGGATGAAGTTCAGGTCGGTCGGGGTCGGCTGGGCGCGGCGGCCGTCGATCAGCACCAGGGTGCGCGACGAACCCAGGTCACGCAGGTTGACCGTGGCGGTGCCGTTCGAACCGTTGGTGATCGAGGAGCCCTGGCCGGCGAACACCTGCGGGAGCGCGTTGGTGATGTCTTCGATCCGGGTGATGCCCTGCGACTTGATGTCGGCGTTGCCGACCGTGGTGATCGGGGCGATGGAGGTGAGGTTCGGCGACGGGATGCGCGTCCCGGTCACGACGATTTCGGAGACTTCGCCGTTGGCCGCGTCAGCCGCGGCGGCGAACGCCTGGGACGCGGATAGCCCCAGAAAGGCCACGCCGCAGATCATCGAGGAGGCCAACAGGCGCTCCCGGGTGCTTTGAATTTTCAAGGTCTAAATCCTCCAGCGGCCGCCCCGAAAAGCGCGCCTGCCCCCAAACAAAATTGCCCCCGGAGTCGCAGTCGATCCCGGTTACGGCGGAGTTACGGGCGTATCTGACGCTCGGTCAACGAACATTAGCTTTTGGCAATGTTGTCGAAGGCGACCTGTCGCATTCTGGTCACAGATTGGGCGCGGGGATGGCGATGCGCGCACAATTCGCCCCCGGACGGGGCAAATGCGTGGGGGTTCATGCGTCGTTTTTGCCGGCCCCGAGGGTGGTTTTGCATGCAGCCGCGCATGGATAAAAGTCAGGCGGCCCAAAACCGGACAAACTCGGAATCCGAAGCTATTGAGGGACAACCTTTGACAGTCGGGAATCGATCGATGACAGCGTTTGGGCCAAAGCCGCGTTTCGCCGCCGCCACCCTCTTGATCGCGGCCGTCGCCGGCGCCGCTGCGGCGCCCGGTCTGGCGGCCGAGCCGGCCGCGCCCGCCCGCGCCGCCCAGCTGCAGCAGCTCCTCGATTGCCGCAAGCTCACCGACCCGACCCAGCGGCTGGCCTGTTTCGACCAGGCCGCCGGGGTCCTCGACCAGGCCGAGGCCAAGGGCGACGTGGTGGTGGTCGACCGCGAGCAGGCCCGCAAGGTCCGCCGCCAGGCCTTCGGCTTCACCCTGCCCTCGATGTCGCTGTTCTCGCGCGGCGAAAAGCCGGAAGAGATCACCTCGGCCGACGGCGTCATCGCCAGCGCCCGTCAGCTGCCCACCGGCAAGTGGGAGTTCACCCTCGAGGACGGCGCCCGCTGGGTGCAGGTCGACCTGACCGAGATTCCGCTGACTCCCAAGCCCGGCCAGAAGGTGAAGATCAGGACCGCCTCGATGGGCAGCTACGCGATGAGCGTGAACAACCAGCGCGAAGTGAAGGTCCACAGGGAGCAATAGCGCCATGAGCGACTTCCGACGCGTCACCGACGACTTCACCACCGCCCCGCAGATCTCGACCGCCGACGTGGCCGAGGCGGCCCGTCAGGGCTTCGTGGCGATCGTCTGCAACCGTCCCGACGGCGAGGATCCCGGCCAGCCGTCGGCCGCCGAGATCAAGGGCGCGGCCGAGGCCCACGGCCTGACCTACGCGCACATCCCGGTGCGTGGGAGCCCCGGCCCGGCCGAGGTCGAGGCCATGCGCCTGGCGGTGGAGGCCGCCGACGGCCCGGTGCTCGCCTACTGCCGCTCGGGCACGCGCTCGATCACCACCTGGGCGATCGGCCAGGTCATGTCCGGCGCGCGGCCGCGCGGCGAGCTGGTCAGCCTCGGCCGCGCCGCCGGCTACGACCTCACCGCCGCGCTCGGCGGCTGAGCGGCCGGATGGCGATCCCTTACGTCCGCGAGATCGAGTTCGAGTACGGCGCCTGCGACCAGGTCTCGCCGCTGATCCGCCGGGTGGTGGCCGACAACCCGGGACCCTTCACCTACAAGGGCACCGGGACCTACATCGTCGGCAAAGGCGAGGTCTGCGTGATCGACCCCGGCCCGGATCTGCCGGAACATCTGGCTTCCATACTTCGGGCTGTGGAAGGCGAGCGCGTCACGCACATCGCGATCACCCACCACCATTCCGACCACTCGCCGCTCGCCGGCCCACTGAAGGCCGCCACCGGAGCTGTGATCTACGGCTGCGCCGTGGCGGGCCATGAGGCCGAAGACACCGGCGAGGTGAAGATGGAGGCCGGCCACGACCACGGCTTCGCGCCCGACATCAGCCTCTGCGGCGGCGGCGAGATTTCCGGCCCCGGCTGGACGCTGGAGGCGATCCCGACACCCGGCCACACCTCCAATCACCTTTGCTACGCGCTCAAGGAAGAGAACGCCTGCTTCACCGGCGACCACATCATGGGCTGGTCGACGACGGTGATCACCCCGCCAGACGGCGACATGACCGCCTATCTGGAAAGCCTCGCGCGCATCCGGGCGCGGAACTTCACGACGTTGTGGCCGACCCACGGCCCGCCGATCCTCAAGGTCGCGCCCTTCATCGACGCCTACGCCGCCCATCGCCGGGAACGCATGGACCAGATCCTCCTGGCGCTCTCCCAGGGCCCGGCGACCATCGGCGAGCTCACGCCCCGCCTCTACGCCGACGTCGACGCCCGGCTGTGGCCGGCCGCGGCCCGCTCCATGCTGGCCGCCATCATCCACCTGGAGCACCAGGGCGAGGTCGAGACCAACGGTCCGCCGGGCCCGGACACAGTCTACCGCCTGGCCGGTTGAGAGCCATTCTCACTCGCAGATTCACGCGCAAGGGGAGTCCATTATGGATTTATAATGCGTGGGTCTATGCCGAGCCGCAGGGCGTTATAGTTAAGCTTTGAGGTCGGGCATGATCGGTCGGAAATTCGCATTGGCGGTCGTCGCCGTCACCTTGGCCTTGGCCACTTCGGCCTATGCGAAGCACAACGGCCCGCCGCCTCCGCCGCCCGGCCCGACCCTGGGCGCGACCCTCTGCTCGATGAGCGACATCAGCGTCGGCGGCAGTACGCCCACGGGCCTCTGCGCCGGCTGGTTTTCGGGCAACCTGAACGGCGGCAGCGACGCGATGAACACCGACTCGGCGATCGCGCTGAACCAAATGCTGGGCGTGACCACCTATACCGCTGCGAGCTTCGACACCCTGCACAACTTCGCCGTCAGCGGGCCGACCGTCGATTTCGGGACGGCGCTCTATGGCGAGACCATCGTCAGCTTCCACGTGGGTGGGGCCAAGGGCAGCAAAAACATCCCCGCCGTCGGCTACGAGTCCACCGCCTTCTTCGAGTTCAACGCCGGCGACCTGGTGGGCGGGCTCGAGACCATCACCTTCAATCTGGCGGGTCTGTCCAACGCCGAGCTGATCTCGACCGGGAGCTATGTCCCGCCGCCGCCGCCGCCCTGCACCGAGAACTGCGGGCCGCCCCCTTGCACGCTCGATTGTGGCCCGCCGCCCTGCCTCGAGAACTGCGGCCCGCCGCCCTGCACCGGCGCCTGCGGCGGCGGCCAGGTTCCTGGCGTGCCGGAACCGGCGGCCTGGGCGCTGATGATCGTCGGCTTCGGCGGGGCGGGCGCCATGGTTCGCCGCCGCCGGGCCGTCGCCGGCTAAAGCGCCTTCTCCAGCACCACGAAACTCAGGTCATCGCGCCTGGGCCTGCCGAAGCGGTCGTCGCCGTAGGGGAACGGCCGCACCTCGCCGGTGAGCGCGTAGCCGCGGCGCTGATACCAGGCGATCAGCGTGTCGCGGACGTTGATCACGGTCATCTGCAGCCGCGTCGCGCCCCGCGCCCGGGCGAAATCCTCGCCGGCGGCCAGCAGGCGGCGGCCGAGCTTCTGATCCTGCCGGTCGGGCCGCACGCTCAGGAGGCCCAGGTACCAGGTCGCCCCGTCCGCCGGAGGCTCCAGCCAGAAATGGCCCAGGAGTTCGCCCGCCTCGCCCCGCCAGGTCAGCAGGCGCGCGTCCGGATTGGCGGCGATGTCGGCGCGCAGGGTCTCAGGCGTCGTCCGCAGGCCCTCGAGATAGCTTTCGACCGTCCAGCTCGCGACCTCGCCGGTCCCGCGGTAGGCCCAGTTGGTGAGCTCCGCGATCTCCTCGATGTCGGCGTCGCCAGCCCGGCGCAGATCGACCTGCGTCAAGACCTCAGGCCGTTTCCTTGGCTTTGGCGGTCGGCAGGACATAGCCCTTCATCCGCTCGCGGATCAGCTTCTTGTCGATCTTGCCGGTGGCGCCCAGCGGGATGTCGTCGACGAACAGCACGTCGTCGGGCGTCCACCACTTGGCGATCTTGCCCTCCAGGAAGGCCAGGAACTCCTCCTTCGAGGACTGCACGCCCGGCATCAGCTTGACCAGCAGCACCGGCCGCTCGTCCCACTTGGGGTGCGCCGCCCCGATCAC